>JAYVUK010000028.1:0-35773 GCA_043787975.1 Bacteroidota bacterium
TAATATTTAAGTTTTGGTATACCTAAATACGTTGCTCGCAATTTGCCCGGTGGCGCTTTATAACATTTTTTTCAACTGAATTTTAAACAGTTTCTAAAAGTATCGTTCAGGATCATGCATCAGAACGTAAAAAGAAATCATCCTCTTTGACCGAGCTTCGGTTTAAATTATCAGAAGGCGTTTTATTTCATCCGTTTTCTCTCCTGAGTGAGAAACAAAAGAAAATTATCTGTATGCTTTCACAGGATAAGGACCGTTATAAAATTGCTAAGACAACAAATCTCTCCATCCACAGCGTGAACGCTTACTTATATAAAGCGAAGAAGATATTGGGCTGTACAAATACAAAAGATCTGTTAAAAATTTCTGAACAAGACATCAAAGAGGAACTATGTAAACAGGAAAATTCCCTTTCACATCAAAATAAAAGCGGTTCAGATAGGAAACAACTGAGAATTTATTAATCGCGGCTATTCAATAAAATTTTTTAGATATTTAACATCCCTGTTTAGAGACCCATTTAAGATTTTTTTTTGAAAATTTGAGTTAGCTCGCTCGGTTTAATAAATCGGACCTTCTTCGTTATTTATTTTATTTTTGCGGCTCAATGATTTTTTCAAATGCAAAGAAAATTTGTCACCAATTTAGCTTTAGTACTTAGTCTCAATCTATTAGTTAAGCCATTTTGGATACTCGGCATTGATCGTTATGTTCAAATAGCGGTGGGTTCTGAAGTGTATGGAACGTATTATGCGCTGTTCAATTTTTCATTCCTGCTGAATATCATTCTCGATTTCGGAATCACCACGTTTAACAATAAAAACATTGCTCAGAACAATCACCTGTTGAGCAAACACTTTGCAAGTATTGTCATGTTAAGAATGATGCTTGCAGTTGTTTTTCTGGTTGTGACCATGATAGGCGGAGCCATCATCGGATACACATGGGACATGTTGAAATTGCTTCTTGTGCTTGTTTTCAACCAGGCATTAATCTTATTCATCTTGTACCTGCGTTCCAATCTTGCAGGCTTGCATCTTTTCAAAACCGATAGTTTTGTTTCTGTTCTTGACCGCACCATCATGATTGCGATATGCGGCTTCCTCCTATGGGGACATGTAGCAAATCACACATTCGATATTCGATTATTTATTTTCGCGCAAACCGCTGCTTACCTGATTACTGCTATCATTACGCTGGTGATTGTACTCGATAAAGCAAAAGTGAAGCGACTTGCCTGGCGCTGGCCTTTCTTTTTGATGATCCTCAAAAAAAGTTATCCGTATGCTGTACTGGTTTTACTGATGACTTTTTACAATCGCATTGATACCGTCATGCTCGAACGGATGCTTCCGGATGGCGCTGAACAAGCAGGAATTTATGCATCCGCCTACAGGTTACTCGAAGCAACCAACATGATTGCATTCCTGTTTGCAGGACTTCTCCTCCCTATTTTTGCGCGCATGATAAAACTGAAACACCCGGTTGAAAACATGGTGCGTCTTTCTTTTTCATTGCTGGTAGTTCCAGCTATTGTGATTGCCGTTTGTTCTTTCTTTTTCCGAACTGAAATTATGACGATGCTGTATCCGGGAACGACACACATTGAAAAATCTGCTGCGGTTTTCGGCGTACTCATGTCATGCTTTATTCCGATTTCATCCACTTATATTTTTGGAACACTCTTGACAGCCAATGGCAATTTAAAACAATTGAACATCATGGCAAGTATCGGAATGGTCATCAACATCACGTTAAATCTTTTTCTCATTCCAAAATTGGAGGTTGCCGGATCATCTTATTCAAGCCTCACTACTCAATTGCTTACGTCGCTTGCCCAGGTACTTATGGTACAATATATTTTCCGGTTTAAAATAAACTACAAATTACTCGGATCACTCCTTGCTTTCATTATTTTTGTGATCCTTATTAATTATTATTCACAACATCTTCAGTTAAATTGGGTTGGGAGATTTCTCATCGCGGCCGGTGGAAGTTTTGCGGTGGCATTTGCTTTCAGGCTCATCAGCATCAAAAACCTTTTCAGGATTCTGAAAGAAGAGGAATAATTCCTCTTTTTGCTGCAATTTCTGATTTTCATTTCCTTTTTTACCTTTGACCGCCTTTTCAAAATCATCTTCTTTCTGCCGGCAAAAGATTAATCCAAAAACCTGTTAACCTTCTATGAATCCATTTCTGAACTCAGTTGATATTGTAAAAGCAGTCATTCGATGGAAATGGCATTTGCTGGTGGTTGCTGTGGTGAGCATGATTGCTTCCATCGTGTTTTCAGGCCCCTCGTTTATCAAACCAAAGTTTAAATCGTTTGCGATCATTTATCCGTCTAACCTGATTGCTTATAGCACTGAAAGTTCAACAGAACAGATGCTGCAGATGCTTCAGTCGTCTGATGTTCGCCAGGAAATTATCAGCTCTTTTAACCTGATGAATCATTATGAACTTGATTCCACCAAAGATATTCATGCGAAAGGTGAAGTACTTAAAATGTATGATGATAATGTAACGATTAATAAAACCGAATATGAATCCGTTCAGATAGAAGTGTGGGACACCGATCCTGTCATAGCTGCTTCCATGGTTGATTCCATCATCCGTTTAGGTGATCAGAAAATACGTTCTGTTCAAAGAGAAAAAGCAACGGAAGTTTTAGTAATTACAAAGAACCAACTGGAAAGAAAAAAAGCAGATATGGATTCATTGGAATCCATGGTAAAAAATTACAATACTAAATACGGTTTGCTCGATTATAAGATCCAGGCGAAAGAAGTTTCGAAGGGTTATGCAAAGGCAATGACATCCGGCTCCGGCAAGGGATTGAATGAAATGAAAACGCAACTGAAAGTACTTGCTGAGAACGGAGAAGATTTCAATTCACTGACAGAACACCTCTGGCGAGCGCGAGGAAGCTACAACGACATTAAGGTTAGTTACGATGTTGCTTACCGTGATGTGGTCAAAGAACTTTCCTACGCCAATGTAGTTACGCATCCGATTGTTGCAGATAAAAAATCTTATCCTGTTCGCTGGTTGATTGTTTTGATCAGCGTTGCTGCTTCATTTTTCGTTGCATTCTTTGTGCTGCTGATGTTTGGCTCAAAGAAAGCCTTACATGATTAACTCATTTTCGAATTAGTTTTTTCGCGCTTGCTTTCCAGCAAAAAAAATCATGATCGATAGTCTGAAACTAAGATGGTTTTATGGTGTTAGCCTTGGCTTTATTGCCCTGCTATGTGTTGGTCTGATAAAAGAATTTTATTGGTTCACTGCTATCCCGGTTGTTCTTGCTATTGCCTACATGGCAATTTTTGCAATTGATGCGTTGCTGTTTATTGTTGTTTTTGCAACTCCGCTTGCCATCAATCTCAGTGAATCAGGATTCGGTACCTCGTTGAGTGTACCTACGGAACCGCTGATGTTCGGCATCATGATTTTATTTCTTTTTAAAATTATTTATGAAGGCGGCTTCGATAGAAAAATCCTGTATCACCCAATCACCATTGTCATTCTGCTGAACCTGGTTTGGATTTTTATCACCTGCATTACAAGTACCATGATTGTTGTTTCGCTGAAACATTTACTTGCAAGACTTTGGTTTGTGATCGCATTTTATTTCCTTGGAACGCAGTTGTTCCGTGAATATAAAAACATCAAACGATTCATCTGGTTGTATGTCATTCCACTCATCATCATCATCGGCTACACTGTCATTCATCATTCACATTATGGCTTTACAGAAAAGACAGCGCATTGGGTGATGTACCCTTTTTACAACGACCACACTGCGTATGCAGCTGCCATCGCCATGTTCTTCCCGATCATGATCGGGCTATCACGCAATAAAAAATACTCTCAGAACAACCGGTTCCTTTCTACGATTGCATGTATCATATTTCTCGCAGCCATTAGACTTTCATATACACGTGCTGCATGGGTCAGTCTTGCAGTTGCATTGATCGTGTATCTCATTTTTGCTTTCCGGATTAAGTTTGTCACTGTATTAATTTCACTCTTTGCGTTGCTGATACTTTTCTTTTCTTTCAGAACACAGATTACGATGAAGCTTGAAAAGAACAGGAAGCAGTCGTCTACAGATATTAATTCTCACATAGAGTCCATCACGAACATTACAACCGACGCATCAAATCTTGAACGGATCAACCGATGGAATTCAGCGATGCGAATGTTTAGACAAAAACCATTTTTTGGATGGGGACCGGGCACTTACCAATTCAAGTATGCACCGTTTCAACATTCAAATGAAATGACCATCATCAGCACCAATGCAGGCGACCAGGGAAATTCTCACAGTGAATACATTGGTCCCCTTGCGGAAACGGGTGTGTTGGGAGCAGTCACATTTATCCTGATTGTGATTGTGGTCTTGTACAAAGGAACCATGTTGTACATTCGATCTAAAGATTACGAAATACGACTCATCACACTTGGAGTGCTGCTTGGTTTGATTACTTATTTTGTCCACGGAGCAATGAATAATTTTTTAGATACCGATAAGGCCTCCGTTCCCTTTTGGGGATTCATTGCTATCCTCACCGCACTCGATGTCTATCATCAGAAAAAATTGCCGGAAAGTTTAGAACCAGGAAACGGGAAATCGTAAAACAAAAAATTTACACTTTCTTTTTTGCATCCAGTACTTTGCGTACGTTTCCGTATTCGTTCAAAAGCTGATTGGCTTCTTCCAGTGTAATATTCAATTCACTCATTAACATTTTTGTTCCGCGTGTTACCAACTTGGAGTTGGTCAGCTGCATGTCAATCATTTTATTTCCTTTTACCCTGCCAAGTTGTATCATGACTGCAGTGGAAATCATATTGAGGACTAACTTTTGCGCAGTGCCTGCTTTCATGCGTGTACTTCCTGTCACAAACTCCGGCCCTACCAATACTTCAATCGGGTAATGCACGGCTTTGGATAGCGGAGAATCTTCGTTACAGCTTATGCCGATGGCAAGTATATCATGCTCAATGCACTTCTTCACGGCTCCTACCACATAAGGCGTTGTTCCGGAAGCTGCAATACCAATCACGACATCCTTTTTTGAAACTCCATGTTCCTGCAATTCCTTCCATCCTTTCTCAGGATCATCTTCTGCAAATTCCACTGCTTTTCGTATTGCAGAATCCCCGCCCGCGATCAGTGCGATGATCCGGCCATGTTCAATACCATATGTCGGCGGGAGTTCGGAAGCATCCACCACACCAAGCCGACCGCTGGTTCCGGCACCCAAGTAAAAAAGCCGGCCTCCTTCTTTCAACTTTTGTGTAATAAGAATCACAACCGTTTCAATGCGATGCAGAATTTTCTCTATGGCATACGGAACTTTTTTGTCTTCCTCATTGATGTGATGAAGTAACTCGAAAGCACTCATCTTTTCAAGATGATCGTAATGAGATTCTTTCTCTGTTATTTTCTCTGCCATAAATTTTATTTCTCAAAAATTTTTTAAGACAACCGTATCATAAATAAAATGAAGGATGGCCTGAAGGATCGTACTCACTCATTATTTCATAAACCAAATCAACAACATCTTCCACACCGGGTTTGGAGAAATAATCTCCGTCTGATCCGTACGCCGGACGATGTGCTTTTGCAGTGAGCGTTCGCGGAGCAGTATCCAGGTATTGAAATCCCTTTTGTATTTCCAGTATATGTTGCATGATATAAGCACTGGCTCCTCCCGGAACGTCCTCATCAAACACAATTAATTTATTCGTCTTCTTAACTGATTCAACTATTTTATGATGACGGTCGAAAGGTAACAAAGTCTGAACGTCTATCAATTCAACCGAAATACTTAATTGTTCCAACTGCCTGATTGCATCCTGTGCGACACGAACACAGGAACCGTATGTAACAAGTGTGATGTCGGTTCCTTCTACAAGCGTCTCGGGAATTCCGATCGGCACTTTAAATTCACCTAAGTTTAACGGAAGTTTCTCTTTTAAGCGATACCCGTTTAAACATTCCACAATCAGAGCAGGTTCATCACTCGCCAGCATCGTATTATAAAAACCGGCAGCTTGCGTCATGTTTCGCGGAACAAGCACATGAATACCCCTGATTGCATTAATGATCATTCCCATCGGTGATCCGCTATGCCAGATACCTTCCAGCCTGTGACCGCGTGTACGGATAATAACTGGTGCTTTCTGTCCACCTTTCGTTCTGTACTGTAAGGTTGCCAAATCATCACTCAACGTTTGAATCGCATAGAAGATATAATCGAGGTACTGAATTTCAGCGATGGGACGCAAACCGCGCAATGCAAGCCCGATACCTTGCCCGGCAATAGTTGCTTCACGAATTCCTGTATCTGTAATTCTGATCTCTCCGTATTTTGCCTGCAAGCCGGCAAAGCCCTGGTTCACATCTCCTATTCTTCCTACATCTTCACCGAACGCAACTAGCAATGGGTTACGGGAAAACAGCACATCAAAATTTGCTTGCAATACTTCCCGTCCGTCAACCAATACGTCTTCATCATATGCTGCCGGAACCCCCTCCACATTCAATGCAGATTCTTTTGATTCACTGTAGAGATTAGAATTGTATCGATCAGCATTCGTTTTATGGTAGTCGTTTAACCAATGAATGAGCTCCTCCTTTATCGGTGAATTTTCATTTCTCACCAACAGCAATACTTTTTTTATTGCAACCACAATTTCTCTTCGGGCAGGCTCCAACGAATTTTCTAATTCTGATCTTATTTTTTCAATGAATGCCGACTGGCTGCTTTGTTGAGAAAGCGCAGCAAGAAAAGATGAGACTGTACTGATCTCTTCTTTCACCGGGTTCATAAAAGTATTCCATGCATCCTTTCTGCAATCATTCACCAGATGCTTTGCGTCTGCTTCCATCTTATTACATTCTTCATCCGTTGCAATCGCAGTGCTGATCATCCATTCGCGCATCTTACGGATGCAATCGTATTCTTCTTCCCAGGCAAGCCGTTCTTTCGATTTGTATCGCTCATGGGAACCGGAAGTTGAATGGCCTTGTGGTTGCGTCAACTGCTGTATATGAAACAAAACAGGAACATGTTCTTCGCGGCAGATGGCAATTCCTTTTTCATACATCTCGCAAAGCGCAGGATAATCCCAGCCGTTGGCACGGTAGATTACATATCCTTCACCTTTTTCATTTCGCTGAAAGCCCTTGAGAATTTCAGAAATATTCTGCTTGGTGGTTTGGTATTTTGCAGGAACAGAAATTCCGTATCCGTCATCCCAAACAGAAATTGCCATCGGAATTTGTAACACGCCGGCTGCATTAATTGATTCCCAAAATAAACCTTCCGAAGTACTCGCATCTCCAATAGTTCCGAATGCAACTTCATTTCCTTTCCTACTGAACGTTGTATATGAATGAAGTTCCGGATTGTTACGATACAGCTTTGAAGCGTATGCAAGCCCTACTAAGCGCGGCATCTGACCGGCTGTAGGAGAAATGTCAGAAGAAGAATTTTTTATTTTAGTAAGGTCTTTCCATGAACCATCGGCGTGTAAGCTGCGCGTGGAAAAATGTCCATTCATTGAGCGACCTGCTGATGATGGTTCTGCATCCACACTTGGATTTGCATACAACTGGGCAAAAAAATCTGTGATGGTGGATTCACCAATGGCAAACATAAACGTCTGATCGCGGTAATAACCGGAGCGAAAATCACCCTCGCGAAAGACCTTTGCCATGGCAAGCTGTGCCACTTCTTTTCCGTCACCAAAGATTCCGAACTTGGCTTTCCCCGTAAGTACCTCTTTTCTACCGACAAGACTTGCATGCCGACTTTCCACTGCAAGGCGATAGTCATTTAATACATCCTTGCGGAAGTCTTCAAAACCCATTGCCTTTTTCATTTTACCTGTAGAAATATCGTCCATAAAAAACTGTGATGCGAAAATACTTTTCATCATCACAGTAAGCAAAGATATATTCATTCATTGATTAATCAAATAAAGAAGAATTTAAAACATGCGATTCGTTCGTAAAAGCGCTGCATTGTCCAGCTGGCAACGGTTTGCCATTCGGAAAACATTTTTATCTTTGTAAACCATTAGCGGCAGGGCTTTTAAAAATTGCGTTCCCTCCCACCATTATTTATTAAGCGTGAAAACCAACACTTGCGTCCTGCAAAGAGGATTTGTTATGCAGTTCTTATTACGTCATTCAAAAAGGGTATTTCTTTTTGGGATACTAACTATCCTAATGATTCATCCTTTTAAGGGATTCACACAGCAGGAAGACCAGGTAAAGTTAATAGCTTACAATCTTTTGAATTACCCGGATCTCGCTGACAGCACTGCCGATACAACATTGCGGAATCCATATTACAGGACGATCATGGCAGATGCCAATCCTGATATCCTGGTGGTAGAAGAGGTCACTTCGCCGGGTGGTCTAACAGGATTTTTATCTCATGTGATGAATGCTTCTGCAACAACCTATTCTGCTGGAACATTTATTAACGGAGCGGATACAGACAACGGGATACTTTTTAAATCGGCTAAGTTTCATTTTGTTTCCAATACGCGAATCAAAACAGATCTCAGGGACATCAATGAATTTAAACTCGTCCACCTTCTTTCCGGTGATACGGTGAGAATTTATGCCGTGCATCTCAAAGCAAGTGCGGGTACTAGCAATGAAGCACAACGCGCACTGGAAGTTGATAGTTTAAGAAAAGTGACCAATATCTTATCTCCAGGATCAAACTTTATTGTGTGTGGTGATTTTAATTTCTACAACAACACCGAAACAGCTTATGTGAAACTTCTTGACTCAACGAATACAGGCTACTTCATTGATCCGATTACCATGACAGGAACTTGGAATAATTCTGTGTATGCTGCCCGTCATACGCAGTCAACGCGTAAATCGGTTTCCCTGGGAGGCGGATCAACCGGCGGTTTAGACGATCGTTTCGATTTGATTCTATATTCAAAGGCAATCGGTCAGGCTGGTGGAATGAGCTATGTTGCAAACTCCGAAATTCCTTATGGAAATGACGGTCATCATTACAATGATTCTGTTATGAGCATGCCGAATACAGCTGTTCCTCCTGCTGTTGCCGTTGCTTTATACAATGCCTCTGACCATCTTCCTGTTGTCGCCTATTTTAAATTTCAATATGGCTCTATAGCTCCTCCTGACGCCGGAGTTCAATCTTTAATTTCTCCTTTATCACCGATGTGCTCCAACGCAAACCAGCAACTCCAGGTAAGTGTGAAAAATTACGGAACAAACACAATTGATTTTTCAGCGATCAATCTGACTGTTACACTTCAGGTTACGAATCCGTCTTTAACGCTTAAGACGTTTTCAAAAACAATTAACGCAGGTGGTTTAGCTTCCAATGGTCTCCTGACTGTAACGTTCGATAGTCTTTACAACATGAGTGCTGCCGGAAATTATACGTTCAATGCATTTACAGTATTGACGGGAGATGGCAACAATGCAAATAATTCGATGCCTCAAACCATCGTCGCAGTGAATACAAATCCACTTGCTACGATAAATCCTCCAGGACCACTTGTCATCTGTAGTGGTTCACCGGTTACCTTGACTGCAAGCAGTGGAACTTCTTTCCTTTGGTCAAACGCTGCCACCACACAAGCGGTGAGTGTCTCAACTGCGGGAAATTATTCAGTCACCATTACGAGTGCGAACGGATGTACTTCCACTTCAGCACCTGTTGTAGTTACTGCAACGAATTTATTAAGCGGAACGGTCTTTCTTGAAACGATGGACAGTGTTCACAGCGCAAGCGCAGTTTCAATTGCAGCTTACGAAGCGAGTAATGGATTTGACAACGATAACCTGACGATGTCAGGAAGCGGTGACATGAGAAACACGACCAGTTCGTGGACCAAGTACACAGGAGCTTCAGGTGGAGCAAATGTTTTTCTCACGAATACTGTTGGCAAGAATTTCATCATTGGTGACATTAATACTTCCGCGTTTCTTAACCTGCAATTATCATTTGGAATTAATAAGAACACGACTGCCGGAGACGGTTCGGATCTGCTGGTTCAGATAAGCAGCGATGGAATTAATTATACAAATCTTTCTTTCCCTGTATTGCCAACCGGTGCAGGTACTTCCCTATGGTATTACAGAACAGCAAGCGGAACAATTCCATCAACACCGAATCTTAGAATTCAGTTTAAAGAAAATGGCATCGTTACTCAATATCGAATTGATGATGTACTACTCACCTACTCCGGCATTGTTCCAACGATTACAGCAAGCGGACCAATAACATTTTGCACTGGGGATTCAGTTACGTTAACTGCGAGCAGCGGAACCAATTATCTCTGGAGCAACGGAGCAACTACACAAAGTATTATCGTGCATACTGCGGGAAGCTATAGTGCTATCGTTAACTGCATAACATCAGCTCCTGTTGCTGTGAACATAAACAATTGTTCAATCGATCTGAACTTAAAGGTTTTTATTGAAGGTTTTTATCTGCGTGCCGACAGCATGATTGCTGCAGTTGATCCTTTCAATCATCCTGCATTGTGTGACACCATTACTGTTCAGCTGGTGGATTCCCTTAACCTTAATGTAAGTGCTGCAAGCAAAACCGGAACTATAACGACACACGGTTATGGAACATTTTCATTCGATCCGGCTGCTCTTTTCCCTACGCATAAATATTACATTGTCGTTAAGCATCGAAACGCGGTTGAAACATGGAGTAAATATGCGATGCTTTTCAACACGCCTGTCATAACATTCGATTTTACGAGGCCGTAATTTCACCTGCTGACAAGTTCCGCTACCACGAACGAAGCGAACACAATGCTTGCAATTCCATTGGTGGAAAAGAAAGCCAGGTTCACTTTACTCAGGTCATCCGGTTTTACCAGTGTATGCTGGTAAATCAGCAGGGAAATAAAAACTGCAACTCCGATCCAGTAAACAACACCAAAGCTTCCGTAGATTCCGGCTGCTACAATAAATGCTGCTGAAAAAAAATGGAGGATCGATGACAGTTTCAGCGCTTTTATTTTTCCAAAATAAGCAGGGAGAGAATACAATTGATTTGCCTTATCAAACTCTTCGTCCTGCAAAGCATAGATAATATCGAAGCCACTAACCCAGCAAAGTACTGTGAACGAAAAGAGAAGCGGTAGCAAATCAAACGTTCCGGTTACTGCTAAGTAAGCTCCGATAGGTGCCAGAGAAAGTCCCAAACCTAACACCAGATGACAGAGTGAAGTAAAACGCTTTGTATAGGAATATCCCAACACAACTAATAAGGCTATTGGTGAGAGATAAAAACAAATCGGGTTGATAAAATAAGTCGTGACCATAAACAAAAGTGAACTCAGCAAGACAAGAGCAAAAGCGGATTGAGCGGAAATAATTCCTGATGGGATCTCACGGTTCCTGGTCCGCACGTTTTTACCATCGATCTTTCTGTCGGTATAACGGTTGAAAGCCATCGCTGATGTTCGCGCAAACACCATGCAGAGAACCACTTCCAGAAATAACAACAAATCAAAATGAAACCCTGTTTGCCGGATGCCGAGGAAAAAACCAATCACTGCAAAAGGCAATGCAAATACAGTGTGACTGAACTTAACAAGTGAGAGGTAATTTTTAAAGAGATTCGGCACGCTGCAAAGCTATCTGAAAATACGAAATCAGGAAGTGAAAAGATAAAATCGGAGGATTTTCATATCTCATATTTCCGATTTCACATTTCAATCCAATGATGGAAATTGAATATCATTACAACACAACCAGCTTGTTGGTTTTGATAATTTTACCATCCACAGAAAGTGAATAAAAGTAAATTCCGCTGCGAAGATTGTTTTTTGAAACCGGAATATCGCTGCGTTTATCATGTAATCCAAACGTAATCACTGTATGACCAAGCACATCAAAAACCTTCAGCTCAGCTTTTTTAACTGATAACAAACCTGAAATATCATAATGGATAATCGTCTGATCGTAAAATGGATTCGGATAGTTCGACAATTCAATTCCGTTTAAATCATTTTCATTAATGTTTGTTGAACATCCGGCGACAGCTGCATAGGCATCCGCTTTACCGTGTCCCCAATTGTTATTTGGAAGAGATGATCCTGTGAACGCATCTTCATCGGCACAATTCAGAATTGCATCTTTCACTTCTGCATAGGAAGCATTCGGATTTTTCTGCAAGTACAACGCAGCAATTCCTGCCACTACAGGGGAAGCCATGGAAGTACCGCTGCTTCTGAAATGTTTTTTACCTGCTGCCACCTTGGTTGGATCAATGGCAAAAAGCGTATTCAAAAAACCCTGTGCTCCGCACGAAAGAACCCACTCTCCTGTTGCACTCACGTCAGGTTTTATTCTGCCATCACGGGTCGGACCATGACTGGAAAATGAAGACAATGCGCCGGGCTGTATTGATAAATCCTGGGTTTGGTTAAATAAAGAATTTGAATAGGTATTTCTATTGGCATAACTGCCTACGGTAATTACTTTGTTACTGCATGTAAAACTGCTCACAATGGTTTGATCATTATCCGGTAATTTGTAATAAGCAATGGGAGGAAAAGCAGTTGCATTCGGCAAGCCACTATATTTCATATCGAAACTCCATCCATCCACGTATCCGTTGCCCGTTGTCATCAATCTCCAGACATACGCACTTGAAGTGGAATCAGGAGTAACCAGGAATTCCATGTGATAGGCTCCATGGAGATATTCACCATACGTTTCAATTTTACCAATCCTGTTTCCTGCGGAATACACAATTACGGAATCATAAATCCCAATGTAACTTTGAATATTGCTAAACGAAGTTCCTCCTAGATATGTATAGCCGGGTTGAATAAGGTCAGCACCCATTGCAAATTGAACATTCACAAAATTTGCACTATCACCCCAAAGTTCAATATACATCGGACCACTTGAATATTGCAGCCATGTCATCGCAGTATCCGTTGTCACCGGATAACCGAGGTGAATTGGCGCAGCTCCTGCATTACCCGCCGCGCAAACCAACGATCTTCCGGCATGCCCGGCAATTAGTGTGTCAATTAAAAAAGCACTTAGATCTTTTCCATCATGTGATCCGAAATAAGTTCCCAGGCTCACATTGATCACGGCCGGCTCCGCGCCGCCAGGCAATGCATCAGCCTTGTCATAAATGTATTTCACAGCGTCAACAAGGGATGAAAGGAAATTGTCATCCGATACATTCAAATCCATCTTTACCACAATGATATCTGCATTGGGCGCAACACCTTTGTAATTGTTTAATGCAAATCCGTTACCACAGGCAATTCCAGCAACATGTGAACCATGACTTGAAGAGCCATCTGTGAAGAAAGTTGACGTATCAATCTGGCTTCCTGCCCACTCGCGTCCATATGCAAACTGGGGAGGAGAATTAGGTGTTGGTCCTGAAGTCTGATCCCACACATATTTTATTCGTGTATTACCAAAAATATCCCTGAAGTCAGGGTGCGTGAAATCAATTCCCTCATCAATAATTCCCATTACTACGTGTGTTCCATCATACCCTTGCGGAAGACCCCATCCCTGGTGTACACCGGTTACGTGATTGTTAACGAGTACCCGGTCATTCATCTGCCGAAGTTTAAGATTGGCATCTTCTATACGAACAACCGATTTTAGATTCGCGATCTCATTTACTTTGCTGATCGGAATGCGAATAGCAGCGATTCCCCCAACTGAGTATTTGTAAAACCCTCCAAGAGCTTCTGTCTTCTCACGAATTTCCTTTTCATCACCTTTCACAAAAAGCGATATCTCTTTCTCCTGCAACTTCGCATCCTTTACTTTTCTTGATAAAGAAAAATTTAGTTTGGATACTTGCTGTGAAAAAATATTGCCCGAGAAGAAAGTAAGTGTCAATAAGAGTGTGATGATCCGCTTCATTGAAGATGTATTTGTAGTGGTTAGAAATCAAGGTAGTTAATCAAAAGTAATACTTAAAAGAGAGGTCATTTGTTGCATACGAAGGAAGTTTTCAAATTGAAAATGAAGAATGTGAATGTAACCGGCTTTATATAATCCGGACGCTGATAAATCCTCTGCCATTTACGCCTATTCATGATTTTTTCTGAAAAATGTAACAAGACAAAACATTTTGTAGACATTCTGTAAGGTTTACTGAAAATTGGTTCACTATTTTTTGGTGACAGGTGTTACTTGCTTCCGACCAAATAATTGAACCCATGAAAAAACTATTACTTTTTGTCGGAATTATCTTTTGCCATGCCTCTTACGCTCAAAATATGCTTGGCGTTGCCAACAGCAATTTTGCAGGAAGCGCAGGTATGGAATTGAACCCTGCTTCAATGATGTTGATACCATATAGATGGGAAGTGAATATCATCAACCTGAATATTTCACTTGAAAATAATTACCTCTCTTATTCAGCAGATAAAATCTTTAACAGCGAAGGTGTGCGCCAGGACAAACATGGTGGGTTGGTAGCTAGTTCTTCTTCGGAAGATAAAACCGCAAACCTTCATGTGATGCTGAAAGTTCCGTCTTTCATATACAAGACACGTACAATGGCTTTCGGATTTCATGCCTCCATAAGAAATGATTTAAGCATTCGGAACGTTCCTGCTTCATTGGCAAAATCTCTTTATGAAGGGAAAGATTACGCTCCACTCTATGGAACTACAATTGACGGCAGCGGAATACACGCCGGTACACTTTCCTGGATAGAAGCAGGGATCAGTATTGGAAAAAAACTACGGACAAAAGATGGCAAGGTATTGTTGGTCGCCGCAACAGGAAAATTGGTGGCTGCGTACATGGGAGCATACATGAAAGTGGATAACGGCACATTGAACATTGTAAACGATACACTGATGCTCCCAAATCACCTGGATGGTCAATTAAATTATGGGGTTCCATCCAGCCCCAACCCGATGGCAGCTCCCGGAAAAGGTGCAGGATTCGATGTTGGTATTTGTTATGTCTCCACTCCATCTGCCGGAACTAACAACGTAAATGTAGCTTCTGAAAAAAAATACAATTATCGTTTCGGAGTATCGCTTCTTGATGTTGGTTTGGTTTCGTTTACACGAAACACAAAATCATATCACATTGACAATCCTTCCACGATGGACGAACTTATTGATGAAATGACGGCGAGAAAAAGCTTCATCATGTCTTTGCCGACCGTATTAAGTGTTCAATATGATTATTGTCTTCATCCAAAATGGTTCTTCAACCTGGCGGCTGTTCAGCGTGTTCCTCTCCCTATGGCACACGTGGATCGTGCAAATAATGTATCAGCAACTTTGCGTTTTGAAACAACTTGGTTTGAAGTCGATGTACCTTATAGTTTCTACGACTACTACCAGCATCGAATAGGTTTAGGCTTGCGTTATCATTTCTTTTTCATCGGTTCAGATAAAATAGGAACCTTTGTAAATAATGATCACATCACAGGACTCGATTTCTACTTCGGCATCAAGCTCTCGAATTTTGATTTCAAGAAAAAAGGGAAAATAAGAAAAGGTGATTGTTGCCCGAGTTTCTAAAAACAGAACTTATTATTTGTACGCGTCGCAATGATCTTTCTTTTTTTTCTTCCAACTACAAAGTTGTTTTTTGAAACCAAAGAATAAATCAAAGCTTCTGATATCAGTAAGACTAAACCATTCGAGCAACCGGTCCGTTCCGATGGTGAAGACTCCGATACGGAAACCAACCCCGACAGCAGGTTGATTATATTCGAAAAGACCCAAATCTGCTGTCGCTTCAAACCTCTTACTTTCATAGCGCGCTGAAAGATTCATCTGGTTGCCTCTCGCAATTTCTTTCGGTGAATAGTAAATGCGATTAACCCAGGTCAGGTTTCCAAATACTTTCGGATAAAAACAATAGTCAAATTGTAAACTGACAGCGGAAGGAACAAACATGGTAAATCCTTTGTTCTCGACAGAAGTAACAGTTCCGTTCACATTGTTGCTCAGCAATTGATCAAGATGGCTGAATGAATGAAAACGGATACTATCCAATCGTGACCAAATACGATCGTTCGGATTCTTAACTTCCAGTATCTGCGCCTGGCTGAAGAATCGCATGAATCCGAAATCCATGAGTGAAGCGCCAATGCGATATTGATATTTCCTCACGTCACCCGAATTGTTGTTACATTCAAATGCTGCACGGTTGCGATTGTGAATGTACGTTGCCCCGATGGTCGTGCTAAGTCCCAAACCCCGCAGCTTCATAAAATTTCCGAAACCGGTTGCTCCGTCAGCAGCAAGTGCATGTCCGATGGTTGCATCCATCGAATGAACAATGATTGTTGAAGAATCATACACGGAATAATCAAGCGCTCGCGCATCCAAATACATTCCGTCAAATCCCAGCAACACGTTTCCGGTAACTGCCCATTTTAAAAAATCACGTTGTCTTTCAATCACTGCTTTCCCATATGTTCCACCAAGTTCAGCCCAGGTCATGTAAGCTGCCGAAAACGAAGGCGTGGAAAAACGAGTATTTAGAAAAGGTATATAATTATATTTTTCGAAAATGTATTTTGCAACAGGTGATGGAAAATCTTTTACGCTTATTTCATTTCTGAGTGCGGTATGAAATGCAAAGGCGTCACTTCCATTATTCTTAATAAAAGCAGGACCATTTACCTGGACGTGTGCGAAACCACTTTGCAGTTTATTATCATAGGTGTCAAGGAAAGTTTTTCCACCGTCTGACTTGCCGGTGATTCCACGTATGATGATGTTTTTCTGAAAAGGTATGTATAGGTATGTATTCTCTGCAAAAATATCCATCGAAAAATAATGCAACTCATATTTATAAGGTGCGCCAACAATGGTAGAAGGGTTCAGGTTAATACCCATGTTCCCACTGTAGTTGCTGTTGCTGGTTCCCCACATTTCCTGCGCAGAAACATCCGTAATAAACAGGCAGAAAATAAAAAATGATTTCAAATATTTCATGGGGCGAATATTATAAAACAATTCAGGTTAGCAAATGATTTATTGCCATTTTTTCAAACGAAAGAAGGATAAAAAAATTGAACATCGATTCATGCAATAATCAACAATGATATTTATTAATCGGCGAAAACAAAAAAAATCCTGTGTAAAATCGACACAGGATTTTTACAATGAAATTCAGTTCACTCTTGTTACCAGATTTTCACCCGAATGCTGTCTGCTCTATACATTGGATCGCCTTCCTTTACATGGAATGCTTCATAAAATTCGGGGACGTTTGACATCGGACCAAGCACTCGGAATTTTCCGGGAGCATGGACATTGGTCATCACTTGCTGCGCCAGCGAAGCATCGCGTGTTTCACCAAGCCAACCCAAGGCATAACCCATGAAGAAACGTTGCAATGGAGTGAGTCCGTTTATCGTTTTTCCATCTTTGTATTGCTGAGTCTTTTTGAATGCATCCAGGCCAATGACGACTCCACCAAAGTCCGCAATGTTTTCACCAAGTGTTGCCTTACCATTCAGGTGCATGCTGTCAAGCACAACATAATTGTCAAACTGGTCAATCATACGCTGTGCGCGTTTTACAAACTGCGCAGAATCTTCTGACGTCCACCACGGAGAAAGATTTCCATTTGCATCAAACTGTCTTCCTTCGTCATCAAAACCATGCGTGATTTCATGACCGATGGTACTGGCTGCATCGTAACCGTAAATGATCGCATCATCAATCAATGAATCCGGAAAACCGGGAACGATAAATTGTGCAGCAGGCAAAACAATTTCATTGTTCGATGGATTGTAATACGCATTATAAGTTTGCGGAGTCATGTCCCACTCCTCACGATCAACAGGCTTACCGAGTTTGTTCACATAGTAATTATACTGCCACAGGTTTCCCTGGATGGAATTCTCCACATAGGAGCTTCTGCTGATTTTCATGGATGAATAATCTCTCCACTTATCAGGACAACCAACTTTCTTTCGTACTGAAGCAAGTTTTAAAAGTGCTTTCTCTTTTGTTGGCTTACTCATCCAATCGAGCTTTTCAATTCGCTCTTTGAAAGCTTCAAGTGTATTGTCTGTTAATTGTTGGTACCGTTTTTTCGTTTCCGGTGAATAATATTTCTGAACAT
This sequence comes from Bacteroidota bacterium, assembly GCA_043787975.1. GTDB lineage: Bacteria > Bacteroidota > Bacteroidia > AKYH767-A > 2013-40CM-41-45 > JAPLDA01. The sequence continues at coordinate 18,137 of JAYVUK010000028.1, forward strand.
ACAATTGACCAAGCGCATCACCGAGGTATCCTTCTTCATTATCCAGCACGCGTTTCCACCGCGCACGCTGCTCTTTCGCTCCTCCCATGATGGTTCCGAAAAAATGAAAATGTTCCTTATCAATCGCACTGTTCAATTCTCCAGCAAAAGCATTCACAAGATTCCAGCGTAAATAAGTTTTCCAATCTTCGATGCTTACCGTCTTCAAACTATTTTCAACTTCTTTATAAAATTCCGGCTGACCAATGATGACGCTATCAATTCTAAGCACATTCATTTTCCCCATCAACTCCATCCAGTTTATCGAAGGAGTGAGTTTGCCAAAATCTGCTACACTCATCTTGTTGTAATTCTTATAAGGATCCCGAAGATCTTCCAACTTACGTGATGCTTTTGCAAGGTTGGTTTCTATCTTCATGATGACTGCACTGTTCTTTTTTGATTTTGCAGCATCGTCACCAAGCAATTTGAACATGTTCTCTAAATGCTTTACATATTCTTCACGGATATTCTTTGTCCGCGCATCGTTGTTGAAATAATAATCGCGGTTCGGTAAACCGATTCCACCCTGGTAAAAATGCAATGCCATCGCATTGCTGTTCATCTCATCCTGGAAAATAGCCGGAGCAAACAAAGCCCCCGGACCGATCATTTGGAAATGCGCAATCACATCCAATACACCTTGTTTATCTTTTATTGAATTGATTGCATCGAACTCCGGTTGCAACGGAGTGATGCCTTTCTTTTCGATGTTCATGGAGTCCAATCCAGAAGCAAAAAAGTCTCCGATCTTTTGCTCGTTGCTTCCTGCTGTTGCACCGGCATTTGCAGCCGCATCCTCACTGAGTTTTTTCATGCGATCGTACGTCTCGTTCTGCACCATGTTGGCAATTCCCCACCTGCGTTCACTTTCGGGAATCGGATTCTTTTTAATCCATCCTCCGTTTACATACGAGAAAAAATCAACGGCAGGGTTTACTGTTGTGTCCATGTTTTCAACGAGGACATCTCTCGAAGGAGTTGATTTTTTATTTTGAGATGAGTTGCATGAAGCAAGCGCTGATGCAGCAATCAACAGGATTGGAAAAATATTTTTTTTCATAGAATTATTTTTTCGGGTAGCAAAGCTAACCAATAAAGCACAATGGAAAAGTTAATTTTTCTTAAGAAATGGATGGCTAAGACCTCAAAATTCCCAATGTAATAGGGCAAACAGGTCACTTCTTCTGAAGAAAATTCATCTCCATCCAATCACCGATGGTGGTTAATGCGATCGGGTTCATGGTCTCTTCAATGTTCACATACTCTGAAACTGAACATTTTTTACACTGCTGGAACAGGTGATTTAATCCCGGAAGAATTTCTGCTTTGTAATTTTTATTTCCACTTGCCTTTAATGTTCTTTCAACGGCCGCGATATTAATTGCTGCCGGAACCTGAATATCCTTCTCACCGTTTATAGCAAGTACTGCACAATGCAGTTTGCGAAGATTTATCTGCGGATCAAATCCGACATACCACCGCAACCATGAACTGCTGAGTTGTCTTATTGTCATAATAATTTCTTTATCTGTTGCTTTTTCTCCGGAAAGGTAATTGTTGATTCCATCAGCAACCGCCGAAGAGTCTTTTGACGCTCCTAAGATTCCAAACAGTTTTTTTTGCTTCTCCAAAAATTTTCCTACAGCATCTTTAGACATTCCCTCTGATACAGCATACAATGAATCCTGCACAATTAAATTTTCAAAAAAATCTACCGCTACTCCGGCCATCATCACAATGAAGGCAACATCCTTTCGATTTGCAGCTACCATTGGTGCAATGGTTCCTCCTTCACTGTGCCCAATGAGGCCGATTTTTTTTGTGTTCACATCCGCTCGTGTTTTCAAATAATCCAGTTGTGCTTCCACATCGCTTGCAAAATCAGGTGCAGTTGCAGAACTAAAGTTACCGGTTGATTTTGCAGTACCCCTGTCATCGCAGCGCAGCACGGCGAATCCTCTTCGAGTCAGGTAGTCCGAGAGAATTAGAAAAGGTTTGTGAGCCATGAGTGACTCATCCCTGTCTTCTGCTCCACTTCCCGTAATTAGGATAACTACAGGAAATTTCCCCTTTGCTGATGGCCGCGTAAATGTTCCCGCCAGCGTATCTCCATCTTTCTTATTGATTACCCTCACCTCTTCTTCGTAATACGGAAAAGGTTTTACAGGTTTCTGCGAACGCTTATACAACAAATCATCTGCATCACCCTTAATCAATTTTAAAGACATTTTAAATCCATGTTGTTTCACATGACCATAATAAGCAGCGCTGTCTTTGTTGTATGTTCCCGAATATTCTCCATCAACATCAGACATTTCGAAGTGCAAACTGTCACCAATTTTTTCAACATCTTCCACTTTGTTTTCAAAGCTCCCTTGATCAGGACTGTCCATGGTTGCAGAGAATCCACCAATCGAATCCCTTTTAAAATGAAAGACAACCCGGATGTCCTTTGAGAAAACGAAAAGTCTTCCCTGCCACGTCCCTTCAATATCCTGAGCGAATGATTGCGTGAGTGATGAAAACAGAAAAAGAAAAAGGATGCTACGAATTATTTTTGTCATAAAGATGAGTAAGAATGACAAAGTAAATTAAAGAAACTCAAACGATGCCTGATTTTTTTAATCCAACGAACCTGATCAACTCAGGAAAAAAATCGTTGAAGTCCATTTGAAATTTTTCGTACTGTTCCTCTAAGTCAAAAACAGATTGATCCATTTTATTTTCAAATGAAACACGTTTTGAAAGCCCCGATAGAGCCCTGCCAATCCCTTCTATAGTTGCATAATTCAGCAACCAGTTTTTTTCCATCATAAACGGAATCATGTGTTGAACGCCCGGAGGAAGCACGTCCCAATTCCCTTTTAAAACAGCATAGATGTGTTGCGAAAAATCCTCCAGTGATGATGTATGATAATCAGAAAAGTTCGCAGCCAGGAAATGATCATAATACAGGTCAACGATGACTCCTGAATATTTTCCATACTTCGCTCTCAAACGATCCTTGCTTCTTCCTGTAATTTCATGATGATCGGTGAAGTCATCAATAGCCCGGTGAAGCTCAATACCTTGTTTTATTTTCACAGGGTATTCATCTTTCTTTTTTCCCTTTACAAAATCAGCAATAAAGTTACCGATCATCAGTTGATCATCGTCCCCGGAAAGATAAATATGTGCCAGAAAATTCAACGGGTACCTATGATTTCAATAGATTCACGCAAAGATACGTTAAGGTGCTGCAACAAACTTGATTCGCCTGTGTTGATTCACTACTTTTACAGTCGTATGATTAAAAATACCCTCTTGGTAATATTGTTAGCATGTTCGTTTAACTCAACAGCACAATCAAGTTATTGCGTAGACAGTTCGTTTATTAACCCTTATTTTTCATGTATAGATTGTTATAAACCGGTTTGCGGTTGCGATGGAAAAAATTATAGAAACGAATGTGATGCTGTTAATCACGGTGGGTTACATACTTCAAATTTTACGCCCGGAGTTTGTGATAATTTTAACTTTGACTTTGTTCCCAATCCGGTTAATTCCCAATCTCCTAGTCCGTGTAGCAGCTTTCTGAATATTTTCGTTAACCAGTATGGACTTCCAACCAGCTCTCAGGTTTATCTATTTGATATTTTTAACCGGCTAAAGTATTCCCGCTTTTTGTATATCACAACCAATGACTTATTTGGTAGTGGAAGAGGTACTCCGGTTGAAGAGCTTAATGCAGATTATTTTGGCAGTCTTGAGAACGGAGTTTATATACTTGTTGTAGGAGTGAACGGAGAACAGAAATCAAAAAAGATTATTATTGCAAATCCCAAATGATAAAAATCTTTTTCTGAAAAGATTTTACATTTCAGGTGCAGGTGCAGGCTCGGTTTCAATTTCATTTCCTACCACGTCAATCATTCCGTAACCCTGCGTTGTAAATAATCCCATTCCGCAATCCCATATAAATTTATGAACCTGCGGATGAGCGTGCAACGCGAAAGGAAGCAGGTATCCGAAGATGGTCTGGCTCATGTTATTCTTGTAAATGCGCGCGAATTTTTTTTGCGATGCGAGCAAACGCTCAATGTATCCCGGATCAGGAGTGATCTCAAATTCCGCAAATTCGTTGAGTTGTTGTTCGGTGAAACCGGCTTGTTCCATCCGGTTCAGAATGGTTTCAAAAAACAAATCAGAAATTTCCTGCGTGCGCGGATCCATCGGTTCCGGAGTTATTTCATCAGCCACAAACGGTGGCTGAGCCACCAGCGGAGAAATACAAACATATTTCATCACGGTTTTAAATTCAGGATCAGGAATTACCTGGAATGCTTTCGGAACCAACGTAAGTTTCGCAAAACTCACCAGTCTTTTTTCGAAAATTTTCTTTACCCACTGGTCTACAAATTCTGCTTCAGGAGCAGAGATAACAAGCGAGATTTTGGAAGACAAAAACCGGATTTGCCCGTTCTGAACTTTGGAGGTTCCTTTCAATGATGAGAAGTTATAAAACTCCGATTGAATAGGCAATTCACGAATGACCTCTTCCATGAATGCAGAAATAATTTTCTGGTGATGCAAAGGCACTAACCCGGTACTTCCGTGCACCTTTAAAAAGGAAATTTTAATTCTCATAATGATCTATTCTAAAAAAGTGTTTGCAACGTGGATTTCGCGTGGCGAATGTATTGCAAAAGTATGATCGCTTTATTAAGTTAATGGTCTGTTACAAATTGAATCCCTCTTTCAGTATAAAGAAAAAGACTGTGCAAAATTAATAATAAATATGAAAAAATGTTTCAATTTTTTTCAAACATTAAACCTGAAGTGCATCACATCACCATCATGAACCACATATTCCTTTCCTTCAATGTTCAACCTGCCGGCATCTCTGCAAGCGGCTTCCGAACCATACTTGATAAAGTCATCGTACTGAATGACTTCGGCTTTGATAAATCCTTTTTCAAAATCGGTGTGTATAACACCGGCAGCTTGTGGCGCAGTCATTCCCTGGTGAATGGTCCACGCACGGACTTCCTTTTCCCCGGCTGTAAAATAGGTTGACAGATCCAGCAAGCGGTAAGCCGCTTTGATCAGTTTGGTCACACCGGATTCGGTTAGTCCGAGGTCAAAAAGAAAAACTTCCCTGTCTTCAAAATTTTCGAGGCCGGCAATCTCCGCTTCAATAGCTGCAGCAATCACAAGGACTTCAGCATTCTCATCTTTCACCAGTGTCTTCAATTCATCCACATATTTATTTCCTGTGAGAACAGATTTTTCGTCCACATTACATACATACAAAACGGGCTTCGCTGTAAGAAGAAAAATGTCAGCTACATGCTCCCTGTCTTTTTCATCAACAGGAGCGCTTCGTGCGGGTTTGCCTGACTCGAGATGGACTTTGTAAATTTTCAATACATCAATTCCTTTTAATGCATCTCTGTCACCACTCTTGACAACACGTTCCAACCGCTGAATTTTCTTCTCCACGGAGTCCAGGTCTTTCAATTCAAGTTCAGCATCAATTACTTCTTTGTCCCGAACAGGATTCACGCTTCCGTCAACATGCACCACATTTGGATCATCAAAACAACGAACTACATGAATGATTGCATCGCATTCACGAATGTTGCTAAGAAACTGGTTACCCAAACCTTCGCCTTTACTTGCGCCCTTGACCAAACCCGCAATGTCAACAATCTCAACAGTGGTAGGCAACACGCGCTGCGGTTTCACCAATTCTTCCAGTTTATTTAATCGTTCATCCGGAACGGTAATGACTCCAAGATTGGGTTCAATCGTACAAAAAGGAAAATTTGCAGCCTGCGCTTTTGCATTACTGAGGCAATTAAACAAGGTTGACTTACCAACATTCGGAAGTCCTACTATTCCACATTTCATATTCGTTTATTTTTTTCTGTTCTCTGCCTACTGCCACTGCATACTGTTTTTCGGGTCGCAAAGATAAAATTAATCGCCTTTGATTTGATACTTTTGTTGAATGAAGGAAGAGTTGCTGAAAATGCGGATTGATAAGTGGTTGTGGGCTGTACGGCTCTTCAAAACCCGTTCGCAGGCAAGTGAAGCGTGCAATCAAAACAAAATTATTTTGCCTGATCAACCTGTAAAGCCTTCACGATTGGTAAAAGAAGGTGATGAAATAAAAATTAAACGAACAGGTTTAACGAGTATCATTAAAATACTTAAACTCACGGAAAATCGATTGTCCGCAAAATTGGTTTCAGAATATTATCTTGACCTCACTCCAACAGAAGAAATTGAAAATTACAAATCCCGGATTTCAAAAATTAATAGCTTTCGTGATCCCGGAACAGGCAGACCGACAAAACGGGATCGAAGAATGCTGGATGATTTCTTTTCACCGGAAGATTAAATGTTCTAAGAAATCCTGTTCATATTTTCTTTAAAACTCAGTCTTGCAAAACCAGTTATCTTTTCTGAAAAAAATTACATTTGAACCATTCCTGAACAACCATAAAATCCCTTTCAACATGACTATTGAAGAGCTAACAAAAATTTCTTCGCAAGTAAGAAGAGACATTATCAGAATGACCAATGGTGCAAACTCCGGTCATCCGGGAGGATCACTTGGTTGCACTGATTTTCTGGTTGCGATTTATTTTCATTTTCTAAAACACTCTCCGAAAAAATTTCAGATGGATGGAATCGGAGAAGATGTTTTCTTTCTTTCCAACGGTCATATCTCTCCGGTCTGGTACAGCGTGCTTGCACGCTCAGGCTATTTTGATGTGAAAGAACTTGCAACATTCAGAAAACTGGATTCCCGTTTGCAGGGACATCCTGCAACACATGAAGGACTGCCGGGAATCCGTGTTGCTTCGGGTTCTCTCGGCCAAGGATTGTCGGTTGCCATTGGGACTTCACTTTCGAAAAAATTAAATAAAGATGGTCAGTTAATTTATGTTCTCTGCGGTGATGGTGAGATGGAAGAAGGGCAGGTCTGGGAAGCGATAATGTACGCCGGAGCCAAAAAAGTTGACAATATCATTGTTACCATTGACGTTAATGGGCAACAGATTGATGGCTCAGTAGAGAATGTAATGCCGTATGGAAATCTTCGTCCGAAGTTTGAAAGTTTTGGATGGAAAGTACTGGAAATGGACGGACACAATATGGAAGAAATTATTTCGACCGTCAACCATGCAAAATCGCTTACAGGCAAACAACAACCCATTGTCGTTCTGATGAAAACTGTGATGGGACAAGGTGTTGACTTTATGATGCACACACATAAATGGCATGGTGTCGCACCGAATGCGGAACAAATGAAAGTTGCGCTTGCACAGTTGGAAGAAACGCTCGGGGATTATTGATTCTTATATCGAATTACGAATGAAATGCGATACTACGAATACGCGAATTTTCTGCACTCATTTATGAGAACTTTTTATTACCATCATGAAAAAAAAATCAGCTCTATTTATTACTGATGCAATCTCAAACATTAGATATCTCGTTACATATCTTTCGCTTTCCAGTGTCTTGATTCTTGCATCTTGCCTCCCCGCCTCTGCTCAAAAACAAAAAAAAGAAAAGGAAAAAGAAAATACAACACTTACACGTATCGAATTTTTATTTGATGCGTCGCAGAGCATGTATGGTCGTTGGCAGACAGGAACAAAAATCGAGATTGCTAAAAAGCTTATGAATCAATTGCTCGATAGTTTACGACACATCGACAACATTGAAGTTGCGCTACGTGTATATGGTCACCTGAAACCTTTTCCTCCGCAGGATTGCGATGATACCCGATTAGAAGTTCCGTTCGGCAAAGGAAACATTTCCCAGATTCAGCAAGTTTTAAAAAATCTTATTCCAAAAGGAACAACACCCATTGCCCGTTCACTCGAACAGTGCGGAAACGATTTTCCACAAAGTAAAAGCCGCAACATTATCATTCTTGTAACGGATGGAATCGAAGAATGCAAAGGTGATCCATGTGCTGTTTCTGCAGCGCTCGTGAAGAAAGGAGTCACCCTAAAACCGTTTGTAATCGGAATGGGATTGGATGAAGCATTGAAAAAAACATTCGACTGTGTCGGAAAATTTTATGATGCATCAAGCGAAGAAACATTCCGCGAGGCATTGAATGTGGTGATTTCACAGGCCCTGAACAACACGACCATGCAAGTGAATCTGCTGGACATCTACAACAAGCCAACCGAAACCAACGTGAACATGACGTTCTATGATTCATTCGGAAACATGCGTTACAATTTCATTCACACCATCAACAACCGCGGCAATCCTGATACCTTGACGATTAATCCGCTTGTCATGTACAATATTTTAGTTCACACCATTCCTCCTGTTCACAAGGATTCAATAACTCTCACTCCCGGAAAACATACCATTGTTGGTATTGATGCACCGCAGGGTTACCTTTACCTTAAGTTTGACGGAATGCCTGAATACAAGAAACTGCAAACCATCATTCGAAAGCATGGTGAAATGGCTACGCTGAATATTCAAAGCTTCAACAACACCGAAAAGTACATTGTCGGAAAATACGATCTTGAAATTCTCACCTTACCAAGAATCTATCTTGAAAGCGTTGACATTGCTCAAAGCAAAACGACAACGATTGAAATCCCACGACCCGGAATTGCTTCATTCGTTACCAACGGTCCCGGAACGGGAGGTATTTTCGAGGAAGTTAAAAATGATCTTCGGTTAGTATATAACCTGGATGAAAATTCTACCAAAGAAACAGTGATTCTTCAGCCGGGAAATTACCGTGTCGTGTACCGCTCAAAAAATTCCAAAGAATCCATTTACACCATTGAAAAAAAGTTTGTGATCACTTCCGGAGATTCACGCGTTGTCGTATTGAACTAAACGTAGAACTTGAAACATAAAACCAAATGAAAAAATTTACTTACACTGAAAAGAAAGATACCCGCTCAGGTTTTGGTGCCGGGTTGCTTGAACTTGGAAGAAAAAATCCGAATGTTGTTGCATTGTGTGCTGATCTCACCGGTTCACTGAAGATGGATGCTTTTGAAAAAGAATTTCCTGATCGTTTTTTCCAGGTCGGAATTGCTGAAGCAAACATGATGGGCATTGCAGCGGGCTTAACCATCGGAGGAAAAATTCCATTCACCGGAACGTTTGCAAATTTTTCGACCGGCCGCGTCTACGATCAGATCAGGCAATCCATTGCCTACTCCGGAAAGAATGTAAAAATATGTGCATCCCATGCAGGCATCACGCTTGGAGAAGACGGAGCCACTCACCAAATTCTTGAGGACATCGGCATGATGCGCATGTTGCCGGGAATGGTTGTTATTAATCCATGTGATTATAACCAAACCAAAGCCGCAACCATAGCAATAGCTGAACACACAGGTCCGGTCTATCTTCGCTTCGGCCGCCCGGTTGTTCCTGTCTTTACTCCTTCCGATCAGAAATTTGAAATAGGGAAAGCAATTACTTTTAATGAAGGAACAGACGTTTCCATTTTTGCAACGGGTCACCTCGTTTGGAAAGCACTGGAAGCGTGTGAAATGCTCGAAGAAAAAGGTATTCATGCTGAAGTAATCAACATTCATACGATTAAACCATTGGATGTAGCCGCCGTCCTACGCTCAGTGAAAAAAACCGGTTGCGTAGTTACTGCGGAAGAACATCAAATCAATGGCGGATTAGGCGATGCAATTGCTCATGTGCTTTGTAAAGATTACCCGGCACCAATCGAATTTGTAGCTGTGAACGATACATTCGGTGAAAGCGGGACTCCTGAGCAACTGATGATAAAATACGGGTTGGACAGCAGCAATATTGTAGACGCTGCATTGAAAACAATTACACGTAAGAAGAACGAGTACGTTTAATGTTCAAGGTTTAAAGTAAGCTTCCAGCAACCTTAAACTTTAAACTTTTAACCTTAAACCAGCAGATGGATTACACCGATAGCGAGCTTCTTGAACAATTTCGGAATGAAGATTCACGCCACTTTGCGTTTAATCTGCTTATGAAAAAATACCAGCAACGCTTGTATTGGCACATTCGTAAAATTGTGATTGATCATGAAGATGCGAATGACGTAATTCAAAATACATTTATCAAAGTATGGAAATCACTGGATGGTTTCAGGGAAGACTCCCAACTTTACACCTGGCTTTATCGCATTGCGACAAATGAATCCATCACACTGCTCAACCAGAAGAAAAAAAGATTCTTTATTCCTTTTCAAGATGTGGAATACGAACTGTCAAATCATTTGACAAGTGATGTCTATTTCAGTGGTGACAGGATCCAATTGAAGCTCCAACAGGCCATTTTAAAACTGCCGACCCAGCAACGGATTGTTTTTAACATGAAATATTTTGACGGGATGAAATATGAAGAAATTTCAGCAGTCCTGAAAGTGACCGTTGGGGCATTGAAGGCCTCTTATCACCATGCCGTCAAGAAGATCGAAAAATATATCAAAGAAGATTAAACCCTTTGAGGCAAATGCCATCAAAAGAACCAGTTTAACAAGAAAATGAGACCCGACTATTTAAACGATGATGAATCAGAAAATCCGACTCCCGGATTTTCAAACGTGAATAAAAAGAATCCGTTCATTGTTCCTGAAAATTATTTTGATTCACTCGCCGATAACATACAGGCAAAAATCAATGCTCTTCCTGATGTGGAAAAAATGAGCAGGGAAAATCTTTTCCGGGTTCCTGAAGGACATTTTGATTCACTTCCTTCTTCTGTTCAGCAACGAATCATGGATGGAAAGAAGAAAAACATGTTGGAAGAATGGATTTCAATTGCATTGCGTCCTAAGTATTCCGTTTCATTTGCAATCCTTGTTATCGTAGCAATTTTCGGAATAAAGTATTTTTTAAAACCAACGACCAGTGAAAAACCCGGTAGTTCTCTTTCTTATAACGAAGTAATGAATTCAGAGTACATTGCTCAGTTGGACGAGGCATCTTTAATTGACATGTTAGAGCAGGAAGATAAGGACAACGGTGTTAAGGAAGATAACAGTCTCGAACAATATTTAATGGATAACGATCTTGATATTTCTCAAATTGAGGATCATCTCTAAAATTATTTCTAAAACACAAACCATGATGAATATTTTACGAGCGAGGAAAAAATTAAATTTCAGACCGATGAAAAGGAGTAAATGCATTTTCATATCAGTACTGCTTTTTGTGAGTACTTCTGTTTTTACCCAGCCGCAACGACCTGTACGCGAAAAGGTAGAAACCATGAAGGTTGGTTTTATCACGGAGCGATTAAACCTCACCGTTGAAGAAGCAAAAACATTTTGGCCTGTTTATAACCAATACCAGGATGAGTTGGAAACACTTCGCAAACCTCGCAGGGAAAATCTCATGAATGCAAAAAAGAATTTTGATGAAATGAGCGACAAGGATATTGAAAAAGCAGTTGACAGTGAAATTGCATTCAGGCAAAGCGAATTGGACCTTTTGAAAAAATATCATCCCCAGTTCAAAAAAGTCTTGCCTATAAAGAAGGTTGCAAAATTATATCGTGCCGAAGAAGATTTCAAAGGAAAGATAGTTGATATGATTCACGAAAAAAGAGAGAACAAGAGAGGCTTTCAAAAATAATTTTTGGGTTACTTCTGTTTTGAAAAATGATATTCAATAAAATCTAATTTCCAACTTCCAACATCTATTTGCCAGCTTCCATTTCAAAGTATTTCCAAAGTTTTTCATCTGGCACAGGAGCGGTGATAGTGATCTCTTCTTTCTTTATCGGATGAATGAAAGAAATTTTTCGGGCGTGAAGGTGAATGGAGCCATCCTCATTCGTTCTGTCAAAACCATACTTCACATCTCCTTTTATCGGGCAACCAATTGCTGCAAGCTGCGCGCGAATCTGGTGATGTCTTCCTGTATGAGGATTGATTTCAAGTAAAAAATAATTGTCTGATTTCACGATGATTTTGTAATCGAGCCAGGATCGCAATGAATCTTTTACTTCTTTCTCATAGGCTTTGCTTTTGTTTTTTGCCTCGTCTTTTTTGAGATAGTGAATCAAAGAACCGGTTTCGTTTTCCGGTTTATTTTTAACGACAGCCCAATACGTTTTCTGAATTTTTTTTTCACGGAACAGCTCATTCATCCGTTCCAATGCTTTGCTGGTGCGCGCAAACAACACAACTCCGCTAACAGGACGGTCAATGCGATGAATCACTCCCAAAAATGCAGCTCCCGGTTTCTGGTATTTTTCTTTTACATACTCTTTCACAAACTCCATCAGGGTTTTATCGCCCGTTTTGTCACCCTGTACAATATCACCAACCTTTTTATTGATGGCGATGATGTGATTGTCTTCGTATAAGACTTCAAGAGATTTTGAAACATCTGACATGGCTCTGTATCGAATTACGAATGAGAGGCGAATTTACGAATACGCGAATTAGGATTCATCACTTTTCTTTAATGACGCTTACGATTCTTTTAGATGTTACCCCCCTGTTTGTAAAATTGACAAGTATTGCAAGTTCTAAGTCAGAGACTTTCAGATAGTTCAGTACCTGATCGAGATGAACTTTGGAATAGCGAACGTCTTTTTTTAATTCGACAATTATTTTTTCATCGATTAAAAAATCAAAAATGCTCCTACCGATCACCTTGTCTTTGAAGGTCACCGGAAAATATACCTGATCCTTAAATGAAATTTTTTTTTCTTGGAATAATACCTTCATTCCGTTATGATATGTTTTTTCTGCATGTCCGGGACCCAATTGATTAAATACTTCAAATGCGCATCCCATAATTGCATAACTTAGGTCAGGATATAAAATATCTTGCCTGTTGAGTTTAGGTCTTTCCACGGTAATAGTTTTTTCGCGTATTCGTAAATTCGTACCGATATTTCATCGGGATTCGTAATTCTGTACAGGTGTTTTTAAGATCAAAAATTAGTACTGCTCCTTCTCACTCGGAAATTTTTTATTCTTCACATCACTGATATAATCGGCAGTAGCTTTTTTTATTTCATCGTAAAGATTTAAGTATCTTCTCAGAAAGCGTGGGCTGAATTCATGCGTGATGCCAAGCATATCGTGCAATACGAGAACTTGTCCGTCTACTTTGTTCCCTGCGCCAATGCCAATGATAGGGATGTGGAGCTCGCCGGCAACTTTTGCAGCAAGCGTAGCCGGAATTTTTTCAAGTACAATGGCAAAACATCCTGCTTCCTGTAGAATGTGTGCGTCTTCTAATAATTTTTTTGCTTCTTCTTTTTCCTTTGCCCTAACAACATAGGTACCGAATTTATAAATGGACTGAGGAGTTAAACCCAGGTGTCCCATCACGGGAACGCCGGCAGAAAGAATGCGCTCGATGGAGTCTTTTACTTCTCTTCCTCCTTCGAGTTTGATCGCATGGGCTCCGGATTCTTTCATGATCCGAATGGATGTATTCAATGCTTCCTTAGAATTTCCCTGGTACGAGCCGAACGGAAGATCAACCACAACCAAGGCACGTTTCACAGCTCTTACGACAGAAGAAGCATGATAAATCATTTGATCAAGCGTAATAGGCAATGTCGTTTCATGGCCTGCCATGACATTGGAAGCAGAATCACCTACCAGTAGCACATCAATGCCTGCATCATCAAGGATCTTAGCCAATGAAAAGTCATAGGCTGTTAGCATGCTTATTTTTTCACCACGTTTTTTCATTTCCTGGAGCGTATGCGTGGTGATCTTTTTTTCTTCGTTCTTAGCGATTGACATATTCGGAATTCGGTTTACTGGTTTGATGCTGATGTCGCTCAAAACTACAAAATAGTTCTCTGTTACGATTAAAAGTTTTAGTTTTGGAACTTCAATCATAAATTGTCAAATGAAAAAAGTATTCATTTTATTTTCTATCATACTTACGGGAATGTTATTCTATTCCTGTTCAACTGATTTTAATGTAGTGGCACCTTATAAAGAAACCATGGTTATCTACGGACTTTTGAATCCGGATGCCAGTACTAAAGCACAATATATAAGGATCAGCAAAGCGTATCTTGGTGAAGGCAATGCACTCATCATGGCTCAGGAGAGAGATTCGATTAATTATTCCAATCAGCTTGATGTAAGATTGGAGCGTATTGATATTAATGGCATTGTAACTCAAACCTGTGTATTGCAGCGTGTTGATACAAACCTGAAGGACCCGGGAATCTTTAATAGTCCATATGAAGTGTTATTTAAAACTCCTACCTCTTTCAGCCCGATGTTAACGAATGGCAGCACCTACCGTCTTACTGTTTATAACAGCCAAACCGGAGTAACTGCTAAAGCAGAGACCGTTGTTATTGATTCCATAACCGGTGATCCTATTAGCGCACCATCCAGCGGTATGAACTTTACCACACCTCTTGTGAGAACATTTAGTTTTGCCGGTGCCACAAATGCATATGTTTATAATATGACGATACGGTTTCATTATAAGGAAGTGAATCTTTCATTAAATGATACAACTCTTAAGTATGTTAATTGGGATCTTGGTGATCAGGCAACAGGAATAGGTCAGCCTACCATTTCTTATGGAGGTATTTATCTTCCGGATCTTTATCGCATCGTTGGAAGTTCTGTGGCCCCCGCAGATACAAATCAGATCAAAAGATTTGTTGATACACCTCCCATAGAATTTGTTATTACAGCAGGCACGGAAGACCTGAACACGTACCAGCAGATCGTTCAACCTTCCGATGGAATTGTTCAAGAGCGACCACTATTTACAAATATTGAAAACGGAATTGGGTTATTTACCAGCCGTTACATGAAATCCATTTTTAAAAATTTGAATGCGGTTTCAATAGCCGCCTTTGATACCAGTGCTTTTACAAGCAGTATTCATTTTCATTAATATATAAATCCTTATTCAGGGACTGTTTGTCATTTATCTGGGATGAAAATTCAGTTCAAAATGTACACCTGACAATTTTGCTTCATTCATGTCAGTGGCATAGTGATTGACAATCGCGAAACCGCATAATTTATTTAAAAACAAAAACAAACTACAATGAGAAAAGTTATAGGCATTGACCTTGGAACAACCAATTCATGCGTTGCAGTTATGGAAGGCAACGAACCGGTTGTAATTCCAAACAGCGAAGGACGCAGAACAACACCTTCAATAGTTGCATTCCTCGCAAACGGAGAACGCAAGGTTGGAGATCCCGCAAAGCGACAGGCAATTACCAATGCAAAACATACAGTTGCTTCCATTAAGCGCTTCATGGGTGAGACATTCGACAGGATCCAGAAAGAAAAGGATCGTGTTCCTTTTTCTGTCGTGAAGGGTGACAACAACACGCCACGTGTCCAGATTGATGACCGCGCTTATACTCCCCAGGAAATTTCAGCCATCATTCTCCAGAAGATGAAAAAGACTGCTGAAGATTATCTTGGTCATGAAGTGAGCGAAGCGGTGATTACAGTTCCTGCATATTTCAATGACTCACAACGCCAGGCTACAAAAGAAGCAGGTGAAATTGCAGGGTTGAAAGTGCTTCGCATCATTAACGAACCCACCGCAGCATCGCTTGCGTATGGTTTGGATAAAAAACATAAAGACGAAAAAATTGCCGTGTTCGATTTGGGTGGCGGAACATTTGATATTTCAATTCTTGAATTGGGTGATGGCGTTTTTGAAGTGAAATCGACCAACGGTGATACACATCTTGGTGGAGATGATTTTGACCAGAAAGTGATTGACTGGCTTGCCGACGAATTTAAAAAAGATGAAGGAGTGGATTTGAAAAAGGATCCGATGGCTTTGCAGCGTTTAAAGGAAGCTGCTGAAAAAGCGAAAGTTGAATTGTCAAGTTCAACCGAAACGGAAATCAATCTTCCTTACATCATGCCTGTTGATGGCGTTCCTAAACATTTGGTGAAAAAACTGACACGTTCCAAATTCGAACAACTATGTGATGATTTGATTCAGCGTACACTTGCACCTTGTAAGAAAGCATTGGAAGATGCAGGTCTTCAACCAAGCCAGATTGATGAGGTAATTTTAGTAGGAGGTTCTACACGCATTCCTGCTATACAAGCATTGGTTGAAAAGTTCTTTGGTAAAACGCCTCATAAAGGAGTGAACCCGGATGAAGTGGTTGCAGTTGGTGCTGCCATCCAGGGAGCTGTTTTAACCGGAGAAGTGAAAGACGTATTGTTGCTTGATGTAACTCCGCTGTCAATGGGAATTGAAACAATGGGTGGAGTATTCACACGCATGATTGAATCCAACACGACTATTCCTACCAAGAAGAGCGAAACATTTTCTACTGCCAGTGATAGTCAGCCTTCCGTAGAAATTCACATTCTGCAAGGCGAGCGTCCAATGGCAAAAGACAACCGCACAATCGGACGGTTCCATCTCGATGGAATTCCACCGGCTCCAAGAGGTGTTCCCCAGGTTGAAGTGACGTTTGATATTGATGCAAACGGAATTTTACATGTGACTGCAAAAGATAAGGCAACTGGAAAATCACAGAACATCCGTATTGAAGCATCTTCAGGGTTGAGTGATGAAGAAATTAAAAAGATGAAAGCAGAAGCAGAAGCCAATGCGGAAACTGATCGCAAAGTAAAAGAAGAAGTTGAAAAGATTAACCAGGCAGACGGGATGATCTTCCAGACAGAAAAACAATTGAAAGAATATGGCGACAAGCTTTCAGCAGATAAAAAGGAAGCGATTCAAAAAGCACTGAGTGATTTGAAAGATGCACATAAAAATAAAGATCTTTCAGCCATTGATTCGGGTTTGACTGCCTTGAATGCCGCATGGCAGGCAGCTTCTGAAGAGATGTATAAAGCCACCCAGGGAGCGCAACAACAATCATCTAATGCTGATGCAAACGCTGACGGAAACGGGCAGCCAAATGCAGAAGGCAATGTAACGGATGTTGATTTTGAAGAAGTAAAGGATGAGAAGAAATAAATATCTATTTTCTTATTCAATAAAAAGGGAGCCCTTTCGGTTCCCTTTTTAAAAATCCTGTTCTATCTTACTGCTTCTAACCTCCAACTTCCAATATTTATCTTCCGAGATATTTATTCTTCACTTCATCAAATGTCGGAAAATCATTGTAATGCCACATCGCTGTTACCGTTCCCTTTTTCAAAAGCATCAATCCCGGGTTTGAACGGATCATGGTTTTCAATGCAGTTTCATCACACGTATAATATTCAAATATGGAATTGTGTTCATGACGAAACGGATCCACCAACTTCGGAGATGAACCTGTAAGTCCGATAAATTCCACTCCCGCCTTCTGACACAAGGTAACAAAATCATTCACTTTATTCTGAACCTTGTCATTGGAATACCTGATGTCGTAAGCAACCAGCAGAAAAACATTTTCCTGGTCCAGAATGTCTTCGGTAATATCTGTTCCATCCGCAGAAACAATAGAGAAGTCATGAATAGCAGGATGATCGCCTTCACGTATTACCCTGTCCTTTCTGTCAACGAATTTATAAGTAGTGTCGATTGTTTTTAATTGATCGGAAGTCAATTGAACTTGTTTTCCATCTTTCTCATAGGTGAATACCATCACCACACTATCCTTCACAGCATC
>JAYVUK010000029.1:0-3981 GCA_043787975.1 Bacteroidota bacterium
GGAAGAAATTTCGCTTCGCGAAATTTCTTCCCTTTCACATCATCTCTTAACTGAGAATTGTCATTCCGATCCCGATTTTTATCGGGAGAGGAATCTCAATAAAAACTTAGCCACATACACCTGTTGTTTTCTTAAATATCTTATGTACATTTGAATCAGGTAATTGCCTTTGAAGGCACGGTATAATATCCAAGACGGATTCGTTTGTTTAACCAACATGGTACCTGCCTTCCGGAAAACCTTAATCACGGTCAAGGACCTAAACGATTAAGGTTTTTTCTTTTCAACTATCCAACGAACAGATTTCCAAAGCGGTTTATCAAAATGTAAATGGGTTTTATTTTCATTCATCACCATTTACTACTTTCGCAAGCGTGCCGAATAAAAAAAATAATTTACTCCTGCTTGTGCAAAGAGTCCTGCTGCTTGTTGTTTTTTATTCGGTGTGCCGTTTATTTTTTCTGCTTTTCAACGTTAACTATTTTACCGAAGTCGGTTCCGTTTCTGTTCTGAAGGATTTTTTCTTCGGGTTGAGATTTGACCTGGCAGCAATTATCATCTCAAATATTGCTTTCATTTCTCTTCACTTTTTTCCATTTAAATTTTTCTATTCGCGCTTCTACCAGGTTTTTCTGAAAATTCTTTTCCTGGTTGTAAACATTCCCCTTCTTCTATTCAGTTGCATTGACTTCGGGCTTTTTCGTTTCTCTGCGAAGCATGCCACCAGCGATGCTTTCAAAATCATGAGTTTCGGTGAAGATTTCATTAACACGCTCCCTGAAATGATTCGTGATTTCTGGTATGTACTCCTCGTCTTTTTTATCCTCAGCATTTTACTGGTGTGGAGTTACAACCAAATCAGGATTGATAAAAAAACAGCTGGTGAACGTGTCTCACTTTCGATGGTTATAAAAAAATTAAGCATCCACTTGCTTGGAATTGGATTAATCATCATCGGGTTCAGAGGAGGTATTCAATACAAACCCATTTCAATCATTACAGCTTCTCATTACGGTTCTTCAAAGGATGTTTCATTAATTCTGAACACACCATTTACCCTTCTTAAAACATTTTATAAAAGCGCACTCACTGAAGTAACTTATTTTCCAAAAGAAGAAGCAGAAAAAATTACTCCTGTCAACCATCAGTTTCATCATCCTTCTACTGAAGAGAAAACCAATGTCGTACTGATCATTCTTGAAAGTTTCGGGAAAGAATACATCGGTAGCATGAATCGTTACAAAGGGTATTCTCCTTTTCTTGACTCGCTTATCCATGAAAGTCTTGTCTTTACGAATGCATTTGCAAACGGGAAAAGATCGATCGAAGGTATTCCAAGCATTGTTGGAGGCATTCCTTCGTTGATGGAAGAACCCTTTATCACATCGGCCTATTCCGGAAATTCAATCAACAGCCTTGCAAGTCTGCTGAAGAAGAAAGGATACATCACCTCTTTTTATCATGGAGGAACAAATGGTACGATGGGTTTCGATAACTTTACAAACCTGGCCGGCTTTGATTCCTATTATGGAAGAAAAGAATACAACAACGACAAAGATTTTGACGGGAGTTGGGGAATCTACGATGAACCCTTTTTACAAAACTTTGCGCAACAGATTAACAACATGCCACAACCGTTTTACACAGCTGTCTTTACACTTTCATCACATCATCCGTATGCGATTCCCGAAATTTATAAAAACAAATTCACAGAGGGACCATTACCAATTCACCGTAGCATTCAATACGCGGATTATTCATTGAAGCGATTTTTTGAAACTGCATCGAAGATGCCTTGGTTTGACAAAACACTTTTCGTGATCACGGCTGATCATACAGCACTTTCAGAATATCCGTTCTATCAAAACAAAGTCGGGATGTACGCTGTTCCGATTATTTTCTATCAGCACAACTCAGCTATGAAAGGAACATCAGACCTTACGACACAGCAAATTGATATCATGCCAAGCGTGCTTGACTACGTTCATTTTGACGAACCGTTTTTTTCGTTCGGAGAAAGTGTGTTTGATACGACAGCAGAACATGTTGCCATAAATTTCCTGAATGACACCTACCAGGTACTATCAGACAATTATTCCTTTAGCATGGATGCATTGAAAAATAATTCGCTTTTTCATTATACAATTGATAGCTTGCTTCAGAAAAATCTGGTCGCTACAGATACCTCCATTGCATTGAAAATGGAAAAGAAATTAAAAGCAATGATTCAGAATTACAATTCGGCTTTGATAAAAAATAAGATGGTTACAGGTAGTCCACAGTCCACAGCCCACAGTCAACAGTGAAGAAAAAAATTCGTTTTATAATCAATCCAAAATCGGGTGTTCATAGAAAACACCGAATACCTGATCTGATCAATCGTTTGATTGACAAAAAAAACTATGAACATGAAATTATTTTTACTGAACATCCTAAACATGGAACTGAATTAAGTATAGAAGCGGCTGATAAAAATTATTTTGCTGCCGTTTCAGTGGGCGGTGACGGGTCAGCAAACGAAGTTGCTCGCGGAATTACAGGAACTGACACAGCGTTAGGAATAATGCCTTGCGGCTCTGGCAATGGAATGGCAAGGCATTTAAAAATTCCAATGAATATTGAAAAAGCGTTCCATGTCATCAACACAGGAAAAATTGAAAAGATAGATACAGTACGTGCCAATGAAGAATTTTGCATCAGCACCATTGGAGTAGGTTTCGATGCCCACATCGCCCATCTTTTTGCAAATTCATCCAAGCGTGGATATTACACCTATGCTAAACTGGTACTTTCAGAATTCCACAAATATCAGCCTCTAACCTATGAACTGACTGTTGACGGCCAGGCAATTTCAAAAGAATGTTTTCTTCTTGCCTTTGCAAACTCCTCTCAATATGGCAACGATGCTGTGATTGCTCCCTTTGCCGATGTCCAGGATGGAATTGTGGATGTTTCAATGATGAAAAAATTTCCGCTTCTTGCCGCTCCGTTTCTTGTTTATCGGTTGACTCACAATTCGATTCACAAGTCAAAATTTTTTTCGATGGTGAAGGGGAAAAATATAGTTTTGAAGAATAATCTGGAATTGAAGGGACACATTGATGGAGAACCGGTACTTTTTAATTCCGATATTCACATTAAAATAATTCCCGAATCATTGAATGTAATTATACCTTTGGCATAGCCAACCATTCTTAAAATTAAAACACGATGATTGTAAGAAGAAATTTCAGAAGCTTTATCAGTGGATTCGGCTATGCTGCCAAAGGGTTGGCAGAAGCGATCAAATCACAATTCAACATCCGCTTTCATTTTGTCGCCACCATCCTCGTGATTGCGCTTTCGTTTTATTATCATTTAAGTCCAACGGAATGGTGCCTGATTCTCCTCAGCATTTCAATTGTATGGACGAGTGAATTGCTGAACACCGCACTTGAGTACCTGACTGACTTTGTTTCACCGGAATACAATTACCTGGCTGGAAAAGTAAAAGACATTGCTTCCGGCGCTGTTCTCATTGCCGCTGTGTTGTCAGCGTGTGTCGGGTTGATTATTTTTATTCCAAAAATGTGCTAACCATTTTTCCATTCCCAAATTTTCAAATTATCCTATTTTCAAATTCTGCTCGTGGCAACCAAGAAAAATAATTCAGGGATCGTCTACTCAACGAATTCAGATTTCAAATTTCAGCAGGACTTACGTGTTTGGTTAGAATACCACGGAGGAAAAGCTGTGACCATTGTGAAAGAATTTGCCGGCACCACTTCCGATCTTGAAAAACTTGGGAAAGAATTAAAAATAAAATGCGGAGTCGGTGGTTCGGTAAAAGACCACATGATTCTTATCCAGGGAAATCAAAGGGAAAAAGTAATGAAGCTCCTGGCAGAGATGGGATACAAAGCCAAGAAAGCGGGAGGATGAGTCTAGTCGACAGTCAACGGTTGACAGTCGACAGCATACAGCCATTGATATTTGAAATGC
>JAYVUK010000030.1:0-6938 GCA_043787975.1 Bacteroidota bacterium
GCATAATATTTAAGTTTTGGTATACCTAAATACGTTGCTCGCAATTTGCCCGGTGGCGCTTTATAACATTTTTTTCAACTGAATTTTAAACAGTTTCTAATAATAATCATTTTTATTTTTATTTTAGGATCTATTTATTTGCTTGCAAAATGGAATACGCCATTAAGAAATGATGATTCATTAAAGACAGAAATAAATAATAATGTATCTCCGCACAATTCACAAACTCAACAAATCATAGACACATCCCATATTTCTCAATCACAATTTATAACAACAGGAAATAATCCGGCGATAAAAAAGGATACATTGACTGGAAAATAATTGGGACATAATGGAGTCTCCTATCAATCAATACTATTTTTCAGCTTTGTTCATTGCGGCGATTCTTTCTTTTAAGAATTCATAGCAAGCGTCTCGTATTTCATCCACGCCACCATTCGCATCGAAGATTGATTTTTCAATAAAAAGATTTACCTGAATCTTAGGATCAGCAACCGGTTTTCGACCGGCGCCTTTTCTTGGTCCACCATGTTTTTTATTTCTGGGCATTGTATATCCTATTCAGGTATTGTCAGCATTTGACTGCATATTAAAAAAGGCTGGTTTGCGTTACCTTCTTCGGGTAAAACACTCCAATGATTACAAACGGGTTTCTTGCTCTTCGCATATGCCACTCTTTTGTTGTTCCGAGAAAAAGGTAAATTTCTTTTTCCTTTAGAAATTCAGATTCATATTTTTCACGGACTTTCTTCAGTGCTTCAGCTTCATTCCCTTCTGTTGTACGAAGACAATTCCAATATAATGCGCCAATCTCCCAGTCCTCAATCATCAAGCGACTTTCAGTTCCACCATCATCCCGGAATCGATAGTAAAATTTATAAGGTAATTTCGGAATTAGTATTTCTGGACTTTTATCAGAATCAAATAAATCCCCTTGCTTACGTATCTCTTTCCATTCATCTTTCCATTCACGATTATCCTCCGCTTCAATCTCGAAGCCGATTATCTCAGATGGTTTAAAGGTAGCCAGTGATACGTTTGAAGGTTCTTTAGAATCTGCTATTAATTTCGGGATATTGGTATAGACATTCGCCGTGCAAAACAATTTTCGTTCAGCCCAGTTATTATCGGTTCCTATTTTCCCATGAAAACTAATATCGCTGAAATTATAATGTGAAGGCGAATGGCTTTCCGGGCGGAAATCATCAGAACGTTTTTTCAAGTCCAGTTCAATCCAATTATATTTAAAACTGCCTAATTTGCCATCCTCTTGCATTCCTCTCAAAAATTTGAGTGGGGCCGGATAAATTCGAATCCAGCTACCATCCTCTAATACACCGGCTGTGCAAACCAATTCATCATAACTTCTGGAGGGTAAAGGATAGGTTGTAACAGTAAGAAGCACCTTCTTCTTTGGCATTCTATATATGCTTTAGTTCAAAAGCAAATGTAGAAAGTTTTTCAATTGCTTCTGCTAAAGGCTTCCGGTGACATTGGCATATGTCCGATTCAAAACATGTCAGTGCAACACGTTTATGGATAACGAGCAGATCTAAAATTGTTTTCTGAGATCCTTTGGTTTGCGGTAAATTATTTTTCTTATAAAGTGAAAATAAATTGTCGTAGTCATTTTGCGAATTGAGTTCAATCCTTAGTTCTCCCGGAATTCCGACATCAGGTATGTGAATATATTGAACCCCCAAACTTTCGCATTTACTTTTCAGTAGGCTTTTGCTAAATCCGTATTTCATACTCAACGGATTTCTTCGAACATCCACCAAAACTTTTACGTCATTTTTCAGTAACCGAATCAGGTACTCTTCCAAGGAGATTCCTTCGTAACCAATGGTAAATAAAATTGTTTTGTCGTTACGAGGCTTTTCGGCTGTCACTTTTTCAAATTCGATTCTACTCAAAAGCGATTCTGCCTTTACGCTGTTGATTGCATAAAATGGATAATTTAAATAAGTGAATTTCATCAACGCATTCGCATCCATCATACCGTATTCTGCTCTAACTTGAAGTATCAGCTTCTTATCATCTGGCTTCAATAGTTTCAAAAAATCTGCTTTGTCTTTTTTTGTAAAATATTTTTCATCTTCATCCAACTGACCATGTTTAACCATTGCAGTCATATCAGCATTTGCAGAATAGGAGTAACAACCAAAACGATACGGAACAAAGTCGTATTCTGCTTTAGTTTGTTTTTTAGTAAACAGAAAAAGAAGTTTCTGTAATCTGATTTTATCCAGTTGCCCATTGAACAACTGAAGCAAAGCAAGTATTACTTTTCGACGATAAAACACAGGCAAAGTTAAGGATTTCTGAAGAGTGAATAATTCTATTCCGTAACTTTTAACGCTAAAGTGACAATTAAGTTCACAATTCAACAAGTACAAGAACTGACGATCCTCACGAATCGGCTGTGATCAACGTCAACCATCTCTTTATTCAAACAAAGTTGGGGGATTCAATACAGCTACCAACTCCTCCAGATCATCCGGGTGAAGTTGCTCAAACTCTTTTTGTGGAACCTTAATGTACTGCCAGGTTTTTCCCGTTAGCTGTGTGGCAGTATTACACCAGTTGATAGCCGCGTTATCTTTCAGTCGAACCTCAACATCTTCTCTGCCTTTGGTTTCAATAATCCAGTTTGTTTTATCGGTCGTGGTCGCAATGAAATCAGGATAATAGTTTCGAATATTGGCAAGTGTATCGGTGTATTGAATGCAGAAGCCGAATTGCTCCGGCAGTTTTGCGAATGACTTTACATCATCAGCCTTTTCCAGAAACTTTGCAAAACTATACTCGAATTCGTTGTCACATGGAGTGTAGTTGAAAACGCTCTTCTTGGCTTCCAGCACTTTTTTAGATGTTGGAAATGCTGGAGTAACGGATAGCATCCTGCTTGCTGAAAGTAATTGTGGTTCCTTCTCTTCGACAACAATCTCTCGTAATACTTTTTCGAACTCTTTTATCACTACGTAACTTGCAACATTACTGCTTATGGCTTTTATAACCGCCATATCGTTCAAATCAACATCTTTACTAAACGCTTTACGTTCGAAGAAGTCTCTGATTTTCGGCGCAAGCACAGAAAATTGGGACGGCAGTTTTATGTTCTGTGCAATACGCCTGGCGAAATAACCTATTACCTCTTCAGAAGTTTGAGCAGGAGGAATTGTATACTCCCGTTCCAAAAGTTTCTCATCAGTCAATATGTCCCTGCCTTCATACATGAACGTCTTGGTTTCTTCCAGTTCCTTTCCTTTCAGTGGCAGTTTGTTTATTTTAAATGCCATTACATCAATCTCTGCAATCTCTTCTGCTAATGATTTTTTTCTGCTAAGAAGAGGTGATATGTCAGGGATACCAATGTCAAACTTCATTTTCTTTTCGTCAGGCTGGACAATAATGATTTTCAGTTTGTCTTTGCCAATCTGGAATGTATCGAATTTCAAATCCTCCAATCGCTCCAGATCATCAACAAATTCCATGAATGCCTTGTTGCCAATAATATCGACACGTTCAGTATAACTGCCCATCATATTGCGGAACATCAATCGCAATCCTCTGCCGATAGTTTGTTCCGGCAGTATGTTTGCCTTTGCAGTATAAGGACGCAATCCGACCACAACAGTAACATTCTGCACATCCCAACCTTCACGCAACATTAGTACAGAAACAATTGCATTAACAGGATTCTTGTCATGGTCCACATCCCTGGCTAACTTCCTGGCAAGATCCAAATCGGCTTTGGATACTTCTCCACTTTTATCTGTATGAATCACGAGCGTTTTATCACCGCCAAATCCGTCAGGAAATTTTGTTCTCAGCCAATCACCGACATCATCTGCCTCATCCGTATTATTCATCATGACAAACAGGATCGGCTTTTTCTTCAATGGCGCCAACTGTTCGCAGTATTCTTTCCAACGTTCCACACCGGCTGTAAGAAAACCTTTGTATCGTGTTGTAGCAATATCACTTCTTGCTTCATCAATTTTCGAAATACCTTTTATCGGACGTTTCACAATCCCATCAAGGATTGCCTGTTTCAATGGATAGTCAAAGATGGTCCACGCAAACAAACTTCCCTTGCTGTATCTGGGAGTTGCACTAAAATCAAGTTGTGCTGCAACTGGCCTTTCTGTATGAAGTCTACGTATAAACTTATTCCATTCGCTATCCTCATCATGTGTATGATGCGCTTCATCATTTAGCACCATGAGGAAGCCATCACGCTTACGAATGCGCTCATCAAAGTCTGTAATTTCGGTTTTGGTGTTCGGTGGCTGAGAACCCAGCATAGCAGTCATGATGTCAACTTCTGCTCCATTCTTTCGTTCTCCACGTTCGTAGAACTGCTGTATGTTTGTCAGATACAACGCTCCACTGCTATTCGTCCGTTCAGTATCACCACGCATGTAATACTCCATTTCCCATAACCACCTTAAATGTTTCGGAATAAGTGGAAGTGTATTGAATGCCTTTCCGCTTTCAAAGTCACTTCTCAACCTTTCAAACACGATGACGTTCGGAGCAATCATTAAAAAATTGTTTGCATAACCTTCTCCACCCCTTAAGTAGTTTGCAAATTGCCAAACCACTGCCATACTCATTACTAAAGTTTTTCCGCTACCAGTTGCCATCTTTACACAATAACGTGCGAAGTCATCGTAAGGCGGAAGGCGTAAATCTTTTGTATTGAAAGCGTACTTTTCGAGTAATTGTTTACGGCTTCTGACTTTTTCAACCTCGAAAATGTAAACCAATGTTTCAATCGCTTCACGTTGTGCTTTATGAAAATGAAATCCGTTTGCATGGTCCGTGTAAAACCAAAAATTGAATAACTCTTGTGTTGTTTCGGTAATCTTTTTATATCCTGAAGAACTCCATGCTCTTACTGCTTCACGGATGGTAGGAACGCAAGCAGCGGTGCTCAACTGCTCTTCGAGGTTGAACATATCTTTTTGTACTGCCGTTGCTTTTTTTCTTTTAGCCATTACTTCACTTCAAGCTGGATTGATTTAGTGGTGTCGTTCCCCAGAATGTCAATTACTTTTACGAGTACCTCATACTTCCCTTTTTTATCATAGGTGTGCGATGTGGACAATTCGATTTTCGGATTCTGTTTTGTTCGATAACTCTGCCATTCATTATGGAAAGTGTCTTCCTTGAAATCCCAGTCAACTGCCCAGTAATCTATCCATTGACTCCAATGGGTAATGCTTCCTCTAACGTCTTCCGGTAAATCATCCTGGGGTATTATGAAATTGTCCAGTGTCAAAGTTGCTTTCAGTTTCTCTGTTTTCTGTTTTGTCTTAAGAGCAGCTAACTCATAGAATTTAATATCGCCTTGGTCAACGGCTTTCTTCTCCAATACTTCTCTTGGAATTTTTTTGAACGAAACATTCACCTTGTTTTCGGCAGCAAATTGTTTTGCCGTTTCATTCACATCAAAAGCAAAATCCCATCCCAAGAAATCAATACCATTTTTTTCTGCCCTCTTTTCTTTTCCAATTAATTTCCAAAACTCTTTGATACTTGCCTTAATATCTTCAACAGTAACCGGAGCATCTACTGATCCTACATGAACCATTTTACCTGCCTTACTTCCATGAAGCCATGTATAACCTTCCAACGCTTTTCCATTATATAGTTCAATGATAAAATGCTTGTACGCTCTTTCCTGATTTAATCTATCTTCGGGATTTTCAAACTCTGCTGTCATCCATTGTTGCCTTTCGTATTTGCCAAGATTCTGAACAATGAAAGGTTTTACATTATCGATTCCCAAAAATCTTTTTCTTGCAGTATGAATTGCAAATCTTCCCAAGTCGCATGTAATCCATCTACGGTTTAATTTTTCTGATGCAGCAGCGCTTGTCCCGCTTCCGCAATAACAATCAAGAACTAAATCTCCTTCTTTGCTGCTTGCTTTAAGAATTCTTTCTAAAAGCGCTTCAGGTTTCTGTGTGGCATAATCTACTCGTTCAGAAGCCATCGAATTCACTGGTGGAATATCCGACCATATATCTTCTAAAGGATTACCTTTTGATTCGTCCAGAAATCGTTTTACCCGTGGCATTCCTTTGGATGTAATAACTATGACTCCATTCTTAAATCCAATATCGATTTTCTCTTGTGACCATATCCAATGTTTGCCCGCAGGCGGTGCTAAAATGGTGTTTCCAAATTTTCTTGGTTCTCCTTTGCCCGCTTGTGTGAAGTTATCAAGCATATATCTTCTACCATCCTTGTCTATTTGATTATAATGCGAATCAATTCGTTCTGTCGTGCAAGCACCGGAGTAAATTGACCACCTGCACCGGTTGAAACTGACCAGCTGAAACCGGTCGAAATTGACCAGGTTAAACCGGGGCAAATTGACCACCCTTTAAAGAAGATATGTTGATGCTCATTGGGAGCCATTAAATAGTAAGCTTTGAAAAATCAAACTTACTAAAAGATGGCAAACAACCCAATCAGCATGAGTAAAATCAGACAACTATTACGATTAGATGTTCAGGGCTATAGCAAATTGCAAATGGCTGAACAGACTTCTATATCACGCAACACGTTAAAAAAGTATCTCACGGCATTTAAGGAGTGTTCACTCAGCTACGACGAGATAAATAAATTAAGTGATAAAGAATTAGAAGAGTTATTTGTAAAGCCGCAGGAAAAGCCACTGAGCGAAAAACAGCAAATACTCTTTCGTCTTTTTCCTTCGATGGATAAAGAGTTAAAGCGCAAAGGCGTTACCCGGCAACTGCTCTGGGAAGAATATAAGAGGCAACATCCCACCGGTGTAGGCATAAGTCAATTCAATTATTACTTCACACAATGGAAAGCGCAGGTGAATCCTGTGATGCACATTGAACACAAAGCAGGTGATAAACTCTACATTGATTTTGCCGGAGATAGATTAA
>JAYVUK010000031.1:0-4846 GCA_043787975.1 Bacteroidota bacterium
TAAGTAGAGATTTTGAGTACTTATTGGAATCCAGTCAAGCCATGATTTATTTGGCTTCCTTAAGATTATTATTGAATAAAATTTAAACAGTTACTTAAATCTTTTTAAACTTTGCTTTCAAAAGGCACGAGTTATAAATGTTGAGTGGAGAGTGGAAAATGAGCTAACCGGGTGAAGAAATGAATCAATTAGAATTTGAAAAATGAATCGTATGAAAAAAATTATCATTGGTTTTTTAATTCCAATATTTGCTCAGCACTATGCCAATGCCCAAGCGCCACAAGGAATAAACTACCAGGCTGTTGCAAGAAATGTCTCAGGAAATATTTTGAGTAGCCAAAGTATTTCCATTCGTATTTCTATTACCGATGGAAATGCCGGTCCCGTATTATACCAGGAAACTCACACAGCAACAACCAACCAATTTGGATTGTTCACTCTCAATATAGGAAGCGGAAATCCTATAACGGGAACATTTTCCGCTATAACATGGTCAACTATAACACCATGGATGCAAGTGGAATTTGATCCTGCGGGAGGAACATCGTTTGTCAGTATGGGAACCTCGCAATTATTGAGTGTTCCTTATGCACTGTATGCAGCTAGTGGTAATCAGGGTCCTGCCGGACCACAAGGTGATCCCGGATCCCAGGGACCTCAGGGTATTGCCGGACCGCAAGGATCTCAGGGTGTGGCGGGAACCCAGGGACCTCAAGGGGCAACAGGACCACAGGGATTACAAGGCGCGACCGGTGCAACCGGGCCACAAGGGCCACAAGGTGCGACGGGAGCAACCGGTTCTGCAGGAGCAACGGGGCCACAAGGATCACAAGGGGCAACAGGACCACAGGGACTTCCCGGGGCGAATGGTGATCGCTACAGCACAACTTCTTCGTCCTCGATGACGCTTGCATCCGGCACACAAAATTTCGCAGTTCAAACCGGTTTAAGTTATGGGATCGGTCAAACAGTAATTATAGTTTATGATTCAAGCAAGATAATGTCAGGATTGATTACAGGATATAATTCTATAACAGGAGCAATGTCAGTTACCATTGATTCTGTAACCGGGAGTGGAACCTATTCTTCATGGAGTGTTGCACTCAATGGGGCAGCCGGACCACAGGGTCCAACTGGACCAGCGGGAGCAGCGGGAGCAGCCGGGCCTATCGGTGCAAATGGTGCGACATGGTTTACGGGTGGAACTGTTCCTTCCGGCGGTACGGGATATATCAATGATTTATATTTGAATACATCGAATGGAGATTATTATAAAAAAACAGGAGCATCAACATGGACGTTGCAAGCCAATCTTACAGGCCTTCAGGGAATTCAAGGTGCAACCGGTGCGACAGGCGCTACCGGTGCGCAGGGAGTCACGGGCGCTCAGGGTGCTACGGGTGCAACAGGTGCTACCGGCGCAACAGGTTCAGCGGGAACGAACGGAGCAACCTGGTATACCGGAACAGGAACGCCTTCGGTAGGAACAGGAACGATCAATGACTTATATCTGAATACAGCGAATGGCGATTATTATAAAAAAACAGGAGCATCAACATGGACTTTGCAAGCCAATCTTACTGGTCCGCAAGGCACAACAGGTCCTCAGGGCCCGACGGGTCCACAAGGTCCTGCCGGTTCAGGAGGAGGCAGTATAAACGGAACAACAAATTATTTAATAAAATTTACTTCAGCAACAGCAGGTGGAAATTCATCGTTGTATGATGACGGAACGAATATCGGTATTGGTACAACAACTCCTTCAAATGAACTTGAGGTTGCAGGAAGTATTCGTGCAAATAATTATCTGAAAGCGGATGGTTCTAATTTGAATAACGGAACATTGAATGCAGGATTGACTTTTGGAAATGCAACGACCGAAGGAATTAGTTCTAACCGCGCTTCCATCATCAATAAATATGGTCTTGATTTCTATACACGGTCATCTAAAAGAATGAGTATTGACAGCACCGGAAAAATCGGAATTGGTATTGCAGTTCCATTGTATAAATTAGATGTTGTAGGAGGAGCGAGGATAACAGGAGACTTTATTGATCTCTGTCAAACATCAGATAACTCATCGGGAAATGTTGGAGTCGGGGCAATTTCGTACGACAATGTAAAACTTGCAGTAACCTCCAATCAAAAATATGGAATGTATATAGATAACCCGACTTCGCCAAGTGGTTATGCATTATTAGTAAATGGAAGTGCAGCCAAACCTGGTGGAGGATCATGGACAGCCTCTTCAGATGCACGTTTGAAAGATAATATTCATAAATACAATGATGGATTGAATCTCTTAATGAAAATAAAACCTGTTAGATTTCATTATAATGAAAAATCAGGATTCAATACAACACCGGAATATGTTGGTGTGATTGCCCAGGAGTTGAAAGAAGTTGCTCCTTATATGGTCAATACATTTAATAGTTTAAAGGATGGCAAAGAATATTATAGTGTTGATAACAGCGCGATGACCTACATGCTGATCAATGCAGTGAAAGAACAGCAGAAACAAATTGAAGAATTGAAAGCTGAGATAGAAGCACTCAAAAAGAAATAAAAAGTATATATTTTATATAGTTAGTTGTTCAGCAATTTCTCCAACTCATACATTTCATCCCTGAAACGTGCTGCTTCCACGAAGTCAAGTTCACGCGCTGCTTTCTCCATCGATTTTTTTGTTGAGGCAAGTGTTTTCTTCAACTGGTCTTTGCTCATGTATTGAATGACAGGATCGGCAGCAACACTTGCATGATCAGGTTCAACATACGCTTTTGCTTCTGCATATTTTGAGTCAGCAACTTTTGTCTGGTTCATAATGCTTTCTGTTGACCGGACAATCTGGGTAGGGGTGATGCCATGATCTGCATTGTATTCCAATTGCTTTATTCTTCTTCTGTTTGTTTCATCAATTGTTTTCTTCATGCTCTCTGTAATTTTATCAGCATAAAAAATGACACGTCCGTTTACATTTCGCGCAGCACGCCCTGCTGTTTGTGTGAGCGAACGTTCGGAACGAAGAAAACCTTCCTTGTCTGCATCCAACACAGCAACCAACGAAACTTCAGGAAGATCGAGTCCTTCGCGAAGCAAATTGATTCCAACCAACACATCAAAATTTCCGAGACGTAAATCACGAAGCAGTTCAACACGATCCAGGGTCTCCACTTCAGAATGGATATAACGACATTTGATATTCAGCTTGGTCATGTACTTTGTCAACTCTTCAGCCATGCGTTTTGTAAGCGTGGTGACAAGAACCCGTGAACCTGCTTTTACAGTCTTATCAATTTCATCGAGCAAGTCATCCACTTGATTAATGCTTGGACGTACTTCTATCATCGGGTCAAGCAAACCTGTCGGGCGAATGACTTGTTCCACGACAACACCACCGCTCTCCTGCAATTCGTAATCTGCAGGAGTTGCGCTTACATAAATGACCTGGTTGATCATTCCTGCAAACTCGTCAAACTTTAATGGACGGTTATCCAATGCTGACGGCAAACGAAAACCATATTCGACAAGATTTTGTTTTCTTGATCGGTCGCCACCATACATAGCACGTACCTGGGAAACGGTCACATGGCTTTCATCAATGACCATCAGGTAATCATCCGGAAAATAATCCAGCAAACAAAACGGTCGCGTTCCCGGTTCTCTTCC
The DNA here is from genome assembly GCA_043787975.1 of Bacteroidota bacterium. Classification (GTDB taxonomy): domain Bacteria; phylum Bacteroidota; class Bacteroidia; order AKYH767-A; family 2013-40CM-41-45; genus JAPLDA01. Next base: position 3,670 of record JAYVUK010000031.1, read on the forward strand.
GTCAAAATAGCGCGAGTAATTTTCAATACCACTGCAATAACCAAGTTCACGTATCATTTCAAGGTCGTATGTAACGCGATCTTCCAATCGTTTTGCTTCAAGATGTTGTCCAAGAGACTTCATGTATTCAACCTGTTTTACCATGTCTTCCTGGATTTGCCAGATGGCTTCAAGTTGACGGTCAGGACTGGTTACAAAAATGGTTGCAGGATAAATGGCAACGGCTTCATGCTTTTCCAAGGTTCTTGCAGAAACGGGATCAATTGACGTGATCTCTTCAATCTCATCTCCGAAAAAATTTATGCGATAAGCAATGTCGCCATAAGCGAGAAAGACATCGACAGTTTCACCACGCACTCTGAAATTCCCACGGTTAAAATCTGCTTCCGTACGTGAGTATAACGAAGTAACCAGTTTGTGCAGAAAACCATTTCTACTGATACGCTCTCCGACCTGGATACGAATGATGTTATCTTTAAAGTCGGCAGGATTCCCGATTCCGTAAATGCAGGAAACAGAACTCACTACAATAATATCATTACGACCACTGAGAAGGGAAGTGGTTGTGCTTAACCGAAGTTTTTCGATCTCTTCATTGATGGAAAGATCTTTTTCAATGTACGTGTTCGATGATGGTAAATAAGCTTCAGGTTGATAATAGTCGTAGTATGAAACAAAGTACTCGACTGCATTGTGCGGAAAAAACTGTTTGAACTCTCCGTACAGTTGAGCAGCCAGCGTTTTGTTGTGACTAAGCACCAGCATTGGTTTCTGAATACGCTCGACAACGTTTGCAATGGTGAATGTTTTTCCTGAACCTGTAACGCCAAGCAATGTCTGTGAGTGATCGCCGCGTTTAATTCCTTCCACTAGTTGCTCAATGGCTTGCGGCTGGTCTCCGGTTGGTTGAAATTCTGATTCAATCTTAAATGGCATTTGGCAAAGATCTAAAAGTATCTATGAATTACGAATCGCTAAGAACTTTCGAATTATTGGTCACTCCTTGACCACCTTTGCACTATACAATTTTTTTCCAGTTCTGAATTGTAAAAAATAAATTCCATTTGATAAAAAAGAAATGTCAAGTGTTACTTGCCTTTCATGCTCTGTTCGGAAATGCATTACTTCTTTGCCAAGTAAATCATAAAGTGTCAGCTCAACTTTTGCTTCATTGGTT
>JAYVUK010000032.1:0-75184 GCA_043787975.1 Bacteroidota bacterium
TAAGTAGAGATTTTGAGTACTTATTGGAATCCAGTCAAGCCATGATTTATTTGGCTTCCTTAAGATTATTATTGAATAAAATTTAAACAGTTACTTAAAATCTAAACAAGATGGAAGAAAATTCAAATCATAAAAAGCAAGGACATGGAATGATGGTACCGGTGTTGTTTGTCATCGGTGCAATTGTATTTCTTGTTCTTATCAAACTTATCATTTCATAATTAGCACGGGATGTTCCTGTTTTTAATATGGGAACATCCCTATCTTTACCTTACAAACACATGAATCCGCTCTGGACACAAATTGTTACTCAAACGGTTCTTAAAAAGAAGAAGCGTCGTTTGCCTAAACCGGCAGGTATTTCTGAAAGCACACAAGGCTATTCTGATTTTCAACTTGCAAAGGGATACAGGGAGTTAAAGGTCAGCGCTGTTTTATTGCTGAAAGATATTCTGCTTATTGGTTTAGGAATTGGCGCAGCAGCGTTCGGACTTGAAGGTTTTTTACTTCCGAGTAAATTTATTGACGGAGGAGCAACAGGAATTTCTTTGTTGGTTGCAGAACTCTCTTCATTCTCGCTTTCATGGTTACTGATCATCATTAACATTCCATTTGTCATTTTAGGATACAAAGTAATCGGAAAGCAATTTGCGATCCGTGCTACGCTTGCCATTATTGGATTGGCTACGGTCGTAGCGTTTGTTCATTTCCCGATTGTGACGCATGAAAAATTATTAGTCGCCGTGTTCGGAGGTTTTTTTCTCGGGGCAGGAATCGGTTTAACGGTAAGAGGAGGAGCTGTTTTAGACGGCACAGAAATTTTAGCAATTGCCATCAGCAGGAAACTGCGTACTACCATCGGCGACATCATCATTGTCATCAATGTGATTATCTTTTCTTCTGCAGCTTATTTTCTTTCAGTTGAGACAGCGCTGTATTCCATGATCACGTATCTCGCAGCATCTAAAACACTGGATTTCGTGATTGAGGGAATAGAAGAATACACCGGCATCACGATTGTCTCTGTTCACAGTGAAGAAATACGACTGATGATTACGAATACGCTCGGCCGTGGAGTAACCGTTTACAAAGGGAAACGCGGCTTTGGAAAAACCGGTGAGACACGAGAGATGGATATTATCTATACTGTCATCACGCGACTTGAAATAAGCAAGCTGAATGCAGAAATTGAAAAGATTGACCGAAATGCTTTCGTGGTGATGAACAGTATTAAGGATACAAAAGGAGGCATGATTAAAAAACGGGCGTTTGATAATCACTGATGAAAGATATCGAATTTCGAATTGACAAAATTTCGGATTGTGTTTCCAACCTAGGATCGTTGTATTTTGTACCAGGATTTTTCGCAAGTTTACAGTAGCAAGCGAGCAGGCATCCATTTTTAATTTATTCTCATGAAAAAAATATTCTTAATCATGTTCTCGGTTTTCTCTACCGGTATTGTGTTGAGTCAAAATGCCACGCTGAATATTCGCGCAATGATACAAGGATTTTATCGTGGATCAGGAACCATGGTTGCAACAATAGACTCTCTAAATTACCCGGATATCTGCGATACCATGACCGTCAAATTATTGGATACAACTTCAACAGCATATCACGTTTTGTTTTCAGCCACCTCAACAATTTCTACAAACGGTTACGGTTCTTTTGTTTTTCCTGATTCGGTTCTTGGAGGAACGTGTTTTATACAATTGGTGCACAGGAATGCATTGACTGTTTTCAGTAAACATTCAGTTACTTTCAATGATACTATAATCGTCTATGATTTTACAGTTCTTCCTTTTCAGTTTTGTGTAAGTGGTGTAAGTTCAAGTGACGGCTTTGCTATGATGTGCAGCGGTGACATGAACCAGGATGGAAATATTGCTATGGATGATTTTGCTATTTGGGATGTTGCTAATGCGAACTTTGCTTATGGTTATGTAGTTTCGGACCTCAATGGAGATGGTGATGTTGGTCTTGATGATTTCACTCTTTGGTCTGATAATAATTCAAATTTTGTTTCTTCTGGTTATCCCAATAGTTGTAATGTAACAAGCATATTGGAAACAATCAATCAGGAAACATTCAACATTTATCCCAATCCAACCAACGGAGTCGTCAATATTTCTCTTGAAAATATTAAGAGTAGAGAAGTGGATATATTTAATGTATTGGGAGAAAAGATTTATTCAGAAGAGATCACTCCTCAATCATCAAACGAGCTGCAACTAACTCTTCACAATCCGCCTGGAATTTATTTTGTAAAGATAGACGATGGAGATAAGTTGTGGATTGCAAAGCTTATACTTGAATAATCTCGAATTCAATTCGCAATTTAAAATTCGAAATCCGCAATTCTTTTCTACTTTCGCCCTCCCAAAAATAACGACATGACACGAGGACCCATTTCACAATTCATGGAGAAACATTATCTCCATTTTAACGCTGCTGCCATGATGGATGCTGCCAAAGCGTATGAAACACATTTGAACGAAGGAGGCAAAATGATGATCACACTTGCCGGAGCGATGAGTACTGCTGAACTTGGGATCTCACTGGCTGAAATAATCAGACATGATAAAGTGCAAATCATTTCCTGCACAGGAGCGAATCTGGAAGAAGACATTATGAATCTCGTGGCTCACAATCACTACAAACGTGTTCCGAATTACCGCGACCTCAGCCCGAAGGAAGAATGGGATCTGTTGGAGAATCATTACAACCGTGTGACCGATACATGCATCCCAGAAGAAGAAGCGTTTCGCAGGTTGCAGAAACACATTCACAAAATCTGGAAGGATGCCGAAACAAAAGGCGAGCGTTTTTTTCCGCATGAATACATGTACAAGATTTTGTTGAGTGGTGAGTTGAAGCAGTATTATGAAATTGACCCGAAGAACAGCTGGATGCTTGCTGCGGCAGAAAAAAATATTCCGATCATTGTTCCGGGCTGGGAAGACAGCACGATGGGAAACATCTTTGCTTCGTATGTCATCAAGAATGAACTGAAGGCGAGCACGATGAAAAGTGGGATCGAATACATGGTGTGGTTGAGTGATTGGTACCGTAAGAATTCTTCCGGTAAAGGAGTTGGATTTTTCCAGATCGGCGGTGGCATTGCAGGAGACTTCCCGATTTGCGTTGTGCCAATGATGTACCAGGATCTGGAATGGCATGATGTACCGTTCTGGAGTTACTTCTGCCAGATCAGTGATTCAACGACAAGCTACGGTTCTTACAGCGGTGCTGTTCCGAACGAAAAAATTACCTGGGGAAAACTCGATATCAACACACCGAAATTTATTATTGAAAGCGATGCTTCTATTGTTGCTCCGCTGGTATTCGGTTGGTTATTGGGTTGGTAAATTGTAGTTCAAAGTTCTTAGTTCAAAGTTGGCGCTCCGTAACTAAGAACTTTGAACTACAAATAAATTGCTCCGCCAACAGAATCTGTTTTCGCGCCCGTCACACTTTTCAAACAATTCACTTCTCCTCTCCAGCGAAGCACGCCGAGAAAGGCAAAGATTAATGCTTCCTTGTATTGGATTGTTGTTTCATCGGGAATGATAATTTCTATTCCCGACAATTCCCGAATTCTCGAAACAAGATATGTGTTGAAGGTGCCGCCGCCGGTAATAAGAAGCCGACTGTTTGCTGCCGCCGGCCGACTGTTGACGATGACATTGGAGATCTGAATGGCAATGTGTTCGCAAAAGGTATTCAGTTTGTCCTGTGCGGAAATACCCATTGAATTGAGTACAGGAAAAAAATTTTCGTCAATATCTTCTCTTCCCAACGACTTTTGAGAACCGATAGAATAAAAAGGGAGCGCATTCAATTTTTTCAGAAGTTCAGAATTCAAATTTCCACCGGAAGCAAATTCGCCTTTGTCATCATACTCTTTGCCGAGCTGTATGGAAAAATAATTCAATACGATGTTGCACGGACATACATCAAAAGCAATTCTTTTTTTATCCAGGTCAAAAGAAACGTTCGCAATACCTCCAAGATTAAGACAAAAATCATAGTGAGGAAAAAGATACTGGTCTCCGATCGGAACGAGTGGAGCGCCTTGTCCGCCTAATGCCACATCTTTGCTTCTGAAATCGCATACTACCGGAAGTCCGCATTCGGCACTGATCGCAGCACCATCACCAATTTGAGAAGTAAAAATATGTTGCGGCTGATGAAAAATAGTATGGCCGTGAGAGGCAACAAAGTCAACCTTGATTTTATTTTTTTCGATGAAATTTTTTACAAGCACGCCCAGGTAATGCCCGTATTCTGCATGTGTATTTGCAAATGTCTGCGCCTCCTTCGTGTTAAGCGAAGACAACTTTTTTTTCCAGGGATCATTGTAGACGATGGTTGTCGATGCTTTTATTTCAAAATCCCAATCAGCTCCGTCTTTCTTAAAGTGGCAATAAGCGAGATCAACGCCATCCAGCGAGGTTCCCGACATGATACCAATGACTTTGTATTCCTGCATAATTGACTGCGAAGTAACAGGAAGAACATGGAAATGGGAAATCATTTGAAGGTGAAAACAAAATATTTCTGCACAATCTTCTATCTTCAAGCAAATAAATTATTTTTGTCACTCTTTAAACCATATGTAAATGAAATTTGAACTGAGTGAAGAACATTTGATGATTCAAAAAGCTGCACGTGATTTTGCGCAGACCGAACTGAAGCCCGGCGTAATTGAGCGGGATGAGCATCAAAAGTTTCCGAAGGAGCAGGTGAAGATGATGGGTGAGTTGGGTTTTCTGGGAATGATGGTGAGTCAGAAATATGGCGGAGGAGGAATGGATACCATTTCGTATGTGTTGGCAATGGAAGAGATTTCAAAAATCGATGCTTCTGCGTCAGTAGTGATGTCCGTAAATAATTCGTTGGTGTGTTGGGGACTAGAAGCGTTTGGAACGGAAGAACAGAAACAAAAATATTTAGTGCCGCTGGCAAAGGGAGATGTTATTGGAGCATTTTGTTTAAGTGAGCCGGAAGCCGGTTCAGATGCGACTTCGCAGCATACGACAGCAGTTGATAAAGGCGATCATTATTTATTGAACGGAACAAAGAACTGGATTACCAACGGTGGAACTGCTTCTACGTACCTGGTGATGGCGCAAACCGATGTTGCAAAGGGATCAAGAGGAATCAATGCATTGATTGTCGAAAAGGGAATGCCGGGATTTACAGTCGGGCCGAAAGAAAATAAATTAGGTATTCGTGGAAGCGATACACATTCTCTGATGTTTACCGACGTAAAAGTTCCGAAAGCGAACCGTATCGGTGAAGACGGTTTTGGATTTAAGTTCGCGATGAAAACATTGACCGGTGGCCGCATCGGAATAGCATCACAGGCATTGGGTATTGCAAGCGGAGCGTATGAATTGGCGTTGGCTTATTCAAAAGAACGTAAAGCATTCGGTAAAACGATTTCACAACACCAGGCGATTCAATTCAAACTTGCCGACATGGCAACGGAAATTGATGCAGCTCGTTTGTTATGTCTCAAAGCTGCATGGTTAAAAGATAAGGGAGAAGATTATTCGTTGGCCTCATCGATGGCGAAACTTTTTGCTTCTCGTGTTGCGATGGAAGTTTCAACGGAAGCCGTGCAGGTTCACGGCGGTTACGGATACGTAAAAGAATTTCATGTGGAACGCCTCATGCGCGATGCAAAGATCACACAGATCTATGAAGGAACTTCCGAAGTGCAGAAGATTGTGATTTCACGGGCGATACTTGGGTAGTTTGGAGTTTTTAGTTCGCGGAGTTCAGAATTAAAATTATATTTGTGTATTGTAATTTTTATTCGAATGAACCGAATCGCGTTTTTAACTATTCTTCTTTTGTCTCTTTATTCTCCGCACTGTTCTGAAGCACAATCTTTATTTGATAAGAAATATCTGCAACCGGAATGGGTTTGCCAATTGGTACAGGTTGATATTTCGGGGAATGTTTATGTAGCATCTACAAATACGAATGCTAAAATTGTGATTACCAAATTTGATTCTACAGGAAATATTAGTTGGAGTAAGATCGCAGGTCTGGGAGAACGCAATTTTGTAGTTGATTTTATCATTACAGAAGAGCAAAAACTTGTTATTGCATTTAGATTAGACAGCGGAAGTTTTAGCAGTTATCTTGCAGGAGGTTTTATGGGGTTGGATACTTCGGGGAATTTACTTTTTTCAAAAGTCTTTAATTATAATGATACATTGAATTATCCGCAAAATATTATTAAGGATTCTACGGGATTTACAATGACTCTTAGATATGATGATCTGAATCATGACGGATTTAAGCTGGTTAAATTTGATGACAATGGTGCTATCCTTCAGGAGAGATTTTTTCCCAATAGTGATATGGTAAGAGTTCTGAAATTACCTGATCGCAGTTACATGGTATGTTCCAAATTTGATTTAACTGTTTATTTAATTGATCGCGATTTTATCCAGGAAAAGGTGTTTAATTGCGGAGCAGGGCTTGAACAATATTATCAAAGTAAAATGATACTAGGTGCAGATAGTCTGGTATATATTATAAGCAAGGATCTTAGTAATTATGCCTGGGTATCATGTACTGATTTTAATTTGACATTTGAATGGTCAAAAAATTTTGCGTTAAATGATCCAACGCAGGCATTCTATTTAACCGATATACATCAATTGTCGGATAGAAGCTGGATATTGATTGGGAATATTAATTCAAGCGATGAAGAAAACAACCAGAGTAAAATATTAATTCATGCCGATACTTCGTTTAATTGCCTAAAGACCGTTAGCCTGAAGGGATCTTCTTTTGTTCCTGATTTTTATTCAGAATCTGTACTGTCAACAAACAATGAAATTGTTTTTACAGGCAATCATGTAGATACAGCCGGTTTTCCTTTTCCCGATTTTGAATTAATTAAAGCGGATACTTCGTTTTCCTATATATGCAATTCGAATGAAATTTTGCTACAGGAGTATTCTCCTATAGAATATGGTTTTTTTAACATTTCCAATGTTAGTTCAGAAGTCTTACCCTCTTCGTTATCTGATATAGTTTTTCCTGTTTCGGATTATATTCCACAATATGGTTCGTGTGATGATTCAACACTTTTAAGTATTTCTGATAACAGTCAGCGAGAACTCTTAATTTATCCTAACCCGACCAAAGATAAAATTACTATACAAGACAATTTTATTGCTGATTCTTTTCAATTGTTTGATTTAACAGGAGAACTTTTAAAGAATGAAAATGTGTCTACTTCAAAATTTGAAATTGATTTAAGCAACTACAGCAACGGAATTTATTTCCTTACTCTCATTGGAAAAGGAAATCAGATCCACAAAAAAATTATCAAGGAGTAAAATTCTTGAATCAACTTGCGTGCATGCGAAGCTGCGTTCGCACTCGCTAAGTCTCAACTCCAACCGCCTCCACACCTTTTATTTCCGGAACGTGATTTAAAATGGTTTGTTCGATTCCTGCTCTCAACGTCATTGCGCTCATCGAACAATTGCTGCAGGCACCATGGAATTTTAATTTGACAACCATGTCATCCGTCACTTCCAGCAGGCTCACGTTGCCGCTGTCAGCTTCAAGATAAGGACGAATCTGGTTCAACGCTTCTTCGATACGTGAAATAAGATCAGTGCGATGTGTCATTTTTAGTTTAAGGTTTAAGGTTTAAAGTCTAAGGCCATTCGTTCTTTGAACTTTAAACCGTAGATATTAAACGTTAAACTATTAAGCAAGTGTTTCTACTTTTTTCGTCGGAGCATAATTCGCATTGCGGATGGAAACCTGCCGAGTAACCTGGTCGGCAATTTCGGTGAATGCATTTGATACAGGTGTGTCGTTATCCAGCACAGCAGGATGTCCGCTGTCTCCGCCTTCACGAATGCTTTGCACCAATGGAATCTGTCCGAGAAAAGGAACATTCATGTCATCTGCTAATTTTCTGCAACCATCTTTTCCGAAGATGTAATATTTATTTTCAGGCAACTCAGCCGGAGTGAAGTAGGCCATGTTTTCAACCAATCCCAAGACCGGAACATTCACAGCAGGAAGTTGAAACATGTTGATTCCCTTTTGTGCATCAGCTAAGGCAACATGTTGCGGAGTACTTACAACAACAGCTCCTGTCAATGGAACTGCGGAAACCAACGTAAGATGAATATCGCCTGTTCCCGGAGGAAGATCAATGAGCATGTAATCGAGATCGCCCCAGTCAGCATCGCTGAAAAGTTGTCGCAATGCTTTGCTTGCCATCGGACCACGCCACGGAATGGCTCTTCCCGGATCAACTAAAAATCCAATGGACAAAAGTTTGACACCGTATTTTTCTAGCGGAAGCATAAATGTTTTTCCATCGCGCTCATTGACAAACAAACGCTCATGCTCGAGTCCGAACATGATGTGTTGCGATGGTCCGTAAATGTCGGCATCAATCAATCCTACTTTCGCACCTTTCTTCGCCAATGCCACGGCAAGATTGGCGGCAACGGTTGATTTGCCGACTCCACCTTTTCCGGAAGCAACGGCGACAATATTTTTAACGCCCGGTAACAACACATCGTCTTTCACTCTTCCTGTTGTGGTGCGCGAAGTCATGTTCACTGTCACGTTCGCTTCAGTATCAACAAAATGAACGATGGCATTGATGCATGCCTTTTCTATCAAAGCTTTCAACGGACACGCAGGAGTGGTAAGGATCACGGTGAAGCTTACATTTTTTCCGTCAACCTGAATATCTTCAATCATGTTAAGGGTGACTAAATCTTTTTTCAGATCAGGCTCTTCAACATAACGAAGAGCGTCAAGTACTTGTTCTTTGGTGATGGACATGAGGGAAATTATGAATTATAAATGCTGAATTATGAATTTTTTCAAAGGTACAAAACCCTGTCTAAATCATGAATGGGAGAAGTTAGTCATCAGTTTGAAGAAAGATTCCTCGCTTCGCTCGGAATGAGATCTTGTATAGGCGGAAATAGGCGGGCTTAAGCCCGCCTCCCAACCTAAATTGCATTGTCATTCCGAGCGAAGCGAGGAATCTTTCTTCTAACTGACATTATCGGTAAAGAATGACTTCTCAGTCTTAATTCATAATTTATAATTCATCATTCATAATTCTTTTTCCGGGTCCCAGAAAAGTTTTTTAAAATTCTGCACCTGGTCTTTTTTTACCACGATCTTTTCTTTGGCAAGTAGCTCTTCCATTTTTGTCGGGGAACCAAAATGATGTTTGCCTGTAAGAAGTCCGGTACGGTTTACCACACGGTGAGCAGGAACTTTCGGACGCACATGTTGAGTATTGTTCATAGCCCAACCTACCATTCGGGCGGAACGTGCTGTGCCAAGATATTTTGCAATGGCTCCATACGATGTCACTCTTCCCTTCGGAATGAGTCGAGTCACAGCGTAGACCTGTTCAAAAAAGGAATCGAGATTTTTTTCTTTACTCATTGCAACCGGAATTTCAGGTAACAGATTTTTTTATCCTGCTGAAGAAAAATTTTCTCATAGGTTGTTTTAATATCGAGTACATCATCGTGCAAGTCTGAATCGTACACATCGTTGGTTGACGCAAGCAAGGGTAAATTATTTTCATGAATGACACCAAGCGTGTATTCATACAAACCAAGGCTATCGGTTTTCAGGTGGACTGTTCCGTCTTTCCTGAGGAGGTTTTTATACATCGTAAGAAACCGGAGTGATGTTAAACGTTTCTGTTCGCGGCTTTGCTGTGGCTGCGGATCAGGAAATGTAATCCATACTTCATCCACTTCGTTCGAGGCAAAATAATTTTCAATCCGCTGAATTTGTATCCTGAGAAAAGCAACATGTTTCATTTCATTTTCCAAAGCAGATTTTGCACCTCTCCACAAACGCGCACCTTTGAAATCAATTCCGATGTAATTGTTACTTGGAAATTTCTCTGCAAGATTGATCGTGTATTCACCTCTACCACAACCCAATTCAAGAACTAAAGGATGATTATTTTTAAAAAAATTTTCATTCCAATTTCCTTTCATCTCATGGTCAACAGGCGGATAAATGTTTCCGGGTTGAAAAACATTCGGAAAAATTTCATTTTCAGCAAACCGCTGCAGTTTTCTTTTGGTCATAAGTACTAAATACGAATTTTTACGAAGGTACGAATGAAAGGTATTTTTCTAAAGAAAAACTGCTTCAGTATTCGTAAATTCGCAACCCTTATTCGTATTTCGCTGTTATGAAAGTTCTTGTTGCACCTCTCGATTGGGGTCTAGGGCATGCCACACGATGTATTCCTGTTATCCGGAAGTTAATCCGGCAGGGAGACGAAGTGTTGATTGCTTCAGATGGAAAAATTGAGAAACTTTTAAAAAAGGAATTCCCGGAGTTAACTTTTGTTTTCCTCCGCGGCTATGACGTGAGCTATTCATCTTTTCTTCCGATGCTTCTTTCCATGATTTTACAACTGCCGAAAATATGCTGGAGAATTTTCAGGGAACACAAAGAATTGGAGAAAATCATTCTGCGCTACAAGATTGATATGGTCATATCCGACAATCGATATGGGTTGTGGAACAAAAAAATTCACTCGGTTTTTATTACTCACCAGGTGATGATCAAGTGTCCACCAACGTTGAGGTTTCTGGAACCGGTTCTATATCGCATCCATAAATATTTTATTTCAAAATATAATGAGTGTCGCATTCCGGATGATGAGAAGAAACTTTCAGGAGACTTAGCGCATCATTATCCGCTTCCGCCAAATGCAAAATTCATCGGAATACTTTCGAGGTGGAAAGGAGAAAAGAAACATTCTTCAGAAAAAAAATATGATGTAATCGGTATTGCCAGCGGACCGGAACCTCATCGTACTAAGTTTGAAGAACTGTTGATTGAACAAATAAAAAAATCAGGATTGAACGGGTTGGTGATTTCAGGTAAGCCGGAAGAGCTGCAAGAAAAAAGAGTGAGTGATAAACTTTTAATTATTCCTCATCTCGAAAGTAAAAGATTGCTGGAGGCAATCGCTTCTTCAAAAGTGGTGATCTGTCGTGCAGGATATTCCAGCATTATGGATTTGGCAGCGATCGGAAAAAATGCAATTCTTATTCCTACTCCGGGGCAGACAGAACAAATATATCTGGGAGAGTATTTGAAGCAAAGAAAAGTCTTCTTCAGCATTTCTCAAAAACAATTTCAACTGAAAGAAGCGATGATTGAATCGGCAAACTATTCAGTTAAAAACTTACCGGCAGAAAAAATCTTCAAGATTCAACAGCCTACTCAGTATGAATTATTATTTCAGGAATAGTGATCACATTGCTTTTGTGTAATGCGCGGTCGCGGATATATACTTCATACCTCACTGTATCATTCGGATGGCCGAATAAAAGGAAAACATCCGTTGCGATGTCTCCTTTCAGCGCTTTATTACTACCCGACGGAGTAAGGTATGGAATTGTTCCGCTGAAAAGAGAATCATTGCCATTACTTCCCCAGTTTCCGTTATGCAATGTATCCATGACCACGATAAAATCAGGCGGATCGTAAGCGCCCGGAGAATTGTTGCCAAGGTCACCGTCACCATCCGTAAAAGAAATCACAAGATGAGCGGACACGTCATGGGCACTGGCATCCTGCTGAACAGTAATGGACTTGAATGTAATTTCAGGAGTATCAGAATATAAATTCGGTTTTTTGCAACCAACAAGGGTTGCAAGTGCGATGACGATAACTAAATTTATTCTCTTAAATTTCATAAGCAATCACAAAATAATCTGATGTAAATTTACAAAAATATAAACGATCAGTCTTTAACTAAATTTTATGGCAGTGATTAAGGAGATAAAAGGGATTCGCCCGAAGCTGGGACAACATTGTTTTATTGCTGAGAATGCTACGCTGACCGGAGATGTTACACTTGGTGAAAATTGCAGTGTCTGGTTTAATGCTGTCATTCGCGGAGATGTCAACTCAATTCGTATCGGTAACAAAGTGAATATACAGGATGGAGCGATTGTACATTGTACCTACCAGAAAGCAAAGACTGTCATTGGAAATTATTGCAACATCGGTCATAACGCCATCGTTCATGGTTGCACGCTTGAAGACAATGTGCTTATCGGTATGGGAGCGATTGTCATGGATCATGCTGTGGTTGAGAAATACTGTATTGTTGCTGCAGGAGCCATTGTTCTTGAAAACATGAAACTTGAATCAGGACATATTTATGCCGGAGCACCGGCAAGAAAAATAAAGCCGATTACAGAAGAACAGAAAAAATTATTGGATGAACTACCTGATCGGTATGTGATGTATGCGGGATGGTACAAGGAGTAGTTCGGAGTCAGAAACCCTAGTCTTTTTCTAGTAGGTTCTGATATCGTCTTAAAGTTTCGGCATCTGAAATCTTTCTACCTGATTGGTAAAAAACAATTTCTCCGTTTCCCGGCGGTTGGTTTTTCAGGTCATCCTTTTCAAGAATATTTTTTACATGATTCACGGTTCCTGAATTTCCATCGATGATTTCAGTTCCTTCCGGAAACATTTTTTTTAGAATGGTTTTATAAAAAGGAAAATGTGTACAGCCCAGCACAACGGTTCCGTAATCTTCAGGATGAATAGTTGAAAAACTCTTCGATAAAACAGGGATAATTTTTTCTTCGTCAAAAATAAATTGTTCCGCCAATGTCACGAGTTCGGGCAAGGGAAGCATGTCAACAATTTTTTCATTGTCAACCTTGTCGACCAATTCTTTAAACTTTTGTTCTTTCAACGTGAGTTGAGTAGCAAGCACCAGTACACGTTTGTTTTTGGAATTTGATACAGCCGGTTTTACAGCCGGCTCCATACCGACAATCGGGAAATCGTATAGGTTGCGCAATTCGCCTATAGCAATGCTCGTGGCGGTGTTGCAGGCAACCACGAGCATCTTCACTTGCTTGCCGGATAAAAATTTTGCGGCTTCGAGAACGAAATTTTTTACTTCCTCTTTGGTTTTAGTTCCATACGGTACATGATCCGTATCTGCATAATAAATATAGTTTTCAAACGGCAAAAATTTTAATGCTTCTCTCAATACACTTAATCCGCCAATACCGGAATCAAAAATGGCGATCGGATCGGACGAATTGTAATTGGTTTTTGAGATGGCTGACATGCGATTCAAAAATAAAAAGGATTGAATATCAGTTTAGAATGGATTCGGGACAAATACAATTTTTAAAATAGCCGCAGATTATTATTTCTAAAAAAAATCTGCGAATCTGCGGCATATATTTTCCAACTAAAATCTTAAACACAGTCTGAGTCTTAAATTTTTTTCAGCCACTTTTCGAGTACATCATTAAACTCGTGAGGTTGTTCCATCATCGGCGCATGTCCGCATTTGTCAATCCAGAAAAGATCGCTTTTAGGAAGCAAGCGATGAAATTCTTCGGCAACATCGGGCGGAGTAACGGTGTCTTGTTTTCCCCAGATCAGGCATACAGGAAGTTGCATGTTTTTTAAATCTTCACTCATGTTGTGACGAATCGCAGATTTTGCCAGTGAAAGAATGCGAATCAGTTTTCCTTTGTCGTTGACGATTCCGAAGCATTCATCCACCAGTTCTTTGGTCGCTGTCTTCGGATCGTAAAACGTGATTTCCACTTTTTGTTTGATGAAATCGTAATCTTCCCGTCGTGGAAATGAGCCACCCATGGCATTTTCATACAACCCTGAACTGCCTGTGAGCACCATGGCTTTCACTTTTTCCGGATGATCTTTTACGTACACCAAAGCAACGTGTCCGCCCAATGAATTGCCAATGAGAATGATTTCAGAAAAGTTTTTGTATGTAATGAAGTCACTGACAAATTTTGCCAATGCTTTCACATTGGTGTTTAAAATCGGCAAGGTGTAAATCGGCATCAGCGGAATTACCACACGGTAGTTTTTTGAAAACCGCTCTACGACATCCACCCAATTACTCAGCGCACCAAATAAACCGTGCAGCAGCAACAGGACAGGTCCGTTTCCTTCTTCAATAAACTGAAAATTGTCTTCGTGCTTTACCTGGTAGTGCATAAAAAACTTTTCTCAAATATACATGATTCCAATTTGAATAAACAAAAACAATCATGTGTATTCTTTCTGTCCATTTTTTAAAGTAAGAGATTCAGAAAAAACATACGTGATTCCATTTCTATTTCAAAAACAAAAAATCACGGATGTTCTTTCAGGCCTTAAAAAATCATAAAAGAGTCTGGAAAAATATACATGATTCCATTTTGAATTAGCAAAACGTAATCACCCTTCACTTTTTTTCTACTACTCTTTTGTAAAACAATTTAAGGAAGCTCTGAAAAATTATTCCCGGTGAAATCGTGCTGAAAAAAAGTTTTCAACAAAAGTGGTAAAAAGTGGTAGGAAGTGGTAGAAATTGTTTTACATTAGCGGCTGCAAAAAAAACCTCGATCGTGGCTTTTATCGGTGAGTTCCCAAGTACAGTTGATTCAAAAGGTCGCTTCCTTCTTCCGGCAGGTTTGAAAAAGCAAATTCCGGCAAAAGAGCAGTCGATGTTTGTTGTGCATCGTGGTATCGAAAAGCACCTGGTGGTTTACACGAAAAAGGAATGGGAAAAAAACAGCGAAGGAGTGAACAGCCTCAACTTATTCGTGGAAGAAAACCGTGAGTTCATCCGGCAATATCATCGCGGAGCAACCGTGATGGAGTTAGACAACACGAATCGTTTACTGGTGCCACAGCAATTGCTGGATTACGCAGGAATTGATAAAGACATTGTGTTGTACACGTATGCAAATCGCATTGAAGTATGGTCGCAAAAGGAATTTGATAAGATGTTTAAGAGCGACAAAATCAATTATTCGAAACTGGCTGAAAAGGTGATGGGCAAGAAAAAGGATAAGGACGATGTATCATGAACCGGTTCTTCTCCATGAAAGCATTGAAGGACTCAACCTTTCAGCAGGAGGAATTTATGTGGATGCAACATTCGGTGGAGGAGGACATTCAAAAGAGTTATTGAAACAAGTAGGAACAAACGGAAAATTATTTGCATTCGACCAGGATGCAGATGCAACGAAAAACACAATCACTGACAAGCGCTTCATGCTGATCGGACACAACTTCAGGTTCATTAAAAGATTTTTAAAATACTACGATACGATGCCTGTTAATGGGTTGATCGCTGATCTTGGAATTTCATCTCACCAGATCAATGTTCCTGAACGAGGCTTCTCCATTCGTTTTGACGCGGAATTGGATATGCGTATGAGTAAAGAGACAGAACTGACTGCAGCAGGAATCATCAATGAATACAGTGAGGAACGACTTGTTCAATTGTTTTCCGACTACGGTGAGGTAAGAAATGCACGCACGCTGGCTAAGAAAATTGTTGAAGCAAGAAAGCAGAAACAAATTAAAACAATCAATGAATTCAAGTCGGCCGTTGAAAGTTGTGCTGATCGCGGAGCAGAGAATCAATACTTCGCACGGGTATTCCAGGCTTTGCGCATTGAGGTGAATGATGAATTAGGAGCATTGAAAGAATTGTTGATGCAATGTCCTGACGTGATTGAAAAAGGCGGGAGACTGGTTGTGATTTCGTATCACTCGCTGGAGGACCGGTTGGTAAAGAATTTTATCGCGAAAGGAAAATTTGAAGGCGAAGTGGAAAAGGACCTGTATGGAAATTCTGCAGGAGTTCCTTTTAAGCCGGTAAACAAAAAACCGATTCTTCCTTCAGAAGAAGAACTGAAACAAAACCCGAGAGCACGAAGTGCAAAGTTGAGAATTGCTGAACGCATCTGATCATGGCTGAGAATAAAATCAGGGAACAGGAACCCGAACAACAGGAAGAAGAACCGGTAAAGAAAAAACGTCCATCGAAACAGGCAAGAAATTTTATCCGCTTCATGGGAATCTTCGGTGTATTTGACCGCAACCAGATTGTGCATGCGATGCCGTTCATTCTTTTCATCACCACGCTGGTCATGTTTTACATCGGTAACAGTTACAACTCAGAAAGTACGATTCGCAAGATTGATAAAATCAAAATTGAACTGAATGAAAAACGGGCTGAATATATTTCTACCGAATCGGATGTGATGTTCAAAAGCAAGCCGTCTGAAGTTGCAAAGGCGGTGGAACCGATGCAAATCAAAGAACCACTCGAACCGCCAAAGAGAATTATCGTTCGACAGGAAAGAAAGAAATAAGTACGATTCATTGACAGGCGAAATTAGTTGAGGGAGTAAATTTTACAACAACACAAAACACAAAAATGGAAGTAAAGAAAGATATGATGTGGAGGATTTATACCGTCTTCCTCTTTATCTGCCTTTTCGGGATTGCAATCGTTGTTCAGATTTTCAGAATTCAGTTTGTGCAGGGAGATTACTGGAAAGAAAAAGCCGACAGTTTGACGACTGCTTATAAAACCATTGAAGCTTCTCGAGGAAATATTTTTTCGGATGACGGAAGCATGCTTGCTACTTCGGTTCCGATTTATGATGTGAGAATGGATCTGATGGCAGACGGTTTAACGAACGATCTGTTTGATGAAAGCATTGATTCACTTGCATTTTGTCTCGCTAATTTATTTAACGACCGTTCGAAATTAGAATACAAGCGCGATCTGCGTGAAGCGCGTTCAGGCGGTGACCGCTATCATCTCATTCAACGTAACGTTCATTTTCCTGAATTACAAAAACTCAAAAAGTTTCCGCTCTTCCGTCTTGGCAGATACACAGGAGGAATGCTGGTCGAGCGTAGGAACGTGCGGGAACTTCCATTTAAAATTCTTGCAGCACGTACCATTGGTTATGAACGTGAAGTAAAACCGGTTGGTATAGAAGCTTCATTCAACAAACAACTTCAGGGAGTCAGTGGACAGCGACTCATGCAAAAGATTTCGGGTGGTATCTGGATTCCTATCAATGATAAAGATGAAATAGAACCGAAGGATGGCAACGATCTCGTCACAACGATTGATGTAAACATCCAGGATGTTGCCGAACATGCGCTCGAAGAACATTTGCGCAAACACAATGCTGATCACGGTTGTGCCGTACTCATGGAAGTGGCAACCGGAGAAATAAAAGCAATCGCCAATCTTTCCAGGACAGCGGATGGAAATTATAGTGAAGATTTTAATTATGTGATAGCAGAAGCAACGGAGCCCGGTTCCACCATGAAGATGGCATCGCTGCTTGCCGCCATGGATGACGGCTTGGTGGATCCGACGGATTCTGTTTTTGTCGGCAACGGCCAGTACTACAATTTCACGTTGCTGATGAAAGATGCGCATCCTCCGAAAAGAAGTCGGCTTTCAATTGCAGAAGCATTTGAAGCTTCTTCGAATGTGGGAATATCAAAAGCGATTTATCAAGCCTACAATAAACATCAACAGGATTTTATTGATCACCTCAAAAAATTCAGTCTCGATGATCCGCTTCACTTGCAAATTGCAGGAGAAGGAGAGCCGCGTATCAAGGATGTAAAAGACAAAGACTGGTGGGCCGGTTCATTGCCTCAGATATCAATCGGGTATGAAGTCAGATTGACTCCTCTTCAGATACTCACTTTTTACAATGCGATTGCAAACAACGGAAGAATGGTGAGACCGAAGTTTGTTCGTGAGGAACAATACCACGGCAAAACAATCAGAACATTTCCAACGGAAATTATCAAAGATTCGATCGCATCTCTGACGGCCATCGCAAAAGCAAAAAAGCTTTTGGAAGGTGTAGTGGAAAAGGGGACGGCTTCTTCGCTGAATAAATCGTGTTACAAAATTGCAGGTAAAACCGGAACAGCACAAATGTTCGCCAACAAATACGGTTACGACAAAGGCCATATGACATACCAGGCATCGTTCGTTGGATATTTTCCTGCTGATCGTCCAAAATACTCATGCATGGTTGTCGTATATGCACCTTCTAACGATGTGTACTACGGAGGAGCGGTGTCAGCTCCCGTGTTCAAAGAAATTGCGGACAAGGTGTATTCCAATCAAATGGAAATGCACGATACACTTCCAACCAACGATTCACTTGTGAAGAGTTTGCCGCTTGCAAAAGCAGGTTCACAGAAGGAATTGAAAAAAGTATTCGCGCAGTTGAATGTCGCTACAAGTTCTTCAAACACGGATGCAGAGTGGGTTTCAAGTGCGTTCATGAATAACTCAATTCAGTTTTCAGAACGAAAAGTAAAATCAGGCCTTGTTCCGAATGTCGCCGGAATGGGAGCAAAAGATGCGTTGAGTATTCTCGAAAATGCAGGACTTCGTGTAAAGATAATTGGAAAGGGAGTTGTGTCGCGTCAATCCATTGAAGCAGGAACGCGTATTCAGAAAGGGCAGCAAATAATTATTGAGTTAAGTTAAGTTAAATGCGAATTTTAAAAGACATCATTTACAAAACCGGGATCCTTGATGTATCAGGCGCTACTGATATTTCAATTGCTGATATCTGTTTTGACTCGCGCAAAGCAAAAGAAGCAAGTCTTTTTGTTGCGGTAAGAGGAACGCAGGCGGATGGTCATCAATACATCAATTCAGTAATTGAGCAAGGTGCAGTTGCCATTGTATGTGAACAGCTTCCAAAAATTTTAGCAGAAGGCATCACCTATATACGAGTGAGTGACAGTGCGTCAGCGCTTGCCCATATCGCTTCCAACTTTTACGGAAATCCGTCTGAGAAATTAAAGCTAGTAGGAATTACAGGAACCAACGGAAAGACAACGACAGCAACACTTTTATATCACCTCTTCAGATCACTCGGTTATGGTGTTGGATTATTATCAACCGTAAAGAATTTAGTCAATGACCAGGTGATTCCTGCGACGCATACAACTCCTGATCCGATTCAGTTGAATGCGCTCCTTTCCGCGATGGTGGATGAAGAATGCACACATTGTTTTATGGAAGTCAGCTCTCATGCAGTGATTCAGAAACGGATTGCAGGATTAAAATTTGCAGGAGGAATTTTCACCAACATCACGCACGACCATCTTGATTATCACAAGACGTTTGCCGAATATGTAAAAGCAAAGAAATCTTTTTTCGATTCGCTTTCAAGTGATGCATTTGCGCTGACAAATCCCGATGATAAAAACGGGAACGTGATGTTGCAAAACACCAAGGCAAAGAAATACTCCTACAGTTTGCATTCCATGAGTGATTACAAATGCAAGCTGATCGAAAATCATTTTTCAGGATTGATTCTGAACCTCGATGGTCATGAAGTGCATTGCAAGCTCGTGGGAAGTTTCAACGCTTACAACCTCACGGCTGCGTATTCAACCGCAGTTTTGCTCGGAGAAAATAAAATGAATGTGCTTACCGAATTGAGTCGTCTCAATTCAGTGGAAGGTCGCTTTGATTATGTCTCCTCAACAAAGAAAATTATTGGAGTGGTTGATTATGCACACACGCCGGATGCGTTGCAAAATGTATTGGCAACCATACACGATGTGAGTTCAGGACACGGACGCGTGATCACCATTGTTGGTTGCGGCGGTGACCGCGATTCAAGCAAGCGGCCGGTGATGGCAAAAATTGCCTGCGATCTCAGCGATAAAGTAATTCTCACGTCTGACAATCCGCGTTCGGAGGATCCGTCTGAAATTATTCATGAGATGGAAAAAGGAATCGGTCCCGGAGAAGTCATGAAAACAATTTCCATCGTTGACCGGAAAGAGGCCATCAAAGCGGCTGTGCAGCTTGCGATGCCGGGCGACATCATTCTGGTTGCCGGGAAAGGCCATGAAAAATACCAGGAAATAAAAGGAGTACGAACACCTTTTGACGATAAAAAAATTTTACAGGAAATGTTTAAAAATATAGAGTAGCGATGTTGTATTACCTGTTCATGTATTTGAAAAAGCAATTTGATTTCCCCGGGGCAGGAGTGTTCCAGTACATTTCATTTCGTGCTGCATGTGCAATTATTTTATCGCTGCTTATCTCGATGGTGTTTGGAGGAAAAATTATTAAGCATCTCAGGAAGAAACAAATCGGTGAGACCGTTCGCGATCTTGGATTGGAAGGAGAGAAAACAAAACAGGGAACTCCGACCATGGGTGGCTTTATTATTCTTTCAGGCATTTTGATTCCGACTCTTTTGTTTGCACGACTACTAAATGTGTATGTCATCATCATGATTGTAACTACCGTCTGGCTTGGCCTGATCGGTTTCATTGATGATTACATAAAAGTATTTAAGAAAGACAAAGCAGGATTGGCTGGCAAGTTTAAAATTCTCGGACAAGTCGGGTTGGGATTGATTATCGGCTGCACACTTTATTTCAATCCGAATGTGGTGACGCGGGAGAAAATGTCTTCCTCCGAAGAATTAAAAGTGTCACGCGAAACAAAAAATGTTGTTGATGACATGCAGAAGAATGCAAACTATTTATTTTCTCCGGAAAATGTCAAGTCAACAAAAACGACTATTCCGTTTTATAAAAACAATGAGTTTGATTATGCATGGCTGGTTTCCTGGATGGGTGATGGCTATCAAAAATATGCATGGATCATTTTTATTCCGTTTGTCATTTTCTTCATCACGGCTATTTCCAACGGTGCAAACATCACGGATGGAATTGACGGGTTGGCAACCGGAACATCTGCTATCATAGGAGCTACGCTTGGAGTTCTCGCTTATGTTTCCGGCAATGTGGTGTTTGCAAATTATCTCAACATCATGTACATCCCGAATGCCGGTGAACTGGTAATCTTCATTGCAGCTTTTGTGGGAGCGTGTGTCGGATTCCTATGGTACAATGCTTACCCGGCACAGGTATTCATGGGTGATACAGGAAGTCTTGCATTGGGAGGAATCATTGCAACGTTCGCGATTGCGATCCGGAAAGAATTGCTGATACCGATTCTCTGCGGAATATTTATCGTAGAGAACTTATCGGTTGTTCTCCAGGTCAGCTATTTCAAATATCAAAAAAGAAAACGCGGGATTGAATATGCACGCGAGCATCGCCTGTTCAGGATGTCACCCTTGCATCATCATTTTCAGAAGAAAGGTTACCATGAATCGAAAATTGTAACTCGGTTTCTCATTGTCGGAATCATGCTGGCCATTGTCACATTCGTAACATTGAAACTAAGGTAATGGGCAAGCGAATGGTGATACTCGGTGCCGCGGAAAGCGGAGTTGGCGCAGCAGTGCTTGCTGAGAAAAAAGGATTTGATGTATTCGTGTCCGACAAAGGAAAGATTGAAGAAAAATACAAACGGTTGTTGCAGAAACATGCAATACCATTTGAAGAAGAACAACACACGGAAGAAAAAATATTGAATGCGGATGAAGTGATTAAGAGTCCGGGCATTCCTGATAAGGCAGCGATCGTTCAAAAAATAAAATCGAAAAATATTCCGGTCATCTCTGAAATTGAATTTGCAGGAAGATTTACAAAAGCAAAGATGATCGGCATTACAGGAACCAATGGCAAGACGACAACCACGATGCTTACGCATCATATTTTAGAAAAGGCGGGATTGAATGTCGGGCTGGCAGGAAATATCGGGAAGAGTCTTGCCTTACAGGTTGCGCAGCATGATCACGATTATTATGTCATTGAGTTGAGCAGTTTCCAGCTTGATGACATGCGCGAATTTAAATGTGACATCGCCATTCTTACCAACATCACTCCTGATCATCTCGACCGGTACGATGATGACCTGGAAAAATATGCGCTTTCAAAATTCCGCATCACACAAAATCAAACGGATGAAGACACATTTATCTATTGTGCCGATGACGAAATTACGAATCAATACATACACGACATAAAGCTTAATGCACAACAACTTCCTTTCTCCATAAAAAAAAAACTCGAGAAAGGATCCTGGCTTGAAGAAGATCAAATCAATATACAAACCAACATAAACCACTACACAATGAACATACACGAATTGGCATTACAAGGGAAACACAATCTCTACAACTCAATGGCGGCAGGCATTGCAGCACGCGTACTCGATTTGAGAAAAGAAATTGTGAGAGAAAGTCTTTCTGATTTCAGAAGCATCGAACATCGCCTGGAACATGTTTCCATCGTTCACGGAATTGAGTTCGTGAACGACTCCAAAGCAACCAACATCAATTCAACCTGGTATGCGCTGGAGAGTTTCAACAAACCCGTTGTCCTTATTCTCGGCGGCGTTGACAAAGGAAATGATTATACGATGCTTCAGGATTTAGTGAAAGAAAAAGTAAAAGCCATTGTTTGCCTGGGTAAAGACAACCGGAAAATTATCAAAGCGTTCAAAGGAACGGTGGATACAATTGTTGAAGTGCTGTCAGCCGATGAAGCGGTAAAAGCAGGTTATCGTCTCGGCAAGAGCGGTGATGTAGTGCTGCTTTCACCTGCATGTGCAAGTTTTGATTTGTTCGAGAATTACGAAGATCGCGGACGACAATTTAAGAAAGCAGTAAAAGCATTGTAATTGTTTCCAGTTTACGGTTTACGAGTTGCTCGTAAACTGTAAACCAGAAACCGTAAACCAGAAACCGATATGCATATAACTTGGCTCGATAAATATTTCAGAGGTGACAGAACGATCTGGATGATTGTTTTCTTTCTCTCTCTATTCTCTTTGGTTGCTGTGTACAGTTCTACCGGTACGCTTGCATACAAATACAAGAGCGGAAATACAGAGTATTACCTGATGAAACATTTATTCATTCTCGTATTCGGAATCGGGTTGATGTATGCTGCACATTTGGTGAAGTACACGTATTATTCACGCATTTCTCAAATCGCTCTATTGCTCACGATACCGTTGCTCGCTTTAACATTGGTGATGGGAACGAACCTGAATGAAGCAAGCCGCTGGCTTACGTTGCCGGGAATTAATCTTTCGTTTCAGACTTCCGATCTCGCTAAGCTTGCATTGATCATGTATGTAGCACGTATGTTGTCTAAGAAGCAGGATAATATCAAGGATTTCAAAACGGCATTTCTCCCGATTATGATTCCTGTACTCGTTGTTTGCGGATTGATTTTGCCGGCAAACTTTTCTACGGCTGCGGTTTTATTTTCAACCTGTTGTTTCCTCATGTTCATCGGAAGGATCAACATGAAATACATTTTGGTTCTCGGGTTAATTGGTATCGTTTGCGTTTCTGCCTTTGTCGGCATTGCATTGATGTCAAAGAGCCAGGGAAGAGTCGGCACATGGAAAGCACGGATAGAAAATTTTACAAGCGGTAATGACAAGGGAAATTACCAGACGCAGCAGGCGAAGATTGCCATTGCGACCGGTGGAATCATTGGAAAATTTCCAGGACACAGTACGCAAAAAAATTTTCTGCCACATCCATATTCTGATTTTATCTACGCTATTATTATAGAAGAAGAAGGATTGATCGGAGGCGTATTCATTATTTTTCTTTACATATTATTATTTCTGAGAGTCATACGATGTGTCATTCACAGCCCGATGGCATTCGGAACCTTGCTTGCTGTCGGATGTACGTTCAGCCTTGTTTTCCAGGCGATGATTAACATGGCTGTCGCCGTAAATTTATTTCCGGTTACCGGTCAGCCGTTACCAATGCTGAGTATGGGAGGAACATCCATTTGGTTTACAAGTCTTGCGATCGGCATTGTGTTGAGCGTAAGCCGCCAGGTTGAGAAAGAGAAAAAAGAAGGAGGAGCCGAGCTTGCAACGGCGTAGCATCAAAGTGATCATCAGCGGTGGTGGTACGGGCGGACATATATTCCCTGCCATTGCCATTGCGAATGCTTTGAAAGTGATAAACAGTGAAAATGAAATCTTGTTTGTAGGAGCGAACGGAAGAATGGAAATGGAAAAAGTTCCCGCAGCAGGATATAAAATAGTAGGATTGGATATAAGCGGCATTCAACGCAAGCTTACATTGTCAAATTTATTAATACCGTTCAAAGTCTTTTCAAGTGTGATGAAAGCGAAGAAAATTATTAGGGAGTTTCAACCGGATGTTGCCATCGGAGTTGGCGGTTATGCCAGCGCGCCACTGTTGTATGCGGCTACATCCATGAAAATTCCTTCGTTGATCCAGGAACAGAATTCGTATGCAGGAATCACGAATAAAATTTTGGCAAAGCGTGTTCAGAAAATTTGTGTTGCCTATGAAGGGATGGAACAATATTTTCCGAAAGAAAGAATTATCATGACGGGAAACCCTGTAAGGCAGGATATTCAACGGGTAGAAGGGAAGCGGGAAGAAGCGCTGAAGCATTTTGAATTATCCCCCGATAAAAAAGTAATGCTCGTGGTAGGAGGAAGTCTCGGTGCAAGAACAATCAACGAAAGCATCGCTGATGGGTTGGGAAAACTGAAAGAGAAAAATATTCAGCTCATCTGGCAAACCGGGAAAGCATTTTATGAACGGGCAAAATCGCTGACAAAAGATTTTGCACAGGACGGTATCCGGTCATTCGATTTTATTCAGCAAATGGATTTGGCGTATGCTGCTGCTGATATTGTTGTATCAAGAGCCGGCGCGAGTTCCGTTTCGGAGTTGGCATTGGTGGCGAAGCCATCCATTCTTGTTCCGTCACCGAATGTTGCAGAAGATCACCAGGCCAAAAATGCGATGGCATTGGTAAATAAAAATGCTGCACTCATAATAAAGGATTCAGAGGCAAAAGAAAAGTTATTCAATGTTTCAATGGATTTAATTAGCGATGAAGCAAAACAAAGAGTATTGAAGGAGAATATTTCAAAGCTTGCTTTAAAAAATTCCGCAGAGAAGATAGTGGAAGAAGTTTACGCGATGCTGGCAATTAAAAATTAAGAGAATAACTGTAAACAATAAACAGAAAACTGTAAACCGACACGTGAGTTTCGAACACATCCATAACGTCTATTTCATCGGTATCGGAGGCATTGGAATGTCTGCATTGGCGCGGTATTTCAAAGCTGAAGGGAAATTTGTTGCAGGCTATGATAAGACTCCTACTGTCCTCACCGATGAAATGATTGACGAGGGAATTGAAATTCATTTTGAGGATGATGTTCACAATATCCCGTCTGCTTTACGTCATAAGGATTTAGTGCTTCACAAGTCATTGATTGTTTTTACCCCTGCTATTCCAAAAGACAATGCTGAGTTAAATTATTTTATGTCGAACAACTTTGCTGTAAAGAAACGTTCAGAAGTATTGGGAATGATTACGAAGAACAATTTTACCATTGCTGTTGCAGGCACACATGGAAAAACGACCACATCTTCCATGATCGCTCACCTGCTGAAAGCTTCCGGGATTGATTGCACGGCATTTCTCGGAGGGATTTCAAAAAATTATAATTCCAACCTGTTGCTTTCTAAAGAGAGTTCAGAGAAAAATATTTTTGTTGTGGAAGCGGATGAATATGACCGTTCGTTTCTTACACTGCATCCTGATATTGCCGTAATCACATCCATGGATGCAGATCACCTCGATATTTATGGTGATAAAAAGTTTCTTGAAGAATCCTACCGCCTATTTGCACAGCAGGTAAAGCCCGGAGGAAAGCTGATTTACAAAAAAGGTCTTCCGCTGGAAGATCTCGAATTAAACCGTGCGGAGTATTCGTTAGCCAATCCGTGCGATTACGCTGCTTCCAATATTGAAATAAAAAATCATCAGTACTATTTTAACTGGAACAACAGCAGCAGTACAATTCCCGGTCTCTCTTCTGAAATGCCCGGGATGCACAACGTGGAAAATGCAGTGGCTGCCATTGCTGCAGTTCGGCAGTTGGGAATCAGTGATGAAAAAATCTCAACAGCGTTTCACTCATACACAGGAGTGAAAAGAAGATTTGATTACCAGGTGAAGACGGATAACATGGTTTTCATTGATGATTATGCACATCACCCGGAAGAGCTTCGTGCTTGCATTTCATCCGTGCGCGAATTGTATCCCGGAAAAAAGATAACAGGCATCTTTCAACCGCATCTGTATTCACGTACGCGCGACTTTGCTGACGGATTTGCAAAGAGCCTTTCCCTACTCGACTCATTGATCTTGCTTGATATTTATCCTGCACGCGAATTACCCATGGAAGGAATTACTTCCGAAATCATCCTTGAAAAAGTTTCCATCAAAGACAAAGTTATTTGTCGGGATGAGGATGTTCTGAGCCTCTTGAGTAAACGGAAAATTGAAGTGTTGCTTACGTTGGGAGCCGGTGACATTGATCAGTTAGTTTCCCCGATAAAAAATCAGTTCATAAAAAATAATCAGCATGTTTAAAAAACTGAAAGACGTGAATTGGAAAAGAATCTTCCACATCGCAGGCTGGAGTTTAGTGATTGTGTGCTTCTTTATTACCGTAGGGTTCACAGAGAAAAAGCAGCAGGAACTCCTTTGTGGAAAAGTAACTATCCAAATAAAAAATTCACTCAACCTTGGTTTTGTCGAAGCGAATGATATCCTTCAGACCATCCATGATAAGTTCGGAATGCTAGAGGGAAAACCGTTGCATGCTATTAACATTTCTTTGTTGGAAAATATAATCAACAACAACCCTTTCGTTTCACGAGCCGAAGTATTTTCAACCATTGATGGAAAGCTCAATATTGAAGTTGTTCCGCGCAATCCGATTGTACGGATCATGAACAACTCGAATGAAAGTTTTTACATTGACGAAGAGGGAGTATTCATGCCGTTGTCGGAAAAGTATTCAGCATCAGTGCCGGTTGTGAACGGTTTTATTCCTGATAAAGAGTCATTGCATAAGATCAGGATAGTAGAAGATAAAGAAGTGAACGATACATCTTTTCATCCGCGTACGATTGAAAAAGTTTACATGCTTGCTGATTACATAAGGCGTCATGAGTTCTGGAATGCGCAGGTCGAACAGGTGTTTGTGAATGAAGAAGGAGATTTGGAACTGATTCCGCGGGTGGGAAATCACACCATTGTTTTGGGAGACCTGGGTGGCGGACAGGGATATGAAAGGGAGATGGATGAAAAATTTAATAAGCTTTTCCTGTTTTACAAAGAAGGATTGAGTAAGCAGGGTTGGGACAAATACAACACGATCAATTTAAAATATAAAGATCAAATCGTCTGCACAAAAAAATAGTAAATGGAAAAAAATGAAATCATTGTTGGCCTTGACATCGGAACAACAAAAATCTGTACGATCGTAGGCAAGAAGAACGAGTTCGGCAAAATCGAAATACTCGGTCACGGGAAATCTGAATCACTCGGTGTAACACGCGGAGTGGTCAGTAACATTGCGCTGACGATTGATTCCATCAAACGGTCCGTTGAAGAAGCATCTGTAAAATCAAATGTGCATGTGGTGAAGGTGTATGTTGGAATTGCAGGACAACATATCAAAAGTCTTCAGCACCGTGGCATGCGTACGCGCAAAACAATGGATGATGAAATCAACCAGTCAGACATTGATGCCATTGTGGAAGATATGTTCAAACTGGCCATGCCTCCGGGAGAAGAAATCATTCACGTAATTCCACAGGAATACATTGTGGACAATGAACAAGGCGTTAAAAATCCGATCGGGATGTCAGGCATGCGACTCGAAGCCAATTGTCATATTATTACAGGACAGGTAACAGCTGCAAAAAATATTTACAAATGTGTGGACCGCGCTGCGCTTGAAACCGCCGGACTTTTTCTTGAACCGCTCGCAAGTTCAGAAGCCGTCTTAACCGAAGAAGAAAAAGAAGCAGGTGTTGTGCTGGTGGATATTGGAGGAGGAACTACTGACATCGCTATTTTTCAGGATGGAGTGATTCGTCACACCGCTGTTATTCCTTTCGGAGGAAATGTTATTACTGAAGATATTAAAGAAGGTTGTACCATTATCAAGAGCCAGGCAGAAACACTGAAAGTAAAATTCGGATCTGCATTGGCGAGCGAGAACCAGGAAAATGAAATTGTTTCCATTCCTGGATTACGTGGCCGTGAGCCCAAAGAAATCTCTGTGAGAAATCTTGCCAACATCATCCAGGCGAGAATGGAAGAAATTGTGGAGCATGTATATTACGAAATAAAGAATTCCGGCTACGAGAAAAAATTAATCGCCGGTATTGTCATTACCGGTGGTGGTGCGCAACTAAAACACATTGTTCAGTTGGTTGAATTCATCACGGGCATGGATGCGCGCATAGGTTATCCGAACGAACATCTTGCAAAAGGTGCGGATGAATTGATGAGCCCCATGTATGCGACCGGCGTTGGTTTGGTCATCAAAGGATTCTTTGAACTGGAAAAAGAAAACAGGGTGAAACCTGTTATTGATAACGATAAGCAAAGGAAAACAGTTTTGCAGAGTACAAAAACAAAAGGCGGCTTCTTCAAAATATTTGAAGACTGGCTGAAAGAAGATGGAGAAGACAAAGAGCTAAAATAAATTTATTCAACATACACCACTCAACAAACAACATAAAAATACAACATGGAATTCGAACTTCAGAAAGATCAAACATCAATCATCAAGGTTATCGGAGTTGGCGGTGGCGGAAGCAATGCCGTCAACCACATGTTTCGCCAGGGAATCAAAGGAGTTGATTTCATTGTGTGCAACACCGATGCTCAAGCCCTTGAAATTTCTCCCGTACCGACTAAGATTCAACTCGGAATGAGTTTGACGGAAGGCCGCGGTGCTGGCTCCATTCCCGAGATCGGGAAAAATGCTGCTATCGAAAACATTGATGACATCCGGAAACTTTTAGCCGATACCAAGATGGTGTTCATCACAGCCGGAATGGGCGGAGGTACAGGTACAGGTGCAGCGCCGATCATTGCGCAGACGGCAAAAGAGATGGGTATTCTCACCGTCGGCATCATCACGGTTCCGTTTGTATTCGAAGGAAAGAAAAGAAAACACCAGGCGGATGAAGGTATTGAGCAATTAAAAAATAATGTAGATACGATTATCATCATCTGCAATGACAAGTTGCGTGAGATGTATGGCAACCTGAAATTGTCGGAAGCATTTTCTCATGCTGATGATATTCTTACAACAGCAGCAAAAGGAATTGCAGAGATCATCACCGTAACGGGTTACATCAATGTTGATTTTGAAGATGTGAAAACTGCAGTGTCGGATAGTGGCGTGGCGATCATGGGTTCTGCGGTTGCTGAAGGAGAGAACAGGGCCATCAAAGCGGTGGAACAGGCATTGGCTTCTCCACTCCTGAATGACAACAATATTAAAGGTGCACGTTACATATTAATGAATGTTGCTTCCGGAAGTAAAGAAGTGACCATGGATGAAATTGGTTCCATTACAGATTATATCCAGGATGAAGCAGGATTGACCGCTGATATTATCTGGGGAAATTGCGTGGATGAAACACTTGGAGAAAAAGTAAGTGTGACCATCATCGCTACCGGATTCAAAACACGTGAAGAACTTGGCAAAGAAGAGAACCGCGTAAAAAAGAATGTGACGGATTTATATGCACCGATGAAAGGCGAAGTAACTTCTGTAAAAAAATCAATAGACCAGGAGCGTGAAATTCTTGAACCGATGATTCTCAATAAAGAAGAAGAACCGGTTCTGAAACAGGAATCTCCTTCTCAAACAGGGAAAGAAATAATTTTTGAATTTGAGATGACAGGAAAAAAAGAGAATTTGAATCCGAATCCTGTTGCAGAAGAGAAACCGGTAACAAGGAAGGAAGAAAATCCGTCGGAGATTGAGGAACACAATTCGGGAGACACTTCAACGGAAGAACAATTGCGTAAATCGCGCGAGCGCATCATGAAGTTGAAAGAGTTGAGTTACCGAATCGGTAACGCGAATAATTTAGCCGACATGGAAAAAGAACCGGCTTACAAAAGAAGAAATATCAAGTTAGATACTGTCCCGCATTCAAGCGAATCAAATATTTCGCGCTATACGTTGACCAATGAAGACGAGAAGAAAACGGAAATACGTCCGAACAATTCGTTTCTTCATGACAATGTAGACTAATTGAAGAACAGTGTTGTTTCATGTTGAGTGTTGTTTATTAAATTTGTCCCCGCTGGAGAGTGGGGACATTTTATTTTGAAGTAAGAATGAATATTGAATAATGAAAAATCAGCGCTTATTTAAAATTTTGTATTATTAATTACCTGCTCCTACTTTTTAAACACAAAACTTCAGTAACTGCATTTATAGTTTGCAATCAGACCTAGGTCATTTTGTACATTACTGATCCAAATAATTGAAAACACTTCTTAATTTTGTGCGTCCATAACTAAGAACTAAAAACTAATAACTAAAATCATGACACTCGAAGAAAAAATCAATGCTGATCTTAAAACTGCAATGCTGGCTAAAGATGAAGTAACAGTAAGAAGTTTGCGGGCTGTGAAGTCGGCTATTTTGCTTGCAAAAACTTCCGGCAGCGAAGCCGTCTCTGCGGAAGATGAAATGAAGATGCTTCAAAAGTTAGTGAAGCAAAGAAAAGAATCCCTTGATATTTATCTTCAGCAGAACCGAGCTGACCTTGCCAAAACTGAACAGGAAGAAATTGCTGTGATTGAAAAATATCTTCCGAAACAAATGGGTGAGGAGGAAATTAAAGCAGAATTGAAAAAGATAATTGAGCAAGTCGGAGCAAAAAGTGCGGCTGAAATGGGTAAGGTCATGGGTGCTGCTTCTAAACATTTTGCCGGCAAGGCTGACAATAAAGTTGTTTCTGCGTTGGTAAAGCAGTTGTTGGGTGGGTGAGAGGAAGCGGCAGTAGGCAGTTGCAGTAGCGCAAGAAACAGTAGGCAGTGGCAGTAGTCAGAAGTTTTTTTCCTTAAAAATATTTATCTTTTGTATCCGATCTTCTTTCGTTCTTCCCATTTTACTTGAGCGGCTTTTTCATCCAGCAAATTTTCTAGTGCTTCATAAAGCTGCGCAATATTTACATCGTGGCTTCCAATTCTCTTTTTTATTTCCAGCAATTGTTTTTTAAGGTCATGACGGCTTAATGCGATTCGCCGTATTTCCACAAAAGCCCTCATGATGGAAATGTTCATTTGGACGGCTTTACCGGAATTTAAAACTCCGCTCAACATAGCCACGCCTTGTTCGGTAAAAGCATACGGCAAATATTTGTCAGTGCGGTTTTGAGGTATTTCCATCATCACAATTTGTGATGATGAACTTTTCTTAATCATTTCAACCTGTTGCCTGATACTTTGAAATTCGAGGGGCTTGAGTTGAAACATAAAGTCATCAGGGAAGCGTTCGGCGTTGCGCTTGACAGCTTGATTCAAAACCCTTGTTTCGACTTCGTAGAGAATTGCTAAATCAAAATCGAGCATGACCCGCTCCCCTCTTAATTCGTATATCCTGCTTTGGATACTTTTAATGATACGCATGGTTAGAGAAAAATTATAAAATAACCGAAAGACAAATGTAATTTTTTATGAGCATATCACAGTTTAGAATTTACAGATGAGCCTTTTATTATTTTTGTTTTCCTTTGATAACGAACCAGTTACTAACTAGCCCTGACCGAAATGAATCCCGCTTTTCGCGGGAGAAATGAAGGGCAGGATAGCCGGTCATAAAAGGCTGTTCAGCATCGCTCCAAAACTTAAATTTTTACCCCTCTTGTAAACCTGAAATATAATTTTCATCTTTGGCACAAAATTAAATTATTAGTAACCCGCAACTTAAAAATTAAATACTCACAAAGGCAGATGTTAAACGGGTGCTGTCTGACTTTTGTGAACAAATAAAACACTTAATGAAAACAGGTAAAGTAAAATTCTTTAATGAGGCGAAGGGTTTCGGCTTCATTGTCGCTGACGACACAAACGCTGAAGTGTTTGTTCATCACAGTGGATTGGTTGACAAAATCCGTGAGAACGACACGGTAGAGTTTGAAGTTACAGAAGGAAAGAAAGGCTTGAATGCTGTAAACGTAAAAAGAGTGAAGTAACACAAAACACTACAAAATTTAAAACGGGAACTCGAACAGGTTCCCGTTTTTTTTTGATGAATCTCGTTTTTCGAAAGTCGCGCCAAAGGCGGACGAATCGAAAAACTTAGATTCATCAATCCCGATAGCGTAGCGTATCCGGATCTGTTAACACCTTTCTTAATTTATAATTTATAATTTAAAATTTAGAATTTCTCAAGTGTGCTCATGCGTCCTCATAAACGCATCCGCAGAAAATTTTCCGGACCCGAAAATGAGAAAGAAGATTAGCAGAGCAAGCACTAAGATGGATAGTCCCAACTCGGAGTGAATCGTGAAGAATCCTTTGTCGGCATTCACAAAAACAATCGCTCCTGCCAGAATTGGAATCTGAAACAGAATAGCAAATCGGGTAAGCAGTCCGATGATGATCAGAAAACCTCCCATCAAATGAGCCAGCGCAACATAATGCGCGAGGAAAACAGCATAGATTGAAAAGGCGCTGTGCGCAATCATGTTGTAAATAGCGTCTGTGTTTTGAATAAAGATGACTCCTTTAAAGAAGATAATCATTCCGAGAATTATTCTCAGAACCGGAAACCACTTCGTTTGGTGAAGGTCACCCCACGTTTCTATTTTTTGGATGGTATTCATGACAGTTAGTTTTAGAGGTTAGACATGAATTGTTCTTACAAAGTTTACGATATTTTTTTTGCAATTCCAATTCCGGCTTGTTGAATAAGTTGTTTGTAACCGCTTTCAAGCTGCTTTTCATCGCATCATTTCTTTTCTACTTTGCATCCACACGCTGACGATATTTCTTCGCTATAGAAAATTCGTTTTTAAACCAATCGCATGAATCAGAACTCAACAGGCAAATCATCGCTGCCAATTCTTATCTCCGTATTTTTCTTTTGGGGATTTGTGGCAGCCAGCAACGACATTCTTATTCCTGTCTTTAAGGAGAAATTAAATCTTGAACAATGGCAAAGCCAGCTGATTTCTGTCGCCTTTTATGTTGCTTACACAGTTGGATCACTCATTTATTTTTTGGTTTCAAAAATCAATGGTGGTGATATTCTGAACAGAATAGGCTACAAAAATGGAATTGCTTTCGGACTGATCTTTTCTGCCCTCGGCACGTTGTTGTTTTATCCTGCTGCCATGACTTCTTCTTTTGGTTTGATGATAAGCGGGTTGTTTATAGTCGGACTTGGATTTTCTCTTCAGCAAACTGCCGCTAATCCGCTTGCAATAAATATCGGTGATTCTAAAAAAGGTGCGCAGCGATTAAGTTTAGCCGGAGGTATCAATAACATCGGAACTACGATAGGACCTGTCATTGTTAGTCTTGCAATCTTTGGCTCGCTAAAGGCCGGAGCCAAACTGGAGAATCTTGAATCGGTGAAAACTCCTTACATGATTTTAGGTGCAGCATTTGTAATTGTTGCATTGATTTTCAAATTCTCATCTCTTCCGAATAAAATTCATCATGAGGAAGAACAAGCTGATTCAAAGAAAATTTCTTCTGCAAGAAAAAGTGCGCTCAACTATCCTCAACTGTGGCTCGGAATGATAGGCATTTTTGTTTATGTTGGAGTTGAAGTGTCAACAGCATCTAATCTTCCTGAGTTTATGCGGCAACATCTGAATACTCCAACCAACGAAGTTGCACCATACGTTTCTCTTTTCTGGGCCAGTTTGATGATCGGAAGATGGTCGGGCGCAGTAGGAGCATTTGATCTGAAAGCAGGAACAAAACAAATGTTACGTTTCTTTTTGCCTTACGCCGCTTTCGCTGTTTTCTTATTTGTAAATTTTCTTGCCAACCATGATTTGCAACCATTCTACTTGTATTTCTTTGTCATCATTGCAATCATCATCGCAGATATATTAAGTAAAGGAAACCCGGCTCGTCAGCTGATGATTTTTTCCATGCTGGGAATTACTTCTCTCATCATTGGAATCCTTTCGGATGGAATGGTCAGCGTGTATGCATTTATCAGTGTCGGATTGTTTTGCTCTACGTTGTGGCCTTGCATCTTCACCCTTGCCATTGCCGGATTGGGAAAACATACCAACGACGGATCAAGTTTTTTAATCATGATGATTATGGGAGGCGGATTAATCAGCTGGCTCCAGGGATTTCTTGCAAAAGATTCCCTGCTTGGCATACAGTGGAGCTATCTTACCGGTGTTGCATGTTTCGCATATCTTGCTTTTTATGGATGGCGTGTTAAGCAGATTTTGAAATTGCAAGGGATTGATTATGATGAACCGAAAATTTCTTTGCTTTCCCATGAAAGTGAAAAAGCAGGAATCTTACAAAGTGAAATATAAACTTCATCAGATCAACTTTTTATTTTGGATTTGATTTGTTAATCTTTGCTGCCAATACATTCCTTTAAGGATATGAAATTTCCGGTTCTCGCTTTCTTCTTATTGCTTCATGCTTGCTTGTTTGCACAGACCGGTGAAAACAAACCGGAGCAAAAAAAAGGCAAAGGCACATTCTATTTCATCTGGGGTTATAATAAGGACTGGTTTTCTAAAAGTGATTTACATTTTGTAGATCACATTACCGATAATTATGATTTCACTTTGTACGGAGTGAAAGCAGATGATCGCATCGGGCTCTCCAAAATTTTTAACAATGATATTTCTATTCCGCAATATGTTTATCGCTTCGGCTATTATTTCAATGACAAACATAATCTGGGTATTGAACTGAATTTTGATCATGCAAAATACATCATGATTCAGGATCAACGTGTTCATATAAAGGGAAACATTCATGGAGAAACGATGGACAAGGACACCATCCTTCAACCGGACTTTCTAAAGTTTGAACATACCAACGGTGCAAATTTTATGATGGTGAACTTATTGAAGCGGACAAAATTTTTTCAAAGCAAAAATCAGAAGCATGTATTGAACTATGTTTTAAAACCCGGAGTCGGAATCGTTATTCCGAAAACTGATGTTACACTTTTTGGAACACGCAGAGATAACGTGTTTCACATCGCCGGATATATCATGGGACTTGATGGAGAATTGAGATATGAATTCGGAAAGCACTTATTTGCTGAGACAGGGTTCAAAGGTTGCTTTGCCAATTATACCAATGTACTGACCCTCGGAGAGGCAAGAGCAAACCATCACTTTTTTTCTCTTGAGTTTCTTTTCGCTGCAGGATATGCAATTCCCTGGTAATGGAAAAGTGATATTTTATCCTTTTCTTAGTAGAGAAATAAATGTAACAAATTTATATTTATCGAATGAGAATATATTTCCTGTTAACTGTTTACTGTCTTCTGTTTACTGCTGTTTTTGCGCAGCAGGTTGATACGAACATTGATCTCGAAAAATTTTCCGTCATTCCCAAACCTGGCTCTGTTATTTTCCTGGAAGGAATATTTTCTATCTCTTCAGAAACTACGATTTCTGTTGACGGGAATGAAACAAAATCGGACGCAGAAGTTTTTAATGCATCACTCGAAAAAATTTGTGGACTCAAACTGAGAATCGTTCAGGGAGACGCTCCGATGAGAAGTCCGATTGTGCTGATCAATACAACATCAGCCGCTTTCAAAAAGGATTCTTATAAACTCACAGTCTTTCAAAATAAAATTTCAATCATTGGAAAAGATGCTGGAGTATTTTATGGGCTGCAAACCTTGTTGCAATTGATTCAGCAAAAGGAAAATTCAATCCAGGTTCCGTGTGTAATGATCTCTGATGAACCTCGGTTTTCCTGGAGAGGAATGCATCTTGATGTATGTCGGCACTTTTTTCCGAAAGAGTTTATTGAGAAATACATTGACATGATCGCGCTATATAAAATGAATACATTTCACTGGCATCTTACCGAAGACCAGGGCTGGAGAATCGAGATAAAAAAATATCCGAAACTCACGGAAGTCGGTGCGTGGCGAAACGGTTCGATGATTGGCGCATACAGCGCGCAACAGTTTGATACGGTTCGTTATGGAAGATTTTATTCGCAGGATGACATAAAGGAAATTGTTGCATATGCAACCAAACGCCACATTACAGTAGTTCCTGAAATTGAAATGCCCGGACATTCGCTTGCTGCGCTTGCTTCCTATCCTGAACTCGCGTGCACGAGCGGACCGTTTGAAGTGGCAAAAGCATGGGGCGTTTTTGATGATGTGTATTGCCCAAAGGAAGAGACATTTAAGTTTCTTGAAAACGTATTGAGTGAAGTATGCGAATTATTTCCGGGAAAATCCATTCACATTGGTGGTGATGAATGCCCCAAAGTGCGGTGGAAAAATTGCAAGCATTGCAAAGCGTTGATGAAAAAATTAAAACTGAAGGATGAGAACCAACTGCAAAGTTATTTCATCAGGCGCATGGAAAAATTTCTGAATAAAAAAGGAAAACAGATAATTGGTTGGGATGAAATTCTCGAAGGTGGACTTGCTCGAGGCGCTACGGTGATGAGCTGGCGCGGCACAGATGGCGGTATTGCTGCTGCAAAGAAACATCACAAGGTAGTGATGACTCCGGGTGCGTATTGCTATTTTGATCATTACCAGGGAAGCCCGCAATATGAACCGCTTGCCATTGGTGGTTACACAACAGTTGAAAAAGTCTATTCCTATGAACCGATTCCTGCTGTGCTGGATTCATCCGAACAAAAATATATTCTCGGTGCGCAGGGAAATGTATGGACGGAATATATTCTTACGCCTCAGCATGTAGAATACATGGCTGTGCCTCGCATGTGTGCGCTTGCTGAAGTTTTGTGGAGTCCGAAAGAGCAAAAGGATTATCCTGATTTTCAGAACAGGTTGCTGAAACATTT
Organism: Bacteroidota bacterium; assembly: GCA_043787975.1. Lineage (GTDB taxonomy): Bacteria > Bacteroidota > Bacteroidia > AKYH767-A > 2013-40CM-41-45 > JAPLDA01. The sequence continues at coordinate 36,712 of JAYVUK010000032.1, forward strand.
TTCGTTGCTCGATAGACTGAATATAAATTATTCAAAAGCGATCTATGAACTAAAAACTTCAGTGAAACCGTTGGTCGAAAAAAACGGAGTTTCATTCGAACTGTCGTCTCCGTTTACAAACGGAAAAATATGTTATACAACAGATGGGACTGATCCGAAAATTAATTCAGCAGTTTATTCTTCAGCAATTCCTGTTATTAAAAGTAGCACGTTGAAAGCTGCATATTTCGAAGGCGAAAAGAAAAAAGGAAATGTTCTCGAACAGATTTTTTTTGTGACGAAGTCCACGGGAAAAGAAGTGACGCTTGAAACTCCTCCGAATGAAAAATATTTTTGTAACGGAGCACAATCCCTGGTTGACGGTATCAAAGGAGGTTTACACAAACACGGACAAAATTGGCTGGGTTGGTGGGGACCTGATATCGTTGCAACGATTGATCTCGGAGAAAGGAAATCTTTCTCAAAAATTTCTTTCGATGTATTCGATGATGAACCCGCCTGGATATATCTTCCTAAAAGTATTGAAGTTTTAATTTCCGATGACGGGATTAATTTTACGACCTTGACTAAAATTTCAGGTGACGAGATAAAAGGAATGAATGAAGTTGTTGAGAAAAATTTCGGAGAGCAGTCATCTCGTTATATAAAAGTGATTGCAAAGAATCCCGGAAGAATTCCTGATGGTAAACAAGGATCAGGAAATAATTCATGGTTGTTTGTGGATGAAATTTCGGTTGAATAGCCCACAACTTTTAGCCCACGACTTCAGTCGTGGGAAAATAAATGATGGATCAAAAAATCGTTTCAAGGATTTATAAATTTGAATAAATGGCAACACGAAGAGTTTTTATCAAATGGTCTGCGTTGAGCGCAGCCCTTTTATCGGTCAACAGATCCAACGCAAAGAAAATTTCCATTCCATCATCAGCAACAAAGCCGATTGTGATTTCGACATGGAAGCATGGACAGGAAGCAAATGTGGATGCCTGGAAAATTCTTTCCTCCGGTGGACGCGCATTGGATGCGGTAGAAAAAGGTGTGATGAATACGGAGGAGAATTTACGAAACCTCAGTGTCGGGCTCGGTGGCTTGCCCGACCGCGATGGTCACGTAACATTGGATGCATGCATCATGGATGAACTTGCTAACTGCGGTTCGGTGGCTTTTCTTGAACACATCAAGCATCCCATTTCCGTGGCGCGGATGGTGATGGAAAAAACTCCGCATGTGATGCTCGTTGGAGAAGGTGCGTTGAAGTTCGCTTTGGATAATGGTTTCAAGAAGGAAAAATTTGATCGTACTCCGGAATCCGATAAGGCCTGGAAGGAATGGTTGAAAAAAGCAGAATACAAACCCATCGTCAATTTTGAAAATCACGATACGATTGGAATGGTTGCCCTGGATGCTGCAGGAAATCTTTCAGGAGCTTGCACCACCAGCGGCATGGCATATAAACTTCATGGCCGTGTCGGGGATTCGCCGATTATCGGTGCGGGATTGTATGTCGACAATGAAGTGGGAGCAGCAACGGCTACAGGAACAGGAGAGGAAGTGATTCGCATTTGTGGAACTCACTTGGTTGTCGAGTTGATGCGACAGGGGAAATCTCCGGAAGATGCTTGCCGCGAAGCGGTCGAGCGAATTGTAAAAAAGCAACCAACGAAATCAAAGGAGTTACAGGTTGGTTTTCTTGCATTGAATAAGAACGGTGAATACGGCGCATATTGTCTACAAACCGGATTCAACTATGCTGTGTATTCTGAGAAAATGAAGAACGAATTGATTGATGGAAAGAGTTACTATTAGATTTGAGATAGGTGATGTGAGACATGAGATATACACTTCGCTTATTCGTAAAGTCGTTTTAAATCCGTAATTCGATAGAGGAATTTTAAAGAGTCTCTTTTAATAAACCTAAGCCTTGTCAAAAATTAAAATTGAAATTGCCTGTTTTAATTTGGAGTCAGCATTGACTGCTGCAAATGCCGGCGCTGATCGCATCGAACTTTGTGAGGACTATTCATTGGGGGGAATAACCCCTTCAGAAGAAATAATTATTGAGGCGCGAAAAAAAATTTCTGTTCCAATCTATGTGATGATTCGTCCGAGAGGTGGAGACTTCGTATACACGGAAAGTGAACTTGAATTGATGAAAGCGCAGGTAATTTTTTGCAGAGAGAAAAGGATGGATGGAGTTGTTTTCGGAATCTTGGATAAGCAAAATAATATTGACAAATTCAGATGCAAAGAACTTGTGAATCTTTCAAAACGAATGCCGATAACATTTCATCGCGCATTTGATCAGGCACAGAATTCATTTCGGGCGCTTGAAGATATTATTGATTGTGGATTTTCGCGAATTCTAACCAGTGGAAGAGAAGCGTCAGCAACAGACGGGGCTATGTTGATTTCACAACTTGTTGAAAAAGCAGGCAACAGGATAATCATTATGCCCGGAGGCGGTGTAAGAAGTGAGAATATTTCTGAACTGATTAAAACAAAAGCAAAAGAATTTCATTCAGCAGCCATCAATAAAACCACGTTGCAAATTGATGAGACTGAAATCAGGACAATGAAATTGATATTGTCGAAATGAAAAAAATATGGGTGATATTTTTTCTTTTTGTGTTTGGAAAAGCAAATGCTACATCAGTCACATCGTCATTAGATAATTCTTCCTGGCAATTCAGAAAATCCGGTGACTCAAGATGGTTTCCTGCAACTGTCCCGGGAACCGTTCACACCGATCTACTCAACAATAAAATCATTGACGATCCTTATTATGGAGACAATGAAAAAAAAATGCAATGGATTGATACCTGTAATTGGGAGTATCAAACATTTTTTGACTGCGATAAAAATGTCCTGGGCAACAGACATATAGAATTGCAGTTTGACGGATTGGATACCTATGCAAAAATTTTTCTGAATGATTCATTGATTCTTTCAGCTGATAATATGTTTCGCACCTGGAAGGTTGATTGCAAAAAATACTTAAAGGAAAAAGGGAATCATTTGCTGGTTCAATTTGAATCAGCAGTTGTAAAAGGAAAATCATTGACAAAGAAATTATCTTACGCATTGCCTGGTGATGAAAAGGTTTTTACACGAAAGGCAGCATATCAATACGGCTGGGATTGGGGACCGCGATTTGTTACGTGTGGTATCTGGAGAAATGTAGAATTGATTGGGTGGAATGATGCAACGATTGAGAGCATACAGATCATTCAAAATTTTCTCAGCGATTCAGTGGCAAATATTACAGCGCGAATTGAAGTGAATGCCGACAAAACAACTGTATTAAATTTTTTCTTACAAATATCTTCAGGCAAGGAAATGAAAGTGATAAAATCACAGGAATTGTCGCAAGAAAAAAATTTTGTAGACATACCATTCACCATTTCAAATCCAAAACGATGGTGGTCCAATGGTCTGGGTGAACCCTATTTGTATCAGTATGTTTTTTCAATTGCGAATGGAGAAAATAGGCTGGATGAGCGGAAGATTTCATTTGGGTTGAGAACGATTGAACTGGTTCGCCAAAAAGATTCCATCGGGAAAAGTTTTTATTTCAAGCTGAATGGAATTCCTGTTTTTATGAAAGGAGCGAATTACATTCCACCGGATAACTTTCTTCCGCGCGTCACAATTGAGAGGTACAAGGAAATTATTCAGTCGGCTGTTGATGCAAACATGAACATGCTTCGTGTGTGGGGTGGTGGTGTGTATGAAGATGACAAGTATTACAATCTCTGTGACGAAAAGGGAATTCTTGTTTGGCAGGATTTGATGTTTGCCTGCGCGATGTATCCTGGTGACTCCTTATTTATTGAAAATGTTAAACAGGAAGTCACTGATAATGTTAAACGATTGCGCAATCATCCTTGTATCGCTTTGTGGTGTGGTAACAATGAGATCGATGAAGGATGGAAAAATTGGGGATGGCAGCAGCAGTACCAATATTCGGAAAAAGATTCTGCGAAGATCTGGGGCGATTATCAAAAATTATTTCAGGTGCTAATTCCTTCTCTTCTGGATACACTTCTTTTGTCACCGATTCACCGATTCACCGATTCGTCTGAACCGGGGAACCAAAGAATGGGAGAATCGGTGAATGTTACTTATATCTCGACATCTCCGTTGATTGGTTGGGGTCACAAGGAAAGTTTGCAGCAAGGTGATTCACATTATTGGGGTGTATGGTGGGGAATGGAACCATTTGATTTTTACAAAAAGAAAGTCGGAAGATTTATGAGCGAATATGGTTTCCAGGGAATGCCTTCATTAACTGTATTTAAAAAAATCTCAGATGAGTATGATTGGACATTTGAGTCTCCTGTTGTAAAAAATCATCAGAAGCATCCGACAGGTTATGAAACAATTCAAAAATATTTGGAGAAAAGCTACATACAGCCTATTGGTTTTGAAAATTACATTTACGTTTCTCAGCTTCTTCAGGCGGAAGGAATCAAAACTGCCATCGAAGCGCATCGAATCGCCAAACCAACTTGTATGGGCACCTTGTACTGGCAACTGAATGATTGTTGGCCTGTCACATCATGGAGCAGCACCGACTATTATGGAAACTGGAAGGCGCTTCACTATTTTGTAAAGAAGGCGTATGAAAAATATCTCATCACTGCTGAAATCGAAAATGAAAATTTAATTGTCAATGTTGCTTCTGATGATATATCGAATATTAAAGTGAAGGGTAAATTTCAGTTGATTGATTTCGACGGAAATGTTCTTTGGAAGAATTCAGTTGATATTTTCTTGACATACAATAAAAGTGAAAAGATATATTCTATTTCTTTAACAAAACTTCTAAAAACTGTTTCGCAATCCGGAGTATTCTTCAAAATGGAAATTGAAAAAAATAAGAAACAATTGGCTGAAAATATTTTTTACTTTGTTGATCCTAAAGAATTGCCCCTTACAAAGCCCAATATTCAATACACAATCAAGAATGAAAAGAACGGTACAACCAGTATTACACTTTCTTCTGATAAACTCGCTAAAAATGTATTTGTGGATTTTGGAAATACAGAAGCTAAATTGAGTGATAATTATTTTGATCTTATTCCCGGAGAACAAAAAGTAATTGAAGTAAAGAATCTCGGAGATGTTCACGAGTTGGAAAAAAAAATAAAAATAAAATCGTTAGTTGATACATACTGAAATGAAAAACATAAATCCAAAATTTTATCTTGTTTCTTGCTTCTTATTTCTTGCTTCATTCTCCAATGCACAGGTTGATTACGCAAAGTATGTGGATCCATTCATCGGTACCGGCGGACACGGACACACATATCCCGGAGCGACTGTTCCATTTGGAATGGTTCAGCTTTCTCCTGATACACGGATTGATGGAAGTTGGGATGGTTGCAGCGGCTATCATTACACCGATTCTGTGATCTATGGTTTTTCGCATACTCATCTCAGCGGAACAGGTTGCTCGGATTACGGTGATATCATGATGATGCCGATGATGGGCGAACCATCACTTGATCGTAAAATATATTCTTCTCAATTTTCTCATGCTGATGAATCGGCTTCAGCCGGATATTATTCCGTAAAGCTAAAGCGTGACAATATTTTTGTTGAACTTACTTCGACTGAGCGCGTTGGAATGCATCGCTATACTTTTCCGGTAGAAGGAAATGTATCTGTTGTCCTTGATCTGACCCATCGTGATAAATTATTGCAGGGAAGAATTCATCGTGTAAGTCCGACAACATTTGAAGGACTGAGGAGATCGGAAGCATGGGCGAAAGACCAATTGGTTTTCTATCGGATTGAATTTTCAAAACCTGTTGTTGACGCAAACATCGAATCGGAAAACGGAAGCGATAAAAAAGCATGGTTTAAATTCAACATGAAGAAGAATGAAAAATTGTTGGTGAAAGTTGCATTGTCATCCGTAAGTGAAGTAGGCGCAAATAAAAACATGAAAGCAGAGCTTCCTGATTGGGATTTTGAAAAAGTAAAAAAAGAAGCGCATGATGCATGGCAAAAGGAGCTAAATAAAATTGAAGTAAGCGGAGGTGAAGAAGAGCAGACGAAAATATTTTATACGGCTTTGTATCATTGTTTTCTTCAGCCGAATATTTACAATGATGTGGACGGGCAATACCGTGGACGTGATTCGAAGATTCACAAAGCAGAAGGATTTAATTATTACACGGTGTTTTCGCTGTGGGATACATTTCGCGCATGGCATCCACTCATGACTATCATCGACCGAAAGCGAACACTTGATTTTATCAAAACTTTTCTTGCTCAATATGAACAAGGCGGTTTGTTGCCGGTATGGGAATTGTCTTCCAACGAAACAGAATGTATGATCGGCTATCATGCTGTTTCCGTAATCGCGGACGCTGCTGTAAAAGGAATTACCGGTTTCGATATGGAAGAAGCTTTTCAGGCCATGAAGAAGAGCGCAATGTTGGGCGACCGGTATGGATTGGGAAAATATATGGAGCATGGATGTTTAAGTGTCGAAGATGAAAACGAGTCGGTTTCAAAAACGCTTGAGTATGCGTACGATGATTGGTGTATTGCGCAAATGGCTAAACTATTGAATCATGAAAAGGATTATCAATATTTCATGGAACGTTCTCAATCCTGGAAAAATTTATTTGATCCTGAAACCGGTTTTATCAGACCTAGAAAAAATGGTGGCTGGATGAAACCGTTTGATCCGTTCGAAGTGAACAACAATTATACGGAAGCAAATGCATGGCAGTACACATTTTTTGTTCCGCAGGAGATTCAATCGCTGATTGAAATGAGTGGAGGCAATGACAAGTTTGAAAAAAAATTAGATGAACTGTTTACCGTGGAAAGTAAAACTACCGGACGCGATCAATCAGACATTACGGGGATGATTGGTCAATATGCCCATGGCAATGAACCAAGTCATCACATGGCTTATTTATATAACTATGTTGGCAAGCCATGGAAAACACAGGAACGTGTTCATCAAATTCTGACAGACTTTTATCATGCAGCTCCTGACGGGTTAATTGGCAACGAAGATTGTGGACAAATGAGCGCGTGGTATGTAATGAGCGCAATGGGTTTGTACCAGGTTTGTCCTTCGTTTGATGCGTATGATATCGGAACGCCGATATTTAAAGAAGTGAAAATTCATCTTGAAAATAAAAAGGAGATATTTTTAAACAGTTTAAATTATTCTGACAAAAGTATCTACGCATACGCTGTAAAAATTAATGACAACTTATCAACTCAATATTCAGTTTCCTATCACGATTTAGTACAAGGAGCAAGTATTTCTTTTGACACGCGGGAAAAATTCAGAGAAGGTAAATTGATTATTAGCAATTCATACATCAATACATCGGATATGAATAAGGAGATTGTCGAATCGCCTTTGATAAGTTCAACATCGGCATCATTTAAAGGGAAGTGTGAAGTAAAAATTAATTCATACGGTAAAAAGAATTCGAAACTGTTTTTTACAACAGATGGAAATCTGCCCAATCTTCAATCTTCACTTTACCAATCTCCAATTACTGTCGATACGACAACTACGATCAAGGCGATTGCAGTCAATGACCATGGTGAATTAAGTAAAGTTTCGACCGCTCATTTTTATAAAATGCCGCATCCGGATTGGAAAATAAAAATTTTCTCAAAATATAATCGGCAATACACAGCCGGTGGTGATGAAGGATTGATCGATGGTATTCTGGGTGAAATAAATTGGCAAAAGGGAGGTTGGCAAGGTTATCAATCGCAAGATTTTGAATGTGTGATTGATCTTGGAAGTGAAAAGGAAATTTCACAATGCAGCGTTGATGTTTTGCAGGATACAAGGTCATGGATTCTATTCCCTACCCAAATTGAATTTTCTTTTTCAACAGATTCAGCTCGCTTTCCTGCTCCAAAAATTGTAACGAATGCAATTGCTGCCAACGATTATAATCCGCAATTACAGGAATTCATATCCACACTTCCGAAACAAAAAGTCCGTTTCGTAAAAATCAAAGCGATCAATTACGGTAAGCTTCCCGAATGGCATCTTGGAGCAGGAGGCGATGCATTTATTTTTGTAGATGAGATAACAATTGAGTAGTACGGTTAGTGTGCATCCACAGGAACCGCTGATCCTTTTTTGAACCGTTGTAAAAATAACAGCGGAATACAGAGAATAAAAAACATTCCTGTAAACCAAAAACCATCCATATAGCTTAGTAAAAAAGTTTGCTTCAATACAGCACCTTCAATTGCTTTGTATGCAAGCGTGGTTGCATCAACGGCTGCATACCCTTTCGCAATAAAATTATTGAATAAACTATTAAAGCGCGAAACAAAATCAGGATTGTATTGATTTATATTTTCAAGAAGAATGGAACGGTGATATCCCTGTCGAAGATGAATCAAGGTGGTGATCAAAGCAATGCCAAACGAACCACCGAGTTGACGCATCATGTTATTCAATCCTGTTGCCTGCGATAAATCTTTTGGTTGAACATCACTGAATGCAAGAGAAGTAAGCGGAACAAACAAAAGACTCAACCCGATTCCGCGAAGTATCAGGGGGAAATAAAAATTACTTTCTCCCGAACTAAGGTTTGATTTTCCAAGTGTATACGTAAAAAGAAAAAAGAAAAAGAAGCCGAGTGATGCTAATATCTGAGGTGGAATTTTATTCTGCAACATTCTTCCCACGAGCGGCATCATCAGGATGGTTGCAAGACCTCCGGGAATAAGCAGTTCACCGGTTTGCTGCGCAGTGAAGCCAAGAAGATTCTGACAGAAGATCGGGAAAATAAAAACGGAAGCAAACAATCCGAATCCAAGAATGAAGGTGGTGAACATACCAATTGCAAGAGAACGATTTTTCATGATTCGAAGATTCACGACCGGGTGTTCAGTGTACAATTCATGAAGAATAAATCCAACCATGCTAATCGCTGTAACAATTGCAAGTATGGTGATGTAAGTCGTGTTAAACCAATCTTCAGTTTCTCCCTTTTCAAGGATGACTTGCAACGAACCGATTCCGACAGTGAGCAGAATAATTCCAAGCCAATCCACATGGTCGCTTTGATGATGCGCATGAATGGAATCTTTAATAAAGTTAAGCGTAAGGAGAACGGCAATGATTCCAAGAGGAATGTTGATGAAGAATATCCATGGCCACGTCCAATGATCGGTAATCACGCCACCGAGTGTAGGGCCAAATGTCGGACCGACAACTACACCAAGTCCGAACAAAGCCATCGCAGTTCCAAGTTGTTTCTTAGGCCACGATTCAATGAGAATTGCTTGCGCAGTGGAAAGCAATCCACCGCCACCAATACCTTGAATGAAACGAAAAATAATCAGTTCCCAGATCGTATGTGCGTTTCCACAGAAGAAGGATGCAATGGTAAAGAGTACAATGGAAGCAGTAAAATAATTCCTTCTGCCGTAACGATTGCTCAGCCAGCCGCTCATTGGAAGGATGATCACGTTTGCAACAGCATAAGAAGTGATTACCCAACCAACATCTTCAAGCGTCGCTCCGAGATTTCCCATAATCTGTGGCAACGATACATTCACCACCGTCGTATCGATCAATTCGAGCAGCGCAGCAAGAATAACTGTAAAGGTGATGATGAATTTTCGGAATCCTGTTTCTACCATAATCTGTTTTCGGTTTACAGTTTACGGTTTACAGAAACTGTAAACCGTAAACTGTAAACAATTAATTTACCTTAACCGATACTCCTACGCTCATTCCCGCTCTCAACTTTTCCATCGTCTCTTTATCGGTATTCAATTTTATTTTAACCGGAACACGCTGAACAATTTTTACAAAATTTCCGGTGGCATTGTCGGGAGGAAGTAAACTGAACTTTGCACCTGTGACAGGAGAAAAAGAATACACGGTTCCGGAAATGACCTGGTCCGGAAATGCATCTGCTGTTACTTCGACCGGCAATCCTGTTTTCATTTTTTCAAGTTGAGTTTCTTTGAAATTGGCAACGACATAAATTCCGTTTTCCGAAACAACTGAGAAGAGTGGAGTTCCGGCATTGATAAACTGTCCGGCCTGGATATTCTTTTTTGATGCAAGACCTAAAGCTGGCGCTGTAATGCTTGCATAACTCAATTGAAGTTTTGCAAAATCAAGATCGGCTTGTCGTTGTGTAATCAAACTTTGAGCGACAGCAACCTGTTGACCCGAAGCCTGGCCTTGCATGGAAGATGAAGATTGTTGTTTGGTCGCAGATTCAAGTTGCGCTTCAGCAGAAAGTTTTTCTGCTTTGGCGGCATCATATTGTTGCTGTGTGATGGCCTTGTCTTTTAAAAGATTTTCATAACGGATAAAATCCTGTGTCGTTTTCCATACATGAACCTTTGCAGCCTCCACATTGGAAGAAGCGGTTGCCGTATTTGCTTGTGCTGTCCCGACATTTGCTTTCGCCACGGAACGGTTTGCAATCGCATTCTCAAGTGCCGCCTGTGCTTGCTGAACTTTGATTTGCAGATCGCGGTCATCTAATTTTACCAACGTGTCACCTTTGTTAACATGCTGGTTTTCTTCAAACCGGATTTCATCCACATATCCTGAAACACGCGCCAACACCGGATTTATGTCAGCATCAATTTGTGCGTCATCCGTATCAACATGATGTAGCGAATAAAAATATTTGTTGATACCGAAAGCTGTTGCGCTTACCAGCACGATAGCAATGATAAGAAGTGGTGCCCTTTTTTTCTTTGAATTTTTTTGTTCTGTATTTTCCATTTTTGTATTTTTTAAGTACGGTTCAATGTTTTTAATTACTACTTACTGCTTACCGCTTACTGCCCCTGCCTACTGCAGCGGAATTCCTCCTGTAGCTTTCATCAATCGGTAATACGCAATTTGCCCGTCAGCCTTTGACATGACAAGATTTATTTTAGCATTCAGCCATGTATTGTCTGCGTCCAGTAATTCACTCAGGAGGATTAAATTATTCTTGTACCTTGAATCAGTGATCCTGTAATTTTCTTCAGCTTGCTCAACTGATTTTTGTAAAACAATAACACGTTGATTTGCTTGCTTCCATGAAAGATAATTTTGATTCACTTCCATCTTCACCACATCCGACAATTGATTCAATGCTTCTTTGTTTTGTGAAAGATTCGCCTTTGCTTCATCTACGTAATGTTTGTTTGAGTAGAGTCGCATGAGATCCCAGGTAAAAAATATTCCTGTGTCCCACGTAAAAGTGAATTGATCTTTCGGAGGAATAATTCTTGGATTCGGACGCATATCATATAAATTACCACCGAGACTGATCTGCGGCAGGTAACTGTTTTTCGAGACCTTCAGATTATTTTCCGCCGCTTTTGTCCTCAGGTCAATAGACTGCAAGTCGCCTCGCGTTGAAGAAGCGCGATTCAAATAATCACTCAACGGTTTCTCTTCATTCAGCTTGTTGATCGAATTCGAATCAACATCCAATTGAATGTCATTCAAGCCGAGCAACAGGTTCATGTTATAGTTGGCAACCTGTTGATTATTCTCAATATCGAGTTGAGTCAATTCAATGTTTGATTGTTGAAGTTGCCAGCGAAGTACATCGTTGTGCGTTGCCAACCCTTGTTGTTCCCAAAGTTGAGTTTCCTTTACATGTTGCTGAACCTGTTCAAGATTTTCAGCCACAATCTTCTTTGATTCTCCGACCTTATAAAGATTGTAGTAAGATTGGATGATGTTGTAAATGATTTCATCCTTGTCTTTATCGGAATCCAGTTTGGATGCCTGTAACAAAAGTTGAAAAGATTCCTTGGCATACTTCGCGCGAAAGCCTGAAAATACAATTTCACTCGCTGATAGTCTTGTCGAATAATTATTGACGTAGATGGGAAAAATAACAATGGGTTCTGCCACTCCCGGAAACTGGATGCTGGGAGGATCGAGGTCACTCAATCGTTGGTACGATGCCGAAGCATTCACAGAAGGAAGTGCAGCATCCAGTGCCTGGTGGTATTTCGCGTTGGCAGCATCCACTTTTGCCTGGGAAATTTTAAATGTTTTGCTGTTCTCCAATCCTAGTTTGATTGCGTCTTCTAACGATAATTGTTTATGTTGTTGAGCAAAAGCAGTGAAGCTAAGAAGTGAAAACAGGAGAACGATTATCGTTTTATTCATCGGATGATTTTTGAAACAGTCTGATTTATTTTTTAATGAGTAAATGATTTTTTAATAATTCGCGAAGGTGTTTCTTCACGCGCGTTTTATTTTTTTCATCAAAGATTGAATTCGTTTCAGGATTCAGGTTGATCATTTTACAGGCCAGCATGGATGATTTGGTCACCTGAGAAATGGTTCCGATCATCGACGCAATCGTACATTCAATGTCTACTTTCCTGAATATTTTTTTTCGCTGGCCTTCTTCAATCATCTTCCGCATTTCATTCACGTTACGAAGCATGATTTCAGCTATCACATCATGCATTCCTGAACGTTGCTGCAAAGCAATTTCACGTTGCAGAATCCTGTGAAAACGATGGTTGTCAAAAATTTTATCCACGTAGAGGTCAATGAGTTTTTCAATTTTCGTCAGCGGATCCAATTCTTTTTCGTTCAGTGAACGTAGCTTCTCATGCGTGCTGCCTGCCCGGTATTCCACCAATGCTTTGAATAATTTCTCTTTGGAGCCAAAATAATAGGAGACCATCGCGATATTGATGCGTGCCTTTTTTGCAAGCATTCTCACCGATGTGCCTTCGAAACCGTGCTCCGCAAAAAGAGTCTCGGCCACTTCCAATATCTGTTCTTTCTTTTCCATTATTTTTTTAATCGGGGACAAAGTTAAACAAGTGTTTAAATTAAACAAACGTTTAATTAACTTTTTTTACTAAGATTTTATACCCTTTTTGGGAATCGGTTGAATGCAAAGATTATTTTGCAGGCAATAAAAAAACCCTGCTCTTTCGAACAGGGTTCTTTTATAATTAGTAGTTCTCTAAACTCCGAACTAAATACTCCGGACTTTTTAGTAATCCATTCCGCCACCCATTCCACCTGGCATTCCGCCAGGCATTCCACCTGATTTTTCTTCTTTGATGTCAGCAAGTACACACTCTGTAGTGAGCAACATACCGGCAATAGAAGCAGCATTTTCAAGTGCTACACGGGTAACCTTGGTCGGATCAATAACTCCGGCAGCATGGAGGTTTTCATATTTATCAGTGCGGGCATTGTAACCGAAGTCATCTTTGCCTTCACGAACTTTCTGTACAACGATAGAACCTTCCACTCCTGCATTTGTAGCAATCTGGCGAAGTGGTTCTTCCAGGGCACGTTTGATGATCGCGATTCCTGTATTCTCATCGTCATTCGCTCCTGTAAGTTTATCAAGTGAGCTGATTGCACGGATATATGTAACACCACCACCTGCAACAATTCCTTCTTCAACAGCGGCACGTGTTGCATGAAGTGCATCATCAACACGGTCTTTCTTTTCTTTCATTTCCAATTCTGTCGCGGCACCGATATACAAGACAGCTACTCCACCTGCTAATTTAGCAAGACGCTCCTGTAATTTTTCTTTGTCGTAATCAGATGTTGTATTTTCAATCTGAGTTTTAATTTGATTCACACGAGCCGCGATGTCAGCTTTTTTACCGGCACCGTTTACGATCGTGGTATTGTCTTTATCAATCGTGATTTTTTCAGCTTTTCCCAAGTATGAAAGTTCAGCATTCTCTAATTTGAAACCACGCTCTTCGCTGATCAATGTTCCGCCTGTGAGTGTTGCGATATCCTGGAGCATTTCTTTTCTGCGATCACCAAAGCCCGGAGCTTTTACAGCAGCAACTTTCAATGAGCCACGAATTTTATTTACAACCAGCGTAGCCAATGCTTCACCATCTACTTCTTCGCAGATGATGACCAATGGTTTTCCGCTTTGAACTTGTTTCTCAAGGATCGGAAGCAATTCTTTCATGCTGCTGATTTTTTTGTCGTAGATAAGAATGTCAGGATTTTCCATCACAGCTTCCATCTTATCAGCATTTGTAACAAAGTAAGGAGAGATATAACCGCGATCGAATTGCATTCCTTCCACCACTTCAACAGTAGTTTCAGTTCCTTTAGCTTCTTCAACAGTGATCACTCCTTCTTTCTTAACTTTTTGCATCGCCTGTGCAATCAACTTTCCGATTTCATTATCATTGTTTGCAGAGATGGATGCAACTTGTTCAATTTTGCTATTGTCATCACCAACTGACTTGCTTTGTTTTTTCAACGAAGCAACAACGGTTTCAACAGCTTTGTCGATACCGCGTTTCAAATCCATTGGATTTGCACCGGCAGCAACGTTTTTCAAACCTGCAGTTACGATGGCCTGGGCAAGCACCGTAGCTGTTGTTGTTCCGTCACCGGCAACATCTGAAGTTTTGCTGGCTACTTCTTTCACCATCTGGGCACCCATGTTTTCAATCGGGTTCTTCAGTTCGATTTCCTTTGCAACAGTTACTCCGTCTTTGGTGATAATCGGAGAACCGAATTTTTTATCAATGATTACATTCCGTCCTTTTGGACCGAGTGTAACTTTTACAGCATTTGCTAATGCGTCAACACCTCTTTTTAAAGCATCGCGTGCTTCGAGGTTAAATGTGATGTCTTTTGCCATGTTTTGTTGAATTATAAATGTTGAATTATGAATTTTAAATTTTGTTAACCGGTTCGTGAATCAAACAGGAAGAATTCTTCCTTCGTACATTCGTCCGCCTCAGGCGGATTCGTGGTTAGATGATTGCGAAAATGTCGCTTTCACGCATGATTAAATATTCTTTACCGCTATGAGTGATTTCTGTACCTGCATATTTACCGTACAATACTTTATCACCAACTTTTACTGCGGGTTTGTTGCCTTTCTCATCTACCTCACTGATTGAAACAACCGTTCCTTGTTGAGGTTTTTCTTTCGCTGTGTCAGGAATGATAATTCCGCTTGCTGTTTTTTCTTCTGCCGGGGACGGCTCAACCACAACTCTGTTCTGAGTTCCTGCGATTGGTTTAATGTTGAATTTGCTCATGATAGTTTTATTTTAGATTAGTAAACAATATTGTTCTTATGAAATAAATTTCGAGTCGCGCCTGTCGAACATTGTGCCACTGATTTTCCTGTCAGTTTTTTTCCCAAGATGACATGGAAGAAAAAAAATATCGCAGGCAATGGTGTCATCGTGACACAACCCGGTTACCCTCAATAAAAAATATGACTGAAATTATTTTTGCTGAGGAGCTGGTTGTGTCGACTGATTCTGTGCCGGTTGATTTTGCACAGGAGCAGTTGCCGGAGCTTTCTGAGGAGCTGTTCCTGCATTGTCAATTTGTTCCTGTAATGAGCTTCCGGAAGTTCGTGCTTCTTTATTAGGCAGGGAAAAACTTGCAACGAGACATAATACAACCAACGTAAGGGCGAGGCCCCAGGTTAATTTTTCAATGAAGTCGGAGGTTTTTTTAACGCCCATTACCTGGTTGGAACCGGCAAAACCGGAAGCTAATCCGCCTCCTTTGGAATTCTGAACCAATACAACGAGAATGAGCAGAACGCAAACGATGATAATTAAAACGGTAACTACTGTATACATTATTCTTGCTTGTTTATGTGATTATCAATTTCCTGAATAAGGGCGGCAAAGTAACTGCTTTTTTCGGGATGAAGCAAGCTTAATTTTTGATAGCTCGAACGGGCTTTTAGCAAATTTCCCTGGTCGAAATAAATTTTTGCAAGTGTCTCTGAAACCATATCGTCATGCTCCGCGATGCTCTTTTTAGCCTGGTTTACAGGTGAATAGAACTCAACCTTCGACGCGACGATTCTCGGTTCCGTGGCAATAAATTGGTTGACGAGGTCCTCTTTACTGATCGCAGGTTGAGCATTTTCTTCCGGTTCAATCAACTCATCCGGCAAGTTGTCATCGGCCTGAACTTCTTCAACGACACCGAAATCCTTGTGAGATTTTATTTTCAGCCAATCAAGAAATGAATGAGTTTCGACAGTGGAAATTTCCTTGACAGAAAGCGTTTCATGAACTTCTTCTTCAATGAGAGGAAGTTTTTCGATGGAATGAAGAATGGTTTCTTCCATCGCATGCTCAAGTCCGATCCTGTCAATTACATCACGAACCTTTTCAACCTGTTCTGCGATGATTTCTTCTTCATCAATTTTTACTTCAGCGGGAGAAGTTGCTTCCGGGTAAATACGTTCTGCCTGAATTTTATGTTCAGGAACATCAGCTGTTTTTTCGGGAGCAACTTCATCATCGAAATCGTTTTTAAAATCGGTGGAATCTTTTCCCACAAGTATTTCACTCAACCGCTTCCTGATCACTTCATGCGGGTCAACGATTTTTGATTCGGATGTTCCGGAAGTAATTTCATCCGTTGTCTCTGACGAATCATCCACAGCAGTATACCATTCATCGGTTGACTTCTGATGACCGGAAAATGATTCCTGGATTCCACTATCCGATATTTTTATTTCTGAATCTGGATTTTTTTCCTGGAAAATATTCTCCTTTAAAGGTTCTGCGAAAACACTTGCCTCGCCGGTGGGCGGGTTTTCTTCTTCCGGTTTTGCCGGATGAACAGATTTTTCTTCTTCATTTAAAATCACTGACCTGAAAGGAAAAACAGGTTCTTCTTTGAAGACAGAAACTTCCTCTTCACCCAGATTTTCATTTTGTTGGTGAATGAGTGTGTATA
The DNA here is from genome assembly GCA_043787975.1 of Bacteroidota bacterium. GTDB lineage: Bacteria > Bacteroidota > Bacteroidia > AKYH767-A > 2013-40CM-41-45 > JAPLDA01. The sequence goes on from JAYVUK010000032.1 coordinate 53,435, forward strand.
GAATTTTTCTGTCGACAGAATAAATGGATGCCGTTTTTAATTGCTGATCAAAAAGAATGTTGTGCTGATCGTGCAGGCATTTCGCGAGCAACAAATGTCCGGTTTGGCAATAAGGAAAATTGCTGACAAAATCCTGCAGCATCGGAATCGCTTCTTTATTCAGCGAACCTTTGCTATCCATCAGCTTTATAAATTCCCCGTGTTCCATCTACCAATTGATAAAAGCTTTATTGAAAACATCGTCCACCAACTGATCCTCAATTTCTGCGATTAAATTACTCTCAACGGCTGAAAGGCTTTGACTGCTGCTGTAATCTGCAAACCTCGAAAAGCTGGTTTCAAAATTCTGTTTGTCATTTTTAATGTTGGTAAACTTCGCATTGATGGTAATCGTGAGTCGGTTACTAGCCGCTGTTTCGTTTGCCTGGATAGCAAGAGGAGTCACAGCATAGTTGATGATGGATCCTTCAAAGATCAGATCAGGATCTTTGTCAGTAAGCTTCAGATTTGTTTGAGAAAGAAATTTGTCTTTTAATTTTTCCGTGAATGTTTGACTTAGTAATGACGGACCTAGCGCAGAAGTCTTTTGAAAATATTTTACATTGAATGTTTTGATGTCAGGAGAAATGGAAGCACCCGACATCGAATAGTTGACCTTACAGGAGTTCAAAAGGAATAAGGAATAAGGAATAAGGAATAAAAAGAGAGAGAAGTTTCTCCTGACATTCATGATTTTTTTTTTATTCATTATTAATTCTTAAATTTTACTTTTCATTAGCTAATTATCAAATTATCAAATCAACGAATTATCACATTAGTGTATCTTATACTCATTCATCTTCCTATACAACGTCCGCTCGGAAATACCAAGTTCCTTCGCAGCCATCTTTCTTCTTCCTTTGTATTTATGCAATGCTTTTTTGATGAACTCTTTTTCTTTTTCTTCAAGAGAAAGTGATTCTTCCACTTCTTCATGACGATGCATCGGAGCCGCTTCAATGTTCGGATGAATGGTAATGTTTGGATCAGAAGTTGGAATGGCAGACTTCGATTCCGATTGAAGTTTATTCAAAAGATGTTCGTTGTGCTCTTTCCAATTCGGATCGCTTGAAGCATTTTGCATCAATTCATTTACCAGTTGCTTCATGTCATTCATGTCCTTCTTCATATCGAAAAGAACCTTGTACAACAATTCACGTTCTGAAAATTCAGAACCTGTTTTCGTTCCGTCTTTCATCAACACAGGCAAATTACTGAATGGCGCCGGAGGTAAATAACGAAGCAATGTTTCTCCGGTGATATCCCGATGCTTTTCGAGTATTGACATTTGCTCCGTGATGTTCTTTAGCTGACGAATGTTTCCGGGCCAGCGATAGTCGGTCAACAATTTTTGCGCTTCGGTCTGCAGCATCAATGCCGGCATACGATATCGTTCCGCAAAGTCAGATGCAAATTTTCTAAACAAAAGAAAGATGTCTTCTTTCCGGTCGCGCAACGGAGGAACACGGATTGGAACAGTGTTCAAACGGTAATATAAATCTTCACGGAACTTTCCGTTTTCAATCGCTCTGAGTAAATCAACATTGGTTGCACCGACAACGCGTACGTTTGTCTTCTGCACTTTCGACGAACCGACTTTGATGAACTCACCGGTCTCTAACACGCGAAGCAAACGAACCTGTGTATTCAATGGCAAATCTCCGACTTCATCCAAAAAAATAGTTCCGCCATCCGACACTTCAAAATATCCTTTGCGTGCTTCATGAGCCCCGGTGAACGAACCTTTTTCATGACCGAATAATTCTGAATCAATTGTTCCTTCCGGAATGGCACCACAGTTTACGGCGATGTATGGTCCGTGTTTACGGGCACTCAGTTGATGAATGATTTGCGGAAAAACTTCTTTACCAACTCCGCTTTCTCCGCTAATCAAAACGGAAATTTCAGTCGGTGAAACTTGACGCGCTACATTGATCGCATGATCAAGCAACGGTGAGTTACCGATGATTCCAAAGCGTTGTTTTATTTCGAGAGGTGTCATTTTTATTGAATCATTGAAGATTGTATCATTGACGATTTAAATGAACCAATGATCCGATCGTCAATGATAAAATTATCACTTTAAATACTATGCCCGAGCAACGTCGCCGGCGTACAATCCGTAACCAATACATGGACGTAATCACCCGGTTTATATTGTTCACGCGGGAAGATGATGACTTTGTTCTGGTCACTTCTTCCTGATAAATGTTTATCAGAACGTTTTGAGACTCCATCCACCAACACACGAAAAACCTTATTCAGATCTTTCAGATTGCTTTGATGAGAAAGTTTTGCCTGGACGTTAATGATTTCTGTCAGTCGTTTTGATTTAATCTCTTCCGCTACATCATCTTTGAATTGGCGCGCAGCCTGTGTTCCCGGTCGTTCAGAATATTTAAACATGTAGGCATATTCATACCCGACTGATTTCATCAGTGAAAGAGTTTCTTCATGCTCTTCATCTGTCTCTCCGCAAAATCCGGTGATGATGTCTGTCGAAATAGCGCAGTCCGGAATAATAGTTCTCACCGATTCGATTCGTTTAAAATAATCCTCGCGAGAGTAACCGCGGTTCATTCGTTCCAACACATTGCTGTTGCCGCTTTGAACCGGAAGATGAATGTAATTACAAATGTTATCATGCTTCGCGACAACATGCAACACAGCATCCGTCATGTCGCGCGGATTGGAAGTTGAAAAGCGAACACGGAGATCAGGATTTATTTCGGCAACCATTCCGAGTAGGTCGGCGAACGATACAGAATTTTTATGTTCGAATTGGTGAATCGGTGAATCGGTGAAAGGATGATTCTCGCTATCATTCTCCGTTCCCCCTATTCTCCGTTTCTCCGTTTCTTCAGTTCTCTTAATTATTTCCTTCTTCGTATTCGTATCCGGATGCCATAAATAAGAATCTACATTTTGCCCGAGCAACGTTATTTCCTTGTAACCGCTTTCCGAAAGTTGTCTGGCTTCGTTGATAATAGATTCAGGTTCCCGGCTTCGCTCTCTTCCGCGCGTGAAAGGAACCACGCAAAACGAACACATGTTATCACATCCTCGTGTGATGGAAATAAAAGCAGAGATTCCATTGCTTCCCAAACGAACCGGGCTGATCTCAGCATAGGTTTCTTCACGGCTCAATAAAACATTCACAGCTTTTTGCCCGGACTCAACGGATGCAATCAAGTTCGGCAAATCACGGTATGAATCCGGACCAACGACAAGATCAACTAATTTTTCCTGTTCCAGTAATTTTGATTTCAGACGTTCAGCCATGCAACCAAGTACACCTATAATAAGAGAAGGTTGATGAACTTTCTTTTTCTTGAAATCTTTTAAGCGTGCCCAGATGCGGAGTTCGGCATTGTCACGGATCGCACATGTGTTCAGGAAGATAACATCAGCATCATCGGTTGTATTCGTAGTTACGAATCCCAAATCAGTCATGATGGAAGCCACGATTTCACTATCCGAAAAATTCATCGCACAGCCGTAGCTTTCCAGGTACAGTTTCTTCGCGTCAGGATTTTTTACGTTCGTCTCCTTCATCAACACCTCGCCCTGGCGCGATTCATCCATTACTTTAGTTTCTTCAAATGACATGGCGCAAAGATAAATTTAATTGGCTGGCTTGACAAGATGTCAGTTTCAGAGATTTTAAATTAGAAATTTTAGATTTTAAATGGTAATTGTTGAATTTTGGTTTAAGCTATTTTTTTATTTTCACCCCGTTAAATCGTTTTCTATGAAAAAAATTCACAAAGGCTTTCTGCTTAGTGTCGGTGTTTTCTTGTATTCTTTATGCTGCTTTGCTCAGGATACTTTAACCCCTAAAAATCCCTATGATGACAGAATTTTTACAATTGTTGAAGAAATGCCTTCATTTCCTGGTGGCGAGGAGACGATGATGAATTTCATAGCTCAGAATATTAAATATCCACCTCGCGCGCGAGAAAATAATATTCAGGGAAGAGTATATGTAAATTTTATACTGGACACAGCAGGAACGGTTACGAGAGCAAAAGTTGTTCGAGGGATTGGAGGTGGTTGCGATGAAGAAGCAATCCGTGTTATTGCTTCCATGCCCAAATGGAAACCGGGAAAGCAAAATGGACAGCCGGTTAACGTCGTCTATAATCTACCTGTCTTATTTGGAGATAAAGGAGATGAAAATAAAGCAAGTACCAATGAAAATCATTATAATCACGGAGTTGAATTATTAAAAAAAGAAAAGTTTATTGAGGCAATAAAAGAATTTGATGAATCTATTCAAGTAAACAAATCAGACATTGACGCTTACTATAATAGAGGTATCGCAAAACTTCGGATGAACGACAGATCAGGAGCTTGCTTTGATTGGAGTACTTCGGCAATTCACGGTGACGCGAACGTATTTCAGCAACTGAATAGATTTTGTGACAGCCTTATAATTTATGAAGGAGATACCGTTAATACGACTCAGCCAAAAACAATTGATACAATAGAGTTTGTTAGCAAAACGGACACTGGAACCGAAGTGATGCCTCATTTCCCTGGTGGTGAAAAAGCCTTGTTGGAATTTATTTTCCGTAATGTTAAGTATCCACTTAAAGCTAAAGCAAATGGAATTGAGGGAAAAGTGTATGTAACTTTTTATATCGACAAGAATGGAGGCGTTGGTGATCCGAAAATTGCAAAAGGAATTGGCGGAGGTTGCGATGAGGAAGTAATTAAAGTTGTAAAATTAATGCCCAGATGGGTTCCCGGAAAAAAAGGTGGTAAGCCAGTAAATGTAAGGTTCAATTTGCCCGTCAACTTTACTGTTAAAAATTGAGAATGCTTTTCCATTTGCTATCTCATTTCATTCTCAAAAATATTTTTTTCATTTCATTTTTACTCCCGTTCAAATTCTTTTTTTGCTTGCAGAAAAATAAAATGCTTTTATTTGCGCCATCGAAAAAAAGTTGAGACAAGAATTAAGATGCAAGAATCAAGATAGATTCCGCGTCTTAAATCTTGATTCTTGATTCTAAAATCTCGTTCCAAACGATGTCAAAAAACTTAGTAATAGTAGAGTCACCTGCGAAAGCAAAAACAATAGAAGGATATCTCGGAAAAGATTTCACGGTGAAGTCGAGCTATGGTCATGTGCGTGATCTGGTGAAGAGCGGAATGGGCATCAACATCAAAAATAATTTCGAACCCGTTTATGAAGTCAGCCCTGACAAAGAGCATGTGATAAAGGATTTGCAAAAGCTGGTGAAGAAAGCGGAGATGGTATGGCTTGCAACGGATGAGGACCGCGAAGGAGAAGCAATCTCCTGGCATTTATTTGAAGCACTGGAGTTGAAAGAAGACAAAACGAAACGGATTGTTTTTCATGAGATCACGAAGAAGGCAATTCTTGCAGCGATAGAAAACCCGCGCACCATTGACAAGCACATGGTGGACGCACAGCAAGCGAGAAGAGTGCTCGATCGTTTGGTTGGTTTTGAACTCTCTCCTGTGTTATGGAAAAAGGTAAAGCCATCGCTTTCAGCCGGTCGTGTGCAATCGGTTGCCGTAAGGTTATTGGTTGAACGGGAAAGAGAAATCGATTCATTCAACATCAACTTCTTTTATAAAGTCGTTGCCATTTTTGAAACGGAAGAAAAATCATTCAAAGCAGAACTTCCGAAGAAATATAAAACGAAAGAAGAAGCGGAAGCATTTCTTCAGAGTTGCATCGGCGCAAATTTCAATGTAAAAAACCTGGAAGTGAAGCCGGGAAAAAAATCTCCTTCAGCTCCGTTTACAACATCCACCTTGCAGCAGGAAGCAAGCCGGAAACTTGGTTACTCAGTTTCGCAAACCATGGTGATCGCTCAGAAACTTTATGAGAGTGGAAAAATCTCCTACATGAGAACTGACTCAGTAACGCTTTCACAGGATGCACTCGAGATGGCGAAGAAAGTGATCACTTCAAATTACGGGAAAAAATATTCGGAACCGCATCAGTACAAAACGAAACAGGCATCTGCGCAGGAAGCTCACGAAGCAATCCGTCCTACTGACATGGCTGTTGAAGTGGTGGATGGAGATCAGCGGGATCAACGGTTGTACGATCTTATTCGCAAGAGAACATTGGCTTCTCAAATGGCAGACGCTGTGCTGGAAAAAACAGTGGTGACCATTTCTTCTTCCAAATCAAATGAAGAATTAATTGTTACCGGTGAGGTCATTAAATTCGATGGTTTTTTGAAAATGTACATGGAAGGCAGTGATGAAGAAGATGAGGATGCACAGGAAGGAATTTTGCCGGCGATGAAAGTCGGTGATGATTTGAAATTCCTTGAAGCATCCGCTACTCAACGATTCACACATCCGCCTGCACGTTTCACAGAAGCATCACTCGTAAAAAAATTGGAAGAACTTGGCATCGGACGACCATCTACATATGCTCCTACCATTTCAACAGTTCAGAAAAGAGGGTATGTAGTGAAGGAAGAGCGTGAAGGAAAAGAACGGTTGTACGATGTGATTACGCTGAAGAATGATACCATTAAGAGTGAGAAGAAATCAGAAATAACGGGAGCAGAAAAAAATAAATTATTCCCGACCGACATTGGAGTAGTGGTGACTGATTTTCTCGTTACAAACTTCAAAGACATTCTCGATTACAATTTCACTGCTTACGTTGAAAAAGAATTTGATGACATCGCCAACGGTGAATTGAAATGGCAAAAGATGATCAAGGAATTTTACGGACCGTTTCACCAAACGGTGGAAATAACAACCGAAACTTCTGAGCGTGCTTCCGGAGAGCGAATTCTTGGGAAAGATCCTGCCAGTGGACTTACGCTGTTAGTTCGTGTCGGAAGGTTTGGCCCGATGGCGCAAATAGGAAACACGGAAGAAATTGAAGCAGGTAAAATTGAAAAGTCACGCTTTGCAAAACTTCGTCCCAATCAACGGTTAGAAACCATCACGTTTGAAGAAGCGATTGATCTCTTCAAACTTCCAAGAACCCTGGGGGAATTTGAAGGACAAAATGTTACAGTAGCGATCGGCCGTTTCGGACCGTATGCAAAACACAACGACATATTTGTCTCGCTGAAAAAAGAAGATGATCCGTACACCATCATGCTTGATCGCGCTATTGAATTGATTGAAGAAAAAAGAAAAGCGAATGCAGAACGAATCATCCAGGTGTTTGAAGAAGATAAGGATGTAAAAGTGTTGAACGGTCGTTACGGACCTTACATCCAGGTAAAGGATAAGAATGTAAAAATTCCCAAAGACAAAGACCCGAAGTCACTGACGCTTGCCGAAATTTACGAGATCGCAGAAAATGCTCCCGAACCTAAAAAAAGATGGGGCAACAAAAGTTTTGGGAATAAAAATTCAGGAGGCTTTGGCAACAAGGGCTTCGCGAAGAAAAAACCTGAGACAGTGGAAGACATAGAGCTGCCTGCAAAAAAAGCTGCTTCATCAAAACCAACAGCGAAGAAGGCGCCTGCAAAAAAGGCCGCCCCGAAAAAGAAAGAATAATTTTAGAACCAACAGTTGCACAGTTGCGAGAACTGTGTAAACCGTAAACCAAAAACTGTAAACCACTTTGGATATTTCCATTTTCTTTAAACCACTTGACGCTTCACGGTTTGATACGTATCAGGACCAAAAAACGGTGATGGGAAATGCGGTTAAAAAATTTCTTGACCCTGAAAAATTTCCTGACCTCACCGGTTGCCACATTGCATTCATCGGTTGTGAGGAAGATCGAGGCTCAGTCAGGAATGATGGCTGTGCGAAGGCTCCGGATATCATACGTGAAAAATATTACCAGTTAAAAAAAGCCCAACATCCTTACCAGGTTGTGGATCTTGGAAACATTCGTTTAGGTGAATCGCTCAAGGATACGTACGCTGCCTTGTCAACCATCATGATTGAGTTGATAAAGGATGGAATTCTGCCTGTCATTCTTGGTGGAAGCCAGGACTTAACGTATGCACAATACTTGGCGTATCAGCAGTTGGAAGAAACGGTCAACATTGTTTCAGTGGATGCAAAATTTGATCTTGGTTCCACCGAAGAAGAGATTCGTTCGAGTACGTATCTTGGAAAAATAATTCTGCATGAGCCCAACTTTCTTTTCAACTTCAGCAACATTGGTTATCAAACATATTTTGTAGGCAATGACCAGGTTGAATTGATGGATAAACTTTTTTTTGATGCGTACAGGTTAGGACAAGTGAGAAAAGATATGGAGGAAGTTGAACCGATTGTTAGAAACGCAGACATCCTGAGTTTCGATATGACTTCAATTCGTCAGTCGGATGCACCGGGAAACGGAAATGCATCACCGAATGGATTTTATGGAGAAGAAGCTTGCCAGATTATCCGGTATGCGGGGCTGAGTGATAAATTAACATCCATCGGATTTTATGAAGCAAATCCCTTATTTGATAATCACGATCAGACATCTCATCTTATTGCGCAGATGATTTGGTATTTCATTGATGGATATTACAATCGAAAAAAAGATATGCCTGTTTCCAATAAAGCAGGATTTGTGAAATATCGTGTTGCTTTGAAAAAATCGGAACAGGAAATTATTTTTTATAAAAGCGAAAAAAGTAGTCGCTGGTGGATGGAAGTCCCTTTTCCAAATTCAAAAGTTAAATATCATCGTCACCACTTAGTTCCTTGTTCGTACAAAGATTATGAAACTGCATGCCGTGATGAAATGCCGGAGCGTTGGTGGCAGGCCTTTCAGAAGATAAGTTGATTTTTTTCCGGCACGGAAAAAAATACAAATACAAAATTTCTCCAAAATGTCTTATTAAAATTAACACGTAGGCATTGAAAAAAATTTTGTTTTTATTTTTTCTTTTTACTTACTTTACCCGCTCTTAGCGTTTACAGCAAACACATAAACTCTCTTGCCAAAGAAATATTTATCTGATAACATGAGGAAATTGTACCCGATTTTGTTTCTATTGATTTTCCTTGGTGCCGGCTTTGTTTCTATGGCGCAGCAAGATCCCCAGTTCAGTCAGAACATGTTTACGAAATTAGCAGTGAATCCCGGGTTTGCAGGTGCAAGCGGAGGTTACTGTGGTACTTTGCTTTATCGCAATCAATGGACAGGGTTCGGCGGTGAGCCAAAGACCATGTTATTTACGGCCGATGCTGACATCGATGTGATTCATGGCGGAGCGGGTCTTACAGTAGTTGCTGCTGATAATTTAGGCGTTGATAAAAACCTGATGGCTCGTCTTGCTTATGCTTACAGAGCCGATCTTGGTGAAGGAAAAATTGGGATTGGTATTGACTTTGGCTTAATGCAGAAATCTGTTGACGGTTCAAAGTTCGTTTATAATGATCAAAATGATGCGAATATTCCAACAGGGAATGTCAGCGGAAACACCTTTGATATGGGATTGGGTGTGTACTACAACACCGACAAATTATATGTTGGAGCTTCAGCCTCTCACCTGACTGAAGGAGATATTAAATACAGTGACATTACATCAAAGATTGCGAGACACTATTATCTTCAGGCGGGATACGGCATTGATCTTACCTCTTCGCTTACATTGAAACCATCTGTGTTGGTTAAAACAGATGCGGTATCAACCCAGGTTGATGGAAATGCAAACCTGATGATTAATAATAAATACTGGATAGGACTTTCATACCGCATACAGGACGCCTTTGTAATCATGGCAGGATTGGAAATAATTCCTAACCTCAAGTTTGGGTATGCTTATGATCTTACTACATCTGACATAAAAACATATAGCAGCGGAACGCATGAAGTTGTCCTTAACTACTGCTTTAAACCGATTAAGATAGTAAAACGCCAGTTTCATCGCAATGTAAGATTCCTCTGATAATTAGAAATTCAGTTCTAAAAATAGAGGTTAGATTTGTTGAAACTATAATAGTAGTAGATCGTTCAAAGAATTCACCCTAAATTGAACACAATAAATGTTCATCAAGGTCGTTTTTAAAAATAATTTATCATTAATAATAAGCCCCAAAGTCAAATGATTCAGAAACAAACAAGACTAAAGAGAAATGCATTTCTTTTTTCGATTGTTCTGCTAACACTGGCGGGATGCAAGAGTGGTAATAATGGCGAACTTACCGGAGTGCCGCATCGCGAAAAATGGTACCAGGCAGACCCTTATGGAATGGTTTACATTCCGGCAGGATCATTCGTCATGGGTCCAAGTGATCAGGATATTGCTTATACCGTTACTGCCCAGGGTAAGACCGTGACTATTCCGGCGCTTTACATGGATAATACAGAAATTACAAATAACGAATACCGTCAGTTTGTGTATTGGGTTCGTGACTCACTGGCTCATCGTTTATTGGGAGGAGAACATCTGCTGGATGAAGGCGAATACGGAGAGCGTATTAACTGGAGAGCAAAAATAAAATGGGATGACGAGCAGAATGTTGAAACATTGGCCGAACTTTTTCTTCCTGAAACAGAACGTTTTTACAGAAGAAAAGAAATTGATACAAGAAAATTAATGTTCGAGTCGTATTGGATTGACTTGCGAACTGCTGCAAAAAAAGACAGTCGTGAGCAGGGTGCAAGGGATCGTTCAGTATTTATCAAGAAGGATGTAATCAATGTGTATCCTGATACGTTGGCTTGGATAGCTGATTATGTTTATTCATACCATGAGCCGATGACTCAAATGTATTTCTGGCATCCGGCGTATGATGATTATCCTGTCGTTGGAGTTTCATGGATGCAGGCACGTGCTTTTTGCAGATGGAGAACACAATTATTCAATGATTATTTGGCAGAAAACGGTGACGGATTTGTTCAGGATTTTAGGTTACCTACAGAAGCTGAATGGGAATATGCAGCACGTGGAGGAATGGAACTTTCACCTTATCCTTGGGGCGGTCCATATATTCGTAACAGCCGCGGATGTTTCTTAGGGAACTTTAAACCAATGCGTGGAAATTATATGGACGATGGCGGAGTTTATACCGTAAAAGCCACTTCGTATTGGCCAAATGATTATGGTTTATATTGCATGGCAGGAAATGTTTCTGAATGGACAAGCAATGCGTATGATGAATCAGCATATAGCTTTACGCACGACGTAAGCACGGATTATGAATACGAAGCGAAAGAAACGGATTCACCTGCGTTGAAAAGAAAAGTGATCAGAGGGGGATCATGGAAGGATGTGATGTGGTATTTGCAGACCAGCACTCGTTCCTACGAATATCAGGATACAGCTAAATGTTACATCGGTTTTCGCTGTGTCATGAGTTTCTTAGGCAGGGATAAATCGGATTACTAAGATTACTTTCCGTATTGAGATTATTTTTATTTAACCAGGATCTGAATCAACAAAAATAATTCAGTTATTAATCATTATTGTTTAACCAAATCAACACACCAAAAATTAATTTACTATGGGAATTTCGGAAATAACGCAAGGCAAGAGCTTCAAAAAACTAATGGTCAAGTTATATGGCCTTGGGGCGTCTATCGTAATCATTGGAGCCTTATTTAAAATTCAACATTATCCTGGTGCTGGTTTTATGCTTGCACTTGGTTTGGGAACAGAGGCTGTCATCTTTTTCTTTTCAGCATTTGAACCACCGCATGAAGATGTGGATTGGTCACTTGTTTATCCTGAACTTGCAGGAATGCAAGACGAGGATGCAATGCTTGACAGGAAGAAAAAGAAATCTGTAAAAGACCCTGTTGCTCAATACATGGATAAACTTTTAGCGGATGCCAACATTGGTACTGATCTGCTGGATAGTTTGGGTACGGGATTGAGATCGCTTGGAGATAACACCAGTAAATTGGCTGATCTCAGCAACGCATCAGTAGCAACGGATGATTATGTGAAAAATGTGAGCAAGGCGTCACAATCAGTCAGTGAGATGTCCAATGCGTATACAAAAGCATCCCAGGCAATCGAACAACTTTCATCTTCAACGGATGATGTAAGGGTCTACAAGGACCAGGTTGTTTCTGCCGGAAAAAACCTGGCAGCATTAAATGCTGTCTATGAATTACAGTTGCAGGATTCAAATGAGCATTTGAAACAGACAAGTAAGTTCTATGAAGGTATTAATGAGATGATGTCAAACCTGAGCTCTTCTCTTGATGACACCAAAAAATACCGTCAGGAAGTTTCTATGCTTGCAAAGAATTTATCTCAACTCAATACGGTTTATGGAAATATGTTGTCTGCAATGACACTCAAGTCATAATCTGCCAAATAAAATATCTCATTTCATCAACACACATCTTAATCAGACAAACACACCACGAATATGGCAGCGGGAAAACTAAGCCCAAGGCAGAAGATGATCAACATGATGTACCTGGTATTGACAGCCCTTTTGGCGCTGAACGTAACCAAGGAAGTCATCAATGCCTTTGTAACAATTAATGAAAGCGTTCAATTATCGAAAGAAAATATTGAAAAGAAAAACGAAAATACCTACGCATCGTTTGAGCAGGCAATGAAGGTAGATGCGGCTAAGTACAAATCCGTGAATGATAAGGCAATCAATATAAAAAAGACATCGAATGATCTCGTTTCATTTATTGATGGCTTAAAAACTGAGCTTATTAAAAAATCAGATGGATTGAAGGATGCAGAAAAAACTCCTGATCTCATTGACATGGAGAACAAAGAAAATTATGATGTTCCTACTCATGTGATGTGTGGTGATAACCAGGAAGGACAAGGAGCCAAAGCGACTGAATTGAAAAAGCATCTTGAAGAATTTAAAGGGAACGTGATTAAAAATGCTCCGGAAGGTTCTCAGGCAGAGTACAAAAAGAAATTCGACAACCTGTTAAATACAAATGATCCTAAAAAGGCGGAAGACGGAAAACGAACCTGGGAGATGTTTAACTTCTATCACAATCCTGTTGTAGCGACCGTTGCTTTGCTTACGAAAATTGAGAATGATGTTCGAAATGCAGAATCCCAGGTTACAGATGAACTCTTGTCATCAGTCGATAAGAACATTGTGAAGTTAAATCAGTTTACGGCCAAGGTAATTCCAAACAGTACGGTGGTTACGATTGGAAGCGATTACAAGGCCGATGTATTTTTATCGGCTACATCTTCAACCATGGCACCGGAAGTGTTTATTGGCGCCACGACTGATTCTTCGGGTAGTAAAACATGCAAAGGTTGTGAAGCGAATGCCTTACCAACAGAGGGCGGGTATGCTAAATATTCTGATCACCCGGGTTCTGAGGGTGAGAAAAAATGGAGTGGTGTTATTCGTGTGAAAAAACCGGATGGAAGCTATGAGCATTATCCGTTTAGTGAGTCGTACACTGCACAGAAACCAAACAGCGTTGTTGCTGCTGAAAAGATGAATGTTCTTTATATCGGAGTGGATAACCCAATGGCTATTTCAGTTCCGGGTGTTTCAAACGATAAGGTAAAAGTTTCTCTCGAAGGAGGCGGTGGTACATTGAAATCGAATACAACTGCTACCGGTGGTGCGGGTCATTATTTTGCAAATGTAACTACGGTGGGCAAAGCAACCTTTAAAGTTTCTGCCAAGATTGGGGATAAAGAAACACCGATGGGAAGTTTTGAGTACCGCGTTAAACGTGTTCCTGATCCGGTCGCTTCCATTTCAAACAGTAAAGGCGGACCAATTAACAAAAATCTTTTAGCAGCGGGAACACTTATTCCACAGCTAGAAAATTTCGACTTCGAATTATTTTTTAAAATCACGGCGTTTAGAATAACAATTATTCAACGAGGAAAAGATCCCCAGGAGTTTGAAGGACAGGGAAATCAACTTACACAACAAATGCGTGATATGGTTGGAAGGCTTCCGGGAGGTTCAAAAGTCTACTTTGAATACATCAAAGCCAAAATGGCAACAGGTGCCGATCAGTCAACACGTAGTTTATCGCCAATGAGTTTTGTTATACAATAACGTTAATTAAAAACCGGAGAAAAAAAATGAAATTTAAAATCTTGTTAGTTCTAGCAGTAGCAGTCGTGACAGGAAATTTATATGCTCAGGAACCGGGAACACCCAATGTTCTTGACGGAGTGTATGTAAAGGAACATACAGTTACGCGCGAGCCGCTTGCTTATCCTTACTTGCGTGAGGCAGATGTAATGTGGAGCAAACGCATCTGGAGAGTTGTTGATTTGAATGAAAAGATGAACCTGCCGTTGCGATGGCCGATCGGAAAAATTCTTGATCGCAAAAGTTTGATCGATTTATTGCTTGACGCAATAAAGGAAGGATCCCTAACTGCTTACAGCACCATTGATGATGAATTTACTCTTCCTGTTACCATGAAGGAGATCTCTGCAAAGGGTGGTGCGCGTACCGACACAACTAAAATGCAACGTCCCGATCCTCCTTATGATGAATACGACACGGTGATTGTAAAAGAATTCTCTGCAGAAAAAGTGATCGGTTACAGGATAAAAGAAGATTGGTTTTTTGACAAGCAGCGTTCCGTAATGGATGTTCGCATCATTGGTATTGCACCGTTGGTTTATGCGGTGGATGAAGCAGGAAACCTACGCCCGGGTAATATAAAAAATCCATTGTTCTGGGTCTATTATCCTGAAGCGCGTGCCTTGCTTGCTCATGCCGAAACGTTTAACAGGGAGAATGATGCTGAGAGAAGATCATTCGATGATATTTTCCAAAAAAGATTATTCTCCAGTTACATTTACAAAGAGGCGAATGTATTTGATCGAAGGATAGAGGATTACAAACAAGGAATGAGCGCATTGCTTGAAGCGGAAAAAATCAAGACAGAGATCACCAATTTTGAACACGACATGTGGGAATATTAATTCTCCGGTTCAAAAAAATCAAAACCCATCCTGGTAAATCGGATGGGTTTTTTTATTGAAATTTTTTAAGATCATTCCATCGTATCATCATTCAATCTGGATTTCTTATGCGGATCTTCATAAAAAAAATAACGTAAATCGATTGTCAGGTAATTTCCTGACAGTGTTGTAACAGCGGGATCAGTTCTTCCATTGTATTTTATTTGGGAAGTATAAATATATGAGAAAGGGCGATGATAGGATGCGCCAAGACACAAGTATCCGCTTTTCTTTGTGCGATACTCCCAGCCTACATTCGCTATAACAGCTGATTGAAAAAGATTTTTTCGGAAAGATCTCTGGATGAAATAATCATCGTACGATTGCACACTGCTTGCAAATATATCAAGCGAATGTCCCATTGAAACATTCATAAAAAATTGTTCGCCCAAACGAATATACACCAGCAGGCTTAAGGGAATTTCGTACCCGATAATGCGAAATTGAGATTTGTCATTGAAGCCTCCATCTGTTATTTCCAGGTCGTATTTTCTTTTTACATAGTTGATGCCTGTTTCCATAGCAACCAAATCAGAAAATCCATGTCGGACCACCATACCACCACTGAATCCTGAGTTGAGCGATAAATCAAACGTTGCATTGTCCTGCGTAATTGTCTTTGCAGGTGTGAAAAATGAGCTAGGAATAAAAGGCTTGATTTGAATACCAACCGTAGTAATTTTCTGTTGAGCGAAAGTTTGAAATGAATTCAGAAATAAGATTAAGAAAAAATACCTCTTCTTCATTTCAAATTGGTTACTGTTTAAGAGAATACAAAAAACGAACAGATCGAAAATTTATTTCTGTTGTAATGCTTCAACTTTTTTCATCTTATCTAAAAAACTCATTAAAGCAATCCAATACTCTTCATGCAAAGAGCTACTGTTCCACAAAACTTTTGATCCATGATCACCTTTCGATTTAGGAATATACTGAACCTTGATAAGTGAAACCACATCTTTAACAAGGTCTGTAACGGCATCAGCTTCTTCCTTGGAAGAGGTAATGAAAACAGGCTTGTTCAGCCCGTCAATATGTTTTGCTACGAAATCTTTCTGCACAAAATATTCACCGGGACTAAATGCAGCAACGGCAAACACATGATTATTATCTTTCGCAATTGCTAAAGCCAAAGAAGCAGAATATGAACTTCCCAGAATGATGATTGGCTTTTTGTATTTACCGAATAAATAATCAAGTGCAGCAATCATGTCTTGCTCAGCATCAAGATTGGTTTGAGACTTTTTTAATCGTTTTGCTTCGGCAGCAGTTTCATTCGTTACTCCATTTGCTTCGTTCCCGAAACGCTGATCAATGGCGAGGCAATTGAATCCGAACTTGTTCAGCTTTAAAGCAGTTTCAGAATATTCTCCCCTGCTGAAACGCGCCTGGTGGCAAAGTAAAATTACGGGCATGTTTTCAGAAACAGGATACCAATCGGCCGTAATGGTGAGACTGTCTTTAGAAGGAAAAGTAATTTTCAGTTGCGCATTCGATTTCGTGGTTAGATGAAATAACAACATGATAAGAATTAAACTTTTGAGGAAATATCGGTTCGTCATTTTTTCTTCTTTTTAATTTCAATCGCAATTTAATAAGATTAACCCAAACAGAAGTTCATGCAGGAAATTATTCTATAAAAGTTTGGGGTTTTTGATGTGTCTTTCTGAATCACGGGTGGTTTTCTTTTCAAGATTTTTTTCAAATGCATCCGTCAGATCAATTCCTGTTTGATTAGCTATGCAAACCAAAACAAAAAGAACATCGCCTAATTCATCCGCGAGATTTTTTTCTTCATCCGTTTTTTTGAATGATTGTTCACCATATGTGCGTGCTATGATTCGTGCCACTTCTCCTACTTCTTCCGTTAGCATCGCCATGTTGGTGAGCTCGTTAAAGTAACGCACTCCGTGAGTTTTGATCCACTGGTCAACTGTATTTTGTGCTTCTTGTATCGTCATCTGATAAATGGTTTGTCAAATTTATTCCCTGTTCTTTGAATCAATAATTAGTGTAACCGGTCCGTCATTTACAAGAGCCACTTTCATATCAGCTCCAAATTCACCGGTAGATATTTTTTTATGTAGGTCATTTTCCAATTGAAGAATGAATTTTTCATACAATGGAATTGCTACTTTTGGTATTGCAGCATGAATATAGGAAGGACGATTTCCTTTTTTTGTGGAAGCATGTAAGGTAAATTGGCTGATGAGTAAAACATCTCCGCCTGTTTCAATCAATGAAAGGTTCATGACTCCTGCATCATCATTAAAAATCCGCAGTCGTGAAATTTTACCGCTTAACCATTCAATGTCTGCGTCTGAATCCGTTTCTTCAACTCCAACCAATATAAGTAAACCCTTGTTAATGGCAGCTTTTTCCAAGCCATTTATCTTTACAGATGCTTCGCTTACGCGCTGAATTACAATTCTCATGGTAGTTTACTGATCTTTTTTTTTCATCAGCATGTCTTTTCATCACCTGAATATATCCTGGTTACTCAATATGCTGAGATAACTTTCATAACGGCTCAATGCAATTTCTCCTGACCTAACGGCATCTTTCACGGCACATTTCGTTTCATTCGTATGAAGACAATTGTTGAACTGGCAGGCACGCCCAACTTTAAAGATTTCCGGAAAGAAATGTGAAACCTCATAGGTGTCGAAATCAATGGTGCCGAATTCTCGGATTCCCGGTGTATCGATAATGTAACCTCCTTCAGGAAGTTCATGCATTTCGGCAAAGGTTGTAGTGTGAGTTCCTTTCAGATGTTGTTCGGAGATGCCGGATGTTTTTAAGTTTAATCCCGGAATTAATGTATTGATGATGGAAGATTTTCCGACACCTGAATGTCCCGAGAAAAGATTTACTTTATTTTTTAATTCTTCGTTTAGTTTTTCGAGTGTACTTTTTTCAGGTACTGAAACAACAAGTACGCGGTAACCAATTTGCTCGTAAAGAGTTTTTAATTCATTCACTTGCTGTTTTATTTCATCATTGTAAATATCTGACTTGTTGAAAATAATTCCACCGGGAATGTTGTAAGCTTCTGCCGTTGCAAGAAACCGGTCAATAAAGCCAAGCGAAGTTTTTGGAAAAACAGGAGTGGCAATCACAAAAGCCCGGTCTATATTTGAGGCAATTATTTGAATTTGCTTGGAAAGTTTTACAGACTTACGGATGATGTAATTTTTCCGCGCATGCACTTCAGAAATCAATCCCACATCATCTCCGGCATTTTTTTCGATTTCAACATGATCTCCTACAGTAACGGGTGTAGTTGCTTCAAAATCTTTTAAACGCAAATTACCCCGGATACGGCACAACAGTTTTTGTCCGTCATCCAATTTCACGCTAAATAAACTTCCTGTTGATTTTATAACAAGCCCTTTCATGCTTTGCGAAAATAGAGAAATGATGTCAGATATGTTTAGATTTGCAAAGCGAATTCACACAGGAGTAATTTAAGAACATTGAATAGCGAATACTGAAGAAATGTCAATTACAGTAAAAAACATTACCAAACTTTACGGAACTCAAAAGGCATTGGATGATGTGTCGTTTGAAATACCAGGCAAACAGGTAGTCGGATTTCTCGGACCGAACGGTGCCGGCAAATCAACGATGATGAAAATCATTACATGCTTTATTCCTCAAACTTCAGGAACAACTTCTGTTTGTGGATATGATGTAACAGAGCAATCGATTGAGGTGAGAAAAAATGTCGGCTACCTGCCTGAACACAATCCGTTGTATCTTGAAATGTATGTGAAAGAATACCTGGAATTTATTGCAGGTATTCATCATCTGAATGGCTCGAAAGGAAAACGGATTGCAGAGATGATTGAGATGACAGGTCTGCAGGTTGAACAGAGAAAAAAAATCGGGGCATTGTCAAAAGGTTACCGGCAGCGGGTCGGGCTTGCCCAGGCATTGATTCATAATCCGAAAGTCTTGATTCTTGATGAACCGACATCAGGATTGGATCCGAACCAGCTTAGTGAAATCCGTTCCCTTATCAAAGAAATCGGAAAAGAAAAAACAGTTGTGTTTTCTACCCACATCATGCAGGAAGTGGAGGCCGTGTGCAACCGTGTGATCATTATCAGCAAAGGAAAAATTGTAGCCAATGAAAACACGTCTGTTCTTCAACAACAATCTTCAGAAGGCAATTTTATTCTTGTTGAATTTGATAAAACTGTAATACGATATCAACTGGAAAAAATTCAGGGAGTAATAAAAGTTGAATCTGTGAATGAAAAATTATGGCGTTTGAAAACTTCCATGGATTCAGATGTCCGTACGGACATTTTTAATTTTGCAGTGAACAATCATCTGACGGTTTTATCTATGCAAAAAGAAGAGCAGAAACTAGAAGATGTCTTTCATCAATTGACAAAAAAAAATTAGAGCTTTTGCGGGAGATTACTTATTCGACTGATGGTTAAAAAAAAATTTATGAAGCAGTTTTTTTTTCTGATCGTCCTTCTTTGTTCCCTTCGTTCATTTTCACAAAATCTGTCTGCCTTCAACGATTACAGAAATTATTTTCAGGCATTTGATAACGGTGAATTTCGTCAGGTCGATTATTTACTTGTGAAATCTTTTAAGGTTGGCGGGGCTGCAATTGCGTATGTTGACAATGCGAATGAATTCCGAATTTATGCTGATGAACAAAAGTTTGATGTAACGTATGGAGGCACGCTTTCTTACTTTGCAACGGATTATTTAATAGCCTATCGTGTCGGCAATGTGTTGTCTGTTTTTGAGAAACAACACGCCAGGAATTTGAGCTACTATTGTAGCATCTATGCATTGAATGATAGCCTCATCGGTTTCTTTGATGAAAGCAACTATAATTTTTCAGTCTTCTACCAGGGAAATGTAATTGATCTTGAGAGTTCAATGATTGAACCACCGAAAAGTATGAAGACAGGAAGTAATACTTTGGCCTATGTAAACCAGTCAAATTTTTTTAAAGTCTTTTACCAGGGACATACGTATTCGCTTGATAACATCGCCCCGATTGTTTACCAAGCAGGAAGTGATATGGTTGCTTATGTTGACAATTATGATCAAAATTTTCATTTGTTTTATAAAGGAGATACGGCGCGTCTTGAGACCTTTGCTCCCGATTCTTTTAAAGTAGGTTTTGGAACAATGGCTTACGTGGATAACCTTGGTAATTTCAGAGTATTCTATGAAGGAGCAACACGGAGACTTCTTTCATTTCGTCCGGATTTTTTTCAGTTGAAAGGATACACAGTCTTGTATTCATACAACAACAACTTTAATGTTTTTTACAAGGGACAAGTGTATACGCTCGAAGATTATATTCCAACCGATTTTCAAATTGCAAACGATGGTGTGGCATACATTGATGTAAGCGGACGGTTAAAACTTTTTCTAAGCGGAAAAACATATACTGCATCGTATGAAATCATCAATAGTTACCAGCTCAATGGAAATGTTTTAAAGTATAGCGTAGGGACGAATACAACACAGTTCTTTTGGAACGGAAAGAATTATTGAAAGACAACACGAGAGAATATTATATCTGAGGAGAATAAAAAAATCCCCGGCATCTTTGCTAGGGATTTTTTTGAAAGCATTCGGATATTTTTTTTAAAATAGCTGTTATAAAATTGCGATTTCTATTTACAAAGAATCTCAATGGAGAAAAGGCGTTTACTAAAAATCATCATCATCTTCGTCTAGGTCGCTGCTTACCTGCGCATCGTCATCAAATCCTTTCAGGTCTTTGATATCATCATCCATCGGCATATCTATATCAGCATGATCAAGATGTTCATCAGGTAAAATAAGATCCATTGGTTCGGATTGTGGTATTGTCATCTGCTTTGCAGTTTCTTTCGCAACTGGTTTTAGTACAGGTCGCAAAACTTTTTTAACAACGGGGTTACTCACTTTTTTCTTTGGAGAAACTTTTGCAACAGTTTTCTTTTTTACGGCAGGCTTCTTTGAAACTTTTTTCTTCACAGCAATTTTTTTCTTGGAAGATTTTTTTACTATAGTTTTTTTCTTTGCCACGTTGGCTTTAGATTTTTTTGCAGGTTTCTTTTTTGTTGCCATGATGATGCAAATGATTAGTGTTTGAATGCAATATTAAGACGTTGAAATCAAAGTTACAATAACTTATTTGAGACATCCAAAAATAAAGAATAAAAATAAATGCCTCTTGTTGCCGGATAGTTTATGTGCATCGGAAATAATTGTAAGAGCCGTTGCATTGTAAATGGGACTTAAAAAAGGAGAGCAATTTAGAGGCAATTCGAAAGGGAAAAATCAGAGCCCCGTAGGTTATCAGCACTTGTTAATAAAAAAATGAAAAATCATTTGTCAGGTGTTGAATAAGTATTACATTTGCATCCCCAATCACAAAAAGTTCTTTATCATTTTTTAATCGGATCATTCTGCAGTTATTCATGGAATGGAGGGTGTATGTGCCTTGGGTATCGAATTACTGGTTCATTCAGAGCGAATTAGTAAAAAAGATTAAAAAAATGATAATAAGTGTTGCAGAGTAAAAAACATTATCTACTTTTGCATCCCCAAATTGAAAACTTAAAAACAATCAACGAGATTGTTTTAAATATAAGTTCTACGTTCTTTGAAGAATTGAATAGGAAATAACAAGCCAAATTATTTGTCAATTTCATTGATAATAATATTGAGTACTAATCCAACAGAGCAAGCTGAATTGGAACTTCGAAAGAAGCCATCCAAGGAAGCACAAGATTAACTTTACTATGGAGAGTTTGATCCTGGCTCAGGATTAACGCTAGCGGCAGGCCTAATACATGCAAGTCGAACGGTAACAGGTGTAGCA
>JAYVUK010000033.1:0-69563 GCA_043787975.1 Bacteroidota bacterium
TACTAATCAGAACAGTAATGACAACACGGTTGAAAACAGAATCTCAGTTGAGCTAAGTTCAGAAAACAGTATCATTCTTAATCAGAACGATCCGAATCCATTTGCAGAGCAAACTCAGATTAGTTATGTGATTCCAAGTGATGTGTTGAAAGCTGCCATTATGTTCTATGATAACAACGGCAAAATTTTAAAGACAGTAGTTATCAATGAAAGAGGAAGAGGTTCCATGCAGGTGTATGCTTCTAACCTGAGCAGTGGTATTTATACATACAGTTTAGTGGCCGATGGTAAATTGATTGACACAAAGCACATGGTTTGCAATAAATAAAAGTTAAGATTAATAAAACGGAAAAGAGGTTGTCCATAAGACGACCTCTTTTTTATTTTCTATTTCCACAAAAGAATTCGTACATGTTTGTAAGAACTTAACAGAAGAATTCCTACCTGTCAGGAGGCGATTTCACATTTCGTTTGAAGTGGATGTTGGAAATTGGAAAATGGAAAAGGTGTGCGTTAATTGGAAATTTTGTAAACCGTAAACTGTAAACGGAAAATGTTGATATTTTTTATAAATGAAGTCGGAAGAGTACTATCAATTCAGGATATTTACACTTTACGCAACGATGAATAAAATTCTTCTGAAAGTTACCAATAGCCACGAAACAATTTTGAAATACACGGTTGTGTTCACGGCTATTGTATTGATCGTGATTGCACTTCCCAAAGAAACACAATTTAATTATGCCTATCAAAAGGGAAAACCCTGGGCGTATGAAAACCTGATGGCTCCTTTTGATTTTGCCATTAACAAAACTGAAATGGAAGTAAATGAGGAGAAGGCATTGATCTTAAAAAATGCGCATCCTTTTTATCAATACGATGGAAAAATCGCTGACCAAAAAGTCCAGTCATTCAGAGATGATTTGAAGCAGGTATTGGCAAACCCGGGTTCTGCCAAAAAAGTGCTGAGTGAAAAAAGAAAGGATGAACTAACTTCTATCGGAGTCATTATTCTTCGCGATGTATACGAAAAGGGAATCATTTTAGTCAACGACCAGTTGCCAAAAAATGATGAGACGATCAATCTCTTGATGAACAATGTGGAAGAAGAACGATCCATCAACGATTTCTTTACCATCCGGTCAGCGTATGATTTTGTGACGGAGAAATTGAAACAATATCCTCCTGTGGATGCCGATATTCTTTCTCCGGTTCTTGAAAATTCACTTTCGCATAACATTGTTTATGATGAAGCTGCTTCAGGAAAATGGACGAAGCAAATGCTCGATAACATTTCGTTGTCACATGGCATGGTGCAAAAGGATGAAGCCATTATTTTGAAGGGAGAAGTGGTGGACGATCAGAAATTTCAGCGACTCGAATCCTTGAAAACAGAAATGCGGAACCAGGAATTCACCGGAAGCTCGCGTGCCATGATGTTTCTCGGACATTTCATTTTGGTGTCGCTTGCCATGTCAATGCTGATTACTTTTTTAGCCATGTTCAGGAAGGAAATTTACCATGACAACTCGCGGATTGTTTTACTCATGCTTCTCATTGTCCTGATCACGTATGTTTTTTTATGGGCGCGAAAAGTCAATGTCTTCGACATGTATTTGGTGCCGGTGTGTATTCTGCCGATCGTTGTCCGTGCTTTTTATGATACACGAACGGCTTTGTTTACACACATCATTACGTTGCTGATCATCGGTTTTGAAGCGCCCAGCGGATTTGAATTCATGTTCATTCAAACGGTAGCAGGAATGGTTGCCATCTTCAGCATCGTTAGCATGAGCAGGCGGTCACAATTTTTTATTTCCATCCTGATGATTTTTCTGTCATACACCATTTCTTTCATCGGAGTGACCATCATTCATGAAGCAAATTTTAAAACCATCGACTGGATGAACCTGAAATGGTTCGCAGGCAACAGTCTCATTACACTGTTTGCGTTTCCGCTCATTTTTGTTTTTGAACGGACATTCGGATTTTTATCGGATGTTTCGCTGATGGAACTGGCAGATTCAAATTCCACGTTGATGCGCGACCTTGCTTTCAAAGCTCCCGGAACGTTTCAACATTCATTGCAGGTTGCCAACCTTGCCGAAGCTGCGATATTTAAAATAGGAGGAAACCCTTTGCTTGTGCGTGTTGGTGCGTTGTATCATGACATTGGTAAGATTGATATGCCAATGTATTTTATAGAAAATCAGAATACACAGGCAAATCCGCACGATCATCTTTCTATTGAAGAAAGTGTACGTATCATCAAAAGTCATGTCATTAAAGGAATAGAGAAAGCGAAGAAGCAAAAAATGCCGGAGCAGATCATTGATTTCATCCGCACGCATCATGGTACCACACGTTTGCAATATTTCTATCACACGTTTTTAAAAAATTACCCGGATGAAATCTTGGATGAAAATCTTTTTCACTACCCGGGTCCGTTGCCTTATTCAAAAGAAACAGCTGTGCTGATGATGGCTGATTCGGTGGAAGCATCATCACGAAGTCTTCAGCATGCCGATGCTGAAACCATTGATCACCTCGTAGATCACATCATCAGCAACCAGATTGAGCAAAATCAATTCCTGAACAGTCCTGTTACATTGAAAGATATTTCTGATATCAAAAAGATTTTCAAAAAAATGTTGATGAGCATTTATCATGTTCGGATGGAATATCCTTCATGATCAGTCCCAGCTCAGGGCAACTTTGCCTGTTGCTTTTTTTTCCTGTAGGTAACGATGGGCTTCAGCAATCTCAGTTGCCTTAAAAATTTTCCCTTCTTGCGGAACAAAAATTCCGGAATGAAACAGATCCAATACATGTAACAGGCAATGTTGAATAATTCCAGGTCGTTTGTCTGCAATGTGGAGCATGTTTACGCCCATCAGCGATTTTGACGGCATCATAAATTGAGCAGGATGATAGAAGCCAAATTGCAATGCAGTTTTTATCCGTGAGAATAAATTGATACCTGTCATTTTTGAGGCTCCGTAACAAACGATTCTTCCTCCCGGCGCAAGAAGTTTAATTCCTTTTCTTACAAAGCTCCCGCCCATTGCATCAAAGATGACATCCACACCATCCTTGTTTGTAATCTTCTTTACTGCCTCATGAAAATCTTCGGTAGATGTATTGATGACATGCGTTGCTCCAAGTTTTTTCAGCAGGACAACTTTTGATGAAGAAGTTGTTGTGGCGAGCACTTCACATTTTTTATAGTTGCAAAATTGCAGCAACGCATTTCCAACTCCGCCTGCCGCTGAATGAATGAGAACTTTTTCTCCTTCACGGAGATTTGCCAGCACTGCAGCGTTGTAGTAAGCCGTGCAAAATTGTGTGGCAAGCGCACTCGCAGATGCAAGGTTGATCGTTTCAGGGATTTTTATCGCAGCACGTGAATCTGTCACTGCATATTCGGCATAACCTCCGAATCGTGTCAAGGCAACAACACGGTCGTTGTTCTTCACGTGTGTCACTTTACTTCCGCAGGCAACAATTTTTCCGACTACGTCATAACCAAGAATGCAGGGTTTGGGTGGCGCTTCGCGATACATGCCTTCGCGTGCAACGATGTCGGCGAAGTTTAATCCGAAACCTTGCACTTTGATTAACACTTGTTCATCGTTCGGTTCAGGAGTTTTTGTTTCCCGAAGTTCAAATGCTTTTTCAGCAGCGCCTGTGCGTACCAGAAAAATTGCTTTCATGCAGATATATTTAAAGTGACACTATTTTACTGATTCAGAATCTATGAACTTCTTGTTCTCACATCCATTGCATCACGCAGGCCATCACCTACCAAGTTAAAGGCAGTAACCGTGATGAAGATGGCAAGCCCCGGAAAAATAACAAGCCACCAGGCTTCAAAGTTTTCTTTTCCTGCAAACAACAGGGAGCCCCATGTGGTGACATCTTGCGGAACTCCGATTCCCAGGAATGAAAGTCCGGATTCGATTAGGATCGCTGATGCAATTCCAAAAACGATGGTCACGGTTGCCGGAGCAATCGCATTTGGTAAAGCGTGTCGTACAATAATCCGGAAATCTGAAAGGCCAATTGCACGCGCAGTTTCAATGTATTCGGAATTTCTTATTCGTAATAATTCAGCTCTTGTAAAGCGGGCAATTTCTGTCCATGAAGTAAAACCAATGATAAAGATGATGTTCGTGAAAGAAGGTCGTGAAATAGCAGCAATGGAAATAATCAGGATAAGCCGGGGAATTGAAATAAATATTTCGATGGCTCTTGACACGAGTGAATCTACCCTAAAAAATATTTTTTTTCGAAAGACAGAAATTTTATTCAGCAGGTTGCCTGCTTTGTAAAAAATGAAAAGAAGAAAAATGAAAAGTATGATGCTAAATACCAATTGAATAAAAGCAAGGCCGGGATTGATGAGCATGTTTGAAAGCGCATTGCTTCTCACATAGAATGCATAAAACCAGGAAGGTAAAATTCCAATCAGTAGCATCAGGTAATTTCCACGAGTCAGAAGCAACCGATAATCACCAAAATAACCTGCTAATGAACCCAGTGAAATGCCGATCAACGAAGCAATGAGCATGGAAAGGATGCCGATGCTGAGCGAAATTCGTGTTCCATGGATGAGTCCCGTCAGGACATCAGAGCCATTTTTTGTTGTTCCTAAAAGATGCTTTTTTGATGGAGAAAAATAATCTGCATTTTCCGAATTACTTTTCCCCGGAGAAAAGGGTACCGGAGCCCAAATTATTTTTTGGGTTTTCAGTTGGTTCCAGTTCACCTGGTTTGATTGCAGGATTTCTTTTTGCCCGTTCCTATTCATTTCAATTGTATTTGAAAACGAAAGTGCAGGAAATAAAAATTGATCGTTGTACTTTACAAACAACGGTTTCTCATTTGCAATGACAGGTGCAAGCAATGCAATACCTATCCAGGTGAGAAGAACATATAAACTACTATGTGCAGGTTTGTTTCTCCTGAAATGTTTCCATGCAGAACCAAGAAGAAAGCGATGTTCTTTTTCTTTCATGTGCGGAGAGTTTTTGAAAAAGAAATCCGTGGATCAGCAAATGCATACAGCACATCGCTTAGCAAATATCCTAACATGGTTAATATTCCTGTAAGGGTGAATACGGCTGCAATCATCGGGTAATCCTGTGCATCAATACTGCTGTAGATGGTTGAACCCATTCCCGGAATGGTAAAAATGCTTTCAAGAATTACCGAACCACTGATCATAAAGGGAAACACATTTGCAAACATCGTAATGATCGGAAGCAATGAATTTCTGAGTGCATGTTTCCAAACTACTTTTTTTTCGGAGAGGCCTTTTGCCCGTGCTGTTCTGATAAAGTCCTGGTTCAAAATTTCAAGCATGGAAACGCGCAGCGTCCTCGATAGAAATGCAAGTGAACTGTACGTGTAGCAAATGGTTGGCAGTATAAGATAGGGTAGGGACAATTTTATTTTTTCAAAGAAGGTTGAATCGAGCGGATAGCCCGTAACCGGCTTCACACCCGATGCAGGAAAAATATTCAGCGCATCCGTGTTGCTGAATGACATGAGTAAGAGTGTGGCGACCCAAAATGCGGGCAACGAGTACAACATGAAAAGGACGATTGAAGAAAGGCGATCGAACCGGGAATTTCTTCTCACGGCTGCTTTGATCGCAACCGGAATACTAATGATATAAGCGAGAAGAACTGAAAACAATGTAAAGAAAAGTGACCAGCCGATTTTTCCTTTGATCATACGAAAGACCGGTTGCTTGGTGAGGTATGAAATTCCGAAATCACCCCGGAGTAAACCTCCACTCGAACGTTCGTCACCAAAAAGCCAGCGATGATATTGATTCGCGGGATGAAAACCGATCATGGGAACATAATTTTTCCATGTTGTAGCATGAAGAAGAACCAGGTCAAAATTGTTTTTCATTGTTTCAACATACGACCGTTCCGCAAGCGGATATTTTTCAAAGAAGGGTTTGAGCAATTTAATTTTAGATTGGATCGCTTCTCTTCCCGTAGTTGATTTCAAGGAAGCAACTTCAAAGCGAATACTGTTCAGATCATTTTTAAATTGGTCCGTGTTTGCCGAGTCAGGTTGATGAATACGAATTTGATTCAACACGATTTCAAAATTCAATTCAGCGACATAATACTGTTGGATTTCTTTCCAGTTTCCGAATTCTGAAATCAGCTTGCTTAAAGCAGCTCGTTCACTTTTGTCAGTGATCCTGTAAAGCGTATCAGGTTCGGCAAGCGAACGGATGCTGAAATAAAATACAGGAAGATCAAGGCCGAGGCGATGTGTCCAGTAAGCTCGTTGTTCTTGTTGTGCAATGGATTGTGTGCTGATGTCGCCTGAACTTTGTGAAGCTGTCATCATGCGTTCCACAGGATCTCCGGGAGCATTCACAAGAATGATAAAGGATACTAGCGTTATGACGATCAAGGTCGGAATGAAAAGCAGAATTCGTCTGAGAATGTATCTACGCATTTTTAAGAGAGCGTTTGATCAGATGTGTAGATGAAAAATGTGATGATGTGATAATTTGATAATTCGAAAATCAGAAGGGCGCATCTTAATTTTCTAATTTCCATTTTCCAACTTCTAATTTCAATACGGAGAAACTCCATCACGCATGGCAATCCCTTTATTTCCTGAAAGTAACCGGAGCGTGTTCAGTAAAACCCCGGGACGTTCAGAGAATAATTCTGCATTCCCGAATCTCTTATGAATGATGTTCCGTCGCAAACTTGAATATAAAAAAACATACGGCTGATCATCGTACACCATCTTTTGCAATTGCCTTGATAACTCCATGTGTTTTGTTTCATCAATGGTAAACTTGATTGAATCAATCAAGGCATCGCTTTGTGCGTTCCCGAATCCACTGTAATTGGAACCTTTGCTCATCCATGAATTGGTATGCCACAACTGGGTGAAGTCCTCGCTTTGAGAACTTCCTCCCCAAACTCCCATCATCATATCGAAGTCGTGGTTGCGTGCTTTCTCTACAAAAATTTTCAGGTCAAGCGGAAGCAAGTTTGCTTTCACCCCGGCTTTGCTCATCTCATTGGCAGCCATCGCAGCCATTTCTTTCCAGTCGCCGGCTGTGTTGAGAAATTGAAAGGTGAAACTAAGCTGAATTTTTTCTCCGTCAATTGTTTTATCACGTACACCATCACCGTCTGAATCTTTCCATCCGGCTTCGTCAAGCAACTGTTTTGCTTTTTCTACATCCAGCGGAATCGGTTTTAAGTTCTCATCAAATTCCTTTTTAATAGGCGAAACATTGGTGGCGACTCGTTTACATTGACTCGAATAATTTTTATAAACGAATTGGATAATGTTATCGACCGGCGTGAGATACGCCATTGCTTTACGTACTTTTTCATCATCGAAAAATTTTTTATGCGTTGTGCCATCCGGTTTTTCATTCATGGCGATGTACGTATAGTTGTACGTAAGGGTAAAAAGTGAATTGTAATTTTTATTGAACTCTTCGTTCTCTTTCAATGTCATCAATGTTTTTGCAGACAGGTTGGTAGAAGCATCCATGGCCTGTGATTTGAATTCGAGCATGGAAGAATTATCATCCTTATTCAGTTTGAAAATAATTTTTTCAGGGAAAGCTGCTTCGTGGTAATCGGTTGCGTGTGCCGTCCAGTGATTTTTCTTTTTTACGATTGTAATGCTTTGTCCCTGTTCCCAGCTTTCAAACGTATACATACCAAGCCCGGTAATAAATTTTGGATCGTGTCCGTATTTTTCATTGTTGAATTCATTGCTCCATTCAACAAGATCCTTTTGTTGATCAGCTTTGAATTCGTTGTTGTCGAACTGTTCAAAAGAATAATGCGATAAAATATTTTTTGGATCAAAATAAGTTCGTTGCATCACCGGGTAATCGGTGAGGAAATTGATATTCTGAATATATTCCCGTTTCATCACCATGGTAAACCTGCGCGGGTTGGCGGCATCCGTTTTTATTTCTTTCAGATTTTCCCAATAGGGTTTCGCATGGGGATTATTGGTGAGTGGACATTTGATGGCTTTGCACGTGAAAAAAATATCGTCCATGGTAAGCGGACTGCCGTCATCCCATCGTGGTTCTTCCCGTAACTCATACGTATACTCCAATCCGTCTTTGGAAATTACAGGAGAAGATTTGATCAATCCTGAAGTTCCCTGGTTTTCGAAATCAGTATTTACAAGGAACATTTGAGTGTACAGGTTTATTTCACTTCGCGGAGATGAGTTGCCATTGGTCGGATGCATGTCGCTTGGTTCGGCAATAACATGGTAGATCAACGTATTTTCTTTCGACCATGTTGGAAGAAACTCTTTTGAATCTTCCAACTTAATAACTGTTGAAGCAGAAACCGATTCCTTGCTGCCGTATGCGCCTTTCTTTTTGGAATTACAGGATATACAGATTGAAAAGAGGAACGAAACAAAAATGAATTTTCGCATACGTATTTTTTTATAAAATCATCGAGGCGAAATGTATAGAAATAAGAGCAGTTGTAAAAATGGATGTTCATAAAAGTGATTCAAAAAAAATAAGCATGTATGTAATGTTGGAAAAGTATAGTGTTGGAATAAGGAGGATTTTCAATATTCGATTTTTCCACTATTCTACTATTAAGGAAGTGGATCAAAAATCTTTAACCTTGTCATGCAACCAACATTCGTTAACTTGCGTCTTCAACTATGAATGCCTTTATTAACATGTCGGATGAAGAGATTATCAAAAGCTGTATATCAGGTGAAACCAGAGCTCAAAGGCTTTTGTTTGATAAATATAGCCGGAGGATGATGGGAATTTGCCTCCGATATGCGGCAGGCAGGGAAGAAGCTGAAGACATGTTACAGGAAGGATGGATAAAAGTGTTTAAAAACCTGGGATCTTTCCGGTTTGAAGGTTCGGCAGAAGGGTGGATTAAGAGAATCATGGTAAATACATGCTTAGATAGTTTAAGAAAAACAAAGAAAATGTTTAACCAAGTTGAAATAGAGGCAGTTCAGGAAATGTTACCGGTAGATCTCGGAAAAAACACTCCTGATATTTTAACTGAAAAGGAATTGCTGAAAATGATTCATCAGTTATCTCCCGGTTACCGTACAGTTTTTAATTTATTTGCCATCGAAGGATATAGTCATAAAGAAATTGGAGACATGCTTTCTATTACAGAGAGTACGTCCAAATCACAATACAGCCGTGCAAGGGTACAGCTGCAAAAAATGTTTCAGGAGGAAAATGTATAATGAAAACAGGATCCAATAATATTGATCAGTTATTTAAGGACTCGCTGAGTAATTTTGAAGCGGATGTGAATCCATCTGCCTGGGAAAATATTGAAAAGGGATTACAATCTCCTCCCGTTCGTGTTTTTAAGAACGTGAAGGTGAAAAATATCATCTCCTTTTTGGTATTATCAGGAGCAGCAATTTTAACGATTCTCTATTTCACAGGTAAAAAGTCAGAAACTCCGCTAACACCGTCGGATGTGAAAACAGTTCAGCAAAATCATACTCAAACGAATGCAATCGGAGACAGAAAAGCTATGCCGTCTCCGGGATTATCTTCAACGATTAAAACTGAAAACTCCACTGTTGAAGGAAAACAAAATTCTAAAATAGAAGATCAAAAGACATCAAAAGTGCAGCGTTCAATTTCAGATGCCGATCGTTCGAAAGAGAAAGAAAGCAGTGCTCAGCAATCCTCTACTCAGACTACAACTAAAGACTTAAAAGACAATGCAATTCACCAGGATAAAAGCGTCCCTGTTGTTAAAAATATTTCGGGATCACCGGAGAATTTGAGTCTTTCAAAAACTTCTGAAAGTGATCATGATGTGAGTTTAGCGATTCCTTCCGGTGAAGAAGTAAGCAATGGACAGCAAGATGCCAGTCCTCTTGTTGATACGGATAATAATTTTGCATTCTATATCCCGGAAGCGTTTAGTCCAAACGGAGATGGCGTGAATGATTATTTTATCCCGATGGGACTCAATTTCAAGGATTATGAATTGAAAATTTATGATCGTTTGGGTATTGAGGTTTTCAGCTCAAAAGATATTGTAAATTCCTGGGATGGAAAATTGAGTAATGGCAAGGAAGTACCTCCCGGAATTTATCTCTACGTAATCAATGTAAAGGACCTTTCTAATAAAAACCACCCATATAAAGGCAAAATCACATTAAGACAATAATTACTAACATTCACCAAAAATAATTTTAAACCTGGTACCTGACCCATTAGATTTACAGTAAAAACCAAGCTCATATTAAATAAACTTAACTCCAGCATACTAAAAATTAAAGCATCAATCTACAAAATCATGAAAACAAAAACATCCAAAACCCTAAAAAAAGGTTTCATTGCAGTTGCTATCTTATTATCCTTTGGCGTGAATAAGTCTTTTTCACAGCTACAGAATTTTGATATTAATTTTGGTGTTACAGGTGATACAATATGTGCCGGAGGCCTGGTATCAATGACTGCACATTTGGATACAATTAATATTATCCCGCAACTTGCATTTCCTGTGGGTGTTACCCTCGATGATGGGTTCAGCAGTGTAATCCCACTTCCTTTTCCTTTTACTTTTTATGGAACTGTTTATAACTCGGTTATTTTTAGTTCTAACAATGTTGTCAGTTTCAATATAGCAAATGCGGGTGCCTTTTGCCCTTGGGCTATTCCTGTTACGCCGCTACCTTTTATAGGGTCTCCTCCTCAACTTTGGAATTGTATTATGGGGCCTTGGCAGGATACGTACATAAATAATCCGGGAGGTACTTGCCGTTATGCTACCCAGGGCGTGGCTCCTAATCGGATTTTCTTCGTGGAATTTATTAATCTCCCGATGTTCTCATGTACGACAGATGGATGTTTTACGGATCAAATTCAATTGTATGAAAATGGAAATATTGTCGAAACGCATATTCAATCCAAAACTCTTTGCCCGACCTGGAATGGCGGGAATGCTACACATGGTTTGCAAGATGCAACGGGCACCTTAGCAGACATAGTTCCCGGAAGAAATGGTACCCAGTGGACTGCCAACCATGAAGGAACACGATTTACACCGAACGGACCTGGTGCATATACGATTACAACCATTCCTTTTGCTCCGATATTAACCTATTCGTCTTCTTCTATAACATGGTACGCAAATACTGTTGCTGTAGGTTATGGTCCGAGTTTAAATGTTTCTCCTTTAGTAACTACTGATTATTATGCTTACATACAATATGGAATCGGACAAAGTTGCGACCCTGATTCCCTCATTCCTATAAATATTGCGGGACCATTTACAGTTACAGTTGCACCCTCATACCTTTTAAATTCGGCAGTCATTCTTCCTGCAACTAATACCAACGGTTTTGGAGTAAGTTGCAATGGTGATCTTACCGGTTCGGCTTCAATCGCTGCAGCGGGAGGTCTCAGTCCTTTTACTTATTCCTGGAATACAGTTCCTGTACAAAATAACGACACTGCTGTTAATCTTGGTGCAGGAACTTATGTCGTTTCAGTTACTGACGCCGGAGGTTGTACAGTCACGGCTTCCGTCACTATTACACAACCACCTTTGCTTACTGCGACCGCTCCTGTTGTCGTAGGGGTGAGTTGTAACGGAGCCAGTAACGGGTCTGTTTCTGAATCACCAAGTGGAGGCACAGGTGCAGGTACCTATAGTTATGTCTGGACTTCTGCATCAGGTATTGTTGGAACTACACAAACAGTGAATGGTCTTCCCGGAGGCAGTTATCATGTTGTGGTAACCGATGCAAATGGATGTACAACATCAGCGAATGCCTTTGTTCTTCAGCCTTCGGCTATTACAGCCATTATCCCTCCGCCAACAAATATTACATGTTTTGGAATAAATAACGGAGCAGCGACAGTAAATGCGGCCGGAGGTACAGGTGCAGGAACATATAGTTATGTATGGACAAACAGCGCGAGCACCGTAGTTGGAACTACTGCGTCAATAACTGGTCTTGCTGCGGATACGTACACCGTTACAGTAACAGATGCAAATGGATGTGTTCAGACAGCTACGACAACAATTAATCCTGCTGTAGCGGTTAGCGCAAATATTACTTCACAAATTGATGTAACCTGTAATGGAGGAAGTGATGGTTCACTTACTGCTGTTCCCGGCGGAGGTACACCTGGATACACGTATTCATGGACAAACAGCGCCAGCACTGTAGTTGGAAACACTGCAGTTGTTGCCGGTCTTTCTGCAGGTGCATATACTGTAACGATTACGGATGCGAATGGTTGTGTTCAAACTGCTTCAGCGACCATTACTCAATTAGCACAGGTCACAGCAACAATAGATCTTCCATCTCTAACCAGTGTAAGTTGTAACGGAGGAAACAACGGATCGGCTACTGTAAATCCAGGTGGCGGTACAGGTACATATAGTTATGTATGGACAAACACTGCCAGCGCTGTGGTTGGTAATGGTGCAACTGCAAGCAACCTTCCTATAGACACATATACTGTTACCG
The DNA here is from genome assembly GCA_043787975.1 of Bacteroidota bacterium. GTDB lineage: Bacteria > Bacteroidota > Bacteroidia > AKYH767-A > 2013-40CM-41-45 > JAPLDA01. The sequence goes on from JAYVUK010000033.1 coordinate 12,523, forward strand.
TTACAGATGGGAATGGATGTGTTCAAACAGCCACAGCTGTCATCACGCAACCAACTCCTCTTGTTGCACCTATAAATGGACAAACAGATGTGAGCTGTAACGGTGGAAGTGACGGAACTGCGTCTGTAAATCCAAACGGAGGTACAGGCTTATACAATTATGTATGGACTTCCGTTTCTAGCGGTAATGTGGTTGGAACAAATATAAATGCGATTGGTCTAGCTGCTGATAACTACACAGTGCTTGTTACGGATGCGAATGGTTGCACAGCATTGCAAAATGTAACTGTAAATCAACCAACTCAAGTCACCGTAAGTGTGTCTCCGGATTCAACTATTTGTAATGGCCAGTCAACATCCATATCTGCAATAGGTAACGGAGGTACGCCAGGCTATATTTATTCATGGAGTAATTCAGTGAATGGTGCAAGCCAGGTCGTTACTCCTCCTACGGGAGCAAATGTTTACTCAGTTATTGCCACTGACTTAAACGGATGTCAGTCTTTATCAAGCTCTCTTACAGTAACGGTGAATCCTGTGCTTAATGTATCTGCTTTGGGTACTCCTTCCATTTGTATAGGTAGTACTGCAAGTATTTCATCATTGGCAGGTGGAGGTAACGGAGGTCCTTATACGTATTCGTGGAATAACGGGTCAATCCTTGGTCAGAATGCAACCGTAGCACCGGATCATGATAGTACTTTCACAGTAGAATTAAATGATGGCTGCAGTCCTCCTGTCCAGGCATCTGTAACGATTATTGTGAACGCATTACCTGTTGCCGATTTCTTACCACTGACAGCATCCGGTTGCCCTCCATTTAATGTTGCATTCACAGATGGTTCAATTACACCTTCCGGTTCCCAGTTTGACTGGAATTTCGGCGATGGTTTTTCATCCCCTTCTCAAAATCCTTCTCATGTTTATTCTCAAACCGGGATCTACAATGTTTCACTGATTGTCAGAACTCCTCAGGGTTGTGCTGATACGCTGCAACAACCAAATGTAGTGACTGTACTGGAAGTTCCAGCCGCTATGTTTGCGATGTCGGATGAGCAAATAAGCATGTATAATGCAGTTGTCAGTTTTACTGATTTAAGTTCCGGAGCCATATCGCAGAGTTGGAATTTTGGTGATGGCATCGGCACTTCCGACAGCTTGAATCCTGTCTACCAGTATACTGCTGCGGGAACTTATACAATTCAATTGCTTGTTGAAAACAGTGCCGGATGTTTTGATTCAACACAGAGTGTGATACAGGTAAACAATGAAATTACTTTGTATGCTCCGACCGGGTTTACTCCAAACGGTGATGGTGTGAATGATTATTTCCAGGCTTATGGAATTGGAATTACAGATTATTCTATCTGGGTATATGATCGTTGGGGATCACTTGCTTTCCACAGCAATAACAAGAACGTTGCATGGAATGGAAAAACCAACAACAGTGGAGAATTGTGTCCTAGCGATGTATATGTTTATAAAATCCAATACACAGATGTGGATGGTAAAGCGCATGATTATGTTGGTCATGTAACAATTACAAGATAAACTTACAGCGAATAAAAAATAAGGAGTCTGTCTGAAAAATAAAGACAGGCTCCTTTTTAATTATAGATTGTGCATCTAAATTTGAAAAAAAATTGGAGACTTATGAGAAATCCTTTTAACTTTGGCGACCCAATTACATCTAAATCAGGTATTATAAAAAAAATGAAAAAGAACATACTTCTTATTAATGTTATAGCGATTGCATTTTCTGCAATGGTTATTAATGGTTGCAAGAAAAGTGATGATACGGCTAGCAGCTCAGGTTCAGACAATACACCTCCTGCGATTACAATTACGGGAAGTAACCCGGCAAGTGTAACTCTTGGCCATTCTTATTCTGATGCAGGAGCAACTGCATCCGACCTGGTGGATGGAACAGTTGCTGTTACTTCATCCGGTAATGTGAACACCGGTGTGGCAGGTGCATATACAATTACCTATTCCGCTTCTGACCAGGCCGGCAATTCTGTGACAGCTGCCAGAACGGTAAATGTTGTTATTGCGAGGGAAAACTATATTTGGGATGCTACTACCACGGTACATCATACATATTCGGCTCATGATTCATCCTATGTTACCGGAGTGAGTACTTACACAGGTACTATTTCCGCAGGTACAGCAGCTAACGCGATTGTAATTCATAATTTGGTGAGTAGCGGTGCAGGTACAAACTGCAATGCAACTATAAGCGGAGCAACAGTGACAATAACCAATGCTGTAATTTCAAGTTATACTGTAAACGGAACCGGAACGATGAACAGTACAGGGACTCAAATCACGCTGAATTATACAACCACATTAGGTGCCGGAACAATTCAGCATCATGCGATTCTAACGAGACTATAAAAATTAATAAGGTATTTTAAAAGGCTGTTCTTTTTAAAGGGCAGCTTTTTTTTTGAGTGAAATTTGATATTCTTCAAATGGATTCTTTGAAACAAAGACAAACAATTTTTCTATGAATTTTGAAAAAGGGTTTAAGGTGGTTTCGCCGGGTAAAAAAAAATCCTTCCCAAATTATGAGAAGGATTTATCGGTTTTTAAATTTAATCGGCGAATTGTTTATTTTCCGCTCACGCTGATTTTCTTTTGAAGTTCCTGAACGCTCGCTTTGAATTTTTTATCGGTCTCAATCAGGTTATTTACGGTGCGACAGGCGTGAAGAACAGTTGCATGATCTTTTCCTCCGCAATGTGCGCCAATGTTTGAAAGCGAAGACTTCGTCATGCTTTTTGCAAAGAACATGGCGATCTGCCTTGCCTGCACAACCTGGCGTTTACGGGTTTTTGATTTCAGCATTTCAATCGGAAGATCAAAATAATCACATACTACTTTTTGTATGTAATCAATAGAAACTTCGTGGTTCGTATTTTTTACAAACTTGTCAATCATTTGCTTGGCAAGTTCGAGTGTTACCGCTTTCCGGTTGAGAGAAGACTGGGCAAGAATGGAGATTAATGCTCCTTCCAGTTCACGAACGTTTGATGTGATGCTGTATGCAATGTATTCCACAATGTCTTTTGGCAATTCGATTCCATCTACATACATTTTCTTGTGAAGAATGGCAATGCGGGTTTCGAGATCCGGCATCTGAAGATCAGCTGCAAGTCCCCATTTGAATCTTGAAAGTAAACGTTGCTCCATTCCCTGTATATCAACGGGCGCTTTATCGGACGTAAGAATTAATTGTTTGCCTGTTTGATGGAGATGATTGAACACATGGAAAAAAACATCCTGTGTTTTTTCTTTGCCGGCAAAAAACTGGATGTCATCCAAAATCAATACGTCAATCATCTGGTAGAAATGAATGAAATCGTTTTGCGCATTGTTTTTTACAGCATCAATAAACTGGTGTGTAAACTTTTCAGACGATACATACAATACTGTTTTTCCCGGATGTTGATTTTTAATTTCAATACCGATTGAATGAGCAAGATGTGTTTTTCCCATCCCAACTCCACCATAGAGTAGAAGTGGGTTGAAAGAAGTTCCTCCCGGCTTACTCGCAACAGCATATCCTGCTGATCGTGCGAGACGGTTGCAATCTCCTTCAATAAATGTTTCAAACGAATAGGCCGGGTTGAGTTGTGATTCTACATTTACCTTTTTCAATCCTGGAATGACAAAAGGATTACGGATGGTTTTGTCCACCGTTACAGGAACCGACATCGGGCTGTTTTTCAAATCGCTGTTATTCCGTGCAGGAATTTTTACCGTGTAAGGTTTTGCATCTGCTACGGCATTTTCCATCACGATGCTGTATTCAAGTCGTCCTTCGTTACCAAGCTGGTTACGAATTATTTTTCGGAGTAACGTGATGTAGTGCTCTTCCAGCCATTCGTAAAAAAACTGGCTGGGTACTTCGATGGTTAAAATTTTCCCTTCGAGCTTCACCGGTTTAATCGGTTCAAACCAGGTCTTGAAGCTTTGTGCACTTACATTGTCTTTGATTATCTGAAGACATTTCTTCCAAACGTTCTCATAAGTTTTGTCCATGGTTGTTTTCAAGAAAAAGTGTTTTTATGTTGATGTGTTTCGTTGTTTCGTATTGAATCCCTGTATTGATGCCTGTTTGAGAGGCGGTGTTGTTTAAGTTAATTCGTTTAAATTTTAGCTAACAAATGTTTGCATAAAAAAAATAAAAAAAAAATTAAATTGCTATTGGTTTTTTGGAAATTTTTACTGTACTACCAAACGCTTCTTTTTTCTTTGATTTTTTTTCAATGTAATAATCGATCCGTCCTAATTTTATTCCTGCCCATCCAACCTGTGCAACTAAAATTTCTTTTCCATCACGATTTTTGTAACGCACAGGTTCGTCGAGGAATGTATGCGTGTGTCCTCCCAAAATTAAATCAATGTTGCTGGATTGCTTTGCAAGTACTTCATCCGAAATTTTTTCTTCTTTGTATTTATATCCAAGATGCGAAAGACAAATAACGAGATCACATTTCTTTTCTTCTTTCAACAAGCGTCCGTAGTATGCAGCTTTGGGAACAGGATCAAGGTAAACAGTATTTCCGTACAATTTTTTTTCAACGAGCCCCTGGAGTTCGATTCCCAATCCAAAGACACCGATTTTGATTCCTCCTTTATCAAATATTTTATACGGTTGTGTTTTATTATTCAATGGTGTGTCACTGAAATCATAATTGGAACAAAGCAAAGGAAAGTTTGCATTCGGTAATTGTTTAACCAGTCCGTCCATCCCGTTATCAAAATCATGATTGCCGATGGTGGATGCATCGTAACCCATGTCACTCATCATTTTAAATTCCACTTCACCTCCATACATATTAAAGTAAGGTGTGCCTTGGAACGTATCTCCCACGTCCAGCAACAAAACATGTTGTTCTTCCGCCCGTATTTTTTTTATCAACGCTGAACGTCTTGCGACTCCTCCAAGTCCCGGGTACTTTGAATCATTCTCAGGAAACGGATCGATGTGGCTATGTACATCGTTTGTATGAAGGATGGTAATCTTTACGATTTCATTTTTTGCAAACAGGTCAAGCGGAAAACTGCTCAGGCCCATCAGGGCTGCGCTTCCGGCAATCGTTCTCAAAAAATCTCTTCTATTTGACATCGATGATTCGTTGATCTGATTTTACAACAAGGTGTTCATCAGCTTTTGATTTCTGCTTCAGGTACTGGATGATTGCATCCCGGACTTTTAAATTCAATGATTCTTTTTCTTTTATTTCAGCAAGAAAAAAATACTGGTCACCGCCTCCTGCAAGATAATCGGAAGTAACCGCTTTGTACGTCTTTGTTGAATCAAATGGTTGGTTACTGATTTCAATATTCACGGCTTCTTTGTCTTTGATCCTGAATTTCACTCCTGCAACAGGTGCTCCGTCTTTAGCGGCTATGAAGTTAAAAATTTTTTTCACCACTGTTCCATTTAATTTCAAAACGACCAATTCATTTTCAAATGGCATCAATTCAAAAACATTTCCTTTGGTGATGTTCCCTTTGGGTAATGAGTTTCGTAAACCTCCGTTGTTCAGAAAAATAAAATCAATTGGTTTCTCGTCTGAAGGATAATACGCTTTGTTGGCAACGCTGAGACATGCATCCGAAACAAAATCTCCGAGCAAACTTTCGGGAGTGCCTTTTTCCAAGGCTTGTTCTGAAAAGGCAAGCACGGCACTCATATCTGCATCCAGTGATTTTTTGTACGGAAGAATTTTATAATAAAGTAGAGAATCCACATCGCTGCTTCCTGACTTCGCAAGTTGATAATTTTTAGTTTCAACTTTTGTAATTCGCGCATGGGTTCCACAACCTGCGCTGAGCAAGGGAAAAAGTGCAACGATGAAAAATTTTGAGTACATGAACTAAAAAAATGGTTTGATATTTTTGGTTGTCACAATGATAAAAAATTTAGTTTGTATTTTCACACACGGAAAAAAATAAAAAAAAAATTTAAAAATATTTTTCCGATTTATTTATGTATCATTCAGAAGTTCAAATCAGGGTTCGGTATGCTGAGACAGATCAGATGGGTTACGTGTATTACGGGAACTATGCAAGTTATTTTGAAGTCGCTCGTGTAGAAACATTGCGCAACCTTGGTTTCAGTTACAAAGCAATTGAAGAGAGCGGAATTATTTTGCCGGTGCTGAGTTATTCCATCAAATACATCAAGCCTTCATTCTATGATGATTTGCTCACCATCAAAGTGACGATCAAAGAAATACCCATGGCGAGGATCCGATTTGATTATGAGACATACAATGAAAAAGGAGAGCTGATCAATGTTGCCGATACCACACTTGTATTTATTAATAAGAGTACAAATAAACCGTGCGCCGCTCCGACTGATTTTATGAATGCAGTGAAAAAATTTTTTTAGAAAATTATTTTTTGCAAAATGAATAGCAATTCAAATCAAAAGATATTTTTCGTACCAACGGGACTTTAATTAACTAGGGGCATATTCTTTTTACCAATATTTCATGCCTAAGGCATTTCAGAATTTTAAAAGATTGCTCCGTCAGGAGCAAAATGTTGGTAGTAATCTGAGATATCAGCAATCTTTTGTTTCACAATTTTCCACGGCAGCTTCAACCTCCAGTGTTGCATGTTGAATGTTAAGGTGTTCCAATTCATGCTTAACTTTTTGTTTTATTGTTTCAATTTCAGCCAACGATTTTTTCTCATCCACCACAATGTGAGCCGTCAGCGCATTTCGGGTTGTGCTAATCGCCCAGAGGTGAATGTGGTGAATGTTCTTGACTCCGGGAATTTTTTCAGCGGCTTGTTTCACCTGTTCAATATTCATATTCGCAGGAACAGCATCAAGCGATAAACGGAGGCTGTGCCTGAGCAAACTCCAGGTCGAAAATAAAATCACCAGTGCAATCACAATACTCATGGCTGAATCAATCCAAAAGTAATGCGTGTAAAAAATCAGGATTCCTCCAAGTACGATTCCGAAGGAAACAATGGCGTCACTCATTAAATGGAGATATGCGCTTTTAATGTTCAGGTCTTTTTCCTTTTCACGAAGGAACATAAGGGCGGTAACGGTGTTGATGACAATTCCGATTCCTGCAATGATTGAAATTATTTTTCCTTCAACAGGTTCAGGGTGAAGAAAACGATGGAATGCTTCAAAACCGATGGCGCCAATGGAAACCATCAATACCATCGCATTGAACAAGGCAACGAGGATGGTTGTTTTGCTGTAGCCATAGGTATACGTGTCGTTTGGTTTTACCTTTACCAGCCTGAAAGCAATGAGTGATAAAGCGAGCGCTCCTACATCAGCAAGATTATGTCCGGCATCACTTAACAACGAAAGCGAATGAATGTATAACCCGGCAATGACTTCAATCACAACAAATAGAAAGTTGAGTGTGATGCCAACGATAAAGGCCTTGTTGATTCCTTTCACCGGAATTGCATGATGACTGTGATGCTCATCATTGTGCGTGTGAGTATGTGATGGTGACATTTTTTTATTCTCAGAGTGTTTCAATCAAAAACCGGTACATGCTTAGCATACTTTCAATATCTTTCTTATGAATTTTTTCATTCGGAGAATGGACGAAATCTTCAGCCGCACCGATAAAACACCAATCGATCGGATAGGGTTGTTTTTGTAATTCCGTTCCATCACTTCCTCCTGATCCTTCGACTTCTAATTGAAAAGGAACGTTACTTTCTTTCGCAAGGTCAATAATTTTATTTAGAAACTTTTTTCTTGGGATTCCGATGTCGCGCATGGAAATCACGACTCCTTCTCCATGACGGACACCTTCCGTGATCCATGTGATGTCTGAAATGAGCGATTGCCGGATATTAAATTTTTCAAAAAGAAATTTTGCGAGGTAAGGAACGCTGCCACCTCCGTGTTCTTCCCAGCAAGAAAAAACAATGGCTGCATTTTCGAGTGTCTCGCAAAGTTTCAACGCATTCCATACTCCGAGACGATTATCCATGTAACAACATTGAACAAAGTTCTCGTCTTCACGCCAGTTCGGTTTGTAAGAAAGATCAGTTCCGTGTTCAATTTCACGAACGGCTTTGTATGAGATATGGTCTTCATCATGGGTATCAACTTCACATTCTACTTTTCCCTTGCTGTCTTCTCCGGTTAATTTTGTTCCGTTTTCAATAGTGGGGCTGCCGATTCTTACCAATTGATTTTTGTATCGTACCGTGAAGCCAATGTTATCAAGATGTGCATACACTGCAGTCTTGGGCTTTCCGAAAACCAGCACAATGCAATTCTGAAAATCATCGCCCGAAAAAATCTGAGGTTGAGTTTTCCAGGATGATTTGTTTTGGTCAATATAACTAATTAGAAAGTCTGTCATAGCGCCTTCATTTCCTGAGGGAGCGTGGATAGAACAAAGTTGCTTGAGTAGTTGCATAGGTAAATTGGATGATGTGATAATTTGATGATTTGATAATTAAAGGAGGAAATTAATTTCTCAGCAAAATAAGTTTGTCATCTATGATTGTTGTTTCAGAAATAATTTTCCCGTGAATAACCGGAGCTTTTATTCCGCTTGAGAGAAATTTATTCCCGATGAAAATACGTGCTTCATCCCATAAACTTTCCCGAATGAATGATTGTAGCAGTTTGGCGCCACCTTCAACAAGTACTGATTGTATATTTTTCTGGTAGAGTGAGTTGATAATTTGCTGGAGAATATTTTCCCTGAAGTCAATCCGGATGAATTCTATGTTTTGAAAGGCTTCACTTTTTACTTCGTTATAAATAAGTGTGTGAGCAGATGCATCAAACAGATGTAAAGTCCGGTCCAGCTTCAGCTCACGGTCCAGTACAATTCGAACAGGATTCTTCCCTTTCCAATCTCTCACTGTGAGAGCAGGATTATCAATCTTCGCTGTATTCGTCCCAACCATGATGGCCTGTTCTTCGCTTCTCCATTTATGAACTAACATTCTTGAATATTCATTCGTGATCCAGCGGTTTTGTTCGGTTGTATTCTCCGAAGCAATGAATCCATCCATGCTTTGTGCATACTTTAAAAGAATGAATGGACGTTCCTTTTCGTGAAATGTAAAAAACCGCCTGTTCAGTTCCCGGCATTCTTTCTCGAGAACAGGTTGAGTTACCTGAACTCCTGCTGAAACCAGTTTTTTAAGTCCTGCTCCTTTTACTTTTTCAAACGGATCAACACCGCCGATTACTACATGAGGAATTTTTTTTTCAAGAATGAGATCGGTGCAAGGAGGAGTTTTTCCTGTGTGCGAACAAGGTTCGAGGTTTACATACAATGTACTGTGAAGCAAAATTTCCTCTCCGTGTTTTTCGATTGCATCGTTGATGGCGTTTACTTCTGCATGTGCTTTTCCGAATTGCTGATGAAAACCTTCCCCGATTATTTTTTCATCATGAACGACCACAGCGCCTACAAGCGGATTTGGAGCTACATTCCCCAATCCATTGCCTGCAAGCTCAATGCAACGGTACATATATTTTTCGTCGGCTGACATGGATGCGAAGATAGGAAACGGTTTACTGTTTCCGGTTTACAGTTTGTAGCTTTGTCGCGATGAAAATTTCAGATGTGGTTCTTAAGTATAGGAGCGAATTGAATAATTTGTACAGCGAAGGCGAGTTAGAGCAAGTGATTTTTCTGGTGCTTGAACATGTGAAGGGATTTTCAAAAATTGATATGGTCTTAAAGAAAGACGAAGTGGTTTCCCAAAACGAACAGGAACAACTGGATCGCATTCTTTCACAACTTATGAAGTCTAAACCTATTCAGTACGTCTTGGGTTATGCATGGTTTTATGGAACGAAGTTTAAAGTGAATGAAAGTGTATTGATACCACGACAGGAGACGGAAGAATTAGTGGAGTGGATAATACAGGAATCAAGAATCAAGAACCAGGAATCAGGATTGGCAATTATTGATATTTGCACAGGAAGTGGTTGCATTGCAGTTTCTCTGAAAAGAAATTTGCCGGGGACGGAAGTGTATGCTCTTGATATTTCTGAAAAAGCACTTGAAGTTGCGAAGGAAAATGCAACAATTAATCAAACACCAGTTCAATTCATTCAGGAAGATATTCTCTTTCCAATCTCCGGTTCTCCGATTCTCCCATTCGATTTAATAGTGAGCAATCCTCCGTATGTTTTAGAAAGTGAAAAAATAAAGATGCAAAAAAAAGAATTGGATTATGAGCCACACCTTTCCTTGTTTGTAAATGACAATGATCCTCTCCTTTTTTATAAAAAAATTGCTGACTTTGCTTTGGTAAATTTAAAACCTAAAGGCAGACTATATTTTGAAATCAATGAGAAGAAAGGAAAAGAAGTTGTGGAACTCCTTATCGGCAAGGGTTTTTCAGATGTTATTCTAAAAAAAGATTTAAACGGAAAGGATAGAATGTTAAGAGCGATTTTGGAAACTGGAAATTAGAAAATCACTGGTGTCTCAAAAAGTAAACTTGTAAACCGTAAACCACGAATCTCCCAAACTTTTATCTTTACAACCACTTTAATAAGTATGACTGAATCACAGGCAAAAAAGCGAGTCGAAGAACTTTCAAAAGAGATTGACGGACACAATTATAAATATTATGTGCTCGACAAACCTTCTATCAGCGATTACCAGTTTGATATATTGCTGGAAGAGTTGATTAAACTCGAGAAGGAGTTTCCTCAATTTGCATCTCCTGATTCACCTTCTCAGCGCATTGGCGGACAAATCACAAAGGTTTTCAAAAGTGTAAAGCATACCTATCCGATGATGTCGCTCGGAAATACATATTCAGAAGAAGAGTTGAAAGATTTTGATGAGCGCGTGAGAAAAATGATCGGGAATGATTTTGAATATGTATGTGAACTGAAGTTTGACGGACTTTCAATCGGCCTTACTTATAAAAAGGGACGGCTTGTCCAGGCTGTAACGCGCGGTGATGGAGTTCAAGGAGATGATGTAACCACGAATGTAAAAACCATTCGTAGTATTCCATTGAAGTTGAAAGAAGGAGATCATCCGGACGAGTTCGAAATCCGCGGCGAAATTTTCATGCCGTTAAAATCGTTTGAAAAGATTAATAAGGAAATTGAGAAGCAGCTTGAAGAAGATGGTTATGACGAATTGGAAATTGAAGAACGTCTATTGAAGAATCCACGCAATGCTGCATCCGGAACAATGAAGATCCAGGATTCATCCGTAGTTGCAAAGAGAAATCTTGATTGCTTTTTATATTACTTGCCGGGAGCAGAAAATTCTTTTAAAACTCATTATGAGTCGCTGAAGAGGGCACGCGAATGGGGCTTCAAAGTTTCTGATTACACTGTGAAATGTAAAGATCTTGATGGAGTTTTTGATTTTATTAAAACATGGGATAAAGGCCGCCTGAAATTGCCGTATGAAACAGATGGAGTCGTCATCAAAGTAAATTCTTTTAAGCAACAACGTGATCTTGGATTCACAGCTAAATCACCGCGCTGGGCAATTGCTTATAAATTCAAAGCAGAAAGTGTTTCAACGAAATTACTTTCCATTACCTACCAGGTTGGCAGAACCGGAGCGATTACACCCGTTGCAAACCTGCAACCGGTCAAGCTTGCAGGCACCACCGTGAAACGTGCAACACTTCACAACGCTGACCAGATTGAAAAACTCGATCTGCGAATTGGTGATGAAGTGTTTGTTGAGAAAGGTGGAGAGATTATCCCGAAGATAACAGCTGTTGATCTTGCCAAGCGCAGTAAAAATTCGAAACCTGTCCAATATATTTCAACCTGTCCTGAGTGCAATGCAAAATTAGTTCGTAAGGAAGGTGAATCGTTGCATTATTGTCCGAATGAATTAGGATGTCCGCCACAGATCAAAGGTCGTATTCAGCATTTCATTAGCAGGAAAGCAATGGATATTAATAGTCTTGGTGAAGGAAAAGTGGAAATGTTATTTGAAAACGGTTTAATAAAAACTCCTGCAGATTTGTATCATCTTAATCACAAGCAGCTTCTGGGCCTCACCAAAATAATTGGAGAAGGTGAGAAGTCGAAAAAAATTTCATTGCAGGAAAAATCTGTTGAGAATATTTTAAATGGAATTGAGGAGTCAAAAAAAATTTCATTTGAACGTGTGTTGTATGCGATTGGAATTCGATATGTAGGAGAAACCGTGGCAAAAAAACTGGCCTTGCATTTTAAGAATATAGATGACTTGATGAATGCTTCATCCGAAGAATTGCTGAGTGTGGAAGAGATCGGTGAAAAAATTGCGGAGAGCGTTCTCGATTTCTTTAAAGTAAGCCGGAACAGGAAATTTACGGAGGAACTTCGTAAAGCAGGATTACAAATGGAACTGTCTGCTTCATCCATCGTGAAAAAGTTAAGCAACAAGCTAGATGGGTTGTCGTTTGTCGTGTCGGGAGTTTTTTCTACTTTTAGCCGTGATGAAATTAAAAAGATCATCGAACAGCACGGAGGAAAAAATCAAAACGGCGTTTCTGCGAAGACAAATTTCCTGCTTGCCGGTGATGAAGCCGGGCCAAGTAAACTGGAGAAAGCAAAAAAATTGAAAATTGCTGTGATTGATGAGAAGGAGTTTGTGAAAATGATAAATTGATATCGGCGAAATACGAATCCAAACGAAATACGAAAAATGAAGTAATATATATCTGCGAAATACGAATTAGAACGAAATACGAAATACGAAATACGAAAAATGAAGTGGATGCAAGATTGAAACGCGGGGATTTAATTTATCCTGAACTGAGTTATAAAATAGTCGGTTGTGCGTTTGATGTTTTTAGACAAATTGGAAGCGGGCATCTTGAGAAACATTATCAACGTGCGTTGAAGATCGCTTTTGATAAGAATGAATTAGTAAGTCGTGAACAAGTGTACCATGAAATTGAATTTGAAGATCAATTAATAGGAAAAGTATATTTGGATTTTGTTGTCGATGAAAAAGTTGTTGTTGAAATTAAGAAGAGCAATAAATTTTCAGAAGCCAACATCAACCAGGTCTTTAATTATTTGAAAACGTCAGGGTTGAAATTAGGATTAATAATAAATTTCGGAAGGGAAGAAGTAAAGGTGAAACGGATTATCAATACAAGAGATGACGGATAATTTTAGGTGATTCGTATTTCGCAGAACAAATTTGGAGAAATGAAAATGGTACATGTATGATAAACATAAATGATAATTCTTAATCGGGCTACATTCGTATTTCGTATCAATTCGTATTTCGCAGATGAAATCAACAGAAAGTTAAATATGGCATATAATAAAGCTAAATGATACTTCTTAACCATCGCCGCATTCGTATTTCGTTTTATTCGTATTTCGCAGATTATAAAAAATGAGCTTATCAAAAGACATACGTGCCAAATTCGGAAACCTTCGCTTCATAAGAGAAGCAAAGAGTTTAAAGCGTGAACCGGAAGTAGTCGGATTCGGTGACGCAAAAAAAATTGGTTTGTTATACGATGCAACGGATCAATATAATTTTGAAGTGGTGAAAGCGTACGTAAAGAATGTACGAAACCAGCAAAAAGATATTCTTGCACTCGGTTATGTGGACAAAAAGGAATTGCCGCAAAACCAGTTTGCACAGTTTGGTATCGATTTTTTCACACGCAAACAACTCAACTGGCAAATGATTCCGACGACAGCAATCGTCAGGAATTTTATCAACGAGAAATTTGATATATTAATCAATCTCAACAACGGCAAATGTTTTCCGCTGCAATACATCGCAGCTGTTTCGCATGCACGATTCCGCGTGGGAAGGTTCAACAAAAAAAATGTAGCGTGTTACGACATGATGATTGACACGAAAGGTGAACCGGGCATCAAGGAGTTTATTGAAGAAGTTGAAAATTACCTCCGTCAAATAAAAAAATAAGATGAACATCAACAAACTGAAAGGTACGGGAGTAGCGCTCATTACTCCGTTTCACAAAGACGGAAGCATTGATTTTAAATCTTTTAAAAAACTCATTGAGCGTTGCATCGATCAAAAAGTGGAGTACCTCGTTCCTCTTGGTACCACCGGTGAAACAGCCACGCTCACCAATGATGAACGCAGAGCAGTGCTTGATTTTGTTATTGAAGTCACCGATAAACGGGTTCCTGTTGTCCTTGGTTTAGGTGGAAACAACACACGCGAGCTCGTGACGATGGTTGAAGAGTGCGAATTCAATGGAGTGGATGCAATCCTTTCGGTGAGTCCTTATTACAATCGTCCGTCGCAACGCGGAATTTTTCAACATTACAAAACGATTGCAAATGCTTCGCCGGTTCCTGTTATTCTATACAATGTTCCGTCGCGGACCGGGAGTAATATAGATGCAGAAACAACACTGGAACTCGCGCATGAAATAAAAAATATCGTTGGTATCAAGGAAGCATCCGGCAGTCTTGAGAAAGCGATGAAGATTATCAAAGGCAAGCCAAAGGATTTTTTGGTGATATCAGGTGATGATGTGTTGGCGTTGCCGATGATCGCCTGTGGTGGCGATGGAGTCATCTCAGTTGTTGCGAATGCATATCCCAAAGACTTTTCTGACATGATACGAAGCGCACTAGATGGGAATTTTGATAAAGCTAGAAAACTGCATTACAAATTGCTTGACATCACGCACGCTATTTTTGTGGATGGAAATCCATCCGGAATAAAGGGACTTTTAAGTGTGATGAATATTTGCCCGGAACATTTGCGATTGCCACTTGTCAGCGTCAGTAAATCTGCTTTGAATAAGTTTGAGACGATGATGAAAATTTAAGTTTTCTTATCGGCAAGCAGTGATCTCGTTTTTCCTCCCTAAACTCACAAAAAATACAGAATGGATTGACTCCGTTTTTATTACTATTGTATCCATAAAATCCAAAATCATCCATCAATGAAAATTAAAAATTTACTCGTACTCATTCCTTTATTGTTTGTGAATGCTTTGTTCGCAAAAGAATTTACGGGACGTGAAGCAAACCAAAAAATTAAAGGCGCTGAAAAAGTTACCGTAGGAACTAAAAGCGATATTCCTGAATTTATCCGGTTCAGGAAAGAATCTCAAATTGATATTTCAAACTTCAGCTCTTGGGCTCGCACGACTTTTAAATTGTCGTCTGATTATGACTTCAAATTATTGAACGCACAGAAGGACGCCATCGGGATGACGCATTACCGTTACCAGGAAACATTCAATCAACTTCCGTTGGAAGGAACCATGTTCATCGTGCATGTAAAAAACAATGCAATTGTTTCAATGAACGGAACTTTGTTCAATAAACTAAATGCAGCAACGGTTCCTGTTATCACTGAACAAAGTGCTTTGACGAAAGCGCTTACGTACATGAATGCTGATCTTTATCGCTGGCAGGTGGCGAAGGAAGAAGATCAATTAAAGCGAACGACAAAGAATCCGGCTGCAACCTGGTTTCCAAAAGGAGAATTAATGCTTGCTCCGGCTCAGGGAAATTTCAGTGCTGAAAATTATCGCCTTGCTTATCGTTTTGATGTGTACGCTGAAAAACCATTGAAGCGCGAATATGTTTTTGTGGATGCTGCAACCGGTGAAATTATTTATTCGTTGAACAGAATTCGAAATGTTAGTTCAAACGGAACAGCAATCACAGCATATAGTGGCAGCCGTGCAATTGTTTCCGACAGTGTGAATACAACAGCGTTTTATTTGCGTGATGTGACACGCGGAGGAGGAGTGGAGACATACAATCTCCAGCAAACAACAAATTATGTAAATACTGATTTTCTCGACAGTAACAATGTTTGGAACAATGTAAATCCTGCGCAGGACCAATATGCAACTGATGCGCATTGGGGCGGTGAAATGACGTATGATTTTTACTGGCAGAATTTCGGACGAAACAGTATTGATGACGCCGGTTTTCCCCTGCTTATGTATGTACATTATTCGGCCAATTATGTAAATGCTTTTTGGGATGGCCAGGAAATGACCTTCGGAGACGGTGATGCAACCTATCATCCACTCACTGCATTGGATGTGATCGGTCATGAAATTTCTCATGGCCTCACCGAACATACTTCGAATCTTGGTAATGGAGAAGCAGGTGCACTCAATGAAGGTTTCAGCGATTGTATGGGAAATTCAATCCGTCAATACGGAAAGCAATCTGCAACCATCGATTGGTTGATCGGTGATGAGTTGGGCGGAGCGCCATTCCGCGACATGGCTGACCCGAACTCAACCGGAAATCCGGATACGTACCTTGGAATAAATTGGGATGCAGCGACGATGGAAGTTCATCAGAACAGTACCATTATCAGTCATTGGTTTTATCTTTTAACGGAAGGAGGAAGCGGAACGAATGACAACGGTGATGCTTATTCCGTTACAGGAATCGGACTTGCAGAAGCGCAGGCAATTTGTTTCCGTATGAATACAGTGTATCTTTTTCCTACGGCTGCGTATGCAGATGCTCGAACGTATGCGATACAGGCAGCGAATGATTTGTTTGGTGCTTGTTCCAACGAAGTAATTCAAACGGCGAATGCATGGTATGCCGTCGGAGTAGGAAATGTATTTGATCCTGTTGTGATCAGCGATTTTGTTGCTCCCGTTACCACATTTTGCACATCTCCGGCCCTCGTTTCTTTTACCAACCAAAGTACAAACGGTGGAATATTCACGTGGGATTTTGGTGATGTTACTCCTTTAAGCAATGCAAGTAATCCTACACATTCATATGCCTCTGACGGAACGTATACCGTGACCTTGATTGCCGATGGTGGCACGTGTGGAATTGACACAGCGGTTTTTACGAATTACATCGTTGTTAACTCACCGGTTCCGCCAACCTCAGCAGATGTAACGGTCTGTCCGGGAAATTCTGCTGTGTTATCTGCAAGCGGATCTTCTGTGTTTAGCTGGCATGCGTCTCCAATAGGAGGAGTTGCATTGGATTCAGGAGCAGTCTTTAACACTCCTCCTGTAACGGCTGCAACGACTTATTATGTGGAGGCAGATATTATACATCCTCTTCAGCATGCAGGTCCTGCAAATAATACAATCGGAGGAGGAGGTTATTTTGCAAATACCAATTACCATGATTTAATTTTTGACTGCTATACACCGACCAGGTTGGTTTCTGTTTTAATGTATGCCCAAACTGCAGGCAACAGGACCATTACTTTAATTCATAGTGGCGTAACACTTCAATCTGTAACTGTAAATATTCCGGTTGGAAGCAGTCGTGTGACGCTGAATTTTGATTTGCCGGCCGCAACAAATCTTGAATTGGGATGTGGCAATAATACCGCGGCGGTGAATCTTTATCGCAACAGCAGCGGAGCAGTTTTCCCTTATACACTCGGTGGAGTAGTTTCGATTACTGGTACCAATGCAGGAAATACAGGGTACTACTATTATTTCTATGACTGGGAATTGCAGGACCCGCCTTGTTTCAGCGCGCGAGTTCCTGTTCTTGTTTCACTTTTCCCCCAGGCTGACGTTTCTTATGTATATAGTACCGTTGGATTTGTTGCAAACTTTGCCGACAGTTCAACGATAAGTTCGGGTGCCATTGTTGGCTGGTTGTGGAATTTTGGTGATCCTTCTTCCGGTGTGAACAATACTTCTTCACTTCAAAATTGCTCTCATACTTTTTCTTCTACAGGATCTTTTAATGTCTGTTTAACTGTCACGGATTCCAACGGTTGCTCGGCTACGTATTGTAAGCCGACAGACATTACCAGTGTCGGTATAGCAGGAATTGCAGGTGATGCAAGTATATCTGTTTTCCCAAATCCAATTCATCACCAAATTGGGATTAACATCAGCGCAGCTTTTAATGGCAAGAAATGTTCGGTGAAATTGGTTGACGTTCTTGGAAAAATTGTAGAAGAGAAAATAATTAATGGTGTTCAGCCATCTCAAAACTATCAGTTGGATGTATCAGAACTTGCACCGGGAGCGTATTTGCTTACCATCGAAGACAACAATCAGAAAATCATGAAGCGGATCATCAAGCAATAAAAAATCTGTCCTTTAAAAAAATCCTTCACCGGTAAAAATGGTGAGGGGTTTTTTTTGAGCTCTTGTTTCCGGTGGAGATAAATATCTGTCAAAATCTTACACTTCAATTGTTTTTTGTAACAACAAAAATGGATTCTCGTTTCCCTTATCTGAAGTAATATCTATTCTCATGGGAAAACAGAACCGGCTGTCCGGAAAGACCACTTTGAAAGTACGTATGAATGCGTCACTTCGAATTGTTATTTTCAGCAGCGCTATTTTAGTGATTGCATTTGTTTCCGTATTTATTTATTCCAATCTAGGAACATCTAAAAAGTCAATTGCTTCTTTTGGAGTACACGGATCCAAAACAATCAGCACAACCAATGTCATTCTGAATGAGTTTACAACCCTTACTTCAAATGTGTCATCCGGTGCAACAACCCTAACAGTTGCATCATCATCCTTAAATGCAAATAGCCGTTTCTCATCAAGCCTTTCAACAGGAGAGCTCGTCATGATCATTCAAATGCAGGGAGCCACCATGAACACAGCAAGTACTACTTCTTCTTCATGGGGAGATATCACAGCATACAACAATGCCGGGAAGTTTGAATTTGATGAGGTCGCAAGTGTTCCTAACTCAACAACTATTAACCTGGTTTCAGGATTATTAAATTCATATACATCATCCGGGAAAGTTCAGGTGGTTCGCGTTCCGCGTTATATCAATTTTACATTGAATGCAGGTGCATCACTGACTACACAAGCGTGGAATGGAAGCACAGGTGGTATCATTGCCATCGAAGATAGCGGAACTACCGTTATTAACGGAACCATTGACGTAAGTGGTTTAGGTTTCAGAGGAGGCGCCGTGGACAATGGTTCTGCAAGTTCAGGAACACTGGTAACAGGTTACGCGTCTACAGATTCTTTACAAGGCGGAGAAAAAGGAGAAGGTATAGGTGGAAGCCAGACAACATACGATGGTTTGGGCGGAAGATATGGAAGAGGATCTGCCGGAAATGGTGGAGGCGGGGGTAATTCACATAACTCCGGCGGAGGAGGTGGTGCCAACGTGGGAGCGATTGCTTCATGGAACGGCCTGGGAAATCCGGATACAACAACAGTTTCAACCTGGAAAACAGCATGGGATCTCGAAGGTTCGAGTTTTCACTCCAACACATCGAATGGAGGAGGAAGAGGTGGATATTCCTGGTCAAAGCAATCCAAGAATCCATTGACAACGGCTCCCGGAAATTCTTTTTGGCAGGGAAATGACCGCGCAAATGTCGGCGGTTACGGTGGACGTCCGTTGGATAATAGCGGTAACAGAATTTTTATGGGAGGCGGCGGAGGTGCCGGTGATGCAAACAACAGCGTAGGAACGTCAGGTTCAAATGGTGGTGGAATTGTCTACATACTTTCAGGAGGAACAGTATCCGGTTCAACAGGAATAATTAATGCCAATGGTGCTGATGCTGCAAGTGTATCAAGTGGAGGTAGCAGTGATGCTGCAGGTGGTGCAGGCGCAGGTGGAACTGTTGTAGTTTTTACAAGAGGAGCTACCATCAGTAATCTCGCAATCAATGCAAAGGGAGGAAAGGGAGGAAATCAAAATGATCCTGCAAATGAGGCCGAAGGTCCCGGCGGCGGCGGTGCCGGTGGTTATATTGCTACGACCAATTCGACATCGCTCACATCAAATGTAACAGCAGGTAAAAACGGTACAACAACTTCAGGTAGCATGTCAACGTTCCTTCCGAATGGTGCAACATCAGGTTGGCCAGGAATTACAGTGTTAGGCCCATCTAATCCTTATTCAGGAAGTGTTGCATTGCCCGTCTCATTAAAAAGTTTTTCAGGAGAAGTAAAAAATAAAACAATCGAACTCAATTGGGTGACGGCTTCAGAAATAAACAGCGATTATTTTACCATAGAGAAAAGTACCAACGGACATGATTTCTATTTAATCGGCAGAGTAAGCGGAGCAGGAAACAGTACTGTTGAGAATGATTATAAGTTAGTCGATGACGCTCTGTTGAAAGGAAATAATTATTATCGTCTTAGCCAGACAGATTATGACGGAACTACAGTAAGATTCAATACGATCTGTATTCATTCTGAATTGCGTTCTGACAATCTTCAAATCACAAGTAAAGGACCCAATCCGTTTTATGATGTGCTTCATGTTGATTACAGTACAGAAGAATCCGGCATTGTGGAAATTCAATTACTCAATTCAAATGCTCAACTGATTAAACACGAACAATTGATTGCCGGCAGCGGAGGGAATTCTTTTTTCTTCAGCGATGTTGCCGATTTGAAAAAAGGTATTTACTTTATTCAAATGCTCCAGGGAAAAAATAAATCTGAAGCAGTGAAGGTGATAAAAGACTAACCAACTTGTTCAGACAGGTTAAACCAATAGATATTGGAATGACAGTGAGAGTAAGTCTCGCCATTATTCCAATTTTTTTTTCCCTTTTCGTTAGACTGAATTTTTGTCCTAACTGCTTTCTGTCTTTCAGTCGAATTGACAAAAAAATATTTCAGTTTGACATTCTGTCTTGGCTTTTGCATGATTCGCCTAAAAAAAATGTACTGGTATAACCTTTGACAAAAGGCGATCACAATTCAAAAAAAAAATAACCCTAAAATTTAAAGGAGGAAAAATTATGACACTAGTTAAATGGAAAAACAATTCAAATGCAATCGACAGGTTTCCTTTCATGCCATCGACAATCAGTGATTTCTTCAGTGATTTTCTGAACAGCGATGTTTTGCAAAAGGATTTCTTTAAATTAGTTCCTGCAGTTAACATCATGGAACGTAAAGATGATTTCATGATAGAGCTTGCTGTGCCCGGCATCAACAAAAACGATTTCAAGATTGAAGTTGATAAAGGTATGCTGACTATCAGTGCGGAAAAGAAAGAAGAAGTGAAAGATGAAACGAACGTTTCACGCGCAAAGAATTTTCTTATTCTTCATTCAAACGTTCATTCAGTTTGCCGGAGCATGTGAATACCGAGAACATTGTCGGTGAATACAAAGACGGTGTGTTGATGTTAACGCTTCCTAAAAAGGAAGAAGCAAAAGCAAAGCCGGCGAGAGAAATAAAAATTTCGTAATTGTTGTTTCATGTTGTAAAAGCGTCTCCCGATTTATCGGGGGGCGTTTTTTTTCATAACTCAAGGACATTTTCAGTCGGTTTTAAATTTTGGATGAAAGATTAATAAATCGGGTGATTCGTAACACATATTGCTTTTGCTATAGAACCGGTGATTTCCTAATCGTCGCTCCTAATTCCCGAAATAATTTTGAACTGAAATAAAAATGAATTCTTAATTCACATTTAAAAAAAATAAAAATGAAAAACCAAACCAACCAAACAAAATTTATGCGGGCTTTGAAACCCTTTGCCTTCTTGCTTTTCCTTGCAGTGATTAAGACCACCACATCAATTGCAGATCCTGTTAATTGCAATGCACATTTTAATCACAATGCTACTTCTAATCCTGGTGAAGTTCATTTTTCCGGAGCGTCAAATCCTCCGGGTACAACCTATGCCTGGAATTTTGGTGATGGAACATCAGGTACTCAGCATTCTTTGAATCATACTTTTGCACAGTCAGGGACGTATTATGTTTGCCTTACTGTTACAGATTCTGCTGTTGGTTCTTTAGAGTGTACCTCCACCTGGTGCGATAGCATTCATGTTACAATTCCTGTTCCTGTTTGCAATGCACATTTTAATTACAACCACGGTGAGAACCCGACGGAAATAAATTTTTTTCCGGCGTTCAATCCCGCAGGAACTACCTACGCCTGGGATTACGGTGATGGCACAACCGGAAGTTCACCTTTAGCGACACATACATACAGTGCAGGTGGAACATATTATGTTTGCCTGACGGTAACTGATTCTTCCGGTGGAAATATTTTATGTACAGATACACATTGCGACAGCATTCATGTGCAGAACCCTCCTCCGCCTTCCTGCGATGCGCACTTTGAGTTTGATCCAACATCGAATCCTGCCAATATTCATTTTTCAGCTGAAGAAAATCCTGATGGAACTACGTATGCGTGGGATTTTGGTGATGGTTCTAATTCGAGTTCTACTCAAGAATCTACCAATCACATCTATGCGCAACCCGGAACATATTATGTTTGCCTGACGGTTACAGATTCATCTGCAGGAATTATTCTTTGCACTGCAACCTGGTGCGACAGCGTGCATGTTACGATTCCAGTTCCTGTATGCAATGCACATTTTGGTCATAACACGAGCAACTCGAATCATGCAAATGTAAATTTCCATGGAGCTACCAATCCTTACGGAACAACGTACGCATGGGATTTTGGTGACGGTTCCGTTTCTGATCTTCATTCACCAACTCATACGTATACAGCTGATGGCACTTATTATGTGTGCCTGACTGTTACTGATTCTGCAGGTGGAACTATTTTTTGTACGTCAACGTGGTGTGACAGTGTTCACGTGATCGCACCTCAACCTGTTTGCAACGCACATTTTCATTCCAGCCATCACGGCATGAATAATCTAAATATTCATTTTGGTGCGACACCAAATATTCCGGGAACAGTTACGTATGCGTGGGACTTTGGTGATGGAACAACTTCTGAAGCATCCAACCCGAGTCATCTCTATGCTCAAACAGGAACCTATTATGTATGTCTTACGATAACTGATTCAAGTGCAGGAACAAGTTGCACTGCCACCTGGTGCGACAGTGTTCATGTTGGTACGAATCCTTGCCAGAGCTGGCATTCAGAACATCGTTTATCAGTTTCCGGAACAAACGGTGTAGCAACGGCAGGTATTTATCCAAATCCTGTTTCAGAAAATGCGATCCTTCATATTGAGAATACCGTTGGCAATGTCACTTTTAAAATAGTTGACAACACAGGAAGATTGGTGCTGGTGAAAGAAAACCTTTCGAACGGTGATTTTCAAGTGACAAAAAATAATCTCGGTCAGGGTTTGTATTTCTACCAGGTAAGTGATGATGATGGTAATGTACTGAGTGGAAAATTAATTGTGCAGTAATTTTTTTTGTGAGAATGGTAAGGCCGCTTCAAATTTTTTGAAGCGGCTTTTTTATGGAGACAAAAAAAATCCCCCGATGAATCGGGGGATTTTTTTGTCTCTCAAAGGGAATGATTATTCTACAATTGTAAACTCAACTCTTCTGTTCTTCTGGCGACCATCCGGAGTTTTATTGCTGGCGATAGGTTTTGTCATTCCGTAACCTTTCGAAGTGACTCGTGTAGCTTCGACACCTTTGTCAGTAAGATATTTTTTCACCGCATCAGCGCGCGCTTGCGATAACTTCTGGTTGTATGCTTTTCCACCAACATTATCTGTATGACCGTCAATCAACAGTTTGAAGTTCGTTTTCTTTTTCAGCAACAAAGTAAGTTCATCGAGTGAAGCAAAAGAACTTTGACGAATGACTGCTTTTCCTGTTTCAAACTCCAGGTTCTTGAATACTTTGTTGATGACTTCCTGTTCTTCCTTGGTAAGTTCCACTTTAACAGGAGCTGCAGGTATCACCACTTTTTCGATCACAGGACATCCATGATTGGAAGGAGGTCCGGCCACAAGAGGGCAACTGTCTTGCGGATCTGCAAGACCATCATTATCCGTATCAGGACAACCATGGAATTGTGGAAGACCGGCAACCGTAACACAACTGTCTTCTTTATCAGGAATACCATCACCGTCTGTATCAGGACAGCCGTTAAATCTTGCCAGGCCTGCAACAGTAACACAGCTGTCTTTCGGATCCGGAATACTGTCGCCATCTGTATCAGGACAACCATTGAATATAAGAAGTCCGGCCACTGTTGGGCACTCATCATCTTTATCCGGAATGCCATCACCATCCGTATCAGGACAACCCTTGAATTTTGCAAGACCGGAAATATCAGGACATGCATCATCTTTATCAGCAATGCCATCGCGGTCTCTGTCCGGGCAACCCATCGTAGCCCATGTTCCTTTATCGTTCGGACACAGATCTTTCTTGTCTGAAACTCCGTCATAATCTTTATCTTTAATTCGATGACGGCCAATGGTGAATTTCAAAGAGGTGTAAACATCCATTCCTCCCAAATCAGCTAAGCCAAGCAGGGATCCGAATTTATCAGATCCGATTACGAAACTTGCAAGACGTAAAGCTAATCCAATCCTGAACTGGCTGTATTGATAATAGGACATTGGTACTGCCACTTCAATCCAGTCTTTTTCAAATCGCGGAGTAAGGGAAATTAAACTGGTAGCGGTAACTTCAGGTTCATTTCTTTTCAACCGTTGAATCCATGTTGCATTTGCATAAACATATTTTGCAATGGAATAGTCTACATTCATATTGATGGCTCGTGGAAGTCCCATATCATACGCAGAGCTTTTCAATGATTGGCTGCCATTCCCAAAAGAGTTGGCGCTGTTTGTCGAATCGAAGTATGCGAGATTCTGAATGTGTACAGTATCCCAGCCATACCATTGATAGAGCGAAGAAGCACTTAAATCAAATTGCTGCGTGCGCTTATCGAAATGAATAAAACCGACATCGGTAACACTTAATCCTACCCGCAATTTGTATTTGTTCAACGTGGGATCATCAATTCGTTGACCGTCCATTTCATATTTTGAATTCTCATAATCCGGGCGATATTCATACGTGACTCCGAAATCAAATCCCCAACCTGTTCCCAATATAAATTTGTTGGAAAGAATATCGCCTCCGCTTAAATCTTTAAGGTCATCAGATGTGGCATGGCCATATTGAATATTCGGATTATAGACATTCATTAGATTGGAATCAATTTGGTAAGAAAATCCTTTGGAGGTTGCCCATCCTGATCCGAATGACGCTTCACGTTTTATCGTGATGGCTCCTTTCAGGTAATTTTTTTCCTTGCTATAGATTTTATGACCATACGTAACAGCAAGTTCTCTCCACAACATCGTTCCGACTGAAAATGGATCGGCAGTAATACGCTGGCCTTGCAGCGGAGCATAATGCAAACCATCTTTTTCATACCCGAATTTTGCGATTCCATAATTCAGATCAGAAATGTTTAAACCAAATCGAAGATTTGTTTGAATACCGAACCAGTGATCTGCAACATGAAACGTAGCAGATGGTCCGCGAAGCAACAGGTTCAGGTTAAAATTTCTATTATCATGGTTCGCATAATTTTTCGCATCCGTATAACCCCTGTTCTGGCTGAGGTCGACCAGGTTGCTGAATCCAAAGGCAGTGATTTTGCTTTTGGGAAAATAGAGATAATCATTATCGAAACTGATTCCGTAAGTAAGCAAGTTGATGTCGAGGTTGTTTCTATTCTCAACAAAGTTGCTCGGATTTAAACTCAATCCGTTTGTTCCTGCATAATTGCTGTTTGCAATGCCAAGCATCTCCTGGGCATGCAGGTGTTGAAGCAGGAAGAAAGAAAGCAGGATAGTAAGTAGTTTTTTCATGATGGTGGTTTTTGTGTATGAATATATCGGAAAATATTTTTCGAAAGTACTGCGTGAGAGGAAAAGCGATCATGAAAAATAGCTTTTGTCTCGCAAACGTAAGCGATTTATCAAATAATTCAAAAGGAAAAATTAATCAACAATGTATAAGTACACATTTCCATCGGTACCGGATGTGACTAAGATTCTTTTTCCCTCGCTTCCCCAATCATTAGTTACAATAGCTTTGAAGCCTTTCACAGGGAAACCGTTTGAAGGTTTTCCGTCCTTGTTCAGGACATAAAATTTATTTTCTGCATTCGATCCTGCTGCTAATTGTTGAAATGAATTCGCAAATGAGAATGCATACAGATCATTGGAAAGGGCTGAGCTGAAGACGTGGCTGTAGATTTCAGTACCATCCTGTTTGATTGCTTTTATCCGGTTGAAATCGAGAAAAGCAAAATCATTTTTTCCATCGCCATCCAGATCAGCAACCGCAAAAGCATGTTCGGATTTTTGTTTGGCATAGGATTTCGATTTGATGACGCCATTGAAAAAAATATTCAGGACAGTTCCGCTTGTATCGGTTGTAACAAGATGATCTTCTTCGAGTGAATCGCCCGGCATAAGTGAGAAAGAAGAATGTTTTCCAATGAAGGTTTGCTTCAGCGATGTCCGGATAGTTCCTTTCCTGTCAAGCACGAAAACATTTCCGGTATTGTTGTAAACAACAATGTAGTCCTTGTCACCGGTTTTAAAATACTGCAACGGTTTAGTAACATTGCTTACCGGCTGATAGAAAAACCAGCCTGTCATCGGTTTTCCGCTTATGTCGTAGGCATATACTAATCGGTTGTTGCAAGCAACAAATATTTTATAATTTTTCGCCTGGTCAAAATCAAACACCTCGCAACCATTGGTCGCAGTTGCCGGCAAATGAATTGGATAATTGCCATAATCATTTCCGCTCAGGTCAAGCAGGTAAAGTTGCGATGACGTATTGAAAAGAATCTGCTCTTGTCCATTTTTGTAAGCATCCACGACATGAAATGTACTCATGATTTTTTCCGGCAGTACTTTCTTCCAAACAATATTTCCTGCATCATCAATCAGGTAAAGGTTGTGAGCCATGTCCTGCACCACAATGGATTTGTTTTTAGTTTCCGGGTTGGTAACTAAAAATGGAGCCATATCAATGGCAGTGTCCAACTGGGCAGCCCATAACAGGTTTACATTTTTAATTTTTTCTTTGCCGGATAAAAACTGAACACTCGTTTTGTAATCTTCATGCTGATTTGTAAGTTGAAAAGTAAAAGAAGTAAACCGGTTCATGAGCGTCTGGTTTTTATCAATCATGGAATTTAAGTCCTCGGAACCGTAATGCCGGAAAATATTTTTTGCACGTTCAAGATTGGCATACAGCAAAAAGTTAGAGGTTCGCTCCAGGTTCCTTGAAACGTTTTTGTAAACAACATCTGTTGAAAGGATTTTGTTGTCTTCGTAATCATCAACGAAACTTCGAAGCGCACCGGCCTGGTTTGCAACAATGATGTAGGAACCGATGGCTGTATAATAAAACTTGTTCACGTTGCTGAAAAGGCCGCTGTAAAAAAGCGGAGCAAGTCCTGCAAGATTGATAAACCGTAAGGGATGCTTTCTGTATTCTCCCAGGTCGCTGGTTCCTTTTATGTTAATCGCAGTTTCAAGCTTGCTCAAATCTGTCAAAGCCATTTCTATATCATTTGCTTTAAGACAAGCATAACTGCTGTTTTCGAATGAAGCACTTCCGGGTTCAGTAACTACAAGCGCCAATTCGTTGCCTATCCATTCCGTAAAAAGTTTTTCAACATCGACAGTAAATTTATTTTCCAACAAACCAACCATTTGTGACCGCTTATCCGGCGAATCATAATAGGTTGAATTGTTAAGAAGGTGATGGAAATATTTTGAATAGTCACTTACTCCAATGTGTAAAAGCAAAGCGGTTCGAGAAGGAAGAATTTCCGTCATCAGGATTTTTTGCGGCTGTTGCATTTTCAATGTTGTAATATAATCTGACGAATCTGTTGAGGCTGTAAGCCCGCGCAGGATGATACCGTTATCGAGTATTTCAGTTGCCAACTTACTCCATCTTGCAAACGAACCGATACCACTAAACAAACTATTGTTACTATAGGATGAGAAAGCAGAAAGGAACTCGCGCAGGCTGATATAATTGATATATACCGATGCTTCATCCTTTGCATCCGGTGATTTGGAAACTTTCGTGAATGCTTTTGATTTGCTGAATGAAGATCCGTTTTTCAATTGACGGATAGCATCGTCGATGAGGAAAGAAGTAAAGCTACCGATGAAAATTCCTTTCGTCACAGCGAACGAAAAATTTTTATCCGGAGAAATGGCCAATTCGTGAACGACTACATTTTCATAGACTCGCTTACTATCGGATGATTCGATATGAAAAGCTTCAGAAATGAAATGAACAGTTTTTGCATCCGTCCAGGATGAGGGGACATTGGCAAGATAGAGATAGTCGAAACTGTTTGCCTTCGTGAGATGAGCGGAAATAAAAATGGTTTTATCTTCCCAGATATCTTTGATAGCATCGTTTGTCGAAAACGCTGAATCAAGCAAAAGTAAATTGTTAGTTGTGGTGGAGTCTGCATTGGTCAATGAACCAAGTAAATTTTCTGAAACCAGTTTTTGTGAAGTAGCCTTTGCATTTTTTGTCTCAATAAAAAATATTGCGTTGGAAGGAATCGCATTCATCGGATCCGCGGTAATGATTGAATAGCGCTGGAAATAAAAATAGGCGACTGCAAGCAAGACCAAAATGCCAAGCGTAATGATGGATGAGAGAACAACGCGTTTCATGAAGTGGTAAAAATAATTTTGCTTCGGACAAAGCTATCATTAAAGCAATGGCGCTTACGGTGAAACGCATTCTAATTACTTACACAACTGTGTTGAAAAGACTAGGAAGAAAAGGCTCCTGAAAACTCAATTTCCAGTTGGTCAGGAAGAAGACGAAAAGTTTTCCGGTGAAATGTTGTAATCCCATGTTCAGCAATGGCTGCACGATGTGCTTTCGTTCCGTAGCCTTTGTTGGTATTCCAGGAATACCGGGGAAATTGATCGTGTAGCCCCTGCATGCGTTCATCACGATATGTTTTTGCAAGCACCGAAGCTGCCGCAATGGAAGCATATTTTGCGTCGCCTTCAATGATGCATTGATGCGGAATATTTTTGTATTTATTAAAACGGTTGCCGTCAATCAAAAGCAATTGTGGTATTTGTTTCAGTTGATCCAATGCGCGATGCATAGCAAGAAAGGACGCATTCAGAATGTTGATTTCATCAATTTCTTCGTGTGAGACAGAAGCAACTGCCCACGCCAATGCTTTTTTTTCAATGATCGGCCGAAGGAAATTGCGTTCTGCTTCTGTCAACTGTTTCGAATCATTCAGTAATTTATGTTTGAAGTTCAACGGAAGAATCACGGCAGCAGCAAACACAGGACCCGCAAGACAACCGCGACCGGCTTCATCGCAACCGGCTTCAAGAAGTTCTTTTTGAAAAAAGGATTTAAGCAATTTTGTTTACGGTTTACTTGTCATCGTCCACAGACCACAGTCGACGGCTGCACGAAAGTATTTAAAGCGACTCAATTTAAATTGAAAGCAACACAAAATAGTTTTCCGCATCCCAAAGTTAAATCAACGCGACGGTGCGTTACCAAGCAAGAGCGGTTACAACACAGACAGGTTGGGCATTTGTGGGAAGGGGTGTTGTAAGCCGCGGTTTATTCTTCAAGGAACGAGAAGAATAAAATTGCCTCGGTAACGCACGATTCTTTTGGTTACTTTTCTTCTAAAGAAAAGTGACATATAAAAACCTATAAAATTTTGGAGCCATCCCTGCTTCTTATCACTAGCCGTTGGTCTTCAGTCATGTTATCCTGTTAATAAAAGAGAATAATTGAATTCCCTCATTGAACCAACCGATTCAAAAATATTTACATTTGTAACGATATGAAATTTAAAGTACCTCAAACCCTGAACGATCTTGCAGCATTGACTTCTTCCACCGTTATCGGTGATGGAGGAATGAAAGTTTCAGGCATCAATGAGATTCATAAAGTAGAAAGCGGTGATGTCACATTTGTGGACCATCCGAAATATTACGACAAAGCATTAACCTCTGCCGCCACCTTTGTCATCATCAATAAAAAAATTGAAGCACCCGAAGGAAAAGCATTGTTGTACAGCGAACAACCGTTCGATGCATACAATACGATTGTAAAACACTTCCACAGCTTTGAACCTTCGTCAAAAAGTATCAGCGACAGTGCTGTAATCGGTGAGGGAACGATCGTTCAGCCCGGGGCATTCATCGGCAACCATGTAAAGATCGGGAAGCATTGCATCATCCATTCCAACGTAAGCATTTATGATCACAGCGTTATCGGTGATTATGTCATCATTCACGCGAACACCGTCATCGGTGGCGATGCATTCTATTTTAAGCGCAAACCGGAAGGATATGATAAAATGATTTCCTGCGGACGCGCCGTCATTCACGATCATGTGGAGATCGGTTCAGGATGTACAATTGACAAAGGTGTTTCCGGAGATACCATCATCGGGCTGGGAACCAAAATCGATAACCTTGTTCACATTGGTCACGATACCGTGGTAGGGAAAAATTGTTTGTTTGCCGGGCAAGTAGGTATTGCAGGAGTTGCAACCATTGAAGACGATGTGATATTGTGGGGACAGGTTGGTGTATCAAAAGATCTGACCATTGGCAAAGGTGCTGTCGTGCTTGCAAAATCCGGAGTGCCGAAATCTCTTGAAGGAGGAAAAACATATTTCGGTGCGCCGACACAAGAGGCGAGAGAGAAGATGAGAGAGTTGGCGTTTATTAAACAGCTTCCTGATATTATTGTCAAGTTAAAGGAGAAGATGTGAGATATGAGAATTGAGATATTAGAATTGTGACATTGCTGAATGGTTAAATGGTTATTTCCTTAATCGGCTACTGTCTACTATCGACCAACAACTAAGAACTAACAATTAAGAACTTCCTTGTCAACCGAAAAACACATCACCGGATCCCCTGAAGTAAACGACCTCACAGCAGAGTTGCAGGCTAAAAAATTGCAGTTGCATTGGCTCTTGCAGATTTCAAAGGCGATCAACTATAATTTTACCACAAAGCAATTGTTGGATGTGTATGAACACGTATTACACAGTCAGCTGAAAGTCGAGCGTCTTGCTTTGCTCATTCACGAACATGAATGGAAGTGTTCGTTGCTGTACGGAACTGATAAAGGATTTCACAATTTCAATCTCGAAAAAATTCTGGAAGAATTAAATCATGTTCATGATCTTGAATCGGAAAAAGAATTATGGATAAAAAGTTT
This sequence comes from Bacteroidota bacterium, assembly GCA_043787975.1. Lineage (GTDB taxonomy): Bacteria > Bacteroidota > Bacteroidia > AKYH767-A > 2013-40CM-41-45 > JAPLDA01. The sequence goes on from JAYVUK010000033.1 coordinate 43,444, forward strand.
TGATACCATCATTCCTGTTTTTCACAAAGATCATGTACTTGCTTATGCATTGGTTGGAGGCATGCATGATGCAACCATCCAGAAAAAAAATGAACTGATTCCGTTTATTCAAACCATCACCAACCTCATTGTCGTGGCCATTGAAAATAACATTGTGTCAGACGAGAAAATCCGCCAGGCAGGGATACGGAAGGAACTCGAGCTCGCTGCACAAATGCAGAACATGTTGTTTCCTGTTTCATTACCGGTGAACGATAAATATGAGTTGCATTCAACCTATCTGCCGCACCAGGAAGTAGGAGGAGACTATTACGATTTTATTCCCATCAACGAGGACGAATTTGTTTTTTGCATGGCTGATGTTTCCGGCAAGGGAATTCCCGCTGCGTTGCTGATGAGTAATTTCCAGGCAAACCTGCATGCTTACGTGCAGCACAATACGTCACTTACCGAACTGGTGAAGCAACTGAATGGAAATGTGTTCACGAGCGCAAAAGGGGAGAAGTTCATTACCTTTTTTATCGGACGTTACAATTCCAAAAAGCGCGAATTGAATTACGTGAATGCCGGGCACAACGCACCTATTTTGTTACATGGGAAAGTGGTATACATGCTCAACGAAGGTTGTACAGGTCTTGGCATGTTTGAAGAACTTCCTTTTGTGAACCAGGGAAAAGTTTTCATTCCTGAAAATGCTTTGTTGCATTGCTATACGGATGGTGTGATCGAAGTAGAGAATGATGAAGGAAGCGATTTTGGTTTGGGGCGCCTGCGTCAATTTCTTGTTGACAGGATCAACGTGGAGAGTATCGAAGATTTGCATCGCCAGCTCATCAGTTTTCTTTCTGCTTACAAGCAGAGCCGTTCGTACACCGATGATATCACCTTGTTGAGCTGCAGGTTTAAATCGAAATAATTTTTTCTTCCCGTTTGTCAAGCGAGGAGAGCCTGCCATGCTGAACTTGTTTCAGCATCCGTTCGTTCATTGCTGTTGTGCCAACTAGCCGAATGTCAGTCTGAGCATAATTGATATTTTTTTATTTTACGACGGTAAATCTTTTTGTCAGAAAATGTTCATTGGTTCGGAGGACAACATAATAATTTCCCGACCTGAACTTCTCTGTAGTATATTCAAAAAGATACGTGTTCTTCGTCAACCAACCATGGACAAATTTCTTTACTGATTTTCCATTGTCATCATACACTTCAAAAATCGCCTGCGTGTTTTTGTTAATGTGCAACGTGATTTTCAAAATGTCTTTGACCGGATTTGGAGATAGCTCAAACTGATGAATGTATTTAATTTCTGAATCATTCGGATGGAGTCCTGTTGTTGTTAATCCATCAAATTTATAGATTGACATACCGGCAGCATAACCAAGATCAGGATGCAGAAAGACAAACCTGTTTAAGTTTTGCCCGAAATTAAGATACGACCAGCTGTTGCCGCCGTTTGTTGTCTCATACATTCCAACGCTCCATCCGCCAACCCATCCCGTGGTATCATTTACAAAACCGATTCCTTCCATATCGATGTTCAGGTTTGTCACCGTCAACGGAAACCAGGATGCACCGCCATCAAGGGTTTTCAAAATGCGAGATGCAGATCCACCTTCTTCGCAGGATGAATAACCCACCGACGGAGATGTGAACTGCAATTTCCAGCAATACGTATTTGCGGATGGTGATTGCCCGACTTGCTGCCATGTAACTCCTCCGTCTGTTGAGCGAAGAATTACTCCTTTGTTATTGATTGAATTTGTTCCTTGCCCGCTTACAAAAACGGTGTCGGCGTTTTTGAACCAACAGTCTATTAAAGCATCGGCATAAGCCGACATGTCAGTATATGTCCAGGTTGTTCCTCCATCTGTTGACCGTAAAATGTGCGCAGGAGTACTCCAAATGCCGACCATAACAATGGTATTTCCAAAATGCCCGATGCCACACGTACCGGAAACCGGATTCGGAAAATTCTGGTTGATTAAATTCCATGTTGTTCCGCCATCGGTTGTGCGATAAACGGAAGTGTCCAACGTCCCGGCAAATCCAAGCGTGTCGTTAAGAAATTCAATGGCTCTGAAATAATGAAGGAAGTCATCGAATTGTACGGTCCAGGAATTTCCGTAGTCTGACGTTTTATAAATTTCACCTTCACCATTTGCAGCCCATCCGGTGGAATCATTTACAAAATAAACATCATCAAAGCGCTGCGAAACAACAGGAGCATTTAACAGGTAATTCCAGCCGCTTTGAGAAAACGAGCTCACGGGAATGCAAAAGAGAAGAAAGATTAGTTTTTTCATCGCAGCGATTTTTAGTAAAGATAAGATTGTTCTTTCTATAAACTTCTGTCCCGCTTTCCGCTTTATCCCGACTTCTCGGGATGCGCTTCAATCGGGTTTAGATAGTCTCGCTCCTGCAATTTACAGACTTGTCATACTGAATACTGAACTTGTTTCAGTATCCCTTATTTCCTTTCGTGCCAAATTACAATAGCCCAATCAACGCACGATTCTGGCGCCTGTCCCAACGTTTATCGGGAGTTACTTTTCTTCTATAGAAAAGTAACAAGAAAAAGAAAAAATAGTATACTCAGCGCATTTCGACATCTTCATGAATGCTTCTCTAAGTATGGCATGACAGCTGTTTTAAGTAATAGTATTAACTCCTCGTTCATGTATTGGTACTCATCCGGAATATCAAGAACTATTATTTTAGTTGTGAGAAGTTCTGTTTGAAACTTCTCCTTAATAATTTGCCGATGTTTATTTTCCATGACAAAAATCAAGTCAGACCAGGTTAAATGTTTTTTGTTTAATTTAATTCTTGCGTCTCCATCCGTTCCTGCTGATTTTATTTGATGCGTTGCCGAGTTTTTGAAAATAGTTTCTGCAGTTCTGCTTCTCCACTTATTTTTGCTGCAAACAAAAAGTATGTTCATTGTTCAATCTTATTTTGCCTTTCCCATTCTTCTTTGGTGATACGAAACCAATTGCATGGTATTCCATTGTGTTCAAAAGTTTCAATAAATTTCAATCCGCATTTTTCCAAAGCTCTTTTCGATTTTATATTTTCTACGTGTGTGATGCCGAAGATTTCATTCAGCTGCATTTGCTCAAAACCATACTGCACCGAAGCTTTAGCAGATTCAGTTGCATATCCTTTTCCCCAATATTTTTTGATTAACCGATATCCTACATCGTAAAAATCAATGTGATTGTTGGTGAGTTCTTTGATCAGTTTTAAACCTGTCCAGCCCACAAAACTTCCGGATGATTTTTCAACTACTGCCCAGCGACCAATTCCATTGTCAATGTATTGTTGCTGGACCGATTGGATGATGGCTCTGCTTTCTTCGATGCTCTTTACGGGTTTGTTTCCTAAAAAAGTATGAACCTCAGGGTCGGAATCTAATTCAAACATTCTTTCATCGTCCGTTGAGAGAAGTTCTCTTAAAATAAGCCGTTCGGTTTCAATAAAGATTTTCATGGAATAGTAATACAGGGGCTAAGAACTATAAACAGTTGAACTCTTTAAAATATCTTCTCTAAACTCTCCTGCTGCGGAAGCAAAAGCTTCGCACCGTTTTGGGTGATCAGCATTTCATCTTCTATGCGAATTCCAAATTCTCCCGGTATATAAATTCCCGGCTCATTGCTGAACATATTACTTGTCTTTAACAAATATTTATTTCCTCCGACAAGATAAAACCACTCATGACCGTCCATGCCAATACCATGACCCAGACGGTGTGTAAAATATTTGTAGCCGGGACCGTAACCGCTCTCTGAAATTATTTTTCGTGCCGCTGCATCTACATCTTCTGCTGCAATACCGGGTTTTGCAGCTTTCAGTCCTGCGTCCTGCGCCTTGCGCACAATAGACCATACGTTTCTCATCATTTCGGTCGGTTTTCCGAATACAGTCGTGCGTGTAATGTCCGATTCATAATTTTCAACCGAACAGCCACCATCAATCAACACAATGTCACCTTCTTTCAGTTTGCTTTCTTTCACCAAACCGTGAGGATAAGCAGAAGCTTCACCGAATAAAACGAGTGCGCCTCCATCCGCACCAAACTCTGCAAAAAGATTGGAGATGATGTTGCCTAATTCACGTTCGCCCATTCCTTCTTTCAGTAGCAATACGGCAGCTTTGTAAACCTCGGCAGTGATGTCATTTGCAATTTGCATGAGTGTTATTTCATGTTGAGATTTGATGCTTCTGCAACCGGCAATAACGGGTTTTGCGTTTTGTATTTTCAGCGAAGAAATATTTTTTCCTAAATTTTCTGTGATAAAATAACGTGTGGTTTCTTCTACTCCGAGCGAAGCAGTGAGGAGTTCCTGATCACTCATAATTGTTTTAATCAGCGCATACGGACTTTCATTTTCTTCCCATGTATAAAGTTTCGCATCATCTGTTTGTTCTTGCGCGCGCCCTTCTTCAAACTTAGGTGCAATGAAAACAGGTTCTCCCTTTTGAAAAAGCAACATACCGAATATCCGTTCACTTCGTCCCCACGACACTCCTGAAAAATAGTTGAGTGACGTTCCGCCTTCCATAAATAGTGCATCCATTTTATTTTCAAACATGAGCTGGCGGGCCTGCTCAATTCGCCGAAGACGTTCTGCTTTTGTAATGGGAAGGATTCGATCTTTCATCGCTTTCACCAATGTTGGAGAAATTTGCTGAGAAGAGGATTGGCCAAGAGCAAGTGAGGGAGCAATGGTTGCTAACGTGGCAACAGCTCCCGATGTTTTAATAAAACTTCTTCTGTTCATGATTTAAATATTTAATGCAAAAGAAACAAAAATCATCGAAGTCTCAATTAGCAAGTTAGCAAATCAGCTAATAAGCAAATCAGCATTTTCAACTTCCAATTTACGTTCTTAACTTTGCAGTATATATGCAAGAGATAGAACCATATTACCAATGGCGTGAATTGTACATCGCTTCGGAAGATGAATTGTCGCCTTTTCATGGCGCGGTTTATAATGAGTTTGAATTTTCAAACACTGTTTACAATTACTACATCCATCCTCAATGGGATGAGTTCGGATCGAATACACTTTATCTCAAGGTACTCTATGCTGACTATGACCGTAAGTTTGCTGTGTTAGAGTTTATTGGTGAATGGAATGACGCGCTTTACAATGATATTATGTTTTTAAAACGTGAAGTCATCGAACCCATGATGGACGAAGGAATCAAAAAATTTATTCTCATCGGTGAAAATGTACTGAACTTTCACGCTTCTGATGATTGTTATTATGAAGAATGGTTCCAGGATGTGGAAGACGGATGGGTTGCTGCCATTAATTTTCTTCCTCACGTATTAAAGGAGTTTGAAAAAAATAACATCGATTATTATTTAGTTTTCGGTGGCGAGTTAAATGAGCTAAACTGGCGAACGTTTAACCCTGTTGAACTTTTGCAAAGAATAGACGGAGTGATTACCAAACGGCTGAATTGAAATCAGAAAGTTGAAATCTGAAGCAAGAAAGTATGGGTATCGTTTTTCATCTTTCAGATTTCATTTCTAACTTGCGGCATGTCGATTCGTGTTTACTTTTTTTTGATAATTGTTTTGAGTGTCTCCGCTTGTCACGGCGAGGAACAAAATGACTCGTTGCAAAAAGATGGGAAAGCGTCTTTTTATCATGACAATTTTCAGGGACTCGAAACAAGCAGTGGCGATATCTACGAACAATATGATTTTACGGCAGCACATCGTATGCTGCCTTTCAATACGTTCGTTCATGTAACGAATAAGCAAAATAATAAAGGCGTAGTCGTTCGCATCAATGATCGCGGACCTTTCAGAAAAAGCCGGATCATTGATCTCACCCGATCCGCAGCACAGAAAATTGGGATGATACCGTATGGTGTTGTTCCCGTAAAAATTCAAACGCTCGATTTACTTGATTACCTTCCCTTAAATGACAGCATGTTGAGAGAAAATGAAGTGTGGGATTGTTTCGGAAATAGGAAATCGCTTGAGGGAATTACCGTTTACATCTGGAAAACGGAATACTGGAAACATGCCTTCTACATGGCTACGGATATTTTAATTGACTACAAACTGGATTCAGTAATGGTAAAAACGGTTGGTGATGTTAACCACCGCAGGTATTATTTATTAGTAAGCGGAATAAAAAGTAAAGAGGAAGCGAATTCGTTAATCGTAAAATTAAAACAGGAAGGGTTTCGGGGAACTAAACTATTGAAGTAGTGGCCTTCGAAATGCGAATGGACCGAAATACGAATCGCGTCAATCATTCGTATTTCGTCTTTGTTCATATTTCGCAGATCACTTATTTAACTACTTGCAAAATCATTTCACCAACCTTCTTATCAATTGGAAGAGTGAACATGTTTTCATTCAACTCATTCAAGGGAACCCAACGAAAAGCTTGTGCATCTTCAATGACAGTTTCGAAGTCGAATGCTTTTATTTTTGTTTCAATCTTCAAGGGTTCCAGCAAACGAACTAAGTAATAGATGCTGATAATCTGGTGGCTCTTATTAAATGCAGAACGCTGAAAAAAATCGGTTGTGTAGAAATGACTGACGACTTCCGTTTGACTACCCGTTTCTTCAAGCATCTCACGTTTTACACAATCAATGGTTCCTTCCCCGTATTGCAAACCTCCACCCGGAAATTTTGTAATGAATTTTTCGTAATGGTATTCATCGCTGAGCAACAATTCATTTTTTTCATTGATGATAATTGCATACACACGAACATTGAAAATCTTTTGCATCAATTGTAAAGGACTAAATTCTAAACATTACATACGAATGAAGTTCAATTTGTTCAATACTAATTATTAGAAATATTTATTAGTAATTAGAACTTAGTAATTAATCATTTTATCTCAGCCCTGGTCATCGTCCTTATTTAAAATATGCGTCAATGCAAAAGTAAGGATAGAGCCTCCTGCAACTCCTTCAATCACGGTGATCAGTGCTGCAGAAGAGGCAGACAGATAACTCCCGAAAGGTTGCGTTGCTTTGATGTAAGCCAGAAAAGAGTGGTCGATACTCAAATAAATAAAAATAAAGATCGCGAAGAAGATGGCTGTAAAAAGCGATGTTAAAAAACCCGTAAGCATTCCCTGCAAATATTCAAGCTTGCCGTCATTTACTCTTCGTGTTTCGAGTAGCTTATAACGAACTCCAAGGAACATAATAAAAAAATTGAAAAATCGTAATTCGACAAGGGTCACCAACCCGATTAATTTCATCAGGAGGAAAAATAAAATCATTCCCAACGCAGTGTAAGTTGCCACTTTGTAAACATTTGTGTTTACAGCTGAAGCATTTTTTTCGAGTGTTGCCATAGCAAATGATTTTAATTGTCAGATTTTCTTTAAACGACTAATTTACAAAAATATCTCCAGATTTTTATGGATGATTAAAATATGGAAGGAAAAACTTTCCTTTGTGCGAATGAATGAGCATACAGACATACTAATTGCAGGAGCCGGTCCTGCAGGAATTACGACTTCACTTTTCTTATGTAGGGAAAAAATTCCCCACATTTTATTGGAAAAGGAAAAATTCCCCCGCGATAAAATTTGTGGTGACGCTCTAAGCGGAAAGGTAGTGGACGTGCTGGAAAAGTTGGATGGAAAATTCGCTGATGAAATCAATGAAAAAAATAATGAATTTCTCGAAAGCTACGGTGTAAAATTTGTCGCTCCCAACGGAAGTTTTGTTGACATTCCCTTCTCAACGGATTTGTCAAAACTGAAAAATGCTCCCGGCTTCATTTCAAAACGCATTCATTTTGATAATCATCTTTTCAAAAAGATTGATCGCTCATTCGCAACGGTGATTGAAAATGCGGATGTGAAGGAAATAAAACGGGAAGGAAAAGGGATTACGCTGTCATACAAACAAAACGGAACTGAAAAGCAAATCAGTTGTAAGTTGGTGGTTGGAGCAGAAGGTGATCGTTCGATGGTAGCAAGAAATCTATCCACGATTAAAAAGGAAAGTGAACATTATTGCGCAGGTTTGCGTGCTTATTACAAAGGAGTCACAAAATTTCATGAGCAGAATTTCATTGAGCTTCATTTTTTGAAAGAATTATTGCCCGGTTATCTCTGGATATTTCCGTTGCCAAACGGTGAAGCGAACGTTGGAGTTGGGATGCTGAGTTCTGTAGTAGGTGAGAAAAAAATAAATCTCCGGCAGCTCATGTTGGATCTGATTAAATCCTATCCGCCTATCAGCGAACGTTTTCAAAATGCTGAATTGATCGGTGATATCAAAGGCTGGGGCTTGCCTCTTGGATCGAAGAAAAGAAAAATTTCCGGAGATAATTTTTTGCTGGTCGGTGATGCTGCTTCGTTGATAGATCCTTTTACCGGTGAAGGAATAGGAAATGGAATGATCAGCGGAATGCTGGCTGCAAAACAGATTCAGCAAGCTATAGCAGCAGACCGTTTTGATAAATCGTTCCTGGCGGATTACGATAAGAAAATATACGATGCTCTTTGGAGTGAACTCAAACTAAGCCGCAAGCTCCAGGGATTTGCAAAATATGAATGGCCTTTCAACATGGTGGTGAATAACGCTTCAAAGAATAAAGAAGTGCGTGATTTAATTACGTGCATGTTTGAAGATGTAAACCTGCGGGTAAAACTCAGCAATCCCAAATTTTATTTCCGGCTGTTGTTCAACAGAAATTAAGACAATAAAAAAAGTCCTTCGTCTTTCCGACCAAGGACTTTTTTATGAATACGATTAGCGTATTATGATTTCTTCTCTTCGATACGTGCTTTCTTTCCGGAAATATTTCTCAGGTAGAAAATCCGTGCTCTGCGAACAATACCTCTTTTGTCCACCACAATTTTATCAATCTTCGGAGAGTAAAGAGGAAAGATACGCTCCACGCCTACACCATTCGAAATTTTACGAACCGTAAAAGTCTGTGAAACACCTGAACCTTTGCGCTGAAGCACAACACCCTGGTATTGCTGAATACGTTCTTTTGTTCCTTCAATAATCTTGTAATGAACAGTTATGGTGTCTCCCGCTTTAAAGTCGGGCATATTTTTCTTTTCTACTAAGGCCTCTTCGGCAAATTTTATCAAATCCATGATTTTACCTTTTTAAGCGTGTTTTTTTCTAAAACGGAGCGCAAATATAGGAAAATTCTCTATGCCCCAAATGTTTAAGGCAACAATCTTTTAAATAATTGAGTTATTTAGCAAGTAGGCAGTGGCAGCCGCTGTAGGCAGTTCTGCAGACTGCGGCTGGCTACTGCTGCTCTCCTAAGTCTGGTCGTCTCTCCTTTGTTCGCAGCAACGATTGCTCATGCCGCCACTTCTCGACCTCAGGGGTATTTCCTGAAACCAGGATATCAGGCACTTTCAATCCACGGAATTCAGCCGGACGGGTATACACGGGCGGAGCGATCAGGTCATCCTGGAAGGAATCAGAGAGAGCGGAAGTTTCATCGTTTAAAACCCCTGGCAACAAGCGAATCATTGCATCAACTAAAACGGCGGCTGCCAATTCTCCTCCGGATAAAACATAGTTGCCGATAGAGATTTCGCTTGTAATAAAATGCTGCCGGATGCGCTCATCAATTCCTTTGTAATGTCCGCATAAAACAATCACATTGTTTAGAAGAGAAATCCGGTTTGCTTTTTTCTGATCAAGCAATTCACCGTCCGGACTCATGTAAATCACTTCGTCATATTTTCGTTGTGCCTGAAGATGTTCGATGCAAAGTACAACGGGTTCAATCATCATCACCATGCCGGCACCACCGCCAAATGGGGCGTCATCAACCGATTTGTGTTTGTTGGTTGCAAAGTCACGGATGTTGTGAATATGAATTTCCACCAACCCCTTTTCCTGTGCTCGTTTTAGGATCGAATGGGAGAATGGACTTTCTAATAATTTAGGGACTACTGTTAAAATATCGATCCTCATGGTATTAATTGGAGAGTTAGCTGATGTGATGATTAGCTAATTCGTTGAAGCGACAATCATCACATTATCAAATCAACTAATTATCAAATTAGACAAGCATTCCGTCTTTCATCATCAGCTTTCTGTCAGTCATCGCAGTGAGTTCTTCATTGTGTGTGACAATGACGAATGTCTGCTGCAATTTAGTTCTCAGGTCAAAAAATAATTGATGTAGTGCCTTGGCTGAAGCTGAATCAAGGTTTCCGGAAGGTTCATCCGCAAATATTACAGAAGGATTGTTGATCAATGCACGCGCGACGGCAACACGCTGTTGTTCACCGCCGCTCAATTCAGCCGGACGATGAGAAATCCGATCTCCAAGATTCATCATAGCCAAAAGCTCGTTCGCTTTTTTCTCCGCTTCACTTTTACTTTGCCCTGCTATGAAAGCAGGCATGCATACGTTTTCCAACGCAGTAAATTCAGGAAGCAGGTGATGAAATTGAAAAACAAAACCGATGTGCTTGTTTCGAAATGCGGAAAGTTTTTTTTGAGCCAATGTATTCACCTCTGTCTGTTCAATCCTTACGCTTCCTTTATCAGCATTATCCAATGTGCCGAGAATATGAAGCAACGTACTTTTTCCGGCTCCTGAAGCACCAACAATGGAAACTATTTCACCCTTACTGATTTCGAGATCAATCCCTTTTAAAACATGAAGGTCATGGTAGGATTTATGAATATTTTTTGCAACGATCATCTCTGAATGAGATATGAGATATGAGAAGTTAGATAAAACTCTGAAGGAGTCGAATTATTTTAAAATATTGAACAACGTTTTGAATGATAATTAACTTTTCCAATGATGCGAAAGTACAAATAGGATTGATTAATTTTCACCACTCAAAATTTATTCTCATGCTATCAATAGAAAAGCCTTTAGCCGAAACACTTTCTTCGTACTATCAAACATACCTGAAATATGTTCCTGAAGATGATGTGCTTGGTGCATTGATAATGCAATCGGAGATCACTCAAAAGTTTTTGGTCTCAATTTCTGAAAGTAAAGCATCATCCGCCTATGCCGAAGGCAAATGGTTGTTGAAGGAAGTGGTAGGGCATTTGTGCGACACCGAAAGGATATTGACCTATCGTGCACTTCGGATTTCACGTAACGATAAAACTCCGCTTCCGGGATTTGAGGAAAATAATTACACACCAAACTCGAATTACAGTGCAAGACCTCTTTTAAATATTGCTGAAGAATACAGGGCAATTCGTGAATCAACCATGGCGCTTTTTAAAAATATGAGTAAGGAAATGTATGATCGGAGAGGTATAACAAACAATTCAGATGTAGGTGTCAGGGACATTCTTTTCTTTATTGTCGCGCATGAAAGACATCACTTGAACGTGATTGAAGAAAGATACCTGAAATAGATTCTGTCAAAGTTGTTCATAAAAAAGAGCAACCGAGGACCCCGGCTGCTCCTTATCAAACAATACTCAACCAACTACAACTGCGTAATGATGTATGTTATGTCGAAAGTAGGTCCACTTTGGACACTTGCGAGACGATGAATAACATGTTGGCCGGCACTTAATGGTTTTAGCATTACAAAATATCCTCCACCCATAAAGTCTTGTGGGGCTCCGGTAATGTCACTGTCAAAGCAATTGGCAAGGTTAGCATTTGCTGAGATGTTAAATACAGGAGAGATAAATTTGTAGTTCGTAACATCAATGTCAACTCCGTCAATCGTCAAAGAAGTTCCGTAAATTGAATTCACGTCGTCGGTAACTGCCTGTAATAGATTGGGTGTACTGTTCCACTCCACTGTTGCTAACGGCAGAAATAGGGACACGTCAGCAGGAATCGTTACGGTAAGAGTATGTCCCCTTCTGCCGGCAAGGAAATATACCGGACCGCTTTGATTTTGACTTTCCCAACTTCCGGTCGTGTCGCGAATAGGAAAATGACCGCAATCGAACTGTAGGTTCCATTTCCACCATTCAGCAACCCATTCGGAATAATTTTTTCCATTCATGTTCGCCTGAACGGGAAACACATAAGAACTCGGATTTCTGTTTGCACTTCCCGAATTGTCAGAACCCGGAGCATTTTGATTGTCTTTCTGGCATGCTGCGAACCAGAACGTACTTAGAGCAATGGTTGCTCCAAAAACAAGTTTAGTTTTTGTGTTCATGTTTTTTGTTTTTTTAGATTAGTGAATGTATGATGAGTTGTTAACTCCGTTTTAGATAGCTGATTCACTTTGAATTTCGCACGACAAAAGTGTAGAGCAGGTGCGTGCTCGTCAACTACCTAAAAGGGTAGGGTTATGAGGAATTAAAAAAAATAGGAAAAAAAAGGGAGAACTTAAATAAGTTTATGTTTAATTGCCTTGATCACAGCTTCTGATTTTGAATGCACATGAAGTTTTTCATAAATATTCTTGATGTGAAACTTGATAGTGTCAATGCTGATTCCGCAACTGTCTGCAATCATCTTGTAGCTCATCCCTTTGACTAAACCCCCAAGAACTTCTTTTTCCCTCTGTGAAAAATTGTAGTCAGGACTTTTTGAAAAAAAATTCTGCTTTTGAAAAATTTCCAAAACCTTTTTAGCTACTGATGCGCTCATGGGAGCGCCCCCGGTATGCAATTCATTCAATGCTTCAAGCAATTTGGCAGGTGAAGTATTTTTTAACAGATACCCGGATGCTCCTGCGCATATCGAATCATAAATCTTTTCATCCTCTTCAAAAATAGTTTGCATGAGAATCTGGACGGAAGGGAATCTTTCTTTGATGATAAGAACTGCTTCAATACCACTGATGCCGGGCATATCGATGTCCATCAAAACGATATCAGGAACTGACTTTTCTATTTTATGAATTAAATCACCGGCATCCCCAAAGGCTCCCACACAGGTGAATCCGATCGTTCCATGAATGAGTTGAAACATCATTTCACGCAGCATTTTGTTGTCTTCAAAAATGGCTATTTTTAGACTCTGTACTTGCAATTTTCGGTAGTTTATTTTTTTGTTAAACAAAGATGAGTTTAATAAAATAATTCTGCACTACATATTCAGGTAGGAGCTAAAATACGATCGTGAATGTTGTTCCATGATCAATGACAGAATCAATTTTAAATTCTGCTTTTAGTTCCATGGAGCGTGTCCTCAAATTCTTCAATCCATTCCCATCGTAATTCTGCAGAACGTCAAATCCTTTTCCATTATCAGTAATCGTAAGAATGTTTTTCTCTTTTGTTTCTTCAAGTTTAACGGTTACCAAACAACATTGGGCGTGCTTGACTATGTTGTTGATAATCTCTTTATACATAAGATACAGGTTTCTTCGTTCAACCATATTCAGCTTACGATTTTCAAAACTAATACTTGCTTCAAATTCAAGTTGAATGTTTTTTGCTTCCAGGAGCGATGCTGCGAATTTCCGCATGCGTGCAATCAGGTTCACGAAGGTATCATTCTGCGGATTCACACTCCACACAATATCATTGATGGTTTGAAGCATATCACGAGAGCTTTCTCCGACCTGGTTAAAATAATTTGTGATATCAATCGATTGCTGACCGGCTTTTTGTTTCGCTATTTCACTTAAAAAGGAAATGCTGCTTAATGTAGAACCAATGTCGTCGTGTAAATCGCTAGCAATTTTATTTCTGACAGTTTGTGTCAGCATAATTCCACGAAGTTTTATTCGGTAATATAAAATGACAATGGAAGAAATGATAAGTAGTAAAATGAATACCGATAAAACAGCAAACCATTTTTTTAGGTAGAACGGAGCAGTAATTTTTATGGAAATCGGTTTTTTCATTTCATACCAGTGTATTCCATCATGTGATGCCTTTAAATGAAAAAGATAGCTCCCGTATGATAAATCAGTATATCCTGCAAAACGCTTATTCCCGACATATACCCACTCTTTGTCAAAGCCATCTAGTTTGTATGCGTAATGATTTTGTTCGGATGATGGAAATAAAGGAGCTCCCAGATCGAATGAAAAATACCGATCGGTATATTTTAACATGATTGCAGAGTCTTCGTTGAAAATTCTTTCTTCTCCCATTACACTGAACGAGGTCACACAGGGGGATAAAAGGATATGTTTTTTTTCAACACTATCTGTTGCGATGTAAAAGAATGAGTAAGAATTAGAACAATACATGCGCTTTGTTTCCGGATCGTAATACATTGAACTGACACTGTTTTCGGGAAGTCCGTCATCACCTGTCATGTTGGTAAACCATTTCCCTCCCGGCTCCAGAAGAGATAATCCTCCATCCATGGCGATCCAAAGCGTTCCTGTGCCATCCATTGCCAATGCCTGGACGTTGTTATTGATAAGTCCTTGAGAGCGTGTATATTTTTCTAAAGCATAATTTTCAAGATTCATTTTGTACAGACCATCATTTGAACCGATCCATAAAAAATTTCCAAAGGCAAGTAGGTCATTCGCCTGGTTTTTGAAAATTGATTTACCATTGTGGGTTTCAACTTTGAATTGATGTGCTGAACTGTCGTAAAGAATTAGTCCTTCGCTTTGTTTGTAACTCATCCAGATCCTTCCTTTCTCATCCTGGGTAATGCCCTCAAAATGACGAAAGGGAAAATATAAACTATCCCGTTGTTTTTGACTGTAATGAGTGAATGAGTGTGAGGCAATGTTGTATTTAATTATTCCGTGTTCTCCAAGCAATGAAATCCAGATGCAGGAATTTCTATCCCTGAAAAATTTGATGATTCCGGCCGAATCCATTTCTCTTGGATAAGCTAATATATTTTTACTGTTCGTGAATTGCTTTGTGGATAAGTTCAGTATATGAAGCCCATGAAAATTGCCTGTCCACAATTCATCTTTTTCCTTTATTAAATCCCAACAAAAATTATCGCTGCCTGTTTTGTCGGGTTTATAAAATTCTTTTTTATGAGTTTTAAGATCCAGGTTGTATAGCCCTTTACCCCAGATTGTAAACCATACCTTATCATGATCAGGCAAAAAATGCTGGATGAAATTTTTGCCAGGCGATTTTTCACTGATCCGGTCTGCGTCCGTTACCAGGTTAAAATTGCATTTGCGATGCGGAAGCATGTCTAACCCATTTTCAGTTGTAAGCCAGGTATTGCCGTCCTTATCTTCAATAATATTATGGATAACGATTCCGTTAATGGATTCCCGGTCAGCATCGTCATGTAAATATTTTGTCAGGTTGTAAAGTCCCTGTGTGAAACATTGTAATCCCTGGCTTGGACTGTTAATCCATATTTTCCCGCTTTTCGTGATAAACATTTTTGGTAAATTCAAATTATCACTTAATTTGATTCGGGATACTATTTCTCCTGAAGAGTTAAATTTTAACAGGAAGTTGTTTTCTGAAACCCCCAGGATATTTCCATCCGATTCAATGACAACAGTTGACAATACATGATTAAAAATTTCACGATGTTCAGGATTGTTTTCGTTGTTCAGGATGATACCGGTTTTTGTATCGATTTTATTCAATGATCCGGATCTGCTGATCCATACATTTTCATTTTTATCTTCAAACAAATCATAGATCACATCACTCCCTGATAATTCCTCGTTATATTTTTTTAAAAGATGAAAGGAAGAGTCCAGCTCAAAAACTTCGAAACGCGTTGCGATCCAAAAATGATGGCTGCTACTAAAGAACATTCGCAAAACTCCCATGGCAGCGCCACCCGGCTCAACAGGCAAATCAATATTTTTAAAGCTGTTGTTTGACTGAAGGTATTCTGTCACACCTTTTCCTGTGGCGACATAAAGATTGCCGTTTCCATCTTCTATAACCTGACCCAGGTTATTGTACCGGATCGAATTAGAATCCTCATCCTCATGAAAAAACTGTTTGAATGACTTGCCATCAAAGCGGTTCAGGCCGTCGGTGGTACTCACCCAGATAAAACCTTTCCTATCCTGAAAAACATAGGTCGTTGTGTTATGCGACAAACCCTCTCTTGTTGTAAAGTGAAGAAAAGTTTCTTTTCCCTCTGAGTCAGAGGTGAGAAGAATAAGAGTGAGAATAGCCGTAAAAGTTTTCAGAATAAGTCTCATTCGGCTTGTTGCCAGCTTTTTTTAAAATCTTTCGTCATCAATAATAAAAAAAATTACTTTCGCGTACTACAATAATATCAGAAATCAATAACTATGAATATTCACGAATACCAAGGCAAGTCAATTTTAAAAAGTTTCGGAGTCGCCATCCAGGAAGGCATGATTGCAGAAACACCCGAACAAGCGCTGCTTGAAGCGAAAGAATTAAGCAAACAAACCGGCACGCAATGGTGGGTTGTGAAAGCGCAGATTCATGCGGGCGGCCGTGGAAAGGGCGGAGGAGTTAAACTTGCCAAGACGCTGGAAGAGGTAAAAGAGAAAGCAAGCAATATTATCGGTATGCAATTAGTAACTCCACAAACAGGACCGCAGGGAAAAAAAGTTCATAAGGTGTTGATAGCGCAGGATGTTTATTATCCGGGCGCTTCTCCAACAAAAGAATTTTATATGAGCGTATTGCTTAACCGCCAGACCGGCAGAAATATCATTATGTATTCCACAGAAGGTGGAATGGACATTGAAGAAGTTGCTGAAAAAACTCCTGAGAAAATTTTCAAAGAAGAGATTGATCCGAAAGTCGGGTTGCAAGGTTTCCAGGCACGAAAGATTGCTTTTAATCTTGGCTTGAACGGAAATGCTTTTAAAGAAATGATAAAATTTGTGACAGCACTTTACAAGGCATACGATTCCATCGATGCTTCTTTATTTGAAATCAATCCTGTCTTGAAAACGTCTGACGATAAAATTCTTGCAGTCGATGCAAAAGTAAATCTCGATGAGAACGGATTGTTCCGTCATCCTGATTACGCTGCTATGCGTGATAAATTAGAAGAAGATCCGACCGAAGTGGAAGCGAGCGAATCGGAATTGAATTATGTGAAGCTCGATGGAAATGTTGGTTGCATGGTAAATGGTGCCGGTCTTGCCATGGCGACGATGGATATTATCAAACTTGCAGGAGGAGAGCCTGCCAATTTCCTGGATGTCGGAGGAACTGCAAATGCAGAACGCGTTGAAAAGGCATTTAAAATTATTTTGAAAGATAAAAGTGTAAAAGCAATCCTCGTCAACATTTTTGGAGGCATCGTGCGTTGTGATCGCGTTGCCCAGGGAATTGTGGATGCTTACAAGAACATCGGTAACATTCCTGTTCCGATCATTGTCCGTTTACAGGGCACCAATGCGACCGAAGCAAAAAAAATTATTGATGACTCCGGGTTGAAAGTATTTTCTGCCATTCAATTAAAAGAAGCCGCTGACTTGGTGAAGGAGCAGATTACTCAGATTAATTAAGATTACACAGATGCTCAAAGAAGATCGAGATCCTTTGACAGAGCGAATAATAGCATGTTGCTTCAATCTTCATAATAAGCTTGGAGCGGGCTCTGTGGAGAAAATTTATCACAATGGATTGAAAATATATTTAAAGGGTGAAGGATTGAATTATGAATCCGAAAAGGAATTTGATGTTTTCCTCCATCAGGAAAGAATTGGAAAATTTAGATGTGATTTTTTTATTGAGCAGAAAGTAATTCTTGAAATTAAATCTGTTACAGGAAAAACTCCACTTGTTTTTGAAAACCAGCTTATTTCTTATTTGAAAGCGTCTTCTGTTAAAACAGGGCTATTGATTAACTTTGGAAACAGAAGTTGTGAGATAAAACGTTTATCGGTGTAATCTAATATATCTGTGCAATCTTATGAAAGTATTAAGTGCTGATTTAAACTTTCTTGCCATTCCTGAACCTGAGCTTTGTTCTTACGAAAAATCTAAATTCGTAATTCAACAGGTTCCTTACGAACATACTTCATCTTACCTGGGTGGATCAGCAAAAGGTCCGAAAGCAATCGTAGATGCTTCTCATTTTGTAGAATTTTATGATGAGGAACTTGATAGAGAAACCTATAAGAGTTGTGGTATAGCCACGCTTCCGGAAATTGATTTTAAAAATAAAGTTGATGCTGAAGCGATTGAATTGATAGAATCAGAAACTGATAAACTGATCAACGATGGCAAGTATGTAGTTTCGATAGGAGCGGAGCACACTGTGACCTTGGGCTTTGTAAAAGCGCATGCGAAGAAGTACCGGAATCTTTCTGTCTTGCAAATTGATGCTCACTCTGATTTGCGTTCTTCCTACCACGACAATATTTATTCTCATGCGTCGGTGATGGCAAGAATTCACGATCTGAATATTTCACTTACACAAATTGGAATTCGAGCTCAGTGTAAGGAAGAAGCTGACCTCATTAAATCATCTGACAATATCCACACCTTTTATGCCCATCAAATCCGAAATCAAAAACCGCCAAAGGCGAGTCTCGCTGGAAGCGGATCCGAAATTCGAAATCCTTCGTGGATGGATGAAGCAATTGCCACACTTTCTGAAAATGTTTATTTGACCATTGATGCTGATGGTTTTGATCCGGCTGTAATTCCTGCTGTGGGAACAGCCGAACCGAATGGATTGTTCTGGGTTGAAACACTAATGTTCCTTCAGAAGGTTTTTACAGCAAAAAATGTTGTCGGATTTGATGTGGTCGAGTGTGCTCCCATCGAAGGACAAATATTGTCTGAATACACGCTCGCAAAACTAATTTATCGCTTGATCGGGTATCGTCTGTCGGCAAAATAATTCGGATTCTTAGTAAGAAATTCTCTGTTGGGAACTGTTTGGTTTCTCCTGATTTTTCTTTCGCTCCTTTCAATGGAGTTAGTACTTTTGCGTTCAACAGGTACAATTCATGAAAAAGATACTGGTTGCAAATCGAGGAGAGATTGCATTGCGCATTATGCGAAGTGCGAGAGAAATGGGAATAAAAACCGTTGCTGTTTTTTCTGAAGCAGATCGCAACGCTTTGCATGTACGTTATGCTGATGAAGCAGTCTTTATCGGACCGTCTCCTTCTAACCAGTCTTATCTTGTCATGGACAGGATTCTTGATGCAGCAAAGAAAACAAAAGCTGACGCCATTCACCCGGGTTATGGTTTTCTTTCTGAGAATGCTGATTTCGCTGACAAAATAAAAGCGGCAGGATTTATTTTCATCGGACCAACCGGTGATTCGATGCGTATGATGGGAAGCAAACTTGCTGCTAAAGCTACTGCTGAGAAATACAACATTCCGTTGGTTCCAGGAACTTCCAAAGCGATTGATGATATTGAAGAAGCAAAAAAAGTTGCCCGTAAAATCGGTTTTCCGATTCTCATTAAAGCTTCTGCAGGTGGAGGTGGTAAAGGAATGCGTATCGTTCAGAATGAAAATGAATTTGAAGAGCAGATGAAACGGGCGGTGAGTGAAGCAATTTCTTCCTTCGGTGACGGAGCGGTCTTCATAGAACGTTATGTTTCGTCTCCGCGTCATATTGAAATACAGGTATTGGGTGATACGCATGGAAACGTTGTTCATTTGTTTGAACGTGAATGCAGCATTCAACGACGACATCAGAAGTTGGTAGAAGAAGCACCGTCATCTGTGTTGACTCTTGAAATTCGTGAAGCGATGGGAACATGCGCTGTCCAGGTTGCCAAAGCCTGCAAGTATGTCGGAGCCGGAACTGTTGAATTCCTGTTGGATGAAAAAAATAATTTTTATTTCCTGGAGATGAATACACGATTGCAGGTTGAACATCCCGTCACGGAATTTATTACAGGATTGGATTTGGTGAAGGAGCAAATCAACATTGCACGTGGAGAAAAACTTTCTTTCAAACAAGAAGATTTGAAGATACAGGGACATGCGATTGAAATTCGTGTTTGCGCTGAAGATCCACAAAATGATTTTCTTCCGGACATCGGAACCTTGTCAACCTATAAAATTCCACAAGGTCCCGGGGTCCGCGTGGATGATGGTTTTGAAGAAGGAATGGATATTCCGATTTTCTATGATCCAATGATTTCCAAGTTGATTGTGTATGGAAAAGATAGAAAGGAAGCGATAGAAAGAATGATTCGCGCCATCGATGAATATCACATCACCGGAGTTTCAACCACACTCGGCTTCAGTAGATTTGTGATGCAACACGAAGCGTTTGTTTCGGGAAATTTTGATACAAATTTTGTAAAGAAATATTTCCAACCCGGAATGTTGAATGTGGAAGATGATGCTGCAACTGAAATTGCTGCCATGCTTGCCGTGAGAATGTTGCAGAAAAAAAATAGTGTTACGGCTTTGCATGAAAATCATTCAAATGGAAATCATTCTAAATGGAAAATGAACAGAGCATCATTCCGCGAGTAAACTTTTTGTATTCATGATAGTTGGCACTTGTTTCGCTATGCGCTTTCCATGCTAAAAAAAATATATTTTTTTACTTTAATTCCTCTCCTGAGTTTATTTTCTTTTTCAAAATTGTATTCACAGGATTCATTGAAAGTGGGAAAATATAAACTTCCAGCAATTATCATTGACGAAGATACCATTCCTGTCATCAACCTTCCGGCCGTTACGGTATTTGATTTTGCTGATCCTGAGATCCTGAAAAATCTCCAGGCCTATTACCGCCTTCGTTTCAATGTCATTAAAATGTATCCATATGCGAAGCTTGCAGCGGTAAAGCTGAAAGAAATGAACGATCATGCAGCAACGATCACAAATGAAAAGGAAAAACGGAAGTACATTAAAGAAACCGAGAAGCAGATGAAAAATGATTTTGAAGACCAGGTAAAGAATTTCAGCATCAACCAGGGTGATGTACTTATCAAGCTCATTAATCGCGAAACAGGGAATACATCCTATGAACTTATCAAAGAATTACGTGGATCGTTCAGTGCTTTTTTTGATCAAAGCCTTGCCAAACTTTTCGGTCACGATTTAAAGGATACCTATGAACCTGAGGGCAAGGACAAAACGATTGAAAACATTATTCAGCAGATAGAATCCGGGCAAATCACATTCTGATTATTTTTCCATGGAATAGCTACCTTTGGAAAAAAATACGCTGATATGAAAATCGGTTTTGCCGGAATGTGTACGCTATTGTTGCTGACTGTTTTTTCTTCAGAAGAGCTTTTTTCACAAACACTTACTGTCAGTTCCTCTCAACTGAATTTCGGGAATGCCTATGAAAATGCGCCCGACAGTTTGCCGCTCACCATTTTTAATAACATGGGTCATGTTGTAAGTGTGACAGGTGTGAAGTTCTACGACACATATGGATCTCCCGCATTCTCTGTAAATACATCCTGGTTTTCGATTGCAGACGGATCCTCGCAACAGGTCTGGGTAAAATTTTCTCCGCGCCATAACATCGTGCATAATTCAGAAATGGTGATTGAAAATACCGGCTTGCGTGGTTATGTGAATGTTGATTTAATCGGTCAAGGAAAATATTCGAATACCTATTACAATGCATCAGAAAATCTTTCGGAGGAAAATCTTAAAACCGCTTTGCATACGATAACAGGAATCGGTTACGATACGCTCGGATACAACATTGCACGCGATAGCATGTTTATGTGGTTGGATAACAAACGGACAAACGGACAAGGAGCGACTCAGAATACATTGGAGAGTATTTATACCGGAGCGCTAGCTGTCGGTTATGTCAGTCGTTCGGATTGCCAGACCACTTTTAATTTCAATACGGAGCATACATTTCCACAGTCATTTTTTTCTTCTCTTGATCCCATGGTTTCTGATTTGCATCATCTGTTCCCAACCGATGATGCTTCTAACAATTACAGGTCAAATAATCCGTTTGGAGAAGTTGTGAGCCCGACATGGTCATCGGGAGGCTCGATTGGTACAACTTCTTTATTTGAACCAAGGGATATTCAAAAGGGTGCAACCGCCAGAGCGATGTTATACTTTGTTATGCGTTACCAGAATTACAATAACTTCTTAACTTCCCAGGAAAGTGTTTTACGGACGTGGCATCAGAATTTTCCTCCAAATCAAATTGAGAAAAAGCGGAATGATGATATTAATTTGATTCAGCACAACAGGAATCCGTTTGTAGATTATCCACAATTTATCGAACGGATAAATTCAATCTCAAACATTTCTGTAGAACCTGTTGCGCCTTCAATTGACTTAACCGAGGACACGATTGTATATGGTTTTGTGCAGCAAAGTATATCCAGTATTTTTCAATATGTAGTTGTAAACAAAGGAAACACGACCGTTCATCTTGCGAATTTCAACTTGTCTGATCCTGCTATCCTTACTTTTGAATCAGGTGGAGCCAATGTTTCACTTTCCCCTGGAGAAGCCCACCTTATCGAAGTAAAACTCCTGACCATAAACTCAAATCCTGTGCATGAGTCGCTGTCATTCATTACAGATATCAGCGGACAGCCTTTCGTTTCTATTCCGATTTACGCCAACGATTCTGTTGTGAGTGGAATTCATTTAATAGGTGGAAACTTTTCCTCAGATGGGCCGGATATTTTTCCAAATCCGGTCAGTGATAAATTGTTTATTTCTTCACCTATTTCAAAAATACGAAGTGTGAAAATAATTGACATGCTCGGACAGGAAGTAAGAACTGAGATAGTTCCAGTCCTGAATGATGTAACACTGGATGTAAGTAATTTTAAAGATGAAGTTTATTTTCTCTTTATAGAAACCGATGGAGGGATTTTGAAAAGAAAATTTGTGAAACAATAAGGGGTTTCTCGAAGCCTGTTTTTTTAAGGTACTTTTTTAACCATCTTTTCATTTACATAAACAAGGTACTTCTCTACTTCAGTATAATTCATAGACGAAAGTATCTCAGCATAGCGACTGATTTGTTTGATGTGTGATGGCAATTCTTTTCCTGTTTTGAAATCTATGACAATCGCTTTGTTTCCTTTTGTAAGTACTCTGTCAGGTCGCAATATTTCTCTATCCGGCAAAATGATTTCACGTTCGGATTTAACTGACCATTCGCTGCTGAAAAAATATTTTACCTCAGGAATTGCCAACAGCAAATGAATTTCCTGTTCTAGATTTTTCTTTTCATCCTCAGAAAACAATCCTTCGAAATAATATTTACTGATGGTCTTTTCAATGTCCACTTCTGAATTGATTTCAGAAAGAATTTTATGGACCAGAATACCGTAATTGATTTTTGAATTTTTCGGAGATTGGATCAACTCGACCAAATCCTTTGAATGTGTCGTAATGCCGATTCTTCCTTGCCACTTGTTGGAAGGGTAATGGTTCAATGTAAAGCTTGATTGTTTTTTTTTCTTTTCGTTTTTAGTGTGAAAATATTTTTCTCCAAGCGTAAATATTTTTTCCGAGGAATCTGTCTCTTCAACATCTTTTAAATTAGTATTCCAACCGGTATGTTGTTGAATCACCCGGATTATTAATTTTCCTGTCGTATTCAAATCACCTTCTTTATCACCCGGACAAAAGATGTATAACTGTTCTTCAGCTCTCGTAAATGCAACATACAGTAAATTGATGTTATCAATCACAGCGCTTGTAATTTCATCGCGATACGAATCACTGAAACAAGAATCCAATAATTTTTTTGAAGGAGAAAGCGGAAACATACCGAGTTCGTCGAATGGTTTTTCTTCACTGGAAACCCACAACAGATCACGGTTGTCGGGCAACAATTTCCAATCGGAAAATGGCATGATGACAACGGGAAATTGCAATCCTTTTGATTTGTGAATGGTCATGATGCGAATGGCATCTTCATTTTCGGGAATCGTGACCGAACAGTTTCGCACCGTTTCACTTTCATCCCACCATTGTATAAAGCCTGTGAGACTTGAATTGTTTTTCGTTGCAAACTCCAAAACCAAATCCTGGAAGCGCTGGATGTAAGCATCCGGTTTTTTATTCAACCCGAAAATGCGAATGAGTTGTTCGCTCAACTCATACACAGGAAGTTTACCGAGGTACAACAGGTGTTCTGTGAATTCCCGTGGAAGAATTTTATTGAAGTAGGTGTCATCAAAACTAGTGGTGTCGAAAAGTGTGTTCCCTGATTTTGATTTTCGCTTTCCTGTTCTTGATTGATTGATGAATAGTGAATGCAGATTTTTGTTTTCCTGGTTTGAAAGATGAACGAAATAGTAATACAACAATTCACTGCGCGCTAGTTGGTTGTTATTGTCAGAAAGAAACCGGAAAACGTTAAGAAGGAACCGGATAATGGAAGAGCGGGAGAGGAGCAACGAATCCGGTGAAAGTATTTTTGTAATGCCATGTTCAAACAAAAAATCGGCGACATCATTTCCTTCCTGGTTGTTGCGAACAAGAATAGTAAGGTCACTCATGGAGAAGTTTTGTTTGAGGGATTCATGAATGACTTCAAGCATCTTATTCAGTGCTTTGTCTTTCCACCTTAAAGCATCTTCGCCATAGATTGGTTTTTCAGCTTCAAGAAACTGAACGTTTACAAAGCCGCCGGAATTATTTTTTAAAGCCACTTCTTGTTGCACATCTTCCGAATAAACAAGATGCAACAAGGTATTCTCTTTCAATTCCAGTTCACGGTTAACAACGCTGGCTACACCGCTGAAGAAAGCATTGTTGAACTCGATGATGTTAAGCCTGCTTCTGTAATTCGTGGATAGATTTTCTTCTTTGATAATTGAATTGAATGGTTGGAGTTCCTTGCGGAGTTCGCGTGCAAGCAGGTTCATGTTCCCGCCGCGCCAGCGATAGATAGATTGTTTCGCATCACCTACGACCATGCAAAAGTTTCCGCTTCCAAGTGAATTGATGATCAGCGGCAAAAGATTTTTCCATTGCAGATCAGACGTGTCCTGGAATTCATCAATGAGAAAATGCTTGTAACGATTGCCTGTTTTTTCAAAAATGAATGGAGCATCGTCGGTGGAAATAAAGGACTGAAGAATTTTAGGCGTGTCTGAAATAAGCACCGTGCTTTTTTCCTCACGGTATTCACTGAGTTTTTTTTGCAGATCATTTACGAGACCTAAAACATAGATTTTTTTCAGTGCTTCAATGGCTCCCGTATAAATTGGAAATTTTTCATCCAGGAATTTCAGAATTTTCTGAAGATGTTTTTGCAAATGGCTTTCAACCAATCCAATCAGTTCATTTTTTCGCTGCGAAGATTTGGGAATCCAGTTGTCGGCAGATTCAGCTGCTTTCAATACATGACTGTTTGGTTTATATTTTTCCGTTCCGTTATTACTTCTGATCTTGTAGAAGTATCCTGCAACGCCTCTGTCTTTTTGCGTGAAGTCAGCAGATGTAAACCCATTTGATTCAATCATGACTACAGCTTCATCTCCCAACGCCTTCATGTTGCTCTCAAAGTTTTTTTTGATCGTATGCAACTGTTTAAAAACAGTTCGTATTTTTTCTCTCGAGAGCGATTCGTCACCGATTGATTTCTCTTTGAACAACTGATCGGCGATGAAACGAATATCACCTTCAATATTCCAGTTTTTTTCATCGTCTAATTTCTGAAGTACGAGATCACTCAGCCATTCAGTGAGTTCAGCATCTTTGCCGACATCGTTTAATAGTTTTTCTGTGATTTGTTCGATCACTTCATCTTTTCGCATTTCCACTTCAAACCGTAAGGGAAGATGAATCTCGCGCGCGAGTGATCGCATGACTTTCTGAAAAAAACTATCAATCGTGCAAACTGAAAATGAACTGTAATCATGAAGGATGAGTCCAAGTGCTTTCTTCGCCTGCTGTTCAATATCTATTTTTGGTAATTCGAGTTGCAAAATATTTTCAAGAAATTCATTTCTTCGCTCACTCAATTCCACGAGACTGTCAACGATCCTGCTTTTCATTTCTGCAGTCGCCTTGTTGGTAAAAGTGATGGCAAGAATGTGTTTGTAATCTTCCGGAAATTCAAGTACGATCCGCAAATATTCTTTTACGAGTGTAAATGTTTTTCCGGAGCCTGCAGAAGATTTATAAATTTTGAGTGCATTCACGTTTCAAAGATAGGTTTATCAAAGAAGACTAAAGGACTTTTTAAGACTTTAAAGAAAGAGCGTCCCAAAAATATTTGGGACGCTCTTTCTTTTTAAAAACACAACCAAAAAAATCAGCAAAAACTAAGAAACTGTTTAAAATTCAGTTGAAAAAAATGTTATAAAGCGCCACCGGGCAAATTGCGAGCAACGTATTTAGGTATAC
>JAYVUK010000034.1:0-57505 GCA_043787975.1 Bacteroidota bacterium
TAAGTAGAGATTTTGAGTACTTATTGGAATCCAGTCAAGCCATGATTTATTTGGCTTCCTTAAGATTATTATTGAATAAAATTTAAACAGTTACTAAGTCTTTCAGGAATAAGTTTTTCTGTTTATTTTTTTATCTTTCATCAACCTAAAAAAATCACAATGAAAAAAATCTACATCAGTATCCTGCTTTCATTTTTCTTTTTAAACCTGCAAGCGCAATGGACAAATGATACACTGCAAAATACCCTGGTGCGCGATAGCAGTGGAACGAGTGAAACTACACCACTTTCGGCGACTCTTAGTAACGGCGAAACATACATCTCTTGGTTTGAGTCATACAACGGAAATTATCAGCTGCGCATGCAACTGTTGGATGTAAATGGAAATAAATTGTGGGCTGAGGAAGGATTGGTAGTGGATAGTTATCCGCAAAATTCTGCGTTGTACAGGTACGATTTGAAAGTGGATCTTAGCGACAATGCTGTTGTTGCTTTCCAGGATGAGCGAACCGGAGGTTTAAATATTGTTGTTTACCTAATTGATCAAACCGGAAATTCTGTCTGGGGTAATGCAGGAATTTCACTTGTTGAAGATGTTCCAACACAAGGGTTATCACCTGTGATCGGAGTTACAAAGGATAACAACATCATTGTCGCCTGGAATGCAAGTGCGTCTCCTTCAAAGTGGGTGTCATACCAGAAGATTTCACAAACCGGTATGTTGGTGTGGGGAACTACTCCCAAGAGAATCATTGATTCAACGAATGTGAAAAAATATTCTCGGCCTTCCATTGTTGCTGCAGGAAATGATGATTTTGTAATGCTTTATGTGCAGGAAACGGGTTCATTCCCATTTACAAATACCATTTTCGCACAACGGTATGACCCAAATGGCCAAAGTGTTTGGTCTGCAAGCACGCAAGTTTCAACTAAGACAACTTCTTTCTTCTTCTTTCCAAAAATAGTTTCTGATGAGAACAATGGATTCTATCTGGGGTTCAATACCTCGAATCCTGTAAGCACATCATTGAATGATGTATATGTTCAGCATGTAGATTCAACAGGTGCTTTGTGGAGCGCAACAGGGACAGAAGCTGCTAATTCGACCACAACACATAAAACAACTCCTTCGTTGAAATTTATTTCTTCGCGTTCGGAAGTTTGGGTACTGTTGAAGGTTCAGGATTCTGGGCAGGTCATGTCAGGAATTTACATTCAGAAATTTGATCTTATGGGAACTCCCTTACTTGATCCGAACGCTGTGGAAGTATTGCCGGTAAGTGCCACCTATTACGAACCCTACGATTTTGAAAATACCGGCAACGGGATAATCGTTGTGTATGCAACCGGTTCAGGCGTAATTCAATCCTTGAATGCTGCCAAGGTTGATTATACCGCTGTGTTAACATGGGTTCCTGGTATAATTGCCGTTTCATCTGTAGCAAGTCAAAAACTCAAAGTAACTGTAGGTACTTTTCACAATAACCAGTTGGTGGTGGTTTGGGAAGATTATCGAATTGATGATGGAGTATATGCGCAGAATATTTTTGATGATGGCACCATTGGTCCGCTGGCAGTGTTACCCAATGCAGCTTCGATGGAAAACCTTAGCCTGTTTCCAAATCCTTCTCATTCGATACCTATCTTGAAATTCTATTCACCTAAGCGTGAAGAGGCCATACTTCGGATTACTGATATTTATGGGAAGTGCATTATCAGTAAAGGAATTCTTCTGAACGCTTCTGTTCAACAAATTGATTTGAATAAACTGGTGAGTTCTGACATCTCTTCCGGAATTTATTTTGTTGAAATGGTAATCGGTGATAATAGGGAAGTAAAAAAGTGGATTATGGAATAAAAAAATTGCCTGAACATGTATTTAAATTCTTGGAGTTATCGTAGGCGTAATAGCAATGTAATTGCGTTTGTTTAAGTTAGCTAGAAGAATTCATTAAAATACTTCAAACGGGTACATTATCTTCTAATACGCTTAAGGAATAATTACTGCTAATTTCTAACTACTTTTTTCAAATTTTTTTTAATCCTAAAGTAAAAACCCTTGTAAAGTTCAGCTTTACAAGGGTTTATCATTCTTATTCGTAGCCCGTGCGGGAATCGAACCCGCGTTTCCTCCGTGAAAGGGAGATGTCCTAACCCCTAGACGAACGGGCCATTTTTTGAATGGGGTGCAAAGGTAAAATCTTTTTGAAAAAAACAAAGGAAGGATTTGGCGCTGTTGAAAAGTCTTTATCAGAATTTCTCTCCGCTTTCAGTCTGAAAACGAAAACCCAGTCGCTTACCTGTCGCAATTTTTGATTCCATAGTCGAATTGAGAATATCAAGCACTGACAATTCATTGACTTTGTCATACGGAGGAGCGAAAGGCTCAAAATCAAGACTGTAAAGAATAACTGATTCAATCACTTTACGAATAGAGTCAGCATCAAAAATCGAATTAGCAAAATCGTTGTACAAAAATCCCAACTGGCGTTTGCCTTCTACAAAGAAATGATTCTCCCTGTTAATAAAGATTCGTGCAATGAGATAACCGACATCATTCGTGCGGTTGTACTTAAATGAATCCGATAAAAAATTATAAATATAAATTTTACCACAAAAGGAAAGAGAGTGGTCTTGCTTTACATACGAATCCTTCCAGATCTCATGATTGCTTTCAAATGTAAAAACATTGGTGTGCATGAGAAAAACAATGGTGTCATCAATCAAATTGAACTCAGATTCAAATTCACTTTTAGTATTTAGATTAATAGATACTTCTGTCGAATTTATTTTTCCAACAGAAGTTTTCAGATCGGTTACTGTCTGTGCTAATATTTTCCTTAACTGTTCAAATCCAGCAGTTGTCCGATCGCACACTTCTGATTTCAGAAGCGCTTTCTCCCTGATGGTTTTCAGGATTAGTTCACGTGAATTTTCAGGCATATTTTTTTTAATAAGCTCTCGCAAAAATTACACGTTGCTTTGAAGGTTTTCCCGAATAAATACATTTTCCTTCTTCTTGTTTATTGTTCAGAGGAATACAACGAATAGTTGCTTTAGTCTCCTCTTTAATTTTTTCTTCTGTTTCGGATGTCCCATCCCAATGTGCATGAATAAAGCCTCCTTCATTATCAAGGATACGGTTGAATTCATCCATCGTATCAGCATTGAATGTTTTTGTTTCCCGGAAGGTAACGGCTTTGCGATAAATGTTGTCCTGGATCTGATCCAGCAAATGTTCAATCTTCAAAGCAAGATCAGTGATTTGAATCACAGTTTTTTCCTTTGTATCACGTCTTGCTACTTCAACAGTTTGGTTCTCAAGATCACGAGGGCCGATTGCAATGCGCACAGGCACTCCTTTGAACTCGTATTCTGCAAATTTCCATCCTGGCTTATGTGTATCACGATTGTCGTATTTCACTGAAATATTTTTCTTCACAAGTTCATCCTTAATTTTATTTGCAACAGCGGTAATGGCATTTAATTGTTCATCTCCCTTGTAAATCGGAACGATGACTACTTGTATAGGAGCAAGTTTAGGTGGCAATACCAAACCATCATCATCAGAATGTGCCATCACCAAAGCCCCCATTAATCTGGTTGAAACACCCCATGATGTTGCCCAGACATGTTCCAGTTTTCCTTCACGGCTTGTAAACTTCACGTCAAATGCTTTTGCAAAATTTTGTCCGAGGAAATGTGAGGTGCCTGCCTGCAACGCTTTTCCATCCTGCATCATGGCTTCAATGCAATACGTTTCGAGCGCCCCTGCAAAACGTTCGTTTGGAGTTTTCACTCCCTTAATAACCGGCAAAGCAAGATACTTTTCAGCAAACTCAGCATATACATCGAGCATTCGCTCTGTTTCCTGAACTGCTTCTTCAGCAGTAGCATGTGCAGTATGACCTTCCTGCCAGAGAAACTCTGCAGTGCGTAGGAACAAACGTGTCCGCATTTCCCATCTCACTACGTTTGCCCATTGATTGATAAGCAAAGGAAGATCCCGATACGATTGAATCCATCCTTTGTAGGTGTGCCAGATAATTGTTTCGGAAGTAGGCCGAATAATTAATTCTTCTTCGAGTTTTGCTGCTGGATCAACGATGACTCCGCTTCCGTCTTCTGCATTCTTTAAACGGTAATGGGTAACAACGGCGCATTCTTTCGCGAAACCCTCTACATGTGAAGCTTCTTTGCTGAAAAAAGATTTAGGAATAAAAAGAGGGAAGTAAGCATTGGAATGTCCTGTATCTTTAAACATCTTATCAAGCACTGCCTGCATTTTTTCCCAAATGGCAAAACCATACGGTTTGATTACCATACAGCCTCGTACAGCCGAGTTCTCAGCTAAATCAGCTTTGATCACTAAATCGTTATACCACTGTGAATAATTCTCTGCGCGTGTTGCAAAATCTTTGCTCATAGAAACCTTACCTTTGTTAACTAATTTTATCTTGATTTTCTGTTACGATACCGAAACAAAAAACTGATTCCAGTTTGAACATTGAAACCCGTTATTTGGTATGGTGTTTGTAAACTTCGGAAACAAAAGTAATAATTCTCGTATCAATTAAACTTCTATTTCTCAATTGGTCTAAATAGTATTGAAAGAAAAACAACAATGAAAATATTCCAACAGTTGATTGCCGCATCCCTGATAGTGATTGCATCTTCTTGCTCATCAACCTATCATGCAGGATCATCAAGCCCGGATGATGTTTACTACTCTTCAAAGGATGCGAATCAAGTTAAACAGCAACCTGTGACTCCGTCTTCTCCTTCAAATTACTCTACCGAGAATAGCAATTCGCAACAGGATAATTCAGGATCCAATCAGCAGCAAAGTACTCAACCTGATAATTCGACTGATAATAATCAATCCGAACAACGCAACTCAGATTATTATGACCCAAACAAGACAACTGGTGAAAATGGAAATACCTACGTTACCAATAATTATTACAACGATGATTATTATGATTACGCTTATACGGCAAGGTTGAGAAGGTATTACACTCCTGTTTATGGCTATAATTATTACGATCCGTTTTATACAAATCTTTACTGGTATGATTACAATCCATATTCTTATGGCGTGAGCATTTATCTTGGTTATAACTGGTGGGCTCCTTCTTATTATTATTCAGCACCTTTTTGTTATGGTGGTTTTTATCATCCATATTATCCTTGGTATTCACCTTATGGAGGACTTTACGGAGGTTATAACTATGGATATTACCCGGGTGCTTATGGATATAACAATCCTTATTACTACAATAGCTATGATGGATCGGGATCCGGTTATTACTACGGGCCGTGGACATCAATAGGGAGCAATACAAGAAATGGTAGTGGTACAAGAGATCTTACCGCTTCGGGTGGACGAGAAACAAAAACTTTGGGAGATCGATATGTTGAAGCTGTCAATACGGGTAAGATAGTTCCGTCTTCAGCAGCACAAAATCCTATCCAAGCGAGTCCTATTGACACAAAGAATTCAATTGGAAACACTCCAAATATGAATACAGGAAAGAACAATGTGAGTAATGGCATCCCAGTCGAAATTAAAAATCCAGATGCGAAAACGAATGAATCATCTCCTTCCAACTATGATACTAAAACGGGCACCGGAGGAATAAAATCAACTGAGAGCAATGTTCCAACGAAAGGAATTATTACAAAAAAGAATGAGACGGGAAAATCAGAACAGCAGAATCAAAATAATCAGAATCCTGTTAATAGTAATGATAGTAGGGTGAATCATAATCTTCCAAATAGCAATTCGGGAAATCAAAATCCGAATATAAGATCAAACAACGGCAGTGTTAATCCGAATCCAAGAATCAATGGTGGATATTCCCAACCTCCAAAACAAAATGAGATTCATTCACAACCAAATTATTCAACTCCGAAAAATGATCTGAGGAATTACAATGTTACCCCAAAGCAAGATAACAGATCAAACGAGACCCCACGAACTAATGACAGACAACAACAGGCCCAACCGCAGCAACAAGTTCCACAAAATAATCAACCAAAGCGTCCACGCGAAATGAGCAATGTTGAACCTCGTCAATATAATTCGCAGCCTTCCCATCAATCAAATGACAATCATTCATCAGGGCGCTCAGGAGGTATGAATTATTCTCCTTCAAATTCAGATGCAAACAATTCATCGGGGAGAAGTAATAGTGGAAGTAGCAACACTGGAGGGGGAAGAGGCCGAAAATAAATCCATAGTTTTTAAAGCCCGCATGAATAGTATTGCATAGCATAAGTCTATTTCAATCATTCATACGGGTTTTGTTTTTAACCATCAACATCAATATCAAATGAAATTCATAAACAAGGTATTTCTTTCATTGGTTCTTATCATTCCGTCCAGTTCCATGGCACAATCAGATGCCGGCGCACTTCGGTATTCCCAAACTAGTATTGCTGGTACATCACGATTCATGAGCATGGGTGGCGCATTTGGAGCATTAGGCGGAGACTTTTCCTCATTGAGTTGGAATCCTGCCGGTATAGCTGTCTATAGAACATCAGAATTTACTTTTTCTCCGTCTCTTTATCTTGAACAAACAAATTCTGATTTTCTGGACAATACTAGAAAAGCAACCAAGTATAATTTCAATATTGCAAACCTTGGGTTAGTTTATACTCAGAAATTAAGCAACAATGATTCTACCTATGGATGGAAGAGTTGGAACTTCGGTGTAGGTATTAATCGGATTAATAATTTTCATACAAAAAGCTATTTTGAAGGTTTGAATCAGAGTAATTCGTTACTTGATTATTTTGTGGAACAGGCTGACGGAAAAGCTCATGAAAATTTGAATGTGTTTGGAGAATATCTTGCGTATCAGACGTTCCTGATAAATCCTGATACCATCGTTCCAAATCAATATACTGATACAATACCTCATGGACAGGAATTGCAAAGGAGAAATTCCACAACACGCGGCACAATCACCGAAATGGTATTTTCTTTTGGCGGTAATTACAGCAACAAATTATATCTCGGTGGTACTTTTGGTTTTGATTTCCTGCGCTACATTGAAGAAACCACATATGAGGAACTTGATGTAAACGATACTATCTCAGGAGGGTTTAATCACTTTTCTTTTAACCAAAATCTAGCTACACATGGGGTTGGCGTTAATCTGAAGCTTGGAATGATATACAGAGCCGCTGACTGGGTGAGATTGGGGGCAGCATTTCATACACCAACATTTTATTCAATGACGGATGATTTTAATTATTCAATGCAATCTTCATTCGATAATGGAAACACCCATAGTCAGTCTTCACCCTTAGGAACGATTGATTATACCTTGGTCACTCCATTACGTGCAATTGGGAGTATAGCCTTTGTTATCGGAAAATTGGGATTGATTAGTGCCGATTATGAATTTGTTGATTACTCTGCTGCAAATTTTGATGCAACAGAAGGCGGTTTCTCTGATTTGAACAATACCATTCAACAGGAATATACAACAGCC
Source organism: Bacteroidota bacterium (assembly GCA_043787975.1). GTDB lineage: Bacteria > Bacteroidota > Bacteroidia > AKYH767-A > 2013-40CM-41-45 > JAPLDA01. Next base: position 7,505 of record JAYVUK010000034.1, read on the forward strand.
GGAAATCTTCGGATCGGAACGGAATGGAGATATCGAAACTTCAGCTTCAGGGGGGGGTATGCAATGTTTGGCTCTCCTTTTTCATCTGCTTACAAATCTTCTGACATGAAAAGGAATTCTTACAGTCTCGGTCTTGGAATTCGAGATCAGGATTATTTTATTGATTTTGGTTATGTGCTTTCCCAGGGAACAGAATATTTTAGACCTTATATCCTGAATGACCAAAACACTCCTGAAGTGAAAAGTAAAATTTACACGAGTAATTTTACAGTGACAATGGGAGTAAAGTTTTAATTTTTTTAAAGAACAAATATTTTTTTGAAATAGTTTAAGGTTTTGGAAGAAAATAATCTGCCTCTTCAAGAGTTTTATTAAGGAATGGTACTTGTCTCCTGAATACGCTGCAAACGGAGAGTTCCCCAATTTCCATAATCTTTTCTTTATTTTTACTTAACATTAAGTTTACTTTGTGTTGTTACTTTCAACGAAAATTCCGAATGACAAATCAACGTTTTAAAATATTGTTAGTGGATGATGAACCGGATATTCTTGAGTTCATGGAATACAATTTGAAAAAGGAGAATTTTGAAATCACAAAAGCCGGCAACGGTAAGGAAGCAATCATACAAGCAAAAAAAACAAATCCAGATCTGATCATTCTTGATATCATGATGCCTGAAATGGATGGTATAGAAACCTGTCGGGCGCTTCGTGAAATACCCGCCTTCAAAAATACCATGATTGCTTTTCTGACAGCACGCAACGAAGATTATTCTCAGATTGCAGGCTTTGATGTGGGTGCAGATGATTATATCACTAAGCCGATTAAACCAAAAGTACTTACGAGTCGTATTCATGCCCTTTTCAAGAGATACAATAACGGAAGTGATACTTCTGAGAAGTCAAAAATTATTACGATTGGCGATTTGAAAATCGATCGAGAACAATACCTCGTTTATCAGGCAGGCACTAAAATATCTCTACCCAGAAAGGAGTTTGAATTGCTTTCACTGATCGCATCGAAACCCGGAAAAGTTTTTACTCGGGATGAAATTCTTGAGCGTGTTTGGGGGAGCGACATAATTGTCGGTGATCGTACCATTGACGTTCACATTCGGAAACTGAGAGAAAAACTAGGTGAGGAGCATATCAAAACAGTGAAAGGAATCGGTTATAAATTTGATTTTTAGCTTTGCATCCTTTAGCTAATTAGGTGATCAACCAATCAGCTAATTTCATAAATGAAAAATCCAACCCCAAGGAGTCTTGCTTTAATTGCTGCGTTGGTTGCTGCTATTATTGTTTTTATTGCTGAATTAATTACCAATGTTTCTCCATACTTTCAAAAGAATTGGGTTTCATTATTAATTGTTTTTGTGATTACTTTTGGAGCAACATTTTTTGTTTTTTACTTTTTACTTGAAAAATTTATTTACAGGAAAATAAAACTCATCTATAAGACCATTTCAAATTTCAGAAGTCCAAAAGAGAGGACTTCAGGTAGGATAAATCTTGGAGATGATATTATTGGCAGTGTAAGCCTGGAGGTTCTTGACTGGCAAAAAAATCGCAGTGATGAAATTGAAGAGTTGAAACGCATGGAGAGTTTTAGAAAAGAATTTCTCGGTAATGTTTCTCACGAACTTAAGACACCCATCTTTAATATTCAAGGTTACATTCATACATTACTTGAAGGAGGTATTGACGATAAGGACGTGAATACCCACTATCTCCAACGTGCTTCCAAATCTGTGGATCGCTTATGTCTCATCGTAGAAGACCTTGAATCAATAAGTAGACTTGAGGCCGGTGAAATGACATTGGAAAAAAGAGTTTTTGATGTGCATGAACTGATACAGGATGTCTTTGAATCCTTAGAGCTGCAGGCGTCTGAAAAAGGAATAAAACTTGGGTTTAAAGAAGGAAGTGACAAAACATTTTATGTGTATGCTGACAAGGAGCGAATACGACAGGTGGTTGTTAATTTGCTCGTCAATTCAATTAAGTACGGAAAAGATAAAGGTTCAACCGTGATAGGTTTTTATGATATGGACGAAAATATCCTGATTGAAGTAACGGATGACGGAATCGGAGTAGAGACACAGCATTTACCCAGGTTGTTCGAACGATTTTATCGTGTTGATAAAAGCCGATCACGCGAAGCCGGCGGTACCGGGCTAGGGCTCGCGATTGTGAAACACATCATAGAAGCGCATCAGCAAACTATTAATGTCCGAAGCACCTACGGTGTAGGAACCACATTTGCGTTCACGTTAAAAAAGGCGATATAGATAAAGAAGCGATAAGAATTATCTCAATACTGTTACAGATCCTGCAAGATTAAAATGTTTCCCGTGATACCCTTTTGCTTTAATAACGTATACATACACGTCTTGCTGCACCGGTCTACCATGACAGGTACCATCCCATTTAAAGGAAGGGTCACTTGAATTAAATATCTCTTCTCCCCAACGATCGAATATAGTAACATTCATATCAGTTATATTCTGAGATTTTACTGAGAAGTAATCATTGTTATTGTCTCCATCAGGAGTAAAGGCATTGGGAATATATATGTCCTCCGGAACTCGTACATCAATTGGCAGCGTGGTCGTATCTCTGCATCCGTATTGGTTCGTTGCAATCAATAGTATATTATATATCCCAGGACTGATATATTGATAGGAAGGCTGGAACATGGTAGATGTATCTCCATTTCCGAATTCCCATAGATATTGATTGGCGCCAAGAGATTGATTGTTGATAGCAAGTTCACTTGTATTTGCATAATATATATCAGTATTGTAGGAGAGGAAAAAATTTGCGATCGGTGAATTATACACCGTTACCTGTGTATTTACGGTATCCGCGCAACCAGTATTATTTGTAACAATCAATGCGAGAGGATATGTTCCGGCATGATTAAAAATATGCGAAGTATTGAAGGAAGAGGATCCTGTTCCATCGCCAAAATTCCATGCATAATGGTAAGACGGATCCAATGTATTTGACGAGAATGATAACGAAAGAGGAGAGCAACCATTTAGGCCGGTAGCTTGAATTGTAGGTGGAACCATCGAATCTACCAGCACAGGAATAGAAAGCATACTGTCACAACCTGTGCTTGTATTTATTGCCGAAAGAGTAATTTGATTTATTCCCGGAGTTGTCCATTGTACAGATATATTATTACTTCCATTTCCTCCAACGATAAAACCACCTGTTACAGCCCATTGATAGTTTATCCCAGGTTCAAGAATTGTCGTATATGCATATGCAAAGGCCGATAAACAACCCACACCGCTTCCTGCAATGGAAGGATGGGGTTTTAAATTTACCTGAACAGGTATATAAGAATCATTCACACAGCCATGTGTTGTTATTTCAACGAGGTCAACAAATCCGAAGCCTGGTGTATTCCATGTTATATTAATTGAATTTGGATTGGATGTAGAATTCATAAGACCCCCACCGACTGACCAGTTATATATGCTACCGCTGTCGAGATTCGTTGTATAGGATGCAAACTCCTGCTCACATATATTTAAAGGACCTGTAATTGCAGGCGCTGGTTTGGGATCTATGCGCACAAACATATTGACCATTGAATCACATCCTTGAGGAGAGGATTCATTCACACTAACTTCACCGATTCCGGGAGTGTTCCAATAGACATCTATCGAATTTGTAATTGTAAAACTCACTATGCTTCCGTTTGTAACCGTCCAGGCATACGTATGACTCGGAACGTAAGGAACCGAATACGAAGTAGTAGACTGCTCGCATGTATTAGGAGGGCCGGAAAGTGCCGGAGCAGGAGTTCCAAATATTGTTAGGGGAATAATGGTTGTCGAATCACATCCAAAGCTGTTTGATGCAGTCACTGAAACGCTTCCATTTCCTGATTGGTTCCATTGAACAAATATGGTATCTGCGTTCGTAGCTCCGACAATCGTTCCTCCTGTCACATTCCATACATAGGAATTTGCTGTATCAGCATTGGTAAGATAATATTGTGAAAGTGTCACAATACACGATGTAGATGGACCTACAATAACTGGTGTTGGCTGCGGTCCGATTAGTACATTCATGGTTACTGCTGAATCACAGGTTGAAGTATTTGTTTCGGTCACTGCGATGACTCCACTTCCTGACATCGGCCATTGAATTGTAATTGAATTATTGCTAACTGAAATTACATTTCCAAGGGTAACATTCCAGCTATAAGAATGTCCGGAAATAAAGGGCGTAGAATAGGTTACAGTTTGTCCCTGGCAAATGCTGTCCGGACCACTGATTACCGGAACCGGCATTGGAATAACGGCTATGATTATACTTACGGTGGAATCACATCCAAAACTGTTCGATTCAGTAACGGTGATGGTTGCATTTCCGGGATTGTTCCATTGAACATTGATTGAATTTGCTGTTGCTGATCCTACAATTGTTCCACCCGTGACATTCCAAGAATACGAATCTCCAACGATTGGATTTGAGATTGAGTATTGTGATGAAGTTGAAGTGCAAACTGATGCAGGTCCGTTAATTACAGGGACAGGTTGCGGAGCAATCGTCACATTCATGATAATTGTTGAGTCGCATGTTGCTGCATTTTCTTCTGTTAATGTTATACTACCACTTCCCGCTGCGCCCCAATGAATTGTAATTGAATTAACCGCCATACCTATAATTGTTCCGCCTGTTACATTCCATGTATAGTTTATTCCTGAAACATAGGGAGCAGTATAAACTGAAGTAGAATATTCACAAACAGGTGAGCTTCCTGAAATAGATGGTTGAGGATTTGCAGAAATGATGATGATCACATCATCTGTATCTGCAGGACATGATGAATTACCTGTAGTTACAAGATACATGTGTGCAGTTCCGGAACTTACTTCTGAAATGGAAGGAGTATAAACAGCATTGAGTGTTGTGTCATTCGGTGAAAATGTCCCCGTTCCTCCAAACCATTGTCCGCCTGTTGCGGCGATCACTCCTCCATTGAGTTGCGCTGTTTGTTGAGTACACAACAATTGATCACTTCCTGCATTTGCTGTAATGGGTGAGGGAAGCGCAGTCACAGTTACTGTATCGGATGCTGTTGAACAACTCATCGAATCTGTTATCTGAACAATGAATGTTCCCGTGCCTAATAATACACTTTGTGTAGTGGCGCCAGTGCTCCATAGATAATGATAAGGCGCCAACCCACCACCAGGAACTGCTGTTACGGTTGCATTGGTTCCACCAAAACAGATCGTTGGATTTTGAGGAGTAATTGAAACAGCAAGGTCATTTACGAAATGTACGCGAATCGTATCGCAGAAATAAAATGGTACACATCCCCCGATTACGTATCCGCAAACCTGGTAATCCACATAAGCAGGAAATCCGGCTCCACTAAGTGAAACCGTTACGGTATCACAGCCTGCTGTGCAACTTAGATAACTGTTATAAGTTGCATTGAATGGAAGAGAAGTCCAATGAATGCTTGTATCGATCAGGCCTAATGCAACCAATTGACCTGTGCATGCCTGAGAGACCCACCTGGTTCCGTCTACTGATGGTTTAGGGATGGATGAAATTTGATATTGGTTTGTATTATTTCCGGGTTTGCAAAAAGTCAGATGGTGTGGGCCGGGGCCACTTAAACATATTGGATCACCTACTTGCACCATGGGACCACAATCAACCTGGTAAAACAATGCACCCGGAGGAACAGCGCCATTTACAATATCGAAGCGGATACCATTCGCATTTGAATCAAGTGTAATAACAAATTCAATACACTTATTTGAACCTGATACACCACAGCAAAATCCGTCACGTGAAATTGACGGGCTTACCCATGACCCTGATGGTTGCCCTGTGAGATCAATATTAAAAACCGGTGTTATAGAATCGCAAATCTGTGATGTGGCATTTTGATAACAACACATCAAGAAAAGTAACAGTCCTGCGTAGTAAAGTTTTTTCATCATCCTGAAAACGCCTCTCCTTATAAAGGAGTTTTCAGAACAAAGATGTGTTCACTTAGCCTTTTGAATGGGGTATTTATGGCACTCTTCTTACATTTAAAAAAATAAATTTTTCAAGGAAATAAGATTCGTAAGGATTCGTGCTAAATTTTACGACACTGGAAGAATCGCCATATTTTGTCCTTTCAAAATAGTCCTATTTAATAAAGTTCCAATTTGTCAACCAAAAATTCAGTACCGTTCGATGGGAATCCAATACCTTGTCCTCCACGAATAAAAATTATTGCTGAATCAGCCTGTGTAGAATTTTGAGTAATTGGAATATTAATTTGAGAGTAACTCCCAATAAAAGTAGTTCCTGTCCATCGCCCGCTGTCTACTATTGCTGAATTATGAAGAAGACTAATTTTTATCAACACAGTATCCGTTCCTGAAAGATTACATTTTATGAATGCAACTAAATTTGAAGGGTGTATTGAAATCGAAAATTTGTTTTCTGCCCAGGCTGCATATACCTGGTTATAGATAAATTTTGCAGCAAAAGTTCCAGTGAATGCGCCGGCATCCCGCTGGACAACATCCTGGATAAATGGTCCCAGGCAAAGAGGACAGCTATTTGTTTTCCAGTTGTCCGGCAAGTACATGCTGTCCCAGTTTTCAAAGCTTCCGTTTGGAATAGGTATTGCCTGCGGCGATTGATTGGTGGGAGAAGGAGAGATGGCTTTATCTTTTGAGCAAGCAGCAAGAGAAATAATTGCAATCCACCCGATAATTAATTTTAGCGTTTTCATTGTTTGATAATTTTTTGGAGTGAAATAAAATCGTCAGTTGTAAGTTGGATCGTATAAAATCCTGCTTTGATTTTTTTTATATCCAGAAGAATTTCATTTTTATCTGAGAAGATGCTTTCCTCAAATACTTTTGTTCCACAAAGGGTAAACAATGAAATAGTTGATTTACATTTTGCCTTTGGCTGATTGAACTTGATTTGCAAATAATCAGAAACAGGATTTGGATATACTGAAAAAATATTTTCTCTGAATGTATTTTCATCGATACTTGTACTTGGTGAAACTGTGAATGAGTAGGAGGTGTCAGGTCCTGCTACAATTCCCGGTGTACATATAGTTTGGCCAAATCCTTCATCCAACTGAAAGTTGAATACGTAATTCCCCGCCGGTAATAAGCCAAGAGAGAATGTATCGGTATAATAACAGATTGTTGTGAGCATTCCTAAACAATTAAGCGCCCAGGCATCAAATGCATTTCCCGATATTGAAAATCCATCGGTATGTTGGTCACATGAAGCGGATGTAAATACACAATGTGCCAGGATATAAACGGAGTCCGTTTCAGCCGGATTAACAGGAAAGGTAGTTATTGATTGAATAGTCTGTGCGAAAACAAAAGATGAACTAAACAATAGTATGATGAGAAGATTCTTTTTCATGGCATTACTCCTTTTACACTAATGACAACTAAAAATTTAAAAGTGCTGCTTTGAAAGGGAATTATTTTAGCAGGTAGCGCAACGAAAAACGGAGTTCAGTTTGCTGAAATCGCTGACTAATGGGATCTGAACTATTCCAGATTGACTTTTGTAAACTTTTGTAATAAGGAATTAATTCGATACCAATATTTTTTTTAATGGCATATTGAAATGATAATCCTACGCCATAGGACATAAGCCAAGATTTTAAATCACCATCAGCTATTTTTTCATAGGTGAGATTTTGAGAATGGTATCTGTAACCTTCTGAATGGATTAATTTATTGAAAGCAATCTCAGGTAGTAAAGAGATGTTGAATTTCCTTTCATGTAAAAAGACATAGTGAATACCAAAAGGAATTTCGAGATAGGTGAACTTGTTTTTTACGGTTCCGGTTGACTCTCCATGGATGTGAAAAAAGGATTTTTCGACAGTAATAGCTGGGGAAGATGGTCCGACAGTCAGACTTTGAATGGTATCGTACTTATATACTGCTTGATCGTTTAGAATTTCCTGGCTAAAATGTTCGATTCCGATTCCTGTGAAGAGTCCAATCTCCGGCAATAAATTAAAGGTCAGGTTTAAATGATAGTTCCATGTCAGTAGGATTTTGTCCGATGAATCTCTGTAATGAGAAATAAATTGATAATCTCCGCCTTCACTTAATTTAGTATAACTTTTTGTTGGTGCCACACCAATTCCAATACTCCATTTGCCTTGACAAGGATAGCTTTTCAGTGAATCTTTCAGGGCTGAAGTGCTGTCACTTTTAGAAATAGTTTCTGCCTTGACTGCCAACACCGAGTCCTTACCAGTACTTGTTTGTAAACTGTCCTTTGAATCTGTTTTTATAATCGAGTCAACTGAAGAGAGTGATTCAGAAAGCGGAGTAGGGAACGAAGTTGTTTCACACGCTTGCGAAGATTCCATGTTGCCGGATATCACGTTATCTTCTTCCGATAACATGGCGGGAGGTTGCATGTTTTCTGATTCACTGGTCGGAGGAGATTCTACTTTTTCCGGTTGAATAGTTCGAGGGCTTGAGGTCTTAGCATTTCTATGTTGCTTTTTATCCTGAGAATTGGTTTTAGTTATGGAGGTATTTTTTTTCTTAGTGTTTTTTCCAGGTATAGAATTATTTTGTTGGGCCGAAAAATGTTCTTGTGGTACAATACTTTTTTCACTGGAAATATCCTGTTGAATGGCCTTAGGTTTTTGAGATTCAGTCGGAGTTAGTGAAATCTCCCGTGGAAGAATTTCAGCTTTTCGGGATGGCTTGTTCAATAAAAATAATCCTCCTAAAATAATTCCTGCAAGCAAAAAAAAGAAAATAATGAATTTTCTTTTGCGCTTGCGGGCGCTGATATCAGCCTGAACATTTGACCATGTGCCGGGTGATGGAGTCAGCGAGAAGTCGTCAGCTGATTTTTTAAATTGGTCGTTCAATTCATCCATGTTGTTCATCACTTTGTTTAGCCACTTCAGTATTCAATTTTGACATCAACATTTTTCTTGCCTTCATAAATTGGGAACGTGAGGTGCTTGCTTTAATATCAAGCATCTTTCCAACTTCATCGTGTGAGTATCCCTCAATTGCGTAAAGGTTGAAAACTGTTTTACATCCGGTAGGTAATTGATGAATGAGTTCCACTAATTCTTTATCACTTGTAGTATCTTGAGAAACGCTATGCTCCTGAAGTTGGTCTATTGGAATGATGTTTACTCCATCGGTAAAGCGATGACGAGCCTTGATGCCGTTAAGCGAAGTGTTGATGACGATTCTTCTTATCCAGGCTCCTAATTCCCCTTCTCCTTTGTATTGATTCAGTTTCCTGAAAATTGTAATGAATGCTTCCTGTAAGAAGTCTTCAGCTTCTTCCCGCGAATGAGCATAACGATAACATACACCAAGCATCTTCGGAGCAAAGTGCTCATAAAGATGCTTCTGTGAGTCAGGCTTGCCCTTCAAACATTCCTTTACAAGTATAGATTCATCCAAGCTTTTATGAATTACTAATATGACAGCAAATATTGGAAATTCGCTGCTCTAAATTCAAAAAAAAATTATGATGAATTAATGAATGCTATGAAGCCGGGTTCAATAGCGGAATTACGAACGAGAAACTCTCATAAGCTTTGAAAAGTAAGATGTAAACCTGATTTACTTTTTGTCCAAAGACACCCTGAAAATATACGCCACTTTAAACAAGTATCCATCTGAAACCTGGAGATCGTGTTGATAATCCGGGCTTCCGTTTTCCATGGTTCCAAAACGGTACTGACGGAATAAGCTATGACCGGCTTCAAGGCTGATTACCTGGTCCTTTACGATATAATAGTTCAGGATAAACTTCGCATTGTAATCATCAACACGCAAGAAACCGTTGTTATGAATTCGATAACTGTTCGTAAGAAAATTAACGCCAACACCTGCATGAAGTTTTTTATTCACTGTGTATTCAATGTTCATGTTGATTGGCAAGCTTCCGAATAAATTCCACCGTTTGTTGATGCTCCAGTCAATTCCAACAAGTGGGACGAAAAATGGTCCAAAGAAATCACTGTTGTAATATGCACCGAAATTATACTTCACTGTTTGTTTCTTTTGGTAATAAGCAAGAACAACTCCACCAACCTGGTAATTATTGGAATGAGCAAGTTCAGCTAGATCACTTGAAAGGCGAGGTATGACAACAAATGCAGTACTCCATTTCGGATTCAGCCATTGATGCAACCATGTTAACGGAATATATGCTGCTGTTAATTTTACAGGATCGATTTCTGAGGAAACATTCAGTCGATAGTTTTCATAAATAGGATTGATCAGGATGTAATCACTGTCAACCTGCAACGGTATGTTCAGGAACGCTGATGTCATTTCAATGTTCATCGGAGTTTTTGAATTGCTTGAATTGTCAGCAAGACTTGACTGATGATAAACCGAAGCAATGTCAATGTACGGTTGTGCTGAAGCTATTCCGCATATCGTTGCGAAAGCGACAAAATAGAATAGGAATTTTTTCATACTTTATTCTAACCAAAAGCATGAAATGTTGTTATATTCTTTTGAAGGTTATCTTTCACTATTGAAAAGGTTGAATTCAAGTAGATTTTATTCTGTGGCTGCTTTCATTCTTAAAATGAAAGTATAAATAAAAAGAAAGCCCCGATAATCCGGAGCTTCTTACAAATTGAATGTTAAAATTATTTTACTTAATGGGTTGTTTGGTTATCATGTTTTTGTCTTTCAATGGCACGGCTGGCGCGATTCTCTTCTCTCCGTAATTTTTTTCTTTCTTCAGGCGTTACTTTACCGTCTGCTTTTGCAGCTTTCTTGTCGTGTTGAATTTTCGCTTCGCGCATTTCAAGGTGTCGTGTCTCTTTGGGTGTGAGTTCACCGGATCGTACTCCATTTGCTATTCGATGTTGTTGTTTCAACTGACGCTTCGTAACGCCGGGAGTTGCAGTGGTGGGAGATGCAGGAGCAACCTGCGGTTGTGAAGGACTTGCAGGTGCCGGTTGAACCGGTGTTTGAGCAAATGTATTTGTGCCTGCAATCAACAATGCTACAAATACGATTCTGATTTTCTTTTTCATGGAATTACTTTTCTGGGATTAGTCCTGCAAAGATATTGATCAGTTACTTATTTTTCATGCTTAGAATCTTCTTTTCTGTTTCGTCATCGCAGGTCAATTGGTTAACCTTTCTCAACCGGGGAATTAATAAAACCCAGTTTGAATCTTTGGAAAACACATTCTTGAATAAGGGCAATGCGTCCTCAGTTTTATTTTTATTAACAAGTGTTACAGCGTGCCAGAATTTCATCTCTACATTTTCGGGAAACATTTTTTCCGCAAGTTCATATTCTCTTGTGGCTTGCGTCATATCATTTTTTTCTATCGCAAGATCACCGGAATTCATATGTTCATAAGCGCGAAAAAGAAGCAGCAAGCGCTTTAATTCTTTAATTGGTTCCGCATTGTCTTCTACACGCAAATCAATGTATCGGTCTTCCCAAATTTTTCCGGTTGCTATCGGTTTCACAACCAGGATTGCCGCACTCTGTTTCCCACGTATATCACCACCTGCGTTCTGACCGGCTTCCAACGCTGCGATCATTCGCTCAGCCAACGCACCGTTTGTTTCTTTAAATGTCTTTGCCATGGCCGGCCATACTTTATCATTCAACATCAGGTTTGCTTGCACTGAAAAATTTTTCTCTGCGCTATTCCCTGCAGCGGGGATACATTTTTTACCAGTATAAGAAGCTGATCGTCCTTGCATATCTAAAATACCAAGTTGACGGACATCACGACCGCTATCGGCATCGGTTAAAATCTTCATTGCTTCTTCCGGTGATTTCCCTTCTCTCAATAATTTCAATGCGCCCGGACCAAAAGCGGGATTAACAAACGACTGTGTCGCAACTACACCCACACCTGCTTCGCCCCATGACACAACGGAGCCTACAGAAAACCAGTGCGATTGAACAGCTACACCCATTTCTCCGGTAACTGAATCGCGCGCTACGATAGAAAATGTATGAGCAAAAGGATTGGAATAAAACTGTTGTGCCTTTAGCGTGCTCAATAAGAAAAATATGCTCAGAAGAATTGTAAATTGCTTTTTCATTTTCGGGATAATTGACTGTTTAGTTGTTAAAGGTAATCATGTTGCGTCATTAAATGATTTGTGAGAAGAAGTATTGAAATCTATCTTTCAAAAGGAAAACCTGTAAATGATGTAATTTATCTTTGAAATCATGTAAGATTTGTCTAATTTAGAATATTGAGTTTTACGGATCGCTTTCAAAATTAAATTAGGATGAAAAAAAAATACCTGCCTGGATTCATTGCTCTGTTATTTTGTACTAATTGTTTAGCACAGATCTCGCTGGTTCAATTCTCCTCCGGTTTCACAAGTCCTGTTGATATTACCAATGCAGGGGATAAACGTATTTTTGTGGTAGAGCAGGGAGGCAAAATTTTCATTCTTGATTCAGCAGGAGTGCGAAGGGCAACTCCATTTCTCGACATTACATCAAGAGTTTTATCAGGTGGTGAACGAGGTTTGCTTGGCCTGGCATTTCCTTCCGATTATACTTCTACAGGATATTTCTATGTTGACTATACGCAGCAGACAAACGGAAATACACGCATCTCACGTTTTTCGGTCAGTCCTTCAAATCCTGATTCGGCGCTCCCAAGCAGTGAACAAATCCTATTAAATATATTTCAACCTTTTTCTAATCACAATGGTGGAAATGTAAAATTCGGACCGGATGGTTTTCTCTACATCGGCATGGGTGATGGTGGTTCAAGTAATGATCCAGGTAACCGTGCACAAAATCGTGATTCTCTTCTTGGAAAAATGTTGAGGATAAATGTAAGTGGAGGGGGAGTTTATTCCAATCCACCTACTAATCCATATGTTGGAACAGCGGGACGCGATGAAATCTGGGCGTATGGCCTTCGCAACCCATGGCGCTGGAGTTTCGATCGCTGGACAGGAGATTTATGGATTGGAGATGTAGGACAAAGTAACTACGAAGAAATAGATTATCAGCCGGCTTCTGCTCCTGGTGGTAGAAATTATGGCTGGCGTTGTTACGAAGGTTTTGTTCATACTTCGGGTGTGACATCGTGTTCTCCTGACGATACTACAAATCCTATCGCCGCCATTAATCACACAGTCGGTGTTTGTGCAATCATTGGTGGCTTTGTTTATCGTGGAGCAGAGTATTCAAATATGTTTGGTACTTATTTTTATTCCGACGAATGTCTCGCGAACATTCGAACCATTATGCGAAATGTCAATGGCAGTTTCATCTTCGATACTCTTGGAGCACTGGGAGGGAGCACGCTCGTTTCTTTCGGTGAAGACAAGTGGGGCGAACTTTACGTGTTGGCTTATGGAGGAACTATTTATAAATTCCAGGGAGTCGCTTGCTCTCCCGTTGCCTATCTTTCCAACCTGGACACCATTCATGTTTGCGGTACTTCATATTTGCTTAAAACTCCGGAGGGAAAGGGATTCAGTTACAACTGGAGTTGCAACGGCATCCAGATTTTTGGCGCACACAGTTCAACTTATCTTGCAACTCAGCCCGGGCGTTATGTTGTAACTGCTTTTAACCGTACTTCCTGCAGCGCACCATCTTCTCCTGTTTATGTTTCCTTTGACGGAGGTTGTTCGGTGATGCTCAACCTTAAAACATTTATCGAAGGATTGTATTCGGGCAGCATGCAAATGCGACCAACATTATTTACTATTGCCAAGAGTTACGACACAACTGCGTGTGATACGATAACTGTTGAACTTCATAATTCAACGCAACCGTATACATTAGTTTTTACATCCAAAGCACTTTTACACAAAAATGGAACAACACAAGTATTGTTTCCTTCTTCAATTTTGAATCATACCTATTACATTGCCATTCGCAACAGAAGTGCGATCGAAACATGGAGCAAGAATGCTGTTTTGTTTAATTCTTCGATAGTGAGTTTTGATTTTACAAGTCCTTAACGCCTGAATTCCATACAGATTAGTCGAGCCGGGTTTCTGCCATGCTTTTGCTTTACATTTGTCTTATCTACTATCTTTACGAAAAAACTTATGAGAAAAACAATTTGTGTCTTCGCGTTAATGATTTTCTTTTGGAACTGCAATATTGCACAAACGAAATCCGAATATAAAATCGCAAACAAGTTTTCGCTGGAAGGAAATGGCGGATGGGATTATATTACCGCTGATGATTCGGCCGGGAGATTATTTGTTTCTCACGGAACTGTTGTGCAGGTCGTAGATATGATGAATGGAAAAGTCATTGCAACAATTTCTAACTTGAATGGCGTGCATGGAATTGCATTAGTTCCTGAATTTAACAAAGGATTTATCACCAATGGAAAAGATTCTACTGTAACTGTATTCGATTTAAAAACCTATGCTTCTCTTGCAAGAGTAAAAATAACCGGCGCAAATCCCGATGCTATCTTGTATGATCCATTTTCCAAGAAAGTGTTTGTGTATAACGGTCGAACTTCCAACGCAACGGTTCTGGATGCAGGTACAAATAATATTATCTCTACAATTCAGCTTGATGGCAAACCTGAATTTTCTGTAAGTGATGAAAAGGGAAAGGTGTATGTGAACATCGAAGACAAAAGCGAAATCAGCGTGATAAATTCTTCAACCCTTAAAGTAGAGCAAACATGGTCGATTAAGCCAGGAGAAGAACCAAGCGGCCTTGCGATTGATAACATCACTCACAGGTTATTTTCTGTGACCGATAAATTGATGGTGATCGTGGATGCACAGATTGGAAATGTAATCACTACACTTCCCATCGGAGATCGGGTAGATGGTGTTGCATTCGATCCTGTTTTAAAACGGGCATACAGTTCAAACGGAGACGGAACGGTTACAGTAGTAGAGGAAGAAACTGCAAATTCATTTAAGGTGCTTGAAAATATTACCACACAAAAAGGCGCACGCACCATTTGTGTAGATAAAAAAACGCACCATATTTATTTACCTACTGCTGAATTTGGCGAAACTCCTCCGGTCACAAAGGAGAATCAGAGGCCACGGCCTTCTGTGAAACCAAATTCCTTTTTAGTGATAGATGTTAAATATGCAAAATGACAATTTCTACTGCTTCAATTCGCAACGTTAATTTTTTATTTTCGCGGAATAGTTTGCTGTCGGAAATACTTTTTCCCGTAGTTAATTTTCTTTTATGAGGAAGTTAAATATATTTTTAATTCTTCTGTCATTCCATGCTTTGGCACAGGAAAAAACGCTTGATTATTTTCTTCAACATGCTCAGCAGAATAGCCCTCTACTTGCGGACAAAAGAAACCAGGTTGAATCTTTAAAGTACGATAGTATACGCATCCGCGCTTTATATAAGCCGCTAATAAATTTTAATAGCAACAATTTGTACGCACCGATTGCGAACGGTTATGGTTACGATAGGGCGATCACCAATGGAGGCCAGCTGGGCGCGCAGCTTGGAACAAACATCACGCTGACCGGAAGACAAAATCTCGGAAACCAGTTCGAAAGTGTGCACCTGCAAAAACAATCATTGGATGTTGACGGAACTCTTTCTTTAAGGGATATGCAACAAAATGTTTCTACGCAATACATTACAGCCTACGGCGAACAACAAATGTTACACAGCCTGGATGATATACTGAACCTCCTGAGTAAAGAAGATACTTTATTTAAAAGGTTTGCGGAAGACGGGGTTTACAGTGAAACAGACTACCTTTTATTTCTTGTTAGTTATAGGCAGCAGCAATTAAACTACGGAGAAAAAAAATTACAGATAAAAAATGATTTGGCACTTCTGAATTACTTATCAGGAATTGTAGATACCGTTTATTCTGAACTTACAAAACCTTCCATTGAGAAAAAAAGCAATATGCAATCGGAGCAAACAATCACCTTCAGAAAATTTTTCATTGACAGTTTGATTTTGAAAAACAGTTATGACCAGGTCAAATTCAATTACAAACCTCATGTGAATTTAACCGGTGATGCAGGATACCTTTCTTCGCTTTCATACCAGGCGGAAAAAAATTTCGGTGCAAGTATCGGTCTTAACGTAAGCATACCAATTTCAGACGGACATCAGCGCAATCTGCGTTATGAAAAAATTAAACTTTCTGAACGAACAAGAGGAGGGTATGTTCAGTTTTTTAAAACACACTATTCACAGCAGCTTCTTCAACTACAGCAGCAAATTTCTTCCACAGAAAACCTGGTTGCAGATGCAGAAAAACAACTTACACTATCTGATGCGCTTGTTTTGGCATACAGAAAGTTACTGTTGACAGGGGATGTGAAAGTGACTGACTATATTCTCTCGGTTATAAATTACATCAGTGCACAGGGCACTGTGTTGCAGCTTCAAATTTCAGAATTACAATTGATAAACGAGTTCAACTACCTGAATTATTAATGACATGAATAAAATTAAAGTTTGCTTTTACTTTATACTGGTACTTGTTTCTTGTCGTCACGAACAGGTTTCGGAAGAGGGTGCGGCAGTCGAAACTCAAACGCCTGTCACGGTTACAAAGATCAGTAAAGAAATGCTGACAGAAGGGGTGGAGTTAAATGCAATTTCTTCATTTCTTCTCAAAACGAATTTGAAGGTAAATGCAAATGGTTATCTGCAAAAAGTAAATGTAAAACTCGGTGATTTTGTGAAGAGGGGAGATGAACTCTTTTCATTAAAGACAAAAGAGGCAACAACACTTGGGAATACCGTGAACCAATTGGACTCAAGTTTTCATTTCAAGGGAACCATCAGTATCAAAGCCACCGGGAACGGATATGTTACAAGCATCGCTCACCAGGCCGGAGATTATGTGCAGGACGGTGAACAGGTGGCAACCATCAGCGATGCGGAAAGTTTTGCATTCCTGCTTGACCTTCCTTACGAGCTTACTCCTTTGCTTCCGCAAAATAATGCGCTGCAATTAAAATTGCCGGATGGTACTTTCCTGGATGGCAGAATTGAAAAAGCGATGCCGTCAGCTGACGCTGTTTCACAAACGCAGAGTTATATTATTAAAGTAAGTACCATCAAAATGATTCCCGAGAACCTGATCGCGCGCGTTGAATTTATTCAGAAGACAAAAATGAATGCTGTTTCACTTCCGAAAGAAGCAGTCCTTGCGAATGAAACTCAAAGTGAATTCTGGATCATGAAATTATTGAATGACAGCCTGGCCATAAGGGTTCCGATAAAAAAAGGGGTGGAGACTGCAAAGCGTGTTGAAATACTTTCTCCTATACTCCATGAAAGCGATAAAATCATTCTCACCGGAAACTATGGGCTATCGGACACTGCAAAAATTAAAATAACAGGTAATTGAAATTTCTCCATTCATATAAAAATCCACTCAGCATTTTAATTGTGGTGGTTATTCTTGCCGGAGCATTTGCTTATAGCAAAATGCAGACTTCACTTTTCCCTGAAATAACTTTTCCTAAAATAAAAATTATCGCTGATGCAGGTCAGCAGCCGGTTGATAAAATGATGGTTACTGTTACACGTCCCATTGAAAATGCGGTAAAGCAAACGCCCGATTTAAAAATACTTCGAAGCAGCACCAGTCGCGGCAGTTGTGAAATCTCAGCCTTCCTGGATTGGAACGCTGACATTGCGATAAGCCAGCAACGGATTGAATCAAAAATAAATGAAATAAAAAATACCTTACCCCAGGATATTTCCATTACTGTTGAGCGAATGAATCCGAGCATTCTCCCTGTGATGGGTTATACATTGGAGAGCGAAACTTCCAACCCAATTGATTTAAAAATCCTCGCTCTTTATACGATTAAACCTTTTTTATCCCAGGTAGATGGTGTTTCAGAAATAAGAATTATTGGAGGAAAAACAAAAGAGTATTGGCTGGTCATGAACACAGCAAAAATGAGTGCGCTTGGAATTACTCCTGATTTAATCAGCAATTCGATCGCACAGACAAATTTTGTAAAAAGCAATGGCTACCTCAACGATTACAGAATGATGTACCTCACCGTAACCGATGCCGTGGTAAATTCAAGAGAGAAGCTGGAAAACCTGGTTATCAGTAATGATGGGAAACGAATTGTGGTGCTAAAAAATGTCGCTGATGTACAGATACGGGAAGCGAAAGAATACATAAAAGTGAATGCAAATGGTAAGGATGGAATTCTGGTGGCAGTCATCAAGCAGCCTAACAGCAACCTGATAGAAGTGTCGAATACAATGCAAGGAAAAATTGAAGAGCTGAAAAAGATTCTTCCCAAAAATGTTTCTATCAAACCTTACTATGTACAGGCAGATTTTGTGAATGATTCCATAAAAAGTGTGACTGATAGTTTGTGGGTAGGATTGTTTCTTGCCATTATCGTTGCCATGATTTTTCTCCGTTCCTGGAAAGCAAGTGCAACCATTCTCCTCACCATTCCGCTTACCTTGAGTTTGACACTTGCCGTATTGTATGCCATCGGGCAAACGTTTAACATCATGACACTCGGTGCGATTGCAGCTTCTATCGGCTTAATCATTGACGACGCTATTGTGGTGATGGAACAGATTCACCGAACCAGGGAAGAACATCCTGAAGTTCTTCCAAAGGAATTGGTGAGCAAAGCAATCCATTATTTATTTCCTGCCATGATTGGCTCATCTCTGAGTACCATTTTAGTGTTCCTTCCTTTTTCTCTGATGACCGGCGTAGCCGGAGCCTATTTCAAAGTACTGACAGATTCTATGTTGGTTACTCTTGTCTGTTCATTTTTTGTGACATGGATATTCCTTCCCGTCGTTTATCTTCTTATTACAAGAAACAGGAATACGAGTTCTTTCAGAAATAATAACAAGGAGATTCACATGGTGAAGACGCAGAACTGGGTCCGCTTTTTTATCATGCGCCCTTGGATAAGCCTGCTTTTGATATTGATTTTTATTGGAAGCATTTTCATTATTCTTCCAAAACTTGAAACTGGGTTTCTTCCTGAGATGGATGAAGGAAGCATTGTGTTTGATTACAGTTCACCACCCGGAACTTCACTTGAAGAAACAGACAGGATTCTCAGAGAAGTAGAAAAAATAATCGTACAGATTTCGGAAGTGGAAACCTATTCACGAAGAACGGGAACTCAAATGGGATTTTTTATCACCGAGCCAAATCGGGGAGACTATTTGATCCAGCTTAAGAAAAATCGTAAGCGTTCCACCGATGAAGTGATTGATGACATCCGAACAAGAGTTGCATCTTCACAACCTGCTCTAAGAATTGATTTCGGACAAGTGGTTGGCGATATGCTGGGGGATTTAATGGAAAGCGTTCAGCCGATTGAAATAAAAATATTCGGGAGTGATAATAAAAAATTACAAGACCTGTCGAAGCAAACTTCGGAAGTTGTTGAAAAGATAAAAGGAACTGTCGATGTCTTTGACGGAATCGTCATTGCAGGTCCATCCATCAGCATACAACCCAAAAGCACGGTGCTGGCACAATTCGGAATAACGCCTGTTAATCTCCAGTATCAATTGCAAACGGCACTGGACGGAAATATTGTCGGGAATGTTTTTGAGCGTGACCAATTATCAGGAATTCGAATGGTGTATCCGAACAGTTTGCAGCGTAGTGTTAGTGAATTAAGTAACCTGCAGATTTTTTTACCCGGTGGAAAACTAAAACCAATCACAGAACTTGCCGATGTAAAACTCAACAGAGGAGATGCAGAAGTACAACGCCAGAATTTACAAACGATGGGAGTCGTTACAGGAAGATTATACAACAGGGATTTAGGAAGTGTTATGAATGATATTAGAAAAGAAGTGAATTCTAAAATTTCCTTGCCTGAGGGTTACAGCATTGAATATGGAGGTGCCTATTCGGCTCAACAACAATCGTTTAAAGAACTGCTCTTTATATTGATGGCTGCCAGTCTTCTTGTATTCGGAGTGATCCTGTTCCTGTTTAAAAATATCAGTGTCGCTTTTTCAATTTTATTGATTGCTCTATTAGGAATTGCAGGGAGTTACATTGCTTTGTTCATTACAAACACGCCACTGAATGTCGGAAGTTATACTGGAATCATAATGATTGTCGGAATCATCGGTGAGAATGCGATATTTACTTTTCTGCAATTCAGAGAATCTATGAGAGCGGGAAAGAATGCAGACGATTCCATTATCTACGCTATATCCGCTCGTCTTCGCCCAAAATTGATGACTGCTATCGGTGCTATCATCGCATTGATGCCTATTGCACTTGGTATAGGAACTGGCGCGCAACTTCATCAGCCTCTTGCCATTGCAATCATCGGTGGATTTATTTCAGCCATGCCATTACTCTTGATTGTATTGCCAAGTTTTTTGAGAATGATATTTAAAAATCATTAATTTTTTTGGTGCGATGGTTCTGTTTCTTATCAAAAAATCGTAACCATCAAGAGAAAAATATTCGTTCTATCGTCCAATACAAAGCAATTGTTCCGATCATAAAAGAGACCGGTAAAACAATACGTTTACGATACCATATCTTTTCTCCGAACCATTTTCCGACTAACAGAAAAGCAAGAAGGATAACAGAAATTTGTCCTAACTCAACTCCGACATTAAAGGAGATAAGGGAAACTAAATAATCATTGGCAGGAAGCCCGATTTCACTCAATGCGCTTGCGAAGCCGCAACCATGTATTAATCCAAAACAAAATACAATCAGTACACGCCACCATTTTAATTGTGTCGTAAGAATATTTTCAACTGCTACAAACACAATGGACAAAGCGATGATCGGTTCAATAATGGAGCTCACCGGTTTTATGATTCCGTACATCGCCAAACCAAGCGTGATACTGTGAGCAACCGTAAAAGCAGTAGCCTGCCAGATGACCGGTTTTAATTTCGGGTTGAGAAAAAATATTCCAAGAACAAAAAGTATGTGATCAAAGCCGTTTGGAAGAATGTGGGTGTACCCGAGCTTTAAATAAATCCAGCCGACATCTGCTTTTGAAAGTTTGCTAAGTTCGTATGGAATCACGTGAGCGAAAGCGGAAGGGAAAATAATAATTGAAAACAGGAAAATTAGAAAAATAGTTTTTCCAATTTCTGATTTCCAATTTCTACTTTCTGATTTCACAGTTTGCTCTTTCATTTTTCTGCGATATAATTTTTCGCTTCCCATTTCAACATGGGAGAGATAAATGGATTTAATTGTAATGCTTCATTCATCAAAGCAATTCCTTTTTGGTTTTCTCCAGCTTTCATTTTAATCAATCCTGCTTCATAAAGCAGCACAGGATTTTTAGAACCTGTTCTCATCGCAACAGAAATATACTTGTTTGCATCTGTATATTCTCCACGTTTATAGTGAACCCAGGCGAGTGTTTGATTCACATCAATATTCTCCGGTCGGCGGTTGTATTCAATCAGCGCATGTGTCAACGCCAAATCATACTTGTAAGCGTTCAGGTAAGCATAAGCCAACTCACGATCAGCATAGTGACCATGACTGTTTCCATCCTTATCGCTCATCGAAGAAAGTGAAGCAATTGTTTCATAAGCATGATCCATTGCTTTATACTGATAGTTACTAATGCGATATAGCTCTGTGAGTTCTTCGTCAAAGGAAAAATCTTTCAGTTGCGTTTTAGCTTTTTCAAAATAACCAATCGCTGCTGAATAATTTTTTTTCGCTTTTTCTACTCTTCCTAAACCCGCCAATGCGAATGCATAGTTTGGTCTTTCTGATAATGTAATCGCATAATTCATTTGCGCATTTGATAAATCTCCCGTCATTTCATAAAGATGTCCAAGATATGTCCTCGTCCAGGCAGTTTGTTCGAGACCCGGATAACCAGCACTCACAGCCAGTTTCATGGCTTCAATAGCTCCGCTGTAGTTCCCAAAAATTTCCCGCAAGTAAGAAACACGTGAGTAGGAGCGAAGGTCAGGACGAACGCTTACCATTTTATCAGCCATTCGTATAGCGTCATCGTACTTACCAAGTTCCACATACGCATCCGTCATGATTCCATACACGGCAGCGCTATAAGGATTAATTTTTACCGCTGACTCAGCAAAAGGCAATGCATCAGCAAAATGATGTTGAGAGAGTAATACCGTTGCTTTAGAACAAAGTGCATCCACATTCCCTGGATCATTTTTTATTACATCATCTAAAAGTTTCAATGCTGTTTTATCGTAATACGCGTGGTCCCCGCTGATGCGTGATTCCTGTATATAAGCAAGTGCAAGCTGAAGTTTTGCTTTCATGTTCTCAGGCTGAGCATTCACTACATCAATCAAACCTTGTATGGCTGCTTTTGCATTTTGCCATTCACTTGATGAAGCCATTTCTCCCTGGCGCATTTTCACCTCCAACTTTACATCCGGTTTCCTGAAGTGCAGAATGACTGTAGTGAAACTTGCGAAAAGCACGAGCAGGGTGATGTATATGTATTTTGTTTTCATAGGTTTTTTTTAAATCATAAAAATGAAATCAGAAATATGATATACCCTTTTCATATTTCTGATTTCATTTTTCATTTTTCTAAATGATTATTTCAAAACTGAAAGTTTCAATGATTGAACAGTCGTCCCATTGGTAGCAATGGTTGCGAAATACGTTCCGTTCGGAATTTCATTCACAGGATAATTCAACTCATAACTTCCGGAAGTACGCGTTTCATTGTTGACAGGAACACCGACTAATTTTCCGGTTACGTCAAACAATTTCACAGTCACTTTCATTTTATCAGCCACAAGGTATTTGATGTGAATGCTGGTTGTAGAAGGATTCGGATAACTTTCCATGATTAAATCAGGTGAACCGATATTCATTCCAAGATTATCATGATTAATGGCTGTCGTGAACGATCCGCCTGCACACAATCCATAACCACTCCATGGAGTTTGAACATACGGAAATCCACTACGGAATGTGGTGTCGTTATGTTCAATGCCGGTTGTATAAGTTAGTACGCCAAGTAAATTAGGAGTCACCGGACTTCCTGTTCCTGTATAATCATCGTAGAATAATCCGATTGCAGCAAGTGCGGCTCCGCTAACAGCCTGCAATTCGATGCGTGTTACATCATCTTCCAAACGTCTTCCGTTCGGAAAACCATCCATGTTTGGAATAAACTGAAGGCTCGTGCTACCATTGTAAAGAGGATCCGTTAAGCCAAGAACTGCAGCATTGATAATCCCTTCTGAACTGAAGGCAGGTGAATTACGAGGAGTAATTGGAACAGCCATGTTCAGGCGAAGCATATCACCAAACGTCGGAAGGAAATTATTGATGAAGGGTTTTCCAGCTGCCAAAGGATTACCCGCAGGTTTTCCTGTTGCAAGCTGATAAGGAGCAAGATTCGGAACTCCTGTGTAAAAAATTGGAAGAAGATCCACTGAACGAGGTTTACCTGCGCGCAATAAATATTTTCCGAAAATAGCTGTATCCAATGCAGTCCCCGTTGTTGCAGGATGACCATAAATTACATACAAACCGTCATGCGTATTTCCAAAATCAACATTACCTAAGATGGTATAAGAAGCGCGCTGAACACGAAGTGCAGAAAGTGCAGGAACAGCAGTACCAAATTGCGAGTTGTCCATGTACAATGCCAATTCAGGATTGCATAAATAATTATCGAAGTGCATACTGTCTTGGTAAGGTGTCAATGAATTCCAGTAATCTTTCTGACCAATTGGAATCACTGCTTCGTTCGTCAACGGCATTCCAAGACGGGAAACCTGTACATACGCACCGCTATGAGTTTCAGTACCATCTCCATTTAAAGTTCTCAGAGCAGGACGGCTTGCACTTGCCCAAACACCGATTACAAAATCAGGGTCGAGAATATTGACAGCTTGTGTTACATTAAGTCCGGTCTTCTGCAACATATTGATAGGAATTTTCAAAGCGATGACGTGAACATTTTTACATTTCAAACCATCCTTCGGAGCATTCACTCCTGATCCTCCGGCACGTGTTTGTCCTAAATCAAAGATACCACCGAGATCAACGAAGAACGGGTCATCAGCAGGACCGCAATAAACCGTTTCGCCTGTTGTAGCTGTGGTAACTGCAGCATTGAAAAGTGTTTCGTAATCCGGAGAGTTTAAACCAACAGGACTGCTGATCGAACGCGGACCAATGTTCGGTGGTGGAACAATTCCATTTGTAACAATGGTTGTCCATGTTGAACCACCATCGGTACTTTTCTCTGCGACATACGTTGTTTTCAAATTTTGCTGACCAAGACGAATATTGAAGAACGTTGTAGGATCCTGGTTCGTCTGGCTGAAAGTAAAGCGATACGTAATATCATCGCCCGGTGTAGCAGCATTGTTCTTGATGTGAATTTCATAATGAACATGCTCACCGAATGAAAAATAATTCGGTCCTCCCTGCGGAAGTTCAGCTGGAACATAATTCGCCATGATGGTTACCGTATTGGTATCATCCGGACTTCTGAACGCATAGAGATCCGTATTGTCAGCCAACGGATCGTTGGAGATTAGCGGCGCCTCGCGGTGGCTGGATGCAGTGATCAATTGAGACTGCATCACAATTGCACCTGCAGCAACAAGGGCTGTAGCTACCATTGCAATTGATAATGTTTTTTTTGTAAGAATTTTCATATGATTAATTTTTAGGGTGAATAATAATTTGGTGAATTTTAAAAGAGATACGGAATTAAGAGATGAGTGGATTTCGGTGACGTAATTTTTTTTAAAGAGAGACTTAAAAACAAAAAGAGATACCCTTCCGGATATCTCTTTTAAGAATCAAACACAAACACATTATTTTGTAACAGAGAATTTAACAGACTGAACAGTTTGACCGCTGTATTCCAACGTCGCGAAGTATGTTCCGGCTGAATAATGAGCCAGGTCAACCTTCATTTCAAATGTTCCTTCCGGTTTGTTTTCATTCAACGGAGTTGAAATTAATTTTCCATTTATATCATAGATCCGAAGTGCAACATGCGCTTTATCGGATACCCTGATTTTAAACATTGTATATTCAGTAGCAGGGTTCGGATAATTTTGCATGATAATGTTAGGAGAACTCAGGTTCAAACCTACATTCGTCGGTTGAATAGCGCGTTGCATCGAACTTCCGCTGCATCCGAAATAGCCGCTCCATGGCTTCGCTAAATACGGAAAGTCCATTGAGAATAAAGTATCGTTTGATTCAATGCCTGTGGTGTAAGAAAGTACGCCACCTAAATTTGGTGTCACCGGATTCGGATTTCCCACAATGTAATCATCATACCATAATCCAACAGCCGCAAGTACAACTCCGCTTACTGCCTGTAACTCGATGCGTGTAACATCGTCTTCCAGTCTTCTGCCATTCGGGAAACCATCCATGTTAGGAATAAATTGCAACGCTGTACTTGAATTGTAAGTAGCGTTTGTCAAACCGAGCACTGCTGCCTTGATAAGACCGAGTGAACTGAAGTTTGGATCTGTACGCGGAGTAACAGGAACTGCCATGTTCAGACGGAGCATGTCACCGAATGTTGGAAGAAAATTATTGATGAACGGTTTACCCGCAGCAAGTGGGTTTCCATTTTTACCGGTTGCTAATTGATATGGAGGAAGATTTGGAACACCTGTTAAGAAGATCGGAAGAAGATCTACAGAACGAGGTTGTCCCGGACGTAATAGAAATTTTCCAAACAAGGCTGTATCAAGTGCTGTCCCTGCTGTTGCCGGATTTCCAAGTAACCCGGAAAGACCGTTGTGCGTGTTTCCAAAATCAAATGCTTGTAAAGAATTTCGTTGAATACGTAGTGCATTGAATGCTGGAACTGCTCCACCGAATTGACTGTTATCCATGTATAAAGCAAGTTCCGGATTTGTAAAATATTTTTGCAATGCTGTGTCTTCGTTGTAAGGACGAAGTGAATTCCAGTAGTCCTTTTTTCCAATCGGCATAACTACTTCGTTGGTCAACGGCATTCCAATCCGTGAAACCTGTATCCATTTACCATTGGTATTTGGTTTTCCGCCGTTATCATCAAGGATGGTTACTTTTTGACGGCTTGCACTTGCCCATACACCAATTACAAAATCAGGATCAAGAATATTCTGAGCTTGCGAAACACTCTTATGATCCTTTTGCAAGGTCGAGATCGGAATTTCCAACGCGATAGCATGAACATTTTTGCAAGCGAGTCCGTCTTTCGGCGCATTTACTCCTGAACCACCGGCACGTGTCTGTCCAAGATCAAATACACCACCAAGATCAACAAAGAACGGATCATCAACAGGACCACAGAAAACTTTTTCCCCGGTTGAAGATGTGGTAATCGCATTGTTCATCAAGGTTGCATACGGTGTATTTAATCCAACCGGTCCGTCGATGGATCGTGGACCAATATTATTCGGAGGAACAATTCCATTTGTAACGATTGACTGGAATGTACTGCCTCCATTGACACTTCGCTCACATGTATAAGTTGTCTTTAGGTTTTGCTGACCCAAACGAATGTTGAAGAATGTTGTTGGATCCTGGTTAGTTTGCTGAAAAGTAAATCGGTAAATAATGTCATCCGATGTTGAGTTACTGATGTGCCCGTTCTTGACATGAATTTCATACCGTACATTTTCACCAAACGAATAATAGTTAGGCCCTCCTTGTGGAAGTTCAGCCGGAACATAATTGGCAATGATAACCACATTGTCTGGGTTGCGGGGACTTCTAAACGCATACAGATCCGTATTGTCTGCCAATGGATCATTGGCGATCAGCGGAGCTTCACGGTGACTGGATGCATTCAGGAATTCTTTCTTCAATCCGAGGATTGCAATTGCTGCGACTAGCACAAGCAAGGTGGAAACACGAAGTTTCCTTGTTGTAGTTTTTTTCATGATGAGTTTTTTTTAGTTTATAGGATCACCTACGGAGAAAGAATCATGATGGATTTTCACGACGTTAAAAAAAAATAAAAAAAAAGTTCAGTTGAGAAAATCTAGTTGCCTTTTTTGGTGCGTATGTGTTTTCATAACTAACTATTAAAAACTAAAAACTATGTTAAGAAAATCAATTTCAATCGTAGCAGTCGCAATTTCAATATTTGCAGGAACTGTAAATGCCCAATCTAAGATGTACGGAAATGAAAAAGGAGTTATGGTCGGTGGCGCCATGATGGTAAAATCAAAAAACATCGTGGAGAATGCCGTCAATAGTAAGGATCACACCACCCTGATGGCAGCTGTTAAAGCAGCCGGACTTGTTGAAACACTTTCCGGAACCGGACCATTCACAGTATTTGCTCCCACCAACGAAGCATTTAATAAACTTCCGGCAGGTACTGTTGATGGTTTATTAAAACCGGAGATGAAAGGAAAGTTGACTTCCGTTCTAACTTATCATGTAGTGGCCGGTCGCTACACGTCAAAAGATATGAAGAATGGAATGAAACTTAAAACAGTGCAAGGACAGGAAATCACAATTACCAAAAAGGGAAACACCTGGATGGTGAACAATGCAAAAATTGAAATTGCAGATGTGATGGACAGCAATGGTGTTACCTATGTGATTGACCAGGTAATCATGCCTAAGTAAATTGAAGTCTATAAAAAAAATCCTCTGAATTATCAGAGGATTTTTTTTAATCCAATAAATATTTTTTCTTCCTAATAGATTGTTCATGCAAAAATGAAAACAATTTTAACAAAAAAAATATATTCACTTATCTTATCGATGCTGTTATCATCATTTGCGTTTGCTCAAAACGGAAGTGTTAAAGGAACCGTAAAGGATAAGGAAACCTTACTGCCAATCGAAGATGTGGTAGTAAGCATTGAAAAGACAAACAACTATACGCAAACCGATGCGACAGGAAATTTTTCCTTCCTGTCACTGCCTTCCGGATCTTATGAGATCGACTTTAATAAATTGGGTTTCAAAAAACAAAAAGCGATAATCATCATTTCAGAAAGTGAGACAAAACAACTTGACATGGAGCTTGTATCTTCAGCGACAAATCTTTCTTCTGTTGATGTTGCAGCAGACAAACCGGTTTCCGCAGCTTCATCAAAATTTTTAAGTCAGATTGATTTTGAAAACCGCCCAAAAAATTCTGCGCAGGATATGCTTCGTCTCGTACCTGGATTATTTATCGCTCAACATGCAGGAGGAGGGAAAGCAGAACAGATTTTTATCCGTGGTTTTGATTGCGATCACGGAACTGACGTCGCAACATTTGTAGATGGAATGCCTGTGAACATGCCGAGTCACGGTCATGGACAAGGCTATGAAGATTTACACTTCTTGATACCGGAATTGGTGCAGGGAATGGAAATATTTAAAGGACCGTACTCACCTAAGTTTGGTGATTTTGCAACGGGTGCTGCTGTTCAGTTCAACACCCTGGATTCCCTTGATAACAATCTCATTCAAATTGAAACAGGATATGTTCCAAATGTAAAAGCCGTAAGCGCGCAGCGTGGATTGGCATTACTAAAACTACCGGATATCGGTTCTAATAGTACTTCCTATTTTGCTGCTGACGTTGTTGGCAATCGCGGTTACTTTGAAAACAGCCAGGACTTTAATCGTGTTAGTCTTTTTTCCAAAACAACGGTCGCTGTCACAGACCATAGTCACATCCATTTTTCGGTTGGTGGTTTTGGTTCATCGTGGAATGCTTCAGGCCAAATTCCCGAACGAGCTGTTGCAGAAGGACTAATCAGTCGTTTCGGAAGCCTTGATAATTCTGAAGGCGGAACGACACAGCGCAACAACCTGAATTTTGTTTATCATACACAATTGCAGGCGTCAGAATTTGAAGCACAGTTTTATACGTTCGACTATCGTTTTAAATTATTTTCAGATTTCCCTTTCTTCCTTGAGGATTCTATTCATGGTGATGAAATTGAGCAGGATGACAATCGCACTGTTCGCGGCTTTAATGCACACTATTCAATCATGCATAAATTGGGAACGATGGATGACAAATTCACATTGGGAGCGTCGTATCGTTCGGACGATATTGAAAATCAATTGTGGCATGCGGAAAAACGTGTACGCCTTGAAGCACGGGCTCATGCAACTATTCATGAACGTTCAAACGGTATCTATGCGAATGAAGTGTTTCGTTTCAGCGACCATTTGAGGGCAGAAGTTGGCGGACGATTTGACTATTTCATTTTTGATGTGGAAGATGTATTACCCACGGATTCCGTTCATACAAATTACACCGGGTTTAATTACCAGACTTTATTCAGTCCGAAATTTAATTTGATCTATTCTCCTTCGGAAAAACTTAACTTGTTTTTCAATGCAGGAAGTGGCTATCATTCCAACGATGCGAGAAGTGTTGTTCAACAGCAGGGAGAACATCAATTGCCGCGAGCAGTCGGTGCTGAAATCGGAACTTTGTTCCATCTCGGAAATCGATTTGTGGGTTCAGCAGCTTTGTGGTGGATGGATCTGGAAAACGAACTGGTAAATGTTGGAGACGACGGAACAACAGAAGATCGGGGACCAAGCCGCAGGACAGGCGTTGACATCAGCGCCAGGTTGCAACTTACTTCGTGGCTTTTTACTGATGCAGATGTGAATCTTGCGAAAAACATTTTCATTGATAAACTGTATGGCAAACAATTGGCGACGGATTATTATTTACCACTTGCTCCGATTGCTACATCAGCGGGAGGATTGACTGCAAAATTCAAAAATGGTTTTGAAAGCGGACTTCGTTACCGCTTCATGGCAAAACGCCCGGCAAATGAATCGAACACTGTTGTTGCACGAGGTTACAACGTAGTTGATTTCTCGGCTAATTATAAGACGAAGCATTATAAAATAGGATTGGTCATTGAGAATCTTCTAAATACTGAATGGAACGAGGCTCAGTTCGATACAGAAAGCCGGTTGCCTTTCGAAACAAAATCTGTGGACGAGCTTGATTATACTCCGGGAACTCCATTTGCCGCGAAAATTATCCTTGGATATATCTTCTAAATAACTCCGAATCCTAAGTACGTATCAGTGACTTAAGATATTTTCTGTAGACCTTTACTTATAAAGAAAATTTATCTTCTTTTGCAGTCAATCCTATTGAGTGACCAAACGTATTCAAATATCAGAAGAAGATCTTATCTCTTTGCTTGTCAGCCGTGACATGAAGGGAATGGAGATTCTCTATGACAATTATTCAAGTGCATTGTATGGAATCATTCATCGTATTATTCAGAACGATGAAATGGCTGAAGATGTATTGCAGGATGCATTTTTGAAAATCTGGAATAACTTTTCACAGTACGATTCCACGAAAGGTCGTTTGTTTACATGGATGGTGAACATTGCGCGCAACCAATCGATTGACAAAGTGCGTTCAAAGGATTTTATCAACCATTCAAAAAACCAACAGCTTGATAAGTCCGTATCTTTTATTGACGTCAACAAACAGTTTTCATATAATCCTGACACGATCGGTATAAAGGAAATGGTAAGCAAGCTGGATTCGGAATACAGGCAGATTATAGATTTGATTTTCTTCGGAGGATATTCCCAATCAGAAGCTGCGGAGAAATTGAACATTCCGCTCGGTACTGTTAAAACAAGATCGCGTGCTGCAATTATGAAACTCAGGCAACAATTTGAACACGTGAAGGAAAATTAAATGGATAGTAAGGAATACATATCGTCCGGAATTATTGAACTCTATGCTATGGGTGCATTGTCTCCTCTTGAAATGAAAGAGGTTGAACAAATGGCGTCTTCGCACCCGGAAGTTCAAGCAGAGCTCGGACGAGTGCAGGAAGCGCTGAATGATTATACAAGCGTACACGCCCGGAATCCTCGTCCTTCGCTTCGCGCCGAAATCATGAAAGCAGTTTCTGATTCGGGAGGACAGAAAAAAGGAAAGGTGATTCGCATGGAATCATCTTCAACGCCTGTTTTAAAATTGTTGGTGGCGGCCTGTGTGATTATGCTTTTAATGAGTGCTTTTACCATCTACACATTATATAACAGGTGGAAAACTGCAGAGAATAATTATGCTTCTCTCGTAAGCGAAAAGAATGTATTGGCTGAAACCTATTCCACCTTCAAAACCTCGTATGACAAGACGATGGCCGATGTATCGATTATGCGCAATGAAAATGCGAAAATGATTACGCTGCGTGCAACGGACAGTACCAAGCATTATATGGCTCACGTTTTCTGGAATAGTGAAACCCATGAGGCTTTCATTGATGTAATGTCGCTTCCGAAACCAGCTTCTGACAAGCAATATCAATTGTGGGCGTTGGCAGGAGGGAAGCCGGTTGATGCCGGAGTGTTCGAGATGGATTCAATTGCAGGCGTACAACACATGAAGACGATTTTGAATGCTGATGCATGGGCTGTTACGTTGGAGCCAAAAGGAGGCAGTGTTTCACCAACACTCAACCAAATGTATTTGCTTTCTAAAAGCTAATACAAAAAAATCCGCCTGTATTCCTACAGAACGGACTTCTCATAAACACACCACCACTATTTTAGAATTTCTAAATTCTAAGAACTAATAACTAAAGATTTAGTCATTAGAATTTAGTTATTAGTCATTAATTTAAGCTCGGATCTTCAGGGAAGTTTGCAAGTATTGCGTATTGACTTCCCATCGTGCGGAGAACTTGTCCCCATAATTCATCCGGATGATCGGAGAATGCAAATTCTTTTTTACAACTAGACACCAACCATGTTTTGCCTTTTAATTCGTCTTCCAATTGCTGAGGTTCCCAGCCACTATAACCTGCGAAGAATCGTATATCTTGCTTATCAACCTGGTTTGTTTCAATGAGTAACTTTAACATCTCAAGACTTCCACCCCAATAAATTCCGGGAAGAATTTTTTTACTTCCCTCCAAACGGTTCCCTAATGTATGCAGGAAGTGAATCGTATCTGTTTGAACGGGTCCTCCGAAATAAAGCGGCACATCAAAATGAGGAAAATCATCCAATGCATCGTTGAGAACAAGATCGGTTGGCTTATTCAGGATAAATCCGACAGAACCTTCCTGGCTATGTTCTCCAAGAAGAATGACCGAGCGTTTGAAATATGAATCGAGTAGAAAAGGTTCTGACACTAGAATTTTACCAACTCCCGGATCAAGATGTATGAATTTTTTCATGCAATGTTAGTTTTAAGATCAAGGTTTACTTTGCAGTTCAACCGGAAGAACTATTTCTTTCGTTCGAAGAGTTTGGAAAATCTTTCTCCTTGTTTCTCTTGTTATGTGTTTATTTTAACCGAAATTTGCTTCCATTGTTCATACTGTTTCCATTGAAAACTTACACTTCTATTTCAATGATTTTGGTCAGGAAAGATTAGTGATTGCAATAACTTACGGGAAAACTTCAAGTCGCAGTTTGAAAAGACAGAATTTACTTTCACTTTGGTGTCCAGAGAATAAAATATTTTAACCGGAAAAACGACTTCAGCAATGAATGACATAAACAAGGTTATCAAGAGCCTTCGAAATCAAATTGATTCTCTTGAGCTTGATAAAAAGAGAGTGGAGAAAAATCCAATCACACAATTTGAACATTGGATGGAGAATGCATTGGAAGCGAAAGCAAATGAGCCGAATGCGATGACACTGGCAACGGTAAATAAGAAGGGGCAACCGGATGCACGCATTGTCTTGTTGCGTGGCGTGGATAAAAACGGTTTTAGTTTTTTTACAAACTATAAAAGTGCAAAAGGAAGAGAGATGGGAGAAAACAAGAAAGTTTGCCTGAACTTCTTTTGGCCTGAATTGTCGAGACAAGTCAGGATTGCCGGCACGATTCAAAAAAAACCTTCAAAAATTTCCGATGAATACTTTCAATCACGTCCGCGTGAAAGCCAGCTGGGCGCTTGGGCTTCCAATCAAAGTGAAGTGATTGAAAACCGTCAGTCACTTACTAAACGATTTGATGAGTTTGAGAAAAAATTCAGTGGAAGAAAAATTCCACGTCCGGCACATTGGGGCGGATATGTTGTTAAACCTCTCACGATTGAATTCTGGCAGGGGAGAGCAAACCGATTACATGACAGAATTCTATTTGAGAAAACTAAATCAGGGAAATGGAAAATCTCCCGCCTCGCACCTTAAAATGTTTACAGTTTACGGTTTACTAGTTCACAAACCGAAAACTGTAAACCGTAAACTAAAAACTAAATGAGTTTAAGAATTTTTATTGTTGTCCTGATATTACTTGTCATTGATTTCTATGTTTTCCAGGGAATCAAACTGGTGATGAGATCAAGCTCCGTTTCTGCACAAAAAATTACGTATACAATTTTCTGGTCAGTTACTTTTCTTTCCGTTTCAATTATTCTTCTCGGCTATTTTACTGACTGGCATTCGTGGAATAAAGTAGTGCGAACATATTCATTTGCTCTCATTGTAATTGTTTACCTATCCAAAATATTTGTTGTTCTTTTTCTCCTGGTTGATGATGTACTTCGTGTTTTCAGGTGGATCGGAAGCTATATCAGCGATACATTTTTTTCTTCACCTGATAATATTGAGCGACAAACAACTTCTATTTCGCGGTATGATTTCCTTGTTAAAGCAGGAATGTTTGTCGCTGCCATTCCATTTCTATCCCTTATCTATGGTATGTTTCGAGGCGCTTACAATTACCAGGTAAGAAATGTACCGCTGAAATTTCCGAATCTTCCAAAAAATTTTGACGGACTTCGTGTGTTGCAATTTTCTGATTTTCATATCGGCAGTTTTAACGGAACAAAACACGTGGAAGAAGCGGTGAGGTTGATGCTTGAACAAAAACCGGATGTGATTCTTTTTACCGGTGATCTTGTCAATGATTTACATTCCGAAGTACTCGAGTTTACTGAAGTGCTAAAGAAAATACAGGCACCAATGGGTGTTTATTCTGTTCTCGGCAACCACGATTACGGTGATTATTATCGCTGGAATAATCCGGAAGAAAAGAAAGCAAACCTGGATCGATTGAAAAAATTTCATGGTGAATTGGGTTGGAATCTTTTATTGAACTCTCATACTCATCTTGAAAAGTCAGGTGAGAAAATCGGTTTGATTGGAGTAGAGAACTGGAGTCATCGCGCCACATTTAAAAGATATGGTGATATGGCTGTTGCTACAAAGGACATGACTCCAGCCGCATTCAACATTCTACTTTCGCACGATCCTTCGCATTGGGACGCAGAAGTAAATTCGAACTATAAATATGTTGATCTTACTTTGTCGGGACACACACATGGATTTCAGTTTGGAATAGAAATTCCGGGATTCAAATGGAGCCCTGTGCAGTATATATACAAAGAGTGGGCTGATCTTTACAACGAAGGGAATCAATATATTTATGTAAATCGCGGACTGGGATTTATCGGTTACCCGGGAAGAGTTGGAATTCTTCCGGAGATAACAATCTTCACACTTAACAAGGCCTGAAAAGAATTTACAATGCTCTCAAAAAACCAGATCAGCTTTATCAATTCACTTCAACAGAAAAAATTCCGTAAAGAGGAAGGAGTTTTTATAGCCGAAGGAGAAAAAATTGTGACTGATTTACTTGCTTCTTCTTTTGTTGCCAAAAATATTTTTGCCACGGATTTATTTTTTGAAAGTCATTATCAGAAATGGAGAAGTAAACAAGCAGAATGGGTTGAAGTGACAGAAAAGGAGTTAAATAAAATAAGCTCACTGACTACTCCGAATAAAGTACTTGCAATTGCTGAGATACCTTCTTACGATCTAAAGGAAACCGAAATTAAAGACTCGCTCAGTTTGGTGCTTGACGATATCAATGATCCGGGAAATCTCGGAACGATCATTCGCATCGCAGACTGGTTTGGAATTAAAAATATCATTTGTTCGGATGATACTGCTGATTGTTACAATTCGAAAGTCGTGCAGGCTTCCATGGGTTCGCTGTTCAGAACCTACGTTCATTATACGAGTTTAGAAAAGTTTCTTGAGCGCAACCAACAATCCATGAACGTGGAAGTTTTCTCAACGATGCTGGAAGGAGAAAATATTTATTCGGCAGAACTGCCGTCAGCAGGTTTAATTGTTTTAGGAAACGAATCAAAAGGCGTTCGAGAAGAACTACAAAAATATTTTTCAAAATCGGTATCTATCCCTTCTTATACCGCTGATAAAGATTCTTCTCCCGATTCATTGAATGTAGCCATTGCTGCAGCTATTGTGTGTTCTGAATTCAGAAGAAGGAAGTCGTAATTGCTCAGGCAATAGTAGTATTTACAAATGCAATAATTTCTTCTTCAGCTTTGATTGCTTTCTCCTGGATTGCTTTTCCTTTTTTTAAAATATCTTCCGCGAAAGTTTTGTCATTTAAACCACCGGCATTTATTTTCACATTGAGATAAGCACCCATCACAGCAGATCGTGCGCAGAGTGCACCAACACCGGCATCACTTACTGAATTCTGATTTCCTTTTTCAGCCATTGCTTTGATGATTTCAAAAGAAGCATAGGAGAGTTCCATTACGTTGAAAGGAACTTCTGTCGCATATTTAGTTGCCGACTGAATTGCATCCGTTCTCATTTTCTTTTCCTCTTCTGTAGTTTTTGGTAAACTGAATGCGTTCATGATCTTATTAAAAGCATTCGTGTCTTCATCCACCATCTTCAGCAATTGATCTTTGAGTTGCTGACCTCGTTCAGCCCAATCAGAAAATTCTTTCGATCGATCTTCCCAACCTTTTTTCTGTGATGAAAGATTGGCAACCATCGTTGCAAGTGAAATGCCGAGCGAACCAATGTAGGCGGAGATGGAACCACCTCCGGGAGCAGGAGATTCACTGGCGGTTTCATCCGCGAAATCACGAAGTGACATGCTGATTAATCTATTTTGCGTTTTATCTCTGAGCATATATTCTATGATTCGTTCTTCCGGGTTAAAAGGAGTTAGTTCATCCAGACCCAATGATTTGATTGCAATCTTTATCAGCTCCTTTTCGGAAACTCCGATGGAAAGATTTTGCTTCTCTAAAAAATATTTTCCTGCATCCAGCATTGCTTTCAGTGGAATCAATCCAATTAATTCAGAACCTGTCACGCGCATTCCTCGTGCATGAGCACTCTTCACACATTCATCAAATGCAACATGAACGGAAGTGATGTTGATGTTTGTAAGGTTCATACTTACCTGGGCAATTCCATATTCTTCAATGAACCATCCAATCGCTTTCACTGACTTACATGTTCCGGGCTGAACAACATCTTCTCCTTTTTCATTTTTAATCTTGCGTCCGTTTTCACGAACATCGAATGCAACTGAGTTTGCACGCTTCACGGAAGTTGTGTTGAGATTTATATTGTATGCAACTAAAAAGTCGCGCGCGCCGATTACTGTTGCACCGCTTTTGGCTGAATATTCTGACGGTCCGAAATCCGGTTTCCATTCAGGCAATTTTATCTTTTTGAAAAAACCTTCATATTCGCCTGCACGAATCACAGAAAGATTTTTTCTCGCAGGATTGCTTTGTGCGGTTTCGTACAAATAGACCGGAAGGTTTAATTCTTTCCCAACCTTAGCTCCAAGTTTTCTTGCGAACTCGGCAGTTTCCTCCATCGAAATATTTGCAATCGGAATAAGCGGGCACACATCCGTAGCACCCATCCGTGGATGTTCACCTTTGTGTTTACTCATGTCAATAAGCTCGCTTGCTTTTTTTATCGCCTGGAAAGCCGCTTCAATCACAGCTTCCGGAGCGCCGACAAGAGTTACTACAGTTCTGTTCGTAGCCTTTCCGGGATCTACATTCAAGAGTTTTACACCTTCAACACGTTCAATCTGATCGGTGATCTGTTTGATGATGTTGAGATCGTTTCCTTCTGAAAAGTTGGGCACACATTCGATGAGTTGGTTCATTCGTTAATTAGTTAATTGGTTGATTCGTGAATTAGCTGATTATTGACTTGCTCTTTTGAACTTTGCCATTTACAATTACTGTTTCAATTAAATTACTTCCGAAAGAATATGGTAAATACGCGAGAGTCGGAATTTCATTTGTTATAAGCACATTCGCTTTTTTTCCTTTTGATATACTTCCATGTGTATCACTTATTCCCATAGCGTAAGCAGAATTTATAGTCGCAGCATTGATTGCTTCTTCGGGAGTCATCTTATATAAAATGCAGGCAAGCGCAATCATGGTATTCATATTTCCGGACGGGCAGCTTCCAGGATTAAAATCACTTGCCAGCGCAACAGGTAAACCTGCATCAAGCATTTTTCTTACAGGAGGATGCTGAAGCTGCAAAAAGAATTGTGCTCCCGGAAGAATCGTTGCCATGGTTTCGGAATTTCTCAGCAGTGCAATATCGTTGTCGTTGCAATATTCCAAATGATCCACACTGATCGCACCGGTTTCAACGCCGGCTTCAATACCGCCGCTGTGACTGAGTTGTTCAGCATGAACTTTTGGAATCATTCCACATTTTTTCGCTGCTTCAAGAATCTTTATCGTTTCTTCTTTTGTGAAATATCCTTGTTCGCAAAATACATCACAATAATCAGCTAACTTTTCTTCAGTAATCTTCGGCATCATTTGATTGATGAGAAGATCAATGTATTTTTCCTTCGTTATGCTGAGCGAAGTCGAAGCATCAGAAGGCACAGCATGTCCTCCAAGAAAAGTCGCTCTGATAGTAAGCGGATGATTTTCCTTTAAACGTTTTATCACACGAAGCATTTTCAATTCGCTTTCTGTATTCAAGCCGTAACCACTTTTGATTTCAACAGCTCCTGTTCCTTGCATCATGATTTCATCCAAACGCTTCCATGCAGATTGGTAGAGTTCTTCTTCTGTCGTTTCTCTTAACTTTTTTACAGAGTTTAAAATACCACCGCCGCGATTTGCAATTTCCTGGTAGGATAATCCATTTATCTTGTCTACAAATTCCTGCTCACGACTTGCTGCATAAACAATGTGTGTATGGGAATCACAATAGGAGGGCAGGACGAATTTACCTGTAGCGTCAATTTCCGTTTTCTGATTTCTGATTTCTGATTTCAGCTCGTTCATGGCTCCAAAATCCTTTATTATACCATCTTCAATCAAAAGAAAAGCATCGTTGATGCAAGTAAGAGTTGACATATCCTTTCCGGAAATTTTCCTTTGGGATTTTTCTTCAACCTGTACCAGCGATTTAATATTTTTAATGAGGATACTCAATGAAACAGAATTTAGTTGCCGAAATTAGTCATTTACGAAGAACTGAAAATTTCAATCCTACTGAATTGTGATTTCAAAAAATCTTTCAACATTCCGTTTGTAAATAATCTCGTTTTCTTCCTTTATCCATTTTATTTTTTGGGTAACTTGCGAACAATATGGGAGGAAATAGTTTTGGAAAAATTTTTCAGGTTACCACGTTTGGTGAATCTCATGGAACAGCCATTGGTGGTGTGATTGACGGCTGTCCGGCAGGATTAAAAATTGATATTGACTTTATTCAATCTGAGCTTGACAGAAGAAAGCCCGGTCAGTCAAAAATTACAACGCAACGAAAGGAAAGCGACACCTTTGAGATTCTATCAGGAGTGTATGAAGGCACAACTCTCGGAACTCCCATTGGATTTATCATTCGTAACGAAGATTATAAACCAAGTGATTATGATAACCTGAAAGATGTTTATCGTCCTTCTCATGCTGACTATACATACGATGTAAAATATGGTGTTCGTGATTATAGAGGTGGAGGAAGGTCGTCGGCACGTGAAACGGTTGCAAGGGTGTTTGCCGGAAGTATTGCAAAAATTCTTCTCCAGAGTAAACCGGAAACAGTAAACCGTAAACTTTCAATTCGCGCTTATGTTTCTCAAGTTGGAGAAATTAAACTTGAAAAGGATTATTCGTTACTTGATCTCAATAAAACCGAATCAAATATCGTTCGTTGTCCTGATGAATCTGTCGCTGAAAAAATGATTCTGAGAATTGAAGAAGTGAGAAAAGAAGGCGATACAATAGGAGGAGTTGTTACCTGTGTGATTCAAAATGTTCCTGTAGGCTGCGGAGAACCTGTCTTCGATAAACTTCATGCTGATTTAGCGAAAGCGATGTTGAGTATCAATGCTGCTCATGGATTTGAATATGGAAGTGGATTTAAAGGAGCTGCGATGAATGGAGCGATGATCAATGATCAATTTAGCAAAGATGAATCCGGTAAAATAATTACGAAAACAAATTACTCCGGAGGAATTCTTGGTGGCATTTCAACCGGAATGGATATTTATTTTCGAGTGGCGTTCAAACCGGTTTCAACACTGATGCAAACACAACAAACTATTGATAGCAATGGAAATGTTGTTGAGTTAAAAGGAAAGGGCCGTCATGATCCATGTGTGGTTCCGCGCGCAGTTCCGATCGTGGAAGCCATGGCTGCAATTGTTCTGGCAGATCACTATTTAAGAAATAAAACATCTAAACTAAACTCTTAGTGCCATCGTGTCTTTGTGGTAATTTTTTATACCACTAAGACACAAAGACACAAAGAAATAAAACAAATAAATATGAAAAAAGCTATCAAATGGATTGGAATTATTCTTCTTCTTTTATTGATTTTGTTATTTACACTCCCTTACTTATTCAAGGATAAAATTGTCGCGAAGATTAAAGAGGAAGCGAATAAAAGTCTCAATGCGAAATTCGACTTCAGTGATTTTAATCTTTCATTGATCCGGCATTTTCCAAATTTCTCGATGGAGATTACAGGCCTGAGTGTTATCAACAACGAACCTTTTGCAGGAGATACGTTGGTCTATTCCAAAACTGTTTCTGTTACAGTTGACGTGATGAGTGTGATCAGCGGCGACCAGATTAAAATTAAATCGGTTGACCTCGATTCTCCGGTGATGAATTTTTTGGTTACAAAGGATGGGAAACCGAATTGGGATATCATGAAACCTTCTGCTCTTGTTGCAAAGACTGAATCAAAACCTTCTTCTTTTAAAGCAAGCCTTCAAAAATATTCCGTTGAACATGGACGAGTTGTGTATGATGACAAGTCACTTGGTTTCTGGATGATGCTGGATGATTTCAGTCACCAGGGAAAAGGAGATTTCACTCAAGATTTATTTACTCTTTCTACAAAGACAGAATGCAAATCATTGGGATTGTCATACGGTGGAGTTAAATATATTAACCAGGCGAAAACGAACATCGACGCTGATCTCGACATGGACATGAAAAATTTCAAGTTCACCTTTAAAGACAATAAGATTTTATTGAATGAACTTGAACTCGGCTTCAGTGGCTGGCTTGCCATGCAGGATACAAACATGGACATGGATTTGAAATTCTCTGCGGCAAAATCTGATTTCAAAAATTTCATCTCGCTAATTCCTGCCGTCTACTCAAGCGGCTTTAACGATGTGAAAGCTTCCGGTAAAATGTCACTGGAAGGTTGGGCAAAAGGACGATATAATACGAAATCGCTTCCCGGTTTCGGAATGACATTGAACATTGATAACGGAGCATTTAAATATCCTTCTCTTCCTGCTGACGTGAAAAATGTTTTTGTTGATTTTAAAGTAAGTAATCCCGACGGAGTCACGGATCATACGGTGATCAATCTTTCACGCATGCATGTGGAAATCGCCGGAAATCCGTTTTATGCACGGTTGGTTTTAAAAACACCGATCAGCGATCCTGATGTGGATGCAGCGTTCAAAGGAAAAATTGATTTGAACAGCATGCAAAAAATTGTCCCGCTGGAAAAAGGAACAGCACTCACCGGAGTCATCACGTCTGATCTTTCAGCAAAAGGGAAATATTCCTCCATTAAGAATCAGAAGTACGACGAGTTTTCAGCAAGCGGTTCACTCAACATTGCTGATATGAATTATTCTTCTTCCGGTTTAAAATATCCGGTCGCCATTAAACAGATGAACATGACGTTCAATCCGAAGACCGTTGCGCTCAGCGCTTTTAATATGAAAACCGGTGGGACCGATTTACAAGCGAATGGTTCACTGGAGAATTTTATTCCTTATGCATTAAAAGGAGAAACACTAAAAGGTGTTTTAAAAATGTCTTCTTCTAAAATTGATTTGAATGAGTGGATGGGAGGAGAAACGGCTAAATCAACCACGCCTGCAAAAGTCGATACAACTTCCTTATCTGTCATTGATGTTCCTCAGAATATTGATTTCACATTGAACGCTTCGATCAACTCACTCGTTTATCAAAACCTGGATATGGAAAATGTTACAGGAAGTATCATCATCAAAGACAAAGCGATTCGTATGTCAAATCTCGTGATGCACTTACTGGATGGAAGTCTTACAATGAATGGTGGTTACAGTTCTGTAAATTTGCAAAAGCCAACGATTGATTTCGGATTGGACGTAAGTGATTTCGATATTCAGAAAACCGCCGCTGCATTCAATACGGTAGAGAAGATGGCTCCGATTGCAAAGAGTGCTTCAGGAAAATTTTCCTGTAAGATGGATGTAAAGGGCGATCTCGACACCAAGATGGGCCCAATAATTCCTTCGTTGACAGGAGGAGGAAAGTTGAATACGTCAACGATTAAAATTCAGAATTTTCCGCCGACTACAAAAATTTCTGATGCCTTGAAAATGCCTTCATTAAAAAACCTGGATGTTCCTAATACCAATATCTCATTCAAGTTTGCGAATGGAAGAGTGTATGTGGATCCGTTTGATGTGACAATGAATGGTTTCAAGAGCACGATTGCAGGAAGTAACGGTTTTGACCAGACAATTGATTACACTATGAATGTTCAGATTCCAAGAGCATCCTTTGGCGGACCTGCAAATTCTGTTTTGAATGGTTTAATGTCGCAGGCGAAGGGTAAAGGAGCAAATGTTAGTGTCGGTGATGTGATACCTGTCGCATTAAAAATCACAGGAACCAATTCTGATCCGAAAGTTTCTACTGATTTGAACCAGCAAGGTGCGAAAGCGATGTCTGATTTGAAAGCTGCCGCAGCTGCTGAGTTTGACAAGAAAAAATCGGAAGCCGAAGCAAAGGCAAAAGCAGAAGTTGATAAATTAAAATCGCAGGCACAGGACAAAGTAAATGCAGAAACAGATCGTTTAAAGAAAGAAGCGGATGCAAAAACAAAAGCCGTTTCTGATAGTATTAAAAAAGCAGCTGGTAATAAGGCGAAGGATCAATTGGATAAGTTCAATCCGTTTAAGAAAAAGTAATCTACAAAATACGAATAGTACGAATTTACGAATGTTGAATGGGCTCTATGATTTCGAATCCTTTTGTCACTAGAAATATTTCTCTGTGTTTCTTTGCGTTTTTCTTTGCGTTCTCTGCGGTTTCAATATTTTCATCAGCTCAAAACAGAGATTGTCCAAAATCACAGAACAAAAAAGCGATAAAATATTTCCAGGACGCGTCTGATCTTTTTAAGTCGAGGAAATATTCAGAAGCACTGCCACTGATTGTCAAAACCATTGACGAGGATCCGGAATTTGCAGACGCTTATTTATTGCAGGGAAACATTGCGCTGAAAAAGCACGATGATAAAACGATGGAGCAATCATTTAATAAAGTGATTGAACTTTGTCCGGATTTAGATGCTGAACCTTATTATCAACTCGGTCTGTTTTATTTCGAAACAAAAAAATACAAAGAGGCGGAGAAGCCGCTGAAAAGATTTCTTGAATTTGACCCGCCTGCCGGCGAGGCAGGCAAACTCAACGAAGATCATGCTCAGAAAGCAGAGAGCATGTTGGCCAAAGCAAAATTAATTTCCCATCCTGTTCCTTTTGATCCGCAACTGGTAACAGGAATTTCAACAGCAGATCCTGAATACCTTCCATACATTTCTCCCGACAATGAGATCGCTTTTTTCACCAGGCGTTTTGAACAGAAGGACAGGAACATGCTGGTTCCGGCAAGTGTGGAGAAATTCATGTTTGCATTAAGAACGAATGGTGGCTTTGATAAAGGGAATCCGATGCCGTTGCCGTTTAACCAGCACAACAGTAACAACGAAGGAGGAGCCACCATCACTGTTGATAACAAGCATCTTTATTTTACCGTGAACTCCAAGGGCAACTTTGATATCTGCGGATCTGATTTTAGTGACGGCCAGTGGAGCGAAATTTATAATCTCGGTCAGAGTGTGAATGATCCGAAACAATGGGATGCGCAACCATCCGTAACTCCGGACGGAAACACGCTTTATTTTGCAAGTGCACGAGATTCACTGACAGCGTTGGATATTTATGTGACGCATAAGAATTCAGAAGGCAAGTGGACGAAAGCAAAAAAACTTCCTGCGCCAATCAACACAAATGGAAATGAAAAATCTCCTTTCCTTCATGCGGATAGTAAAACACTTTATTTTTCTTCAGACAGTTTACCCGGACTTGGCGGCTACGATATCTTTATGAGTAAACTTGGTGATGATGGGAGATGGAGTAAGCCAATCAACCTTGGTTATCCGATCAACACAGAAGCGGATGAAGTCGGATTTTTTGTAAGCACGGATGGCAAGTCCGGATATTTTGCTTCCAATAAATTGGGAAACGGAGGGTTTGATATTTATTCATTTGATCTGTATCCCGAAGTCAGGCCGCAAAAAGTGTATGTTCAAGTAGGAAAACTCAATGCTGATAACGAAGATCAACCGGTGTCAGCAAGCATTGAAATCAAAAATACGCTGACCAAAGAAATTACAAAGATTGATGTTGACTCGGTGACAGGTAAATATGCATTTGTCGTGAATTTCGATCATGATTTATTGCTGACAGTAAAGAAAGATGGTTATGCGTTTGAATCACAATATCTCTCTGCAAAAGACACGGGTAATAACAGCATCGTCAAAGAAGATATAACGATTAAAGAAATTAAAGTTGGAGGTCAATATCCGTTAAACGATATTTTGTTTGCGACCAACTCATTTGATATTAACGATACCATTAAAACCGTCCTCGATAATTTTGTTGAGTTCTTAGATGCAAATCCAAATCTCCATGTAGATATTAACGGCCACACGGATAATGTCGGAGATCATCAAAGCAACGTGACTCTTTCCGACAATCGCGCAAGAACAGTGTATGATTATCTCGTAGGAAAGGGAATCAGTAAATCGCGGTTAGCTTTTAAGGGATTCGGAGAGACAAAACCGGTCTCATCCAATGACAGTGAAAAAGGACGTGCTAAAAACAGGAGAACAGTTTTTGTGGTGACAGCAAAATGATCCTTATATTAAATTGTTCAAGAGTTCATTTGTCAAATAGTTTATTGGTCCCAACAACCATTTAGCGATCTAAATAAATGACTACAAATAATATTGAAATCATTTTTTATGAACCATCGCTGAAAGCATATTTCAAGACACTCAATCATGAATGGCTGAATAAATATTTTTTTGTAACCGAAGCAGACGATAAAATTCTTTCTGACCCGGAAAAAATTATTCGTGAAGGTGGTTGTGTACTATTTGCCAAATTGGATAACGAAATTGTCGGGACCTGTGCATTGATAAAAGAAAGTGACGAAACCTACGAGATTGCGAAAATGGGCGTCACAGAAAAAGTCAGGGGCAAGAAAGTAGGATATGAGCTCATGAAGTCAATCCTTAAAGAAGCCAAAAATCGGGGTGCAAAGATTATTTCCCTGGATACAGCAAAACCGCTAAAACCTGCGATCGGGTTGTATCAGAAGTTTGGGTTCGTTCAAACTTCAGAAGAGG
Source organism: Bacteroidota bacterium (assembly GCA_043787975.1). Lineage (GTDB taxonomy): Bacteria > Bacteroidota > Bacteroidia > AKYH767-A > 2013-40CM-41-45 > JAPLDA01. The sequence goes on from JAYVUK010000034.1 coordinate 52,187, forward strand.
AGACTCATCCGCTTTTTGGAAGGACTACTTTTCGCATGGAGTTGAGGTTGGCCTGAAGGTCGCCAGGATTATTTTCAGGATCGATTAATTACAACAAAGTAGTGCCGGCATACAATAAAAGAAGGCCTTAATTCGTTCTAGTCTATTTAACATAATATTAATTATAAGACGAAATAGGTTCTTGAAAACACTCGATTTAATAAGGAAACCCCTGTCATTGGCGGCTTCTAGGCGGTCGTTTACCAATTAAGCTGCGGAATACGCGACCCCACCTTTTATATTTGGTTCACCAAGACACCGGTCCCATGTTAACCTCTCGCACGGTCCTAAAAAACAAAAGACATGAAATCGAACTGTTGTCACTCCAACTTACATATCCAGGAAAATGGTCGTAACATTTGTATCAATGACAAATGTGAAAGCTACCTATCTTCTATAGAATTCCTTTACAAAGCCCGTATCTGGAATAATCTATTCGCCTTATTCCTTTTTATCTTCATTTTCCTGTTCACTTTTAACGATTATAGCTATAATAAGAATCCGATAGCTAATTTGAACGATGCCTTGTTAAAAATGCATCAAAATGAGCCGTTAACTGAAGATAACCTAAAAAATGAGCTGAAAACTCAGGAAGTTGTTTGCCGTGAAGCTGTATTTGCTCAAATTCAGATTGAATCTGCTCACATGACTTCTTTCCTGTTCTTAAAGACAAATAATTTCTTCGGAATGCGATTTCCTGTCAAGCGTTCTACCCAGGCTATCGGATTATACTTGCCGGATTCTGATACCATTATTTATGGTTCGCAGAAAGATTTAAAGAAATATGCTTCGAAGAATAACTACGCTGTGTATGCTTGTTGGCAGGATTGCGTAAAGGATTACAAACTTTGGCAGACACAATGTTTTAACCTGACTGAAAAGTACCTTGCCTTTTTAGGAAACTTCTATGCTGAAGATGCCGGTTATGTAACGAAGATTAAAGGGATGATTAAGTAAAATAGATAAAGTTTATAAATACTTGCTTTTCAAATAATAATATAATTTAATATGAATAATAACTTTTACACGATAAAGTACTTTTTAAACTACTTAAGGTATATTTATAACCTTGTGAGTCTGCAACGAAATCGTCCAGGCGGGATTCTGTTTAACATAATCCACAATGAGAGGTATAATTTTATCAATCGATCCAAATTCAGGTTGAAGAAATAGTTTGCAATCAGTTGTGACTTTTAATTGATGTTCTTCTGCCCACTTGAAATCACTTTTGTTGAATACAATTACTTTCAATTCATCAGTCTTCAGTAAAACTTCTTTCAACGGTTCTTTAAATTTTTTCGGCGATACGCAAATCCAGTCCCATGTTCCCGTTAATGGATACGCTCCTGATGTTTCAAGAAATGTTTTGATTCCTGCCTCTTGAAATTGCTGCGTCAAAAAAGCTAAGTCGTACATCAATGGCTCGCCACCGGTAATCACTACGCGTTCTGCTTTTGATTCTGTCACCATCTTTACCATGTCGCCGACTTTTACGACTGGATGTTTTGAAGCGTCCCAGCTGTCTTTCACATCACACCACACACAACCGACATCGCAACCGCCCAGGCGAATAAAGTAACACGCTTTGCCTGTGTTAAATCCTTCTCCTTGGATGGTGTAATAATGTTCCATGAGTGGAAGCGCGTTCATTGACATAATTTGATAATTTGATGATTGGCTAATTAGCTAATGAAATTTAATATTCGAAATAGTCCCTAATATGGATGGCTGTAATCAGCTAATTATCACATTGACCAATTAGCTAATCATCTCATCAGCTAATCAATAAACAATCTCGCGCTTTGCAGCCATCAGTGTATTCTTCAAAAGTCCGACAATCGTCATCAGTCCTACTCCACCCGGAACAGGCGAGATGTAACTGCATTTCGGAGAAACACTTTCAAAATTTATATCGCCGGAAATTTTAAAACCACTTTTTGTTTGTGTGGAAGTTACACGCGTAATGCCGACATCAATCACAACGACTCCTTGTTTTACCATGTCGGCATTTACAAATCCCGGTTGTCCCAAGGCTGCAATCAGAATGTCAGCGCTCTGTGTGATCTCCGAAAGATTTTTTGTTTTGCTGTGACACAATGTTACTGTACAATTTCCGGGATATGTATTTCTCGCCATCAGCACACTCATCGGTAAACCAACAATGTTGCTTCTTCCAAGAACAACACAATGTTTTCCTGAGGTTTCTATTTTGTATCGTTCGATCATTTGGAGAATTCCAAATGGTGTTGCGGGAAGATAACAAGGAAGATTCTGAGTCATCCTTCCGACATTGATGGGATGAAAACCATCTACATCCTTTTGTGGAAGAATGGTTTCAGTGACTTTCTGAACGTTGATGTGTTTTGGTAATGGTAACTGTACAATTAATCCGTCAATGGACTCATCGATATTAATTTCGATTATTTTTTTTAGCAACTCTTCTTCAGTTACAGAATCTTCAAAACGAATCAGCGATGATTTAAAACCAACTTCTTCGCAACTTTTTGCTTTGCTTGTAACATACGTTTCAGAAGCACCGTTGTTGCCGACAAGAATGGCAGCCAAATGCGGAGCGCGTTTGCCTGATGCAACCAGTTGCTCTACTTCTGCTTTTAACTCAAGTTTTATTTCGGAGGATATCTTTTTTCCGTCAAGAATCATTGTTTCCAGTTTACGAGTTTACGGTTTACTACTTCCACTAAGCTAACTGTATGCAACGAATTGTAAACAGTAAACCGTAAACGTTATTTTCTCATTCCCGGCATTTGCCGCATCATGTTTTTCATCTGGTCTTTGTTGCTGAACATGCGCATCATCTTTCGCATCTCTTCAAATTGTTTCAGCAATTTATTTACTTCCTGGATGTTCGTTCCGCTTCCGGTTGCAATGCGTGATCTCCTGCTTCCGCTGATCAGTTGCGGATTTTCACGCTCCTGTTTGGTCATGGAATGAATGATTGCTTCAATATTTTTGAATGAATCATTGCTGATATCAACATCTTTTAAAGCTTTACCGACACCCGGAATCATACCCATCAGATCTTTCATGTTCCCCATTTTCTTGATCTGCTGAATCTGTCCAAGGAAGTCATCGAAGTTAAACTGGTTCTTTGCAATCTTCTTGGAGAGCTTTGCTGCTTCAACAGAATCAAATTGCTCCTGTGCTTTCTCGACTAAAGAGACGATGTCGCCCATTCCGAGAATTCGGTCGGCCATTCGCTCCGGATAAAATACATCCAGCGCATCCAGCTTCTCCCCTGTTCCAACAAACTTGATCGGTTTATTTACAACCGATTTAATTGAAAGCGCCGCTCCTCCCCTTGTGTCACCATCCAGTTTGGTAAGTACAACTCCATCGAAATTCAACTTATCGTTGAAGGCTTTTGCCGTATTCACAGCATCTTGTCCTGTCATAGCATCCACCACGAAAAGAATTTCATGTGGATTGATTGCATTTTTGATCGCTGCAATTTCATTCATCATTACTTCGTCAATTGCAAGACGGCCGGCAGTATCGATGATGATCACATTGCAATTATTTTCCTTCGCGAATGCAATTCCCTTTTTTGCAATGTCAACGGGATTGGTATTTCCTTCTTCAGAAAAAACAGGAACTCCAATTTGTTCTCCCAATATTTTTAGCTGATCAACAGCGGCAGGACGATACACGTCACAAGCGACCAGCAACGGCTGCTTCTGACGTTTTGATTTTAAGAAGTTGGCAAGTTTTCCGGAGAGTGTTGTTTTACCGGAACCTTGTAAACCAGACATCAAAATGATGGTCGGATTATTTTTCAGGTCGAGATCCGTTTTCTCGCCACCCATGAGTTTTGCCAACTCATCGTGCGCGATCTTGATCATCAGTTGTCCGGGAGAAACCGCTGTAAGTACATTTTCACCCAATGCTTTTTCTTTGACCGTATCGGTGAACTGTTTGGCTACTTTATAATTTACGTCAGCATCCAGCAAAGCTTTACGCACTTCTTTCAACGTTTCGGCAACATTGATTTCTGTAATTCTGCCGTGTCCTTTTAAAACTTTAAACGCCCGGTCGAGCTTGTCACTTAGATTTTCAAACATTATTAGTAAGTACTTAGTTTTTAGTTCTTAGTTGTGGGCTGCAAAAGTATTAATTTTACGCGGAAGTAATTCATTATTCTGTAGTAAGTCAGTTTGAAAAAAGATTCCTCTCCCGATAAAGATCGGGATCGGAATGACAATGCAAATTAGGGCTGCGAGGCGGGCTTAAGCCCGCCAATTGTCTCCCTCCAAGGTATCATTCCGAGCGAAGCAAGGAATCTAATAATTCAAATTCACTATTCATCATTCATAATTTATAATTAATGAAGCACATAGCAATCTATTTCCTTCTCGCAGTCTCCCTCTCCTCCTGCTTCACTATTAAACCGGTTGAGTTTAAGAAAACTGAAAACATCACCACCAGCCGTTCCGACACCGCTTTTGAAATGACCTTTGATCTCGCCATGCACAATCCGAATACTGTGAGCATCCGGTTGTCAAAACTTGAAACAGAAGTTACCATTGATAACCTTCCGCTTGGAAAAGCAAACCTGAGTGAATCGGTGAGGTTGAAAAGAAACAGTGATTTTATCTTACCTGTAAATGCAAAAGCATCGTTGGTGGATTTAGTTAACCTTTCGGGAATTGGTTTGAACTTGTATCTCGGCAATCAATCTGCTACAGCAACAATCAAAGGAAACATGACGCTGAAGAAATTTATCTTCCGGAGAAAAATTCAGTTTGAGTATAAAGAGAAGATTGATGGGAAGAAGTTGAAAGGGTTGTTTTGATTTTAGAAATTCCAAATGGAAGGAGTAAAATCTGACTTCCAAAAAGTCAGTTGAAAGAATAGGAATTCTCCTGTCAGGCTAAATCAAATAGAAATAAATCTACAAAATTAAGCAGTAACTTTTTTTCGGGAAGAGCTACTTCTCTTGCGAAGAATTGGCTTTCTTCTCTGTGATTTTTTTGCCTGAAGGAATTTACTGATTGCCTGTTCTTCTTCTTTAGTCAAAGAACCTTGTCCGCCAATAAAATCAACATCAAGTTCAGTTTTCTTGGTTTTCATATTGATTAGTTTGGGAAATATTTATTGATAAGTTTTAATGGAACCATCTCCTGTCAGGTTTAAAATAAACGTAAACCTGACAGGTGCTGCGCGACAAGGGTGTCCGAAATAAACAGCAGAATGTTTGAAGATTTTACACATATAGAAATAAGCAAGGTCAGATAAGCCGTATAAGATGTCATGATTATTAGT
>JAYVUK010000035.1:0-125023 GCA_043787975.1 Bacteroidota bacterium
GACGTTTGGGGATGGAACGACTTCTTCTCAAATAACTCCTTGGCATTTGTACGCAAGTGCAGGTTCATATTATGTATGCCTGACAGTAACCATTTCCAATTCTTCAGGAAACTGTACAAGTACTTTGTGTGACTCCATTCACATCGAAGCTCCGCTGCCTCCTGTTTGCAACGCTCATTTTAATCATTACTCATCGAGCACCAATGCTGACTATATTCATTTCTATCCTACTACAGCAAATACGGCCGGAGCAACATACCTCTGGACCTTTGGTGACGGTACCACCTCGACCCAGATTGAACCATGGCATTTCTTTGGAAGCACAGGTACGTATAGTGTATGCCTCACTGTTACGATTACCAATTCAGCCGGAAACTGTATCAGTACCTTCTGCGACAATATATTTGCACCGTTGAATCCGATAATCATGATCAACCCGAATCCGATGCGTGAGATTACCAATGTAACCCTCTCCAACATTACAGTTCCTGTAACATTCCGAATTTATGATTACACAGGCCACTTGCTTTTCACGAAAGAAAATCTAATAAATGGCAGCTTTAATATTGGTAAAGAAGGAATGAGTTCAGGAATCTATTTTTACCAGTTAAGTGGCAATAATGAAATTCTGTCAGAAGGAAAATTAATTATTCTTGAGTAAGTAAAATTTAAAATTTAATTTGTTGTTTTCACTGTGTTGTGCAACCTTTCCATTCGTTGAATGGAACGGTTTTTTTCAGTGAGGGCAACAAACATTCATACACGTTCACCTTGTAAATTATTTCATTCGACTCAGAAATTAATCTTCCGTACCAGTCACTCTGAAATTTTTTCGAAAAAATATATTTTCAGTCGCTCCGCTGTGATTGCATATACCAGCGTGATGCCTATGATGCTTATCAAAATCGAGGAAGGTAACGGATCCAGCCCAAGTAACGGAGCCAGCACGGTATATGGGAGCATCATCGTAACCGCCAAAGTAATAACACTTGACACGAACAGCATTTTTCCGGGTATACTTTTATAAAATGCATGCCTCGTTCGCATGATAAACAGAATCAGTAGTTCGGTAAGAATGGATTCCACAAACCATCCTGTTCGAAAATGGTTTGCATTGACGCTAAAAATTTTGTAGAGTACATAAAAAGTCAGGTAATCAAACACAGAACTCTGCAAACCGAAAACAATCATAAAGTTTCGGATAAGTTTTGTACTCCACTTCTGTGGTTTCATTAAGCGCTCTTCATCCACATTATCAGAAGCTACGAATATGTAAGGAAAATCCGTCAAAAAATTTGTCAGCAATATTTGTTTCGGAAGCATCGGAAGAAAAGGAAGAAACAGTGATGCACCGGCCATGCTGAACATATTGCCAAACGTAGCGCTCGTGTTAATGAAGATATACTTCAGTGTATTCACAAATGTTTTGCGTCCTTCTATAATTCCCTGTTCCAGCACACGCAAATCCTTTTCAAGCAACACAATGTCGGCTGCTTCTTTGGCAACATCCACTGCATTGTTGACAGATATGCCGGCATCAGCAGCGTGAATAGCAGTCACATCATTGATTCCGTCACCGATATAAGCAACTACATTTCCTGCTTTCTGCAAGGCGAGAATAATATGTTCCTTCTGGTGCGGTTCTATTTCAGCAAATACATCTGCCTCGGAAACCTGTTTCGTCAATGCTTCCGGGCTCATGTGTTCAATGTCTTCTCCGCTAATGACATTCACATTTTCGAAACCAATTTTTTTTCCGATGTACGCAGCAACCAATTTGTTATCACCCGTAATCATCTTCAGTGATACGCCGCGTTTCTTCAGCTGCTGTATCACCTCTGTGATTCCTTCTTTCGGAGGATCATACAGCAAAACAAAACCTCCGAAAATCATTCCTGTTTCCTGCTCCTTCACTGCTACGTTGCTACCGGTCATTTCTTTGAAGCAAACTCCGATCGTACGAAAACCTTCACTGCTGTATTGTTCAAATAATTTTTCAACCTGTGAACGCACCGTACCTATCGCGACAATAGTATTCTCCCCCGCTTGCGCACGATCACAGACATCGAGTATATTTTTTAAAGCACCTTTGCTGATCATCGTTTGCTGATTTCCTTCCGCAACCACAATGCTCAGTCTCTTGCGAATAAAATCGTACGGCACTTCCGCAACCTTACTGAAGCCATCAGCCTTCATTTCTTTCATCAGTCGTAAAGCATCGTCAATCGGATTCACAAACCCGGTTTCAAATGTTGCGTTCAGAAAAGCAAGTTGTTTAATCCTGTTACTTTCATTGCCATTCAGATCAACTACCCTGTCAACCTTAATAGCGCCTTCCGTAAGAGTACCTGTTTTATCACTACACAAAATATTTACTTCACCCAGGTTCTGAATGGCAGATAATTTTTTAACGATTACTTTTTTTTCTGCCATCCGTTTTGCTCCTGCCGACATCGCTACCGTCATGATTGCAGGAAGTAACTCGGGAGCCATTCCAACAGTGAGTGCCAATGCAAACAAAACAGAATCAAGCAGCGGACGACCGAAATAAATATTTACACCCAGGATAATGACAGAAAGTACAATTGTAATCCGCATCAGCAGGTAACCGAAACTGCGGATACCTTTTTCAAAAGCAGTTTCGCTGGTGGGTTGTTCAATCTCCTTTGAAATTTTTCCGAAGACGGTTTCATCGCCGGTTAAAATTGCAATGGCTTTGGCAGTACCGCTTACCACGCTTGTTCCCTGGAACAAAACATTTTTTCGCTTGCTCATCACAGCATCAGCTGCAACAGGTCCTGCTTCTTTCAATGCAGGATACGTTTCACCAGTAAGTGATGCTTCATTCGTATGTAAATCTTTCGACTCAACCAGGAGGCAATCAGCGGGAATCACATCGCCTGCAGCAAAGAGAACAATATCTCCAGGAACAACATCTCCTGTATGAACATCCTCCTCCTTGTTATCACGAAGCACTTTTGCCTTTACAGTAATGATGGCCCGGAGCTTTTCCACCGCTTTGCCGGCATTGCGCTCCTGCCAGAAACCAAGCGTGCCTGTAAAAATAAGAATGGATAAAATGATAATCACATCTGTTTTCTCTCCAAGAAATGCCGATAAGATAACGGCAGCAACCAGGAGCAACACCAGGGGACTTTTAAATTGTGAAAGAAAAAGCAGTACATCTTTTACAATTGGACTACGTTGCTTTGTCGCACCTCTTGCCAACAATCGCTTTGATGCTTCAGCTTCTGTAAGCCCTGACAATTGCGATTGCAAAGCAGTGAGTAGTTCTTCGGTTTTGTGTGCCCAGAAACTCTCGGTTAGAGATTGATTCATTAGAAAAGTATTTCCTTTATTAAACAGTTTGCTACACGCCAGATTCAATCCCGAAGAAACGTGAATGGCATCAATGCACTTTCAGTTTTTCGATCATTTCATTTGTCATGGAGTCGGAATACATTCCATATCCGTTAACAAGAACCCCTTTTACATTTTCATGCAACGCGGAAATTGCATACACAATTGTTTCATCAGCAGGATCGGTGTTTCCTTCGAAGCGGTAGACTTCATCAATGACAAAGTCAGCCGGACTAAATGAAATATTCTTCTCCTGACAATGAATCCCGTCATCTCCCGAACCGAAATTCTCCGTGTATCCTCTTTTCACCAGATCATTTACTGCTTCGGTAACGGTATCGTAATTTTTCATGGCATTAATTTTTACTACATAATTCTCTCTCAAAGGTAACAACGAATTACGAATCAATAAAAATTTACGAATACACGAAACAGATTTTGTACATTCGTATTGATTCGAAATTCGTAAGAGGATATGACAAAGATCAAATTAAGCCTCACCGACACCGCAGCTCCAAAAAAATTCGGTAAAGAGGAAACAAAAAAAGAATTACAAAAACTTAAGTTCCGCCTGGAAGAATTACAAAACCTGATGTATGCTGAAAGCAAACATGCATTGCTTGTTATCATCCAGGGAATGGATGCTTCCGGGAAAGACGGAGTTGTAAAAAATGTTTTTGACGTGGTGAATCCCCAGGGCTGTCATGTGACTTCTTTTAAGGAACCCACACATCTTGAGATGAAGCATGATTTTCTGTGGCGTGTTCACGGGCAAGCACCGGAACTTGGTATGATTGGTATCTTCAACCGTTCGCAGTATGAAGATGTAATTATTCAGCGCGTACACCATTGGGTGAGTGATAAAACAATCAGGCAACGATACAAGCACATCAATAATTTTGAAAACCTTTTGATCGAATCAGGCACATCCATTCTAAAATTTTACCTGCATGTTTCCAAAGAAGAACAAATGAAACGGTTGCAGGAACGGCTGAGCGATCCTGCAAAAATGTGGAAGTACAACGAAAGTGATTTGAAGGAACGAGCTCACTGGAATAACTACATGCGCGCCTATGAAGACGTTTTTGAAGATTGTTCGGAGTATTCCGACTGGCACATTGTTCCGGCTGACCAAAACTGGTACAAAGAATATGTTGTCGCAAAGAAAATAGTGGAGACACTTGAAAGTTTTAAAATGAAATTTCCGGGATTGAAGTCACAGTAAATCACAGAGTTTTTTTCTGAGTCATAATTATAAAAAAAGCGGCTGGTAATTTATCAGCCGCTTTTTTCAAATTACTTTTGAATGTTTTATTATTCCTTCACAAACTTTGAAGTGACAATGGATTGGTAGCTTCTGATGGTGATAAAATAAACACCTGAAGTTTGTTTTGAGAGATCAAGTGTCATTTTGCTTTCACCTTTCAATGTATTCATTAGTTGAGAAAGCACTTCCCTTCCGAGATAATCGTGAATGGAAACCGTGACTTCGCTATTCTCTTTTGCATTCCACGTAAAGCTCAACTGATCTTTTACTGGATTGGGATAGAGATTTGTTAAACCGGAATTTCCATTTTTGTCATGCTCCGCAATCCCAACAGGTGACGGATTCATATCTACTAACATGATAAACGCTGTAGGATTATCCTGGCCCAGTACGAGTCCCACAATCTTACCGGGATAATTAGGATGATTGTTTATAATGTCAAGTCCTCCTGACGTTGTTACGCCGATTGTAGACGTGGCTGGAACTTTAGCCGATAAATCAACACTCGAATCAATTGCGCATGAAGCATAATCGTAACGTGTGAGAAAAATGCTACCTGCTATTGAAGGAGTATTCAGCCATAACCGTTTTGTTCCAGGCTGTGTCCAGTTGTCAACAGCGAGCCCATAAGGTGCATTGCCTGAGACAGAAGTTGCCGGGCAACTGGCAATCGTAGCACCCGTATTTGAGAAATGCGCAATCGGGCCGGTAGTAAAGTCCGATGAAAAAACAGTCAGGTCTGTATCAACAGCCATACCCCTGTTCGGGTTATTGAGACCAGTGAATGAACCTACCGGCTGCAAGGTGGTTGCATCAAATTGCTGAACCTGGTTGTCATAGCTTCCATAAATATAGGTTCCGTCAAAAGCAAGGTCGCGTATTCCGAAACCGCTGGTCGTCCCCTGCGGTTCCAGGATAGAATCCACCAGGTTAAAGTTTAAATCGTAGCGAAGAAAAAAATTATCGGTAATCAATGTATTGCTTTGTCCTCCCGAGGAGATTACATAATAGTTGTGCACATAATCAAATGCCACTCCCAAGGCCAATTGATTTGGAATCATAAAAGTGGCTAATGTGTCAAAGCTTTGCGCCTGTGAATAGCCCGTGCTCATAAGCACCATCGAAATAATAAGTAGTTGTTTTTTCACCGTAGTAGTAGTTTTTAAGTTCAGACGAAATGTAGAGAGAAAATTTGAATTACCTATTTTTTTTATCTGATAACAATTTATTAATAACTCTAAAAACGAAAAAACGGCTGGTGATTTACCAGCCGTTTTTTTATAATTATTTATCTTACTCCTAAAGAACTCCATCATCGTATGCTTTCTCTCCGTGCAATGCTTCATCCAATCCAATGTCTTCATGTACTTCGTCAACTTTTACTTTTGTGATCAGGTTAATTGCTGCCAGCATACCATAGGTAAATAGGAACGCATAAACAGAAGCACCAATTACGGCAATCAACTGATGCATAAAGAACGTCGTTCCACCAGAGATCAATCCATCTGCTCCTGCGCTGTTCATCGCTTTGGAAGCAAACACTCCCAGTAAAACTGTACCGAGGCAGCCGCCAATTCCATGAACACCCCAAACATCAAGCGCATCATCCCACTTCATTTTATTTTTCAGGTTCACTGCGAGGTAACACACAATACCCGATGCAATGCCGATGATCACGGCAGAAGGTAAAGAGACATATCCGGCAGCAGGCGTAATGGTTGCAAGTCCGGCCACAGCGCCGGTGAGCAGTCCGACAAACTTTGGTTTCTTCGTTACATTCCATTCGATCACCAGCCATGTAATGGCAGCAAAGGATGCGGCCACATCGGTATTTAAAAATGCAAGTCCGGTAATGGCATTTACATCCAACGCGCTGCCGGCATTAAATCCATACCAACCGAACCAAAGCAAACCTGTTCCAATTGCAATCAGCGGAATGCTATTTGGCGGTGATGCTTTATCGCGTCTGTGTCCGACATAGATGACGGAAGCAAGTGCTGCAAATCCTGCGATCGCATGCACCACAATTCCGCCTGCGAAATCAAGTACTCCCCATTTAGCAAGCAAGCCTCCACCCCACACCATGTGAGCAAACGGATAATAGACGAGTACCTGCCACAACACTAAAAAGATAAGATATGATTTGAACGTAACACGGTTTACAAATGCTCCCGTAATCAACGCAGGTGTGATGATGGCAAACATCATTTGATACGACATAAAAACAAATTCAGGAAGTTTTGTATTTCCGGGAAACGGAGAATTCAAATTCACTCCCTGCATAAATGCTTTGTCGAGGTTTCCGATTAAACCGCCCATGGCATCGCCACTGAAACAAAGTGAATATCCACAAACAAACCATAAGATGGTGGTGATGCCCATCGAAACAAAACTTTGAATCATGATTCCAAGAATGTTTCTTTTCCCGGCAAGACCTCCGTAGAAGAATGCCAAACCCGGCGTCATTAACATGACTAAACTTGTTGCCAGCAACATGAAACCGGTAGTACCTGTATCGAACATAGTTAGTTGATTTAGTTGGTTAGTTTATTTTTAGAAAATTATGGCAATTTGAATGTTGAGGTAATTGGTTTTTATGTTTTGAATTGAATCAACTCAACTTGATTAATTCAACACATTTGATTACTGTTTTTCTAGAAAGAAACTCCCATGTTAAACATGACTTCTGTTCTGGCATTTCTATAGTATCGATCGAAATAAAAAATATACTGATTTCTCTCTGCCTGCAATTGCCTTCCTTCAATCCGGATGTAGGAATTGTCGGTTGGTTTATATTCAACGCCCAGTGTAGTTCCCGAAATAATGAGCCCGGTTAATTTTCCTGTGTAGTCAACCCGTACACCACTCATGAAACCATCTTCGTCATTAAAAATTTCCTCGCGTGCATACACGGATGTTTTTTTACAGCAGAGGTATTTCAAACTAAACACGCCGCTGTACATGCTTGCGCTATTATTTGAATTCGTAATGGAAGCATGTTGCTGCATGCAGTAATCTCCACCCGCCTGTATTTTTAATTTTTTCAGTTGATAATTAAAAAACAAACTATTGTGAACAGTCAGGTGAGAAACAGTATCTCCTTGTGGAGAATCATCTCCTGTATAATTGCTGTATCCAATATTTGCACGATCGTTAAAGGTGTAATTAATTAACAGTCCCAATGATTTCTGATCGTTATTTTCTTCGTAGCGATTATATCCGTTCAACACAAAAAGATTCATGGAAAGTTTTTCACTCGGAATGTAATTAAATCGGATACCGCTTTCAAAATAGGGTTCATAAAATGTGTTGATGGAAACGGAACTTGCAAAGTTTTCTTTGGGCAATAACCCTTCTGTTCCTACATGCGTCCGAAAAAATCCGACATCCAGCCAGAGTTTTTTGCAGAGGTTCACTCCTGCATGTGCTTCCATGATCGGATTGTAAGTAGATGACCACGCAGCAATAGGAATGTCGCCATAATGCAAGGTAACAAGTCCTCTGACTTTACTCGCATCATATTGCGCAGTTACCATGGCTGTGTTTAACCCAAACTGATTACTGCGAGGTGATACAGATGGGAACTGTTGATACTTATCGAGTGCCATCGAATCAGTATAGTATGCGTAATAGGCATCCACATAATAATTCAAGGAAATTTTTGCTGTTGAGTCTGCAGTTTGGGCCGTGCTAAAGGAGTGAAACAAAAAAATAAACGCACCGCTTAAAAAAGTATTTCTTAGAATCATATCTCCCAGGTCAAAAGGTTAATGACAAACATAACCAGATTATTGAAATGATCAAAATATTAAATAGTCTGAAATATCAATCTAAAAATACAATTTGCAAACTACAATTGCAGTAAGCACACACACCAAATCAACGAGGAGCATGACAGAAAGTGTATAACGCGTTTCTTTCACATTCACTGAACCGAAATACAACGCGATCACATAAAAAGTAGTTTCTGCAGCACCCTGGAACAGACAAGAAAGCTGTCCTGTTAAACTATCTGGTCCGTACGTTTTCATCGCATCAAGCATAAACCCTCTCGAACCACCGGCACTAAACGGACGCATCAATGCAACAGGAATGGAATTTGTCACCTGAGGATCTACATGAAACAGGTTGAGCACGGAAGTGATTCCATTCATCACCATATTCATCAAACCAGAATTGCGAAAAATACTGAGTGCAACCAGCATCGCGATCATATAAGGAAGTACGCGCACTCCTGTTGTGAAACCATCTTTCGCACCGGTGACAAACGAATCAAAAATGTTTGTTTCCTTCTCTTTGAAAACTTTTTCGTGGATGATGCAATATACCACCACGGCAAGAATGATAAAGAGTAATACTCCATTGCTGAGATTTCCTGTGAAATGAAATTTTTCTATACTTCCGAGGCGCGTAATATAATAGAGCAACAACGCGATGATGGCGCTGATTCCTGTTACCAGGGAGATGATGATCCAGTTGATTAAGTTGATGCGCTGTTTGATGCTTACAAAGATGAGTGCAGCCAATGTTCCTACAAATGAAGTAATGATGCAGGGCAACATGATGTCAGCCGGATTGGAAGCATGTTGTGCTGCACGGTAACCAATGATAGACGTTGGAATGAGTGTAAGCCCCGCAGCATGCAAACACAAAAACATAATCTGGCTGTTCGATGCTTTTGATTTATTTTCATTAGCTTCCTGCAAACTTTCCATTGCTTTCAATCCGAACGGAGTGGCGGCATTATCAAGACCTAAAAAATTAGCGGCGAAATTCATCGTCATAAATCCATACGCAGGATGACCGGAAGGAAGCTCCGGAAAAATTTTCACAAAGAGCGGAGTCAAAAATTTTGCGAGCTTGTTGAGTGCATTCGAATCACCAAGCAAGTGAAGAAGACCGCAGAAGAAAGTAAGATATCCGATTAACGGAAGCCAAAGATCCATGATTGTATTTTTGCATGTCATGAAAATACCATCAGCTTGTTGTTTACCGGCACATACCTGGACAATTCCGTTGTCATTCAGTTGATATAATGTATCACCAACCTGGACTCCATTTGCTCCAGCTCCTTTATTCACGATAATGCCTGCAAAAAATAAGGAGTCTTTATGCTGAAAATCGACAGCCGGAATTTCGGCCACTACTACAGCATCATTTTGTTTTCCATTGACTACGTTGCCAATGGTATACAAGCGACCGGTGCCCAGGAGCATAAAAAGGTAGAGAATGCTTCCTGCAATAATAAAAGACCAAAACCTGCTTAATACCATTCCTTTGTTATGATAGTTCCAGAAACTAAAAACGCAGACACAAGGAAATAAGAAATAGCCTGATCATGGATGGCTTCATTTAAAATGTATCAACAGGTGTTTTTTCACAACCTTCGGAATTTCTTTCATCCTTTTTCTCTTTCATTCTTTTCTTGATTTAATAGTTACATCTGGATATCTTTATATCCGATTAATAAGTTAAAATTAAAACCAAACGAAAATGGAAACTACCACTGCATCACCAAAAACAAACGAAGCATCCGCGAAAACTCCTCAACTCAACCCTGAACACATCCTTCAAATCGGAACAGGATTCTGGGCTTCAAAAACATTACTTGCTGCACTGAAGTTTAAATTATTTACCGTGCTTGCAAAAGGCCCGCTGCCGGGATCTGAAATCAAAACCAAACTCGGATTGCATCAGCGGTCGTTGTATGATTTTTTGGACACACTCGTTGCACTCGGATTTTTACAGCGAGAAGGTTTGTACGACAAAGCTGTTTACAGCAACACTCCTGAGACTGATTTTTTCCTCGACAAGAACAAACCATCTTATGTAGGAGGAATTCTTGAAATGTGTAACAACCGTCTGTACCGTTTCTGGGGCGACCTGGAAGAAGGTTTAGTTACAGGGCAACCACAGAATGAAAGCAAGAACAGTACGTCCGGAAATCAATTCGATGACATTTACAGTAATCCTGAAACGCTTACTGAGTTTATGAAAGCGATGGCCGGTATCCAGATGGGATCATTCATGAGCTTTGCACACCAGTTTGATTTCTCCGGCTACAAAACATTGTGCGATGCAGGTGGAGCGATGGGAGTTCTCAGCGCTCAGGTTGCGTTGAATCATCCGCACATGCATTGCATAACGTATGATCTTCCAGCCGTGGAGACGATTGCAAAACAAACCATCAATCATTTCAAAGTGAGCGATCGGGTTGAAGTACGTTCAGGAGATTTCTTTGCGGAGATTCCGAAAGCCGATGTGATTACGATGGGTAACATTCTTCACGACTGGGATGAAACAGAAAAACTGAAACTCTTCAAGAAAGCGTATGATTCATTACCTGTAGGCGGAGCATTTGTTTGCATTGAAGCCGTGATAGACAACGAAAGAAAGAAAAATGTTTTCGGTTTACTCATGTCACTCAACATGCTCATTGAAACCAAAGGCGGATCTGATTATACCATGAATGATTTCACGCGCTGGGCAACACAAACCGGTTTCAAAAAGACTCAAATCATTCCTCTTGCCGGACCAACAAGCGCTGCCATCGCATATAAGTAAGTACAAAATTCATCCTCACAGGTATTCCGGATCGTAATTCGGAATACCTGTTTTTATAGATATAAGAGGGATAAATACAACTATCTTTGTTTTTCTTTCCAAATAATTAGGATACGCCATACATTTGACGTAGATTTGTCCCACTTCTTTTAGAGAATCTTTTTGTAATAACCATTTCTCACTTTACATTTCGATTCATTATACTGTATGTCCCGTACAACATTATAATTCCAAAAAAAAGTTACTAAGAGCAATCCGCCTTAGACGGATTAGCTCAATTATACAACGGTGTGTCCGAATAAGGATACAGTCGTTTCATGTTACTTAAAAACCATTAAAAAATTAATGAAATTTTCAGATTTAAACCTCATAGACCCGTTGGTGGCGGCTTTGAGTAAAAAAGGTTATACAGAACCCACACCCATTCAGCAACAAGCCATCCCTTCTTTATTGGAAGGCAAGGATATTTTTGGTTGCGCACAAACCGGCACCGGTAAAACGGCTGCCTTTGCCTTACCCATTTTACAATTGTTGTATGCAAAAAAGAATGAAGGCCGCAATCACATTAAAGCATTGGTGCTTGCACCGACCCGTGAACTGGCTTTGCAGATTAACGAAAGTTTCAAGGCATACGGTGTCAATCTTGGTATCAAACACACGGTAGTTTTCGGAGGCGTGTCACAATTGACTCAAACCAATGCGCTGAAGAAAGGCGTCGACGTGTTAATTGCAACACCCGGACGCTTACTTGATCTGATGCAACAAGGTTTTATCAAATTGGATCACATCGAATTTTTTGTTCTTGACGAAGCCGACAGAATGTTGGACATGGGCTTTATCAACGACATAAAAAAGATCATTAAGAAGCTTCCTGCAAAAAAACAAACATTCTTCTTTTCGGCTACAGCACCGGCAGAAATTATGGGGCTTGCAAATTCGCTGCTTCACAATCCTGTCAGAGTGAATGTCACTCCTGTGTCATCGGCTGCAACTATGGTGAAACAACTGGTCTATCATGTAAAGAAGGAAGATAAAAGAACCTTGCTTAGACATGTTATTAAAGAGGATTCCATCGAGCATGCATTGGTCTTTACACGAACCAAGCGCGGCGCTGACCGTGTTGCGAAAGAACTAAACAAAAACGGCATAAAAGCCGAAGCCATACACGGTGACAAGTCTCAAGGAGCGCGGGAACGTGCATTAAACGGGTTTAAAAAAAGGACTATCCGCGTCCTGGTAGCAACCGATATTGCCTCCCGCGGAATCGATGTGGACAAGCTGACTCACGTAATTAATTTCGAAATTCCGGAACAAGCTGAAACTTATGTGCATAGGATCGGTAGAACAGGTCGTGCGGGAGAATCAGGAACTGCATTATCTTTTTGCACAAACGAGGAATTGCCGTACCTTCGGGACATCCATAAATTGCTCAAGAAAAATATTGATGTGGTGAAATCACATCCTTACGCCTAACCTTGCGAACAAAAGGTTATCATAATAAATAATAAGTAATAACAATTAAACAAGTAAGAAAAATGAAAAACGGTACAGTAAAATTCTTCAATGAATCAAAAGGCTTCGGCTTTATTAAGGACGAGTCAAGCGGACAAGATATTTTTGTTCACTCATCCGGTTTAACTGAAAACATCCGCGAAAATGACAACGTGGTATTTGAAGTTGAACAAGGTAAAAAAGGATTAAACGCAGTGAACGTAAAACTCGCATAATCTAACTTTCCTTTTACAGGACTTAAAAATCCCGGTCAGAAATTTCTGACCGGGATTTTTTTTGTACCGAAATTAATTTCCGTAAAGCTGATACCACTTTTTGTAACAATCTTCCATTTCTTGCTTTTCTAAATCCTGAAAAAAGCATTTTCAATTTGTTTTGTTATCAAACCTTACACTTTTCAAACCCTAAAAAAAAAAGAACGCTGTCACTCTATTTAAAAAATCCTGGCTACAGGAATTAAATATCCCTTAGTTATTCCTTTGACCGGATGAAATCCACTTCAAACTTACAGTTGTAATCGACAGTATCTGATTCTCAGAAAACAGGCTCTACTTTCAAAGGTGATCTGCCGTAGAACATACTACCTAATCAAGATAGTATTCAGCTGATGAAAAAGTCCAACAACCCTCAAACGAGGCAGAGACAGCGTCAAAAAATGTCGCGCAAAACAATCGTGATTATCTGTGCATTCTCGCTTTCATGCATAGTGATCGGCCTCACGGTTTTCTTCAACATGTCGCATGTTGATCAGTCGAATGCATCCGTTAACAACCTGATCATGGTAGATGAACAAACATTCACGACTGAAAAAACAATGGAAGCTCCGGTGGTTGTTCAGCGCCAGGCCACCAATGCAAAAACTGTCTTTGCAAAAAAAGTAAAAGTTGCTGCATCGCATCAATAAGCAAACACATCTTATCACACACATGATCAATCATCGCCCGAATATTAAACTCATCATCTTCAGCATTTGTATTTTCATTGGATGTATTTCCAACACAGAAAATACGTATGCCACCGCGATCTCAACAGCGGCTTCCGGTGACTGGGCCGATCCGTCTACCTGGAGTCCAGCCGTCATTCCTTCTTCTTCTGATGACATTACCATCGGAGCAGGACATGTGATAACAGTTCGTACCGACCAATTCACACATAACATCACGGTCTCATCAGGAGGAACATTGGTATGGTCGGGCACAAAAACACTTTCCATCAGCGGAGCATTTACCGTGAATGGAACTGTTACAATGAATGGCGGAGACATTGCACTCTCCTCCACAAATACACCATTTATCCTCGGAGCTAATTCATTCTTTACCTGGGAACCGGCAACAAATACAGTTGGAGCTGCCACACTTTTTACAAACGGAATAGAAAATTTTTCTGCTTCCAGCACGCTCATCATTAAAGAATGGTATGACTATTCTGTACCAATCGGTTCTGTTGTTACCGGAAACTTCGGAAACCTCGAATTGAATTCTCTCAACTCATCGAACTTGATTGTTGAGTGGAATCAAAACAATTATTTTCAAACCCATAAGGTAATGGGAACGCTCACCATTGACCAAGGCTGGATTACACTCGACAAATCAGGCTCTATCAACAATACCGTTATTGGAAATATCGTATTGTCATCCATCAACGCTTCCTTGTATTGTCACAGCGGAACACATCCTTCATCCTTTACAGTTACAACAAGCTCTGTAACAAATAGCGGTGGAACTTTTTACGGATTGAATGATGGCAATGGAAACGTCACCATCAATGTCACCGGTAATTTTTCGAACATCGGGAATGTCAAAATTATCAATAACTCCGGAATCGGTGGAGTTAGCAATGGCAACGCCACATTGAATGTAAACGGAACATTTACGCAAAACACCGGTGACACGCGATTTGTTTACAATGTCACGACAGTTAATTCAGGAATATATTCTGCCACATTCGGATACTTGGTATTGAATGGCGGAATCTTTATGGGACAAACAGGTATTCATGTTTCAAACGGAACATGCACACTCGCAATCACAAATGATTTCACCATCAACTTTTCCAACACGACCGATAAATTCAGGGGGACTTCTCTTTCCTCAATCGGATCCACGATGAATACTGCAAAGCTGAACCTGTCTGTCGGAGGAAATCTTTCGGTAAGCGGAGTATCAGCATCTGAATTTACAAGCTCGGCATCCTCCGGTAGTGAAACCATCACACTAAACGGAAATTTCCAGGTTAGCGGCACCACCTTATGTTTGAATTACGGGGCAACATCAGCCTATCATTCAACACAACTAACGATTGCAGGCAACGTGTCAATAAACGGAGGAGGAACTTATTTTTCTCGTAACGGCGGAACAACAACAGGAACTATAAACGGGAACGTTTCAGTACTCTCTGGGAGCCTTACAGTGAAAGGGGATACCGGCACCGCTGCGATCACTGTAAATGGAAGCTTTAACCAAAGCGGTGGAAACTTTTACCTGCATAATAACATTACATCAATTACAGGAAACAGTATTTCATTCAGCATCAACGGTGATTTTACACAGTCTGCAGGCACCCTAAACTTTGATAATAATTCTTCTTCGATATCAGCCACTCATTCAATCACTCTTCGGGGAGCCAATTACACCATCGGCGGCAGCGGATTAATCACACACTCAGGATCAGGAACATCACTTGCATTCGGACAATTGAATTTCTCGCGAAGCGGAACAATCATTTTTAACAGAACGTCAATAGGTCATTATATCCGTCAAGTCAAACAAACTGTTTCAAATGGCTGTACGCTGGATATTGGAACCGGGAGTGTACAGGTTTCTTCTCACGCAAATGCCGCAACGGACTATTTCAGAATTGCAACCGGAGGAATTGTGAATACAAGAAACAGCCAGATTGTTTCAAATGGTTTGTCAGCCTATTCCGGATTACAGGTTGATTCTGGTGGCACATTAAAAACATATAACACTTATGGATTATATAACAACACCTCAAATGCCTGTATCAATGCTTCAAATAATTTTGATTTTTATCTGCATGGATACAGCGTTATAGAATACAACGGAGTAAATAACCAAACCATTACCGGTTTGGGACAAGGCGTCGCAACAACAACAAATCACAAATACGGAATACTTCGAATTAATTTCAGCGGTGATGACAACACTGAATATGTTGCACCTGCTTCATCCAATGTATTTGTCAGAACAAATCTTGACCTCGTGCATGGTGAATTCAATCTTAACGGGTTTACACTCACCATCGAGTCAGGATCTTCTTCTGCAATCACACGGACAAGCGGGTATATAAAAAGTGAAGTAGATGCTGCGATCAATACAAGCATTCT
This sequence comes from Bacteroidota bacterium, assembly GCA_043787975.1. GTDB lineage: Bacteria > Bacteroidota > Bacteroidia > AKYH767-A > 2013-40CM-41-45 > JAPLDA01. Next base: position 16,050 of record JAYVUK010000035.1, read on the forward strand.
CTTGTGGAAAAGTTTAACAGCCGGCAATCATGAATTCCCATTTGGCATCAATTCAACTTCCTACATCCCCGTAACATTCACGCCGCTCTCCGGGTATGGCGGAGATGTTTCAATCTCCACACGCGCAACTGCGGCTTCCGACAATGAACCCTTTGCTACGGGAGTGACAGACCTGCATACAAGTTCACTATCGGTAAGCGGAAATTCCGTGACCACAGAAGATGCAATTGATCGCTGGTGGAATATTAATGCAACCGGTTATACAGCCAATGTTGTGTTGACTTACAGAGGAATTGAAAACACTTCCGCTGCAGGAACCTATACGGATCCGGTGAGAGTTATTCAATGGAACGGATCAAACTGGACTTTGCCCGGAGGCACGGGAATCGGAACAATAGCTTCTACCGGTACTGTTTCGGTAACCGTCAGTTCACCATTTACCGATTGGCTCGTTATCAGGGATCCTAACTCTTTGCCGATTTCGATTACAACATTCAATGCAGTTGCAGGAAAAACAGAAGTATACCTCAATTGGACCACAACAACAGAAATAAACAACGATCATTTCAACGTGGAGCGAAGTGTAGATGGAGTTCACTTCGAAAGCATTCAACAAATTAGCGGAGCAGGGAATAGTTCCGCCAATCTGAATTACAGTTTTACTGACAAATCTCCAGTCACGGGAACCCTCTATTATCGTCTCAAACAAACTGACTACGATGGTGTCTACCGATATTCTGAAATAAAAACCGTCAGGTTTCCGGATGAGAATTACAATGGCATTTCAATGGAAAATTTCGGACCGAATCCGTTTGAAAAGAATTTTTGGCTGAACTATCAACTGCGTGAAAAAGCATTGGTCACCTTTCAACTGACAACACAAACCGGACAGTTAGTTCATACAGAAGGAATAAATGCTAACGAAGGAATAAACCGGTATGAATTTACGGATGAATCAAACCTAACTCCGGGTATATACATTTTAACAATACTATATAACGACAAAAAACTAACACAAAAGTTAATCAAGAAATAAATTTTACTATGAAAAATAAATCTAACAACCCTCAAATGAAGCAGGGAACGAGAACAGGACTGAAAGTCAGGACAAAGCTTTCAACCAGGATTCTCGTTGTTGCAGCATTCCTGTTCATTCTGATCTCATCCGGTTTGATTGTATTCATCAACCTCACGAACAGCAGAGAAGCACATGCTGCAATAAGCGGAGACTACCGTTCGGCAGCTTCCGGAAACTGGAGCAGTACGTCCACCTGGGAAACCTATAACGGCACAAGTTGGATAGCTGCTGTAGCTACTCCCACCAGTGCTGATGGAAATATTACCATTCAAAATACACATACGGTTACAATCACCGCAAATGTTACGGTTGATCAGGTTGTCATTAATACAGGTGGAAAAATCGATCTGAGCAGCGGTGTTACATTAACAGTTGCTAACGGCGCGGGGACAGATATGGATGTCAGCGGGATTTTTAAAAATGCAGGCTCGGTATCCATTAATTCAGGTGCGAAAATTTTATATTCAACTGGAGGAAAATACCAACACAACTTTACCACATCAGCCGGAACTATACCAGCATCCCAATGGAATCCGGGTTCAACCTGTGAGATTATCGGGTATACAACGAACACCAGTAATCCAAGTGGTTTTAGCCAGACATTTCAAAATTTCTCGTGGAACTGTACAAACCAAACCAATGCAATTGACTTTGGCGGTGGATTTCCCTCTATAAACGGTGACTTTACAATCACTTCAACCGGAACGTCGAGTATACAATTTGATTTCCAGGGAAACAATACAACTCTGAATGTTGGTGGTAATTTATATGTTCAGGGTGGAACGACATATGGTTGCACGAATGGAGCTATTACCGCAAACATTACCGGAAACTTTATTCAGTCAAACGGAACCTTTGCATTTGATGCAGCAGGCGGGGTTGCATACGGAAATCAATCCATGATTATGAATGTCACAGGAAGCATGATTATTTCAGGAGGAATACTTGATCTTAGCCAGTGTACAGCAAACAACTCTTCAAAGGGCACAGGCACACTCAATCTTTCGGGTGATCTCACCCTGTCAGGAACTGGCTTGCTAACAGAAAGTTCTGCTCAATCGCGAGGACAGGTTAATTTCACCGGTGCTGCAATTCAATACCTGACGTCTGTATCGAACATTACTAACGCTGTTGATTTTACAATTATTTCAGGATCAATATTAAGTACCGGAACTAATTTTTTAACGGGCACAGGAGATTTCACGTTATCGAGCGGTGCTGGTTTGATGATGGGTGATGCAAATGGAATTACTACGACTGGTGCTTCTGGAAATGTTCAATGTACCGGTTCAAGATCATACAGTACAGGTGCTGATTACACATACGATGGAAGTGTTGGTCAAAATTCGGGAAATGGTTTGCCTTCAACCGTTCACAATCTAACTTTAAATAACAACAGCAATGTTACCCTGACAAATTCCACATCGGTAAGCAATATACTCACATTTACAAAAGGGCTTTGTATCACTTCTGCCAATACGCTGACTCTTGGAACAAGCACTGCGGTACTTGGAACACTTACAAGGGTATCCGGCCATGTGTACGGAAATTTTAAACGTTGGATTGCTGCTGCTGCAACAAGCAATATTTTATTTCCTGTCGGAACGCTGAGTTATTACAATGGCGCAAATATCAGTTTCACGGTTGCACCGACAGCAGGAAGTATTATAAGCACATTCATTCCTACCAATCCCGGAACAAATGGATTTACTTTAACGGATGCCGGAACCTCACTGACTACGATCGGATATGGTTACTGGTCGTTTACTGCAGCAAACAGTTTTGCCGGAGGAACATATACCGTAAATCTGTATGCGAACGGATTTCCCGGAATCACCGATTACACAGACCTTCATATTGTAAGAAGAGTTTCCGGCGGATCTGCATGGACGCTTAACGGAACGCATAGTGTTGGCACAGGTTCTAACTCCGCACCGGTTGTTAACCGCACAGGGATGACGAGTCTCGGTCATTTTGGAATCGGATCAGGATCTACCAATCCATTACCGATTGAATTAGTTTATTTCAATGCGAATATCAACGATGAAAAACAAGTTGATCTTTCTTGGGCGACAGCATCCGAAATAAACAACGATTATTTCACGGTTGAACGTTCTTCGGATGGTTTGCATTTCACAGAAGTCCTGAGAAAACAAGGTGCAGGCAATAACACAAGCACGATATACTATAAAGATATAGACCAAAATCCGTTGAGCGGAATTTCCTATTACAGGTTAAAGCAAACAGATTATGATGGTCATTATTCTTATTCCAAAACCAATTCAGTCACCAACAAACCGAAGAACAACGAAAGCGTTCTGAAATTAGTTTCCATTTCGCCGAATCCATTCTCTGAAAAATTCAAAGTCGGATTCACGATGAAACAGACCGGTCCGGTAGAAATACAGTTGTTGAATTCATCAGGTAACATCGTTGAGAAAGAAGTGATTTTATCCTACGACGGCCCGAATGTTTTCAGCTTCCAGAATACGGAGAGATTATCTCCCGGAATTTATTTCATCAACTTAATTTACAACGATCAGAAAATAACTCAGAAAATAATTAAAGAATAACCACCTGTATTATGAATCCATACCAAAGAAAAAACAGCACAAAGCACCGCAGGCCTCGTCTGGTATTAAGACAAAGGCAGAAGTTATCCCGGAGAACCATTGCTACCATGACAACGGGAGCATTGATCATGATTGTTTCGGCGGTAATTATTTTTATAAATGTCACGGACAAACGTCAAACGTTTGCCGCAACAAGCGGTGATTACCGTTCAAAAACATCCGGTAACTGGAGTTCGACAGGTACATGGGAAAAATTTAACGGAACCAGTTGGGTCGCTGCATCCGCAGTTCCATCATACAGTGATGGCGCTATCGAAATTCTTTCAGGTCACACCGTTACATTAACAGCCGACGTAACAGCCGATCAACTCCTTGTAGATGCCGGAGGTATAATCACAATTAATTCAGGTAAATATTTATATACCAACAATGGAACAGGAAGTGATCTGGTTGTAAAAGGAACAATCAATGTAAATGGCTATTTAAGTGAAGGGCTTCTGACCACACTTGTTGATTCAGGTACCATCGTAAACAGTGGTACTACGCAGATTGGAGTTGGTGCAATTTTTACCATCGCGAGTGGGGGAAGATTCACAAATAACAGCGGCGGATCCATACCCACCATACTTGGATTCTGGACTGTAAATTCGGGAGGTGTATATCAACACAACCTCAACGGATCGTCATTGCCTTATGCTACATGGAATACAGGTTCAACCTGTGAAATTACAGGGGTGACAAATTCTGTTCCGAACAATCTGAATCAGACTTTTTACAATTTTACATGGGACTGTTCTTCACAAAACGCAAATTGTGATTTCGCCGGAAACCTGACTTCTATAAATGGCAATTTTACTGTTGCAAATACAGGAGCCAATTATATCAAGCTTAAAGCAGGAAGCACTTCTTTAAATGTTTCAGGAAATTATGTGCAAACCGGAGGAACATTTAACCTGACAAGTTCAAACAATGTAACGTCTTCCTTAAATATCTCAGGAGATTTTATTCAGTCAGGCGGTTCAATAAACGGAGGTTTGGGAAATAGCAGCACCGGAACTATAGCCGTAACTGGTAATTGGCTTCTAACAGGCGGCAATATGAATATCGACGGAAATCCTCAGTCAGCAATTGAAATCTTATTTAACAAACCCGGAACCCAAACAGTTAACACAGCCGGATTTACAACCAGCGGTAATATTAATTATACTGTTACAAGCGGAACCACATTGGATATAGGTACAGCTACATTGGCCGGAACCGGAGATTTCACCTTGCAATCGGGAGCAGGATTAATGATTTGTTCTTCACAGGGAATTACATCCTCAGGAGCAACCGGAAGCATCCAGGTAACCGGAAGCCGTTCATATAGTACAGGTGCTAATTATATATATAACGGATCAGCAGGACAGGTATCAGGAAACGGTTTACCATCAACCTTAAATAATCTTACAATTAATAATTCAGCCGGTCTTACACTTTCATCTGACATAACAGTCGCGGGAATACTGACGCTCACAAGTGGTAAAGTCACCACCGGATCGAATGAATTAAAAATCACGAATACCTCTACATCAAGTATTACAGGATATTCTTCCTCTAACTATGTGATAGGAAATCTAAGAAGAAGTGTGAGTGGTTCCGGAGTTTATGATTTTCCTCTCGGAACCTCATCAAATTACGAGCTAGCAACTATAACACTTTCAAGTGCAACCGGTTTTACGGATATACTTGGAACATTTACGAATGCAAATCCGATCACAACATTACTTCCTCTTTTAAGCATCGCGATTGGCGGAACGGCCATTACCGACATGCTTGATTATGGTTACTGGACACTCACTCCAAATTCAACCATGTCAGGCGGAAACTACAGCGTTACATTAAAAGAAAAAGGCCATACAAATTCTGCATCAACAGCAGCTGCGTATTGTGTTTTAAAGAGAGCAAACATTACATCATCATGGCAATCGCTCGGAACTCATACCAATAGTACCCAAAGTGAAAGTGGTGGTACTGTAACAGCAGTTCGTTCCGGATTGTCTTCCTTCTCTCACTTTGGAATTGGAAGAGGAGGCGGAGCACTTCCAATTGAATTAATTTATTTCAAAGCGAAACTCAACAGTGAAAAGCAAGTTGACCTGACCTGGGCAACTGCCTCTGAAATAAACAATGATCATTTTACAGTAGAACGATCTTCAGATGGAAGTCAATTTGAAGAACTATTGAGAAAACCGGGAGCAGGAAACAGTACGAACACCCTCCATTATTCTGATGTGGATGAAAGTCCGTTGAATGGATATTCCTATTACAGGTTAAAGCAAACAGATTATGACGGACGATATACGTATTCAGAAATTCAAACTGTAAAGCAAAAAGCGAGTGGTGATGATCCGGACGAATCTGAACTGAAAATAACTTCCGTATTCCCGAATCCGTTCAATGAAAAATTTACTGTTTCATTTATGCTGAAGACTTCCGCGTTGGTGGAAATTCAACTGTATAATTCTTCCGGGCAAATGGTTTTCAAAGACAAGGTGAATTCGAATGATGGAATGAACCAGTATGATTTTGTTGATCAGATGGGATTGACAAAAGGAATGTATTTCCTGAATCTTATTTACAACGATCAGAAACAGGTACAAAAAATTATAAAGAACTAACTGCAAGAAAACAGTGGAAATTAATTCATGTCACTGACAAAGCCAACGTAACTTGAAAACCGAATGAACAAACGATTACGACAACGACCCAGACCAAAAACAAAAATCAGCGGAAAGCTGATGATGGCTGCAGGCGTGTTTTCCATTGCTCTTACCTTGACCATCGGTTGGTTAGTGTATCTGAACATGACCAACCTTGAAAAGACAAAAGCTTCGGGAAATGCAGATACGGGAGGAAATCACCTCAACAACAATGGTGATGTCATTGCTGAGTTCGCCTGGGAAAAAGATCCTGTAACAACTGCGACTCTTGGTCCGGATGCAATGAGCGTAAGTAAGTATGCTCATGCAGCACCCGGCGGAAGATCCGCCACACATGGACTTGCACCGGGTTCCAAAGGAAAAGACATTAACCTGGTCATACCATCTTCTCCCCTTTTCGACCAGGATGGAATTGATATCGCGATCGATTTCAGACGTAACGAAGAATCAGGAAGTTTTCTGACACGCGGAGATGCATTCAACTTCGGTATGAACAAAGGATTTATTTGCATTTCATTCCGAACAGAAAATGAAAACGTCAATGTCATTACAGGTTACGAAATTCCGACAGATGACCTATTCCGTAATTACCGTTTTATCTATAACCCGATAACCGGGAAAGCTGAAATTTTTGTTAACAGTATTATAGTATGGAGCTATTCATGTCCTCCGGGAACTAGTGTGTATTGGGAAGAGACAGGCAACCTGACGATCGGAAAAGATATGAATGGTGGCGGGAAAGATATTCCTGTTTTTGATAATCTTGTTATGCGATCTATCGGTTCTGTTCTTCCACTGGCAGAGTCACTCCTCAATTTTACACCTGAACCCTTGGGTGAAAGTGTAAAGTTGCATTGGTCAAGCTCAGCAAATAATCATGTGGATGAGTTTATTCTTCAACGCTCGATGAACGGGCTTGACTTTACTACCATTGCAAATGTGAAAGCAAATCCAAAAATGGACAGTAATGAAGAATATTCTTTTATAGACAAGCCTTCCGTTTCCTCACCTATTGTTTTATACTATAGAATAAGACAAAATTATAAAAATGGAAAATTCACGATGCACCCGCTTTCGGCCGTTAAATTAAATGTGGACAGAAAACTGAGCATTGAGCAAGTAAGCCCTGTTCCATTTGAGAAGACATTTGATATTTCCTATTTTACTCCTGACAACGGTCGCATTTCCATTCAACTTACAAACTCAAAAGGCGAAATAAAAAGTTCTGAAAGTTTTGAAGCGTCGCGCGGAAAAAATATTCACGTTTATAAAGACAAATCAAACCTTGAAAGTGGTGCTTATACACTCAACCTCATTTTCGGTGATAAAAAAGTAAGTACCCGAATTATAAAAAGTTAAATTCATTTTTCCATTTCAAAAGAAAAAAAGACTTCTGTAAACTATACAAGAAGTCTTTTTTATTATTTATAAATTCCAATTGGACATATACCAACACATCAGGGAATTAATTTCCCATTCTGAGAAATTTTTTTCGTAGTCGGTTGGCTTATGCTTGCAGCGGATGATGATTGAAACTGAATGTACCGTCTGAATATTTTAATCGAAAATATTTATGACGTACTTCTACCATCTTGTCTTCGAGCAACTTAATCCTTTTAGATTGCTCCTTGATGATATCATTTTTCAGTTTAATAATGTCCTTTAATTCGTTTGGTTTCATGGCGATTCCGGTTTTGATTTCTAAATGAACTTAAAAGTCCGTGCCATATTAATTAATTTCATCTCAGGAATCATTTTACTTTTGCACACAATCTAATTTTGTGTCGCTTCAACCAACAAATAAAAAAGCATTCGCTGCTGTTGTCATTGTAAGTTTTTTCTGGGGAACCACTTATTTGGTTGCAAGAATCACCGTTCAACATATTCCCGGGCTTTTTTTAGCCGGAGTTCGAAACCTGTTAGCAGGAAGTGCCATCATTCTTTTCTTTCTATTGCGCGGACACAAGTTGCCTCCCAAGAAAACACTTGTACAATGTGCATTGATTGGTTTTGTAATGGTTTCCTTCAGCAGCGGGTTGTCGACCTGGTCTGTCCAATATATCAGCGGCGGATTAGCAGCTATCATTGGTGCGACCATACCTTTGTGGATTGCACTTTTCTCCATGGCACTCAATAAGAATCGAAAATTTTCTCTCGCTGTGGTTATCGGGTTGATGCTTGGCTTTGCAGGAATCGCCATCATCTTCTATGATCATCTTGCAGAAATGCTCGACACCAGTTTTCGAAAAGGAATTATCCTGGCTTCCGTTTCATGCATCACATGGGCAGCCGGTTCCGTTTACACATCTTCCATAAAATTAAAAACCAACATCCTCTTTGGCGCGGGTTTACAAATGTTATTCGCCGGTGTTTTTGTAACCATTGCAAGCGTTCTTCTGCATCAGACAACGGATTTGTTCCTGATGCCACGAGAAACATGGTACGGACTTTTTTACCTTGTCATCATCGGATCCATTCTCACGTACAGTTCTTATGTGTACGCGATCTCTCATTTGCCTGCTGCGCGTGTGGGTGTGTATGCATACATCAATCCGATCGTAGCCATTCTTCTTGGAAATCTCATGCTGAGCGAACGATTAAGTTTCATGATACTATTCGGTGCAGCTGTCACCATTACAGGAGTATATCTTGTCAATTGCAATTTGAAAAAATGACCTTGAAATAATGTGTCAGTTTGAAATCATTTTTCTACCTAAAATTGATTCCTTCTCTTCCTTCTTAGTGTTTCTCAGTGACCTTAGTGTCTCAATGGTATTTCTTTACCACTAAGACACTAAGATCACAAAGTTGCACGGAGAAGAAATTTGAAAAGTGTATCCATTTATTTGTAATAATTTAAACTGAAGCACTACCATCTTTCATTCTTCTTGGTGATATCAGGTACAAGTCTTTACTTTGTTTTCATCACCTAAGAATTTATGCTATGAATAAAACAAGACTAGAAGCATTCAGTGACGGCGTGCTCGCCATCATCATTACCATCATGGTATTGGAATTAAAAGTTCCACACAGCGCAACCCTGGCGGACTTGCAGTCGCTCATCAATGTTTTCATCTGTTACATCATGAGCTTTATCTTTATCGGTATTTATTGGGGCAATCATCATCACCTCCTTCACACGGTTCATCATGTAAACAGCAAAATCATCTGGGCGAACATGCACTTGCTTTTCTGGCTTTCGCTCATTCCCTTTTCAACAGGCTGGATGGGTGAAAATCATTTTAGCAAACTACCGGTTGCCTTATATGGCGTGAACCTGTTAGGCTGCGCGATTTCATATACCATTTTACAAAAAACAATCATGTCGCATTATACACACAGCACGGCATTGATTGAAGCATTAAAGAAGCAGGAGAAAAAAGGACTTGTATCATTGGTGTTGTATATCCTCTCCATTGTATTCGCATTTTTTTACCCGATGATTTCTGCCATCCTGATTTTTGCAGTCGCAGTCATGTGGGTTATTCCGGACAAGAACATTGAAAAAGCATTGAAAGAATAGTTACAGGAAATCAGAAAGATGAAAATAGAAAACATCTTTCCAGGTGACCAGGTTTCATCTTCCTAAAAAAAGCGGCTTTGAGAAATTCTCAAAGCCGTTTTCAATTATTTCAAACTACTATCAGCCTGCAAAAATATATGCACAACGGTGTTCCTGTGCGCGGCCCAATGCCCACACTCCCGAAGGGACAACCTGTATTCCGGGGATTAAATTCTCTTTCCATTCTTTCATTACATCTTCCGGTTTCATGTTCATCTTTCCCGCTGCAATGGCTGAAAAAACAGTCATGGCTGCATTGCAAACACAGAACATTACCCCGTCTTTTTGCAAGTCATTTATACCAATCGGAACATCACCGAAACCGGGCACTTTAAAGTCTCCGGGTTTTGTATTCAGGAATGGGTTACGCGTTTTTGTTGCTGTCGCTGCATCAGCTGCCTGGAAAGCCGGCCCGATATCCTTTGCATTGAACAACTCTGCAAAACCATATTTCGCCCACATTTTGTCCTGCATGGCATAACCGATTCCTTCATGACGGAGAACAACCACTACTCCGCAATCACTTCCGGGAGTGCCAGTTGCTGCATTTGTGAGCAGGAAAACTTTCGGCCATACAAACGGCATAATTTCATGTGTCTTGGGTGCATCGTAGACAACACGATGTCTGCCTTTGACCTTATCAAACCAGGTATCTGCTTCGCTCTTTGGCGCTGCCTGTGCGCCACCCGGAGCAGCCTTGACAGGCGTCTTTTGTTGTTGAGCACTTAATTTAAACGGTGCAGCGATTGTTGCTAATCCAAGTGCTGCCGCACCTGTTGCTACTATGCCAAGAAATCCCCGGCGATGAGTTTGTTTAGTTTCCAAATTGTCTTCCATGATGAATGAGTTTTAGGTTAAACTAATTTTTGAATTGCACATCAAAATTAGAATCATTTTCAATTAAAAAAAATTTATTTTCTTTTAGAATCTGTTTAAGATTGATAAAGAAAAAATAGTAGCCGCAGATTCGCAGGTTTTTTAAAAGAATTTATTAACTTTTTACTCTGCGAAACGAAGTTCTTTAATTCCAAAACATAAAATAAGAATCATTAAAAATCTGCGGTCATAAAAAAATTATCAAATGAAACCTAAACAGTAGCTTAGAATAACGGCGATTTAAACCATCCCGATAAAGAGGCGCATTTTTGCAAATTCTTTCTTCGTGGTATTTCTTTACCACTGAGACACGAAGGGCACTGAGAAACACCGAGAAGGAAAAGCAGGAATTAATTTAAGACAGAAAAAGAATCAAACTGACCTGTTACAAATTTTTACGATCCGATGAGGTTACTTTTTTTCTTCTGTCATCAATTGCCTGATGTACTTAACCGGCGCGCTGCCAAAGCTTAAAAACTTTTCATGAAATTCTTTCAGGTTGAATTTATCACCCATCTTCTTTTTCATCTCATCGCGGAAATTATAAATCTCCGTGTAGCCGGTAAAGTAGCAGCACAACTGAACCTGCGTAACCGAAACACGTTTCCATTTATTTTCCGCTTCTGTCTTTTGCTGGAAGGCTTCATTCATCAGTAAATTCATCGCATCTTCCTTACTCATGTTCTTCGTGTGAACACTGTAATCAAGAATGGTGTTACAGGTGCTGCGCATATTCCATTTGTAATACATCAGCCACATTTCAGGTTCATTATTTCCGTAGCCTTCTTCCAACATCATTCGTTCAGTATAAACAGCCCAGCCTTCAACCATTGCGCTGTTACCTAAAATTGATTTGATCAGGCTTGGTGACTGGTTGCTGTAAATCAACTGCGCATAATGACCGGGAATAGCTTCGTGAATATTCAATATCTGTAAAATGTAATGATTGTATTCGCGGAGATAACTCTCTGCGCGATCTTTATCCCAGCCCGACAAACTTCCCACGTTGTAATATGTGTTCCCGTTTTTATCATACGGCCCCGGAGCGGAAATGGAAGCCCCGGCAACACCTGCCATGTAATCCGGTTCTCTTCTCACCACAAGTGGTTTTGACGGATCCATGTAAAGGAGATTTTTTTCTTTAATAAAGTTGACAAGCACAGGAATCTGTTGTTCGATTGCCGCTTGAAACGAATCCGGTTTTACATGAACCAACGAAAGCTTTTCAATCATTTGCCTGATCATTTTCAACGTGTCAGCAGGCTTTGGTTCGTTCTTAAAATATTTTGTCCATAGTTGCGAAGCGAGTTCCGCCATTTTTATGTGCAACTCTTTCTTATGTTCAATTGCCTTTTCATAAATCTGGTCTGCTGTGTAGCCTGACTGGATTTCGTACTCAAATTTTTTCAAGTACAAGTCCTTACCGAGACGAAAACTTCTTGGCGTATCGTTCTTCATGCTTTTCAGCCATTCAGCAAAACCTTTTATCGCTGTGATCGCTTCAGTCGTGCGACTCTTAATTTGTTCTTTCTCATGATCACTCAAATAAGATTTGCTCAGCGCATCCGGTAAATCTTTTTCAAAAACAGAAACTCCTCCGAGATTCTGATCAATGGCAAGCAGTGTATGTTCAACAGTCGGATTTTTGATATTCTTTTTGGCTGCTTCATAAAAAGCAGGGATTGCTGCCATGCGCACATTGAAATTGTGGAGCCGTGTATCCAACGAATCATACTTGTTGTTGATCATTTCAGCAAAACTTCCGCACACGTTATAACCGGAAGGATTCCACTCATATGATTTCTGTTCGTTGATTTCCCATACCGATTCATTCAACTGGTTTTCGATCATGTAATAATCTGTTCTGTTATTATCAGAAAGTGAATTCAGATCGAAATTCTTTAGCGAATCGAGATACGTTTTTGAAAAAGTCATTTCCATTGCACGTTCTGCATCATCGGGTACCGTAAGTATGCTATCATATTTATGATAACCCTGGCTGCTTGCCCAACCCGGATATGTTTTCCAAAGCTCTTCAACAAAGTTTTGTTTGAACTGATCAAAGCGTGGATTCATATCGGATGCCTTTTTTTCCGATGATGTATTACAACTGCCGAGAATCAATGAACCAACAGCAAACACAAAGATTTTTTTCATAGCAAGATTAATTTATTTGAAATATGATGTAAATATAGTAGCGGATTTTTATTCGCCTCCGCCAATCCGTTTTTGTTCCGATTCACTTCCTGAAGCTCGCTGACGCAACCCTTTCATTTGCTTGTTTCCAAAACGCCACGTAAGCGACGCACGAAACTGCTGACTATCCCAGCTGCCATGAGCAGTTATTATTATTCCTGCATACACATTACGACTGTCCCACGGAGCTGTATAAAATATATCTGTATAAGTCAGCTTCAGTGTTGCCTCCCCGTGAAATAATTTTTTCTGTAATCCAAGGTCAAGAGAGCCTTGCGGATCATTTAAGTAAGATCCTCCCCAAATGCCTGCTGAATTATACCAACCCGAAAGTTCAAGCGTAAAATCAGATGGAAGCTTGAACGTGTTTTGAGCATATAAATTAAAATTAGTAACAGAAGTATTAATCGTTTTATGGTCACCAAAGTCCGCCTTGTATGTTTGGTTGTAAAGTCCGAAATGAAAATAAATGCTGTACCATTTAACAGGCTGCAGCGAAGAACTCACATCGAGGCTCATAATATTTTCCGTGGCAAGATTGCGCGAGGTGATATAACTCTTTCCTCCTGCGATGGTATCTGTAATTTGCGCAAAGAAATCGGTCGTATGACTATAGCCTACACTTGAAGTGGTCGTATATTTATACGTATGAGATAACTCAATTTTATCAGAGTACTGCGGATTGAGAAATGGATTTCCTTTTCTGAAACTTAGCTCATCCAGTTTGAATTCAAATGGATTCAACTCCTGGTAATCCGGGCGATCAATACGCCTGCTGTAAATCAACCCGAATGAATTATTCTTATTTGCATTGAATGTGATTCCTCCACTCGGGAAAAAATCTGTGTAATTTCGTTTTACATTTTTATCGTTCACCGTATCGGAAGCGCTTTTCAAATCACCTTCGCTGGATGTATTCTCCATTCGCACTCCTGCCTGTAAATCAAATTTTTTAATCGTACGCTGGTAATTCAAATACGCTGCATACACATTTTCATCGTAGATAAAATGATTGCTTCGTACATTGTCTTTCGTTTCAACATCACCGGCAATATTGAAAAAGTCGAAGATGTTATCCGTGTTCACAAACGACAACTTGTATCCGGCACCTAATTTCCCGCTGAAGAAGTTTTGAGAATAATCTGATTTCAAAGTATAGATGTGAATGGTTGTCGGAGTAATCGTCCGGTAATATTTCTGAGAGAGAATGGTATTTCCTTCACCAAGTGTATATACATTGGGTTGATAAGCATTCCGGCTGCCGTCGAATGAACCAAAATCAAAATCGCTAGTAAGATCATGACCAAGCGTGTCGGTATAATGATGGTTAGCATTAAAATTCATATTGTTCCGATGAATTTTCATCGTCGCATTTGAAGTAAGAACACTGTCTGTAATTTCTGAATTAAAAAAATTATGAATGACATTCGTACTTGAATTGCTTCCGTCAAGGTCACCAAAATTTCCATTCATCATGACGCCTACTGTATTTTTCTTATTCATAGTATAATCCACACCTGCTTTGTAATTGTGATTTAACCCGGAGCGCCTGAAAAAAGTAGAAGCATCAAATATGTATGGATTCTGCTCACGATGCAGGTAAAATTCGCTCAGTGTGTTTCCCCAGTTGTTACCATAATTCCCGAACACATTAAATTTCTTTGAACGGTTGTTCAATGCCAGGGATGTGTTATACTTTGAATATTTTGAATGCGTTCCATACGTGTAACCTGCTGTAACCGATCCGTTGGTTCCGTAATTTTTATTTTTCTTTAGCTTGATGTTGATGATTCCTGCCGTACCGGATGCTTCGTATTTAGAAGATGGATTCGAAATCAGTTCAATCGCTTCCACATCCGTGCTTTGAATGGATTTCAAATAATCGGCAAGCTCCTCTTGTGTAAAATGGGTGTCCTTGCCATCGATCTGAACAAGCACGCCTCCGCGTCCTTTCATCATGATGTTATCATTGTTGTCTACGACTACTCCGGGAGATTTTTGCAATAACTCAAAAGCAGTGCTGCCGGTAGAATTAATACTGTTCTCGACATTGAAAACAGTTTTGTCGGAACGAACTTCGATCAATGGTTTTATGGCAGACACGTTTGCTTCCTTCAGGTTGACCGATGATGGAGGCATTTTAATAACAGGAATTTGTTTCGCGGAAGTTCCATCAAAAGAAAATGATGCACTCCAGTAAGGCGTAAATCCAACCAGGGATGTCTTCAGAAAATAATTTCCGGATTTTACATTCTCGAATGAGAACAAACCATTTACATCTGTCACATTCACTTTTGCAAGCGATGAATCGGTAACATTGCGAAGCTCTGCAACAGCACCAATAAGAGGTTCATTTTTTTCATCCGTTATCTTTCCTGCGATTGTCGACGACTGTCCGAAAGCCAATGAATGAAAAAGTAAACAGAAAGAAAATAACAGGTATTTGAGGAAACGTACAGGTTGAGTCATGAAGCTAATTTAGGGAACCGAAGAAAGAAAAAATATCCCGGGAAAACTTTTAAGACAATGTTAAATTTTGTTCATCGAAATACGAATTGGTACGAAACTACGAATTAAAAATCGCTGAAAGTTTAGTATCAATTAAGAAACTGTTTAAATTTATCTTGTAAAAATGTTTATAGCGAATTTTTGAGTGAGGCAACAAAGTGTTTTGAAGCCATAGCGGAACTAACTACGGCAAGAAACACGGAGGAAGTCGCAACCAAAAGGACGCATAAACAAATTATAAGATAAATTTAAAACAGTTTCTAAGAGCTTTCCATTTTTTCAATTCGCAATTCGCAATTTCGAATAGATTCGTAATTCGTTGGCTACTCGATCCACGATTTGTAATAATCATCCGACATAATTTTTACAGCATCTTCTGTCAACCAAAGCGGACGAAACGTGTCGATCATCACGGCAAGTTCCTTTGTTTCTTTTGCTCCCAGACTTTTTTCCACTGTGCCCGGATGCGGACCATGAGGAATTCCACCGGGATGCAACGTAATCTGTCCACGCTTTACATTTTTGCGGCTCATAAAATCTCCGTCAACATAATAAAGCACTTCATCCGAATCAATGTTGCTGTGATTGTAAGGAACAGGAATAGAAAGCGGATGGTAATCAAACAATCGCGGAACAAAAGAACAAATCACAAAGTTGTGAGCTTCAAAAGTCTGATGTACCGGTGGCGGCAAATGCACACGTCCTGTCAACGGTTCAAAGTCATGAATGGAAAACGCCCACGGATAATACGTTCCATCCCATCCGATCGCGTCAAACGGATGCGTGGCATAAATAAACGGATAAACAATTCCTTGCTTTTTTATGCGCACTTCAAATTCACCTTTTTCATCATACGTTTTCAAATTCTTTGGTTCACGTATATCACGTTCGCTGTAAGGCGCGTGTTCTTCCAGTTGTCCGTATTCATTCCGGTATCGTTTCGGAACTTCAATGGCGCTGAATGATTCTACGATTAACAAGCGGTTGTTTTCATCGTTGAAATGAAGCTGGAAAATAGTTCCTCTCGGAATGATGAGGTAATCGCCATACGAGAAATCAATTTCTCCATAGAGTGTTTTCAGTGTCCCGCTCCCTTCGTGCACAAAGATCATTTCATCAGCATCCGCATTTTTCAGAAAATAATTGGTGATGGATTTTTTCGGTGCTGCCAAGGCAATGTGCAGGTCATTATTGATAAGAACAGGCTTCTTGCTTTGGATATAATCATCTTCTGCCTGGATATTGAAACCTTGGAAACTATGATGTTGGAGTAATTTCTGATGCGCAATTTTAGGTTCACGCGAAAATGGTGTACCGACTTCCTTAATAAGTGTAGGTGGATGCACATGATAAATCAGCGAATACACATTGCTGAATCCGTGCGTAGAGAACAATTCTTCGGCATACAGCTCTCCGTTCGGTTTTCTGAATTGCGTGTGACGCTTATGAGGAACTTGTCCTGCTGAATAATAATGTGGCATAACGATGTTGGTTAACGATTCAAAATTAGACAATTCTTATAAATCCGAAAGATCAAATATGAAAGATGAAAAAATGGAATTGGAAGTTGCCCGAGAATTTCACATTTCTGATTTCATATTTGATTCGAAAAAACTGCAATCATTTCATGGATTACAAGGATTTGATTTCTCATTGTCCCGTTTCAACAAGTTTCCTCTTCAATCTTTCACATTAAAAACGATTACATATTTTTTTAAATAATCGTTTCTGCCTGCTGAATACACATCTGACCAAATTTTCCAGGTAATCGAACTACCATTTCCAACTTTTCAACGAAAACCTTACAGACGTAAATTCGACAGGAAGTCGCGGGAACTTAAGCGCCTCGTTTGCGATAAATTGATTTCAAACTAATCCGCCTCGTGGCGGACGATTTAAAAAATTTATTTGCAACAAAACACGCATATGAAAAAATCAAAACTACAGGTTATGATAGAATTCAGTTCATGGCTCAATCGTATTAAGGCATCAAAGAAAATAGTTGCCAAAGCTGCCAAAAGCACAAGGAAAGGTACCAATTGCATCGTGGCAATTTTTGTATTTGCCTCCATTCTTATTGGTTCTGCACAGGCTACCACTTATTATTCGCGTACAAGCGGAGGTAACTGGAATACCAACACAACCTGGTCAACTGTCGGTTATGGTAATGCAACCAATACAGGAACTTTTCCGCAGGCAGGTGACGTAGCGAATATTGGTGATGGCTATACTGTGAATATAAATACTTCCTTCACCTGTGCTACTCTTAATATAGGACAAGGTGTATCAGGAACTTTGCAATATCTCTCTACGGCTAACTTCACAGGAACGGTAACAGGAAATGTGACCTTGAACACGGGAGCTAAGTTCTGGTACAATACGGCAGTGAATCGTACTCATGTGTTAAACGTAGGAGCGAATTTCGCCAACTTCGGAATTGTAGATTTCTACATCAATGCAACGCAGGTTGTAAATGTTACTTTCAATAACGGAGGAAGCAGCACGGTATCCGGAATCGGTACGTGGGATTTAAATACAGTTACCCTGAACAAAGCTTCCGGCATCGCTTTACTGAATGTGCAAAGCAATGGATTTGAAACCGGCATCAAGAATTTTGTTGGTTCAATGGGAACCTATATTCATAACAATGCAGGAACCTATAACATCAATCCTACTGCAGCAACATTTATTATCGGACCCAACATGACCTACAAGGTTCCCCTGGGAGCCATGAATTTTGCCTCAGCAGCTTCTTATCTTTATATTCAAGGAGCATTGTATGTAAATGGCGGAAGTGTTTCTGTCGGAACATCATCAGGTCTGCAAGGAATCCGTTCCGATCAAAATGGAGCTCCCGTTCCTTATCTTGAAGTTTCATCCGGCTCACTCACTGTTTACGGAGGTATCACATACAGCCCGACTTCTGCGGCAGAACCATTCAGCTTTAACATGACAGGAGGAACCATTCTTCTCAATAGCGGAACCACAGGAACAAACAGGCAGGTATTTTTGATCAATGACGTGGCCGGCAGTTCTTTCCAAATGACCGGAGGAACCATCACGTTGCAGAAACCTAATACGGCGGGATCAGCAACCGTTGACGTTTCCATTTGCGGTACAAACGGAACGGTGGTTACTACAGGTGGTACCATTCAATTCGGTAATGCTTCCACAGCATCTGGAAAAAATTTCAATTTCAAACCATTCGCAAGCGCCGTTTATCCTAACTTTAAGATTACCGGAAACAACGCAGCGCTTATTTCTCTTTCACCTTCTGCAAGCACCAACTCGAATTTCCAATTACTCAGTTTATACATTGACATTGGAAAAACATTTGACAACCGTTGTATCAGCGGAACAGCATTCGATTCAAAACAAATGACGTTGCTTTCAACTGCCAACGGAACTGACGCGATTTACAACAACGGAACATTTACCGCCAGAACAGGTACGGTTACGTTTAACACAACCGGTGCCCAGGCAATCGGCGGAACATCCATTTCTACATTCTACAATCTTGTCATCAACAATACAAGTAATATTACCTTGAATAAAGCGGCCAATGTGAGCAACTTCTTATCCATGGTAAGTGGTAATTTGCTTACCACCAATACGAATATTCTTACCTGCCAGAGTGCAGCGAATGCAAGTCTTGGTTCAGCAAGTTCATATGTTGACGGACCGCTGGTTCAAACTTGGGCAACCGCTTTCACCACAGCAAAAAATTTTCCGGTTGGAAAAGGTGTTGCTTACCGACCGGTTGTACTTACTGTTCAACACAGCAATGCAACTCCGGTGACCTATCGTGCAGAAATAATTAATTCCCCTGCTTCAGCTCTTCCGTTTTCACTTCCGGTGTCTCTTGCGGGTGTTTCAGGCGTGAGGTATGTATTATTTAACAGGCAAAACGTGGCGAACTTTACGAGCGGAACCATTCAGATGTATTATGGTACAGACGATGGTGTCGCCAATTTTCCATCATTGATGGTCGCTCACGATGACGGAATTTCAACATGGCAAAATTTCGGAGGAATCGCTACGGCAAACGGCACCGGAAATATTACATCGAATCCATTTACGAACTTCAACACGTACTTTGCATTGGCTTCTCCTCCGGGAGGAGGAAATCCATTGCCTGTTGAACTGGCAACATTCAATGCTGAGTTGGAAAATAAAAGTGTAAACGTAAACTGGACTACACAATCTGAAGTCAACAATGAT
The DNA here is from genome assembly GCA_043787975.1 of Bacteroidota bacterium. Taxonomy (GTDB): domain Bacteria; phylum Bacteroidota; class Bacteroidia; order AKYH767-A; family 2013-40CM-41-45; genus JAPLDA01. The sequence continues at coordinate 35,766 of JAYVUK010000035.1, forward strand.
TACTTCACCCTGGAACGTTCACTTGACAATGTTAATTACGAAAGGCTGACTACCGTTGAAGGTGCCGGTAATACAACCACTACGCATACCTATTCTTATGTGGATCATAATCCGTATGCCGGAACATCGTATTATCGTTTGAAGCAAACCGATTTTGACGGACATTATGTTTACTTCCACCCTGTCAGCATTTTTAACAAGAACAAAAAATTATTCACGGCGTACCCAAATCCTTCAAACGGATCCAATATAAAATTGAATAATTCAGGTTACGATTTATCGAATTGTCAGATTACCGTTCAGGATATGACCGGCAAAGTAATTCCTTCAACCGTTTCTTCTTCTGAAAATTTCGGAGAACTGAGTCTTTCAATTGACAAAGCATATTGCCGTTCAGAAAGCATGTTTATTGTAACTGCTGTAAACAATGCAGAGGTCTTCAGACAAAAAATTATTATTGGCAGAGAATAAAACCTATTGATTTTTCATGAAACAGAAAAAGCTGTCTTCACTTATGTGAGACAGCTTTTTCTGTTTACGCCTTTATGAACCGGTAAGCCGTAAACTTGTAAACTGTAAACATCTTTCTTCAAACTAACATTCTATTCCTATTTTTGTCCGATACTTTAGACATTATGAAACTCGTCAGTTACCTCGAACAAGGAAAAGAACAACTCGGAATTTTTTTCGACTCAAAGATTTATAACCTTCAAAAAAACGCGCTGGCATTTTCCAAAACCATGTTGCCTGATAACATAGGAGAGTTTTTAAAACTTGGAGAGAAAGCAATGACCGTTGCAAAAGAACTTGATCGTCAAATCAAAAATCAGAAACCGCCAAAGGCGAGTCTCGCTGAAAGCGGATCAGAAATCAGAAATACGCTGATCGAATCCGGTATATCAGAAAACGCGCTGATCGCTCCGGTTCCTCATCCAACTTCATGCAGGGACGGCTATGCATTCCGTCAGCATGTGGAGTCAGCGCGAAGGAACAGGAAGGTGGCGATGATTCCTGAGTTTGATCAGTACCCGATTTTTTATTTTACAAATCACAATGCCATCCAGGGACCCGGAGAAATCTGGTGTATGCCTGATCATTTTCAGAAGTTGGACTTCGAACTCGAAGCAGCTGTGGTGATTGGGAAGAAAGGAAGAAACATAAAAGCTAGCGAAGCGGATAATTACATTGCCGGTTACATGATTATGAATGACATGAGTGCACGTACCTTGCAGATGGAAGAAATGCTTCTCAATCTCGGTCCTGCAAAGGGAAAAGATTTCTCAACCGTCATTGGGCCTTGGCTTGTTACTCCGGATGAATTGGAAGCGTATAAAATTCCTGCAAAAGAAAACCACATTGGCAATCGATACAATCTTTCCATGAAATGTTTGGTGAACGGGAAACAGGTTAGTACCGGAAATTTGGGTGATATGGATTGGACATTTGCTGAAATCATCGAGCGCTGCGCGTATGGAGTTGATATTTTTCCCGGTGATGTAATTGGTTCGGGAACCGTTGGCACCGGTTGTTTTCTCGAACTCAACGGAACCGGATTGTTGAATGATCCGAATTACAAAACTCAATGGCTTCAGCCAAACGATGTGGTGGAAATGGAGATTGAAGGGCTGGGGAGGCTTACTAATACCATTCGTAAAGTGGATACTGATTACTCTATTTTAGCACTTAAAAAAGTTTGAAAGTTGTCCACGGTCGACAGTCCACAGTCGACCGTACCGTGGACTGTCGACCGTTAACTGTGGACACAATTATCATTATATTGTGATAAAATAGGTAACAACAAAATGTCAGAGAATACGACACAGGTTTATAATGCGGAAGCTGAAAAGGAACTCATCCTGAAAAGCTATCGTTCATTGCTGCGTGCTATGAAGCAGAACATGGACAAGGGAGACAAGAAATTAATCCGCCTTGCCTTCGACATTGCGTTGGAAGCGCACAAAGACATGCGCAGGAAAACCGGTGAACCGTATATCCTCCATCCGCTTGCTGTTGCACAAATTGCTGCTGAAGAAATCGGCCTGGGCACAACTGCGATCGTTTGCGCTTTGCTGCACGATGTGGTGGAAGACACGCATCTTACACTGGAAGATATTGAAAGTACGTTCGGAAAAAAAGTGGCTTCCATCATTGACGGGTTGACAAAAATTTCCGGCGTGTTCGACCAGGGCTCTTCATTACAAGCAGAGAATTTCCGTAAGATGTTGCTCACACTTTCAGATGATGTGCGGGTGATTCTCATCAAGCTTGCTGATCGTTTGCACAACATGCGAACGCTTGATTCGATGCCGCGCGAAAAGCAACTGAAGATTGCTTCCGAAACAGCTTACCTCTATGCTCCGCTTGCTCACCGTCTTGGTTTGTATTCCATCAAAATTGAATTGGAAGATCTTGCGATGAAATTTACGGAGCCTGAAATCTATAATGAACTCTCCGATAAACTTCAGCAAACAAAACGTGAACGCACGAAATTCATCAACGAATTTCTTGAACCGATCAGGGAAGAGCTCGACAAACAGGAATTCAAATACGAAATAAAAGGCCGATCCAAATCCGTTCACTCCATCTGGACGAAGATAAAAAAACAAGGAGTTACGTTCGAAGAAATCTACGACCTGTTCGCCATCCGAGTGATCCTCGATACCGAACTGGAAGATGAAAAAGCAATGTGCTGGAAAGCCTATTCTGTGATCACCGATTTTTATCATCCGAACCCGGATCGTTTGCGCGATTGGATTTCAACTCCGAAAGCAAACGGATACGAATCACTTCACACGACGGTAATGGGACCAAGTGGTCGTTGGGTGGAAGTTCAGATTCGCACAAGGCGAATGGATGAAATTGCTGAGAAGGGTTATGCTGCGCATTGGAAGTATAAAGAGTCCGCTGCCGAAACTGCGCTCGATGAATGGATCGGTCGTATTAGGGAATTGCTCGAAAATCCTGAATCGAACGCGCTTGACTTTGTAGACGAATTCAAGTTGAATCTTTTCTCCGATGAAATTTTCGTCTTTACTCCTACCGGAGAACTTATCACACTTCCTTCCAGCGCAACGACTCTTGACTTCGCATTTGAAATTCATACGGACATCGGAAGCAAATGCATCGGGGCAAAAGTGAATCACCGGTTAGTACCATTGAGCCACATCCTTCGCAGCGGTGACCAGGTTGAAATTCTTACATCCAGTAAACAAACTCCGAAAGAAGATTGGCTGAATTATGTAGTAACCGCAAAAGCAAAATCAAAAATAAAATCCGCTCTCAAAGAAGAGAAAAAAAGTGTGGGCGAGGACGGAAAGGAAATCCTTCAGCGAAAATTCAAGCACCTAAAACTTGAATTCAACAATGAAAATATCAATGAACTTCTTGCTTATTATAAAATACCCAGCAGTCTCGAACTTTATTACCGGATTGCAAAAGGAGTGTTAGACATCCAGGACCTAAAAGATTTTGTGCAGGATAAAGGAACCATCAAAGCGAAAGCTCCTCAGCGAAGCGAACCACAATCACTGGAGAACATTGTAAAAAATGTGCGCGGTTCATCGGACATGCTTGTGATTGGAGAGAACCTGGAAAAAATTGATTACAAACTTTCTCCGTGTTGCAGCCCGATTCCGGGAGATGACGTGTTCGGATTCATCACCATCAGCGAAGGAATTAAAATACACCGTGTCAATTGTCCGAATGCGATTCAACTGATGAGCAACTTCGCGTACCGTATCGTAAAAGCCAAGTGGACGAACCAGCAACAGATCGCCTTTCTTGCAGGAATCAAAATTACGGGCATTGACCAGGTTGGAGTTGTCAGCAAAATTTCAAAAGTTATTTCCAGTGAACTGAAAGTGAACATGCGTTCGATCAGCATCGACAGCAACGACGGCATTTTTGAAGGAACCATCATGCTTTTTGTTCACGACACGCATCATCTCAACAAGCTCACACAAAAATTAAAAGCTGTGCAGGGAATTTTAACGGTGAGCAGAATTGATACCAGTCAGAAATGAAAGTAAGTTCAAAGTTCTTAGTTCAAAGCTCCGGACTTTGAACTAGGCAATGGGTCAGTTTGAGTTATTTTTGGATTCCTCGCTTCGCTCGGAATGACAATGCAAATTAAAACTGGTAGGCGGGCTTAAGCCCGCCTGTTAGCCCCTATGTAAGATGTCATTCCGAGCGAAGCGAGGAATCTTTTGCAAACTGACCCACAACTTTGAACTTAGAACTTTGAACTATTTTTAGAAATACAACTATCTTTGTCCCTTCAACGCCCCTATTTTATAATTTCCTATGAGATCTGCCCTTCTTCACTTTCCTTACGGAGAAGTTTTTAATTTGATGGAAAAAGTTTGCAGGCGAAACAACTTTCGCATCATCGATTCCAATGAAAAGAAAGGTGAAATAAATGCAGAACGCGGAAGCAACTTTATCGGAAATAAACTTTTCCTTCATTTAAAAGTTCAACGAACGGATAAACCTGTAACCAAGGTATTTGTTGAAGTGGAACTGAAAGGAAGGATGAAACGTTTCATTGAACTGGAAAAAGTGGAAGACAGAATAGTGGATTCTATTTACAACCACTTTTAATCTTCCTCACTTACATCTGCAAACTGAATCTCATACAAACTTTTATACAGTCCGTTTTGTTTCAACAGTTCCTGGTGAGTTCCTTCCTCTTTCTTTTCTCCAAGATCCATTACAATAATTTTATCAGCATCCTGGATCGTTGAAAGACGATGCGCGATCACAATCGATGTTCTGTTTTGTGTAAGCTTCTTCGTAGCTTCCTGTATCAACTCTTCGGATTCCGTGTCAATGGAAGAAGTGGCTTCATCCAGGATTAAAATCTTCGGATTGAAAACATAAGCGCGTATAAATGAAATCAGTTGTCGCTGACCTACCGATAACATCGCACCGCGTTCCATCACGTTGAAGTTGTAGGTATCCGGCAACTGTTCAATGAAACGATGCGCACCAACTACCTGCGATGCTTCTTTTATTTTTTCGAGCGAGATCGAAGTATCGCGTAATGAAATATTATTGGCAATGGAATCGGAAAAAAGAAAAACATCCTGCATCACCACGGCAATATTTTTTCGCAGCGAATTTAATTCGTAGTCACGGATTTCAATTCCGTCCACCAAAATTTCCCCTTTATTGATTTCATAAAAACGATTCATCAAATTGATGATGGAAGATTTTCCCGCGCCGGTTGCACCTACCAACGCAAGCGTCTCACCGGCTTTCACTTTGAAGCTTACATTTTTCAGCACCCACTCTTCTTCGTTGTATGCAAACCAAACATTTCTGAATTCGATTTCACCTTGTATGTTTTCAGCAATTATTTTTCCTTCATTCGGAATATCTTCTTTGGTGTCGAACACTTTGAAAACACGTTCCGAACTTACCATTCCAAGTTGCAGCGTATTAAATTTATCAGCCAATTCCCTGATCGGACGAAAAACAAGATTGAGGTACATGATGAACATAATGATAGTTCCGGGTGAAAGATTGGAGTGAATCACTTCCCTGGCTCCCCACCACACCAACAATCCGATGGACGTAAAGGACAACAATTCCACCACTGGAAAAAAAATCGAATAGTACCAGACTGATTTGATGTTAGCTTTCATGTGAAGACGGTTGATGTCTTCAAACTTTTTCATCTCCTTTTCTTCGCGGTTAAAAATCTGGATGATGCTCATCCCTGTCAGGTGCTCCTGGGCAAATGTATTGAGATGTGCTACCTGTGTTCGCACTTCCTGGAACGTAGTCTTAATTCCACGCTGAAAAATTCGCGTTGCCCAAAACAAAACCGGGATGGTACTTAAGCTAACCAGCGTCAATTCCCAATTTTCATAAAACATATAGCCGACAATAAGCGTGAGCGTCAGCAAATCACCGATGATGGATAGCAATCCTTCTGAAAAAATATCTGCAATGGTTTCAAGATCAGAAACAGAACGTGTTACAAGTGTCCCGATGGGAGTGCGATCGAAGTACTTCGAGCGAAGATTCAAAATATGCCTGTATAATTTTATGCGCATGTCTTTGATCACAGACTGCCCGAGCCAATTCGTAAGATACGTCTGGTAAAACTGAACAAGTGTTTGAAACAACAGCAAGCCGACCATCAGCAGTGTCATCTTCAGAAGACCCTCCTGGTCTCTGTTCGTGATGTACGTATCCACTGTTTTTTGAACAAGGAACGGACGTGACAAGGAAAGACAAGCCAGCAGGAACGTAAGAAATGCACTGAACCAGAATGTTACTTTATACGGTTGAATGAAAACGAAAATCCGTTTCAGAACCGGGAAATCATACGCTTTGCCTGTTACTGTTGCCATTTATTTTGCATCGAATTACGAATCGGGTACGAATTTACGAATATGCGAATTCTCATTCTCAGATTTCCAACATCCAATTTCTAACTTCCAATTTCAAAACCATACTTTACATCTGTTAGATACAGTCCATGCGCCGGCACCGAAAAACCCGCCTCGCTCCTGCTCTTGCCTTCCACAATATTCCGGAATTGTTTTTCATCAATTTTATTTTCTCCGACATCGAGCATCGTACCGACAATGGCGCGAACCATGTTGCGAAGAAAACGATCCGCAGTAATCTGAAAAACCACTTGACTGCTTTCCTTCCGCCAAAACGCTTCTTCAATTTTGCAAATGTTGGTTTTAACCTGTGTTCTTGATTTGCTGAAAGAACTGAAGTCGGAATATTCCATCAGTAGTTTACTTGCGTGATTCATCTTTTCCAGGTTCAACTCGTACGGAAAAAAATAAGCAGATTCTTTCAGGAACGGATCCTTCACATGATACATATAATATTGATAGGTTCTCGAGACCGCATCAAATCGTGCATGTGCTTTATCTGAAACTTGTTTCAATTGTTGAATGGCAATATCATGTGGCAACAGACAATTCAAATGATGAATAACATATTCGCTATTATCGATCGCTGATGCAATGTCAAAATGTACATAGAATACCTTGGCATGAACTCCTGTATCCGTTCTTCCGCAACCAACGGTTTTAATTTCTTCCTTCAGGAAAACCGACAATGCCTTATCCAACTCTGCCTGAACAGAATGAGCATTCTCCTGAATCTGCCAACCATGATAATTTTTTCCGTTGAAGGAAAGCTTTAGGAAGTAGCGCACGCTTATTATTTAGGCTGCAAAAGTAATGTTAGTTCCGTAATTGAAGTGATGAAGTAACTAAGTGACTAAGTGATTGAGTAACTAAGTGATTAAGTGACTAAGAATTGCGATCTTTGAACTAAGAACTTTGAACTGTCATTCCTTAACATTTTTTAACGACATCATTCATACGCCTTTCATTTTTTTTTTGATAATCTTGCACCGCAATTTATTGTAACCATTTCGACCTATTGACTAACTTGCATTGCAATCAATAGTTTTGTATGAAGAATAATGCATGCCGCTTTAAAAAGGCAGACGTTCACACATGAAACTCTAATTACTAAACCTACTATACGATGATGACTGACATTAAAGAAATCAACGAACGGATTCAGCGCGAAAGTGCTTTTGTTGACTTGCTCATGATGGAACTGAGCAAAGTAATTGTCGGACAGAAATACATGGTTGAGCGTTTGCTCATCGGGCTTCTGTCGAACGGACACATTCTACTTGAAGGAGTTCCCGGACTTGCAAAAACGCTGGCGATTAAATCGCTTGCATCTACCATCCAGGCGAAGTTCAACCGGATTCAATTTACTCCGGATCTTCTTCCTGCCGATTTGATCGGTACCATGATCTATAACCAGAAGAAAGAAGAGTTTATCGTGCGCAAAGGACCGATCTTTTCAAATTTTATTCTCGCAGATGAAATCAACCGGGCTCCGGCAAAAGTACAAAGCGCCTTGCTGGAAGCCATGCAGGAAAAACAGATTACCATTGGAGAACAAACGTTTCATCTCGAAGAACCTTTCCTGGTTCTTGCCACTCAAAATCCGATTGAACAGGAAGGAACCTATCCGTTGCCGGAAGCGCAGGTCGATCGTTTTATGCTGAAGGTCATCATTGGTTATCCAACCAAGGAAGAAGAAAAATTGATTATCCGTCAGAACATCACAGGAAGTTTTCCAACTGTGAACGCCATCATCAAACCTGAAGAGATTATCAAAGCACGGAACCTGACGCGCGATGTGTACATGGATGAAAAAATTGAGAAGTACATTGTTGACATTGTTTTTGCAACACGTTCTCCGAAAGATTACAACCTGGGCAAACTTTCTCAACTGATCAGCTACGGTGGATCACCACGTGCAAGTATCAACCTGGCTCTTGCTTCCAAAGCCTATGCATTTATCAAGAGAAGAGGTTATGTGATTCCGGAAGATGTTCGCGCAGTTTGTCATGATGTGCTTCGCCATCGTATCGGGTTGACGTATGAAGCGGAAGCGGAAAATGTAACTGCAGAAAGTATTGTGAATGAAATATTAAATACAGTAGAAGTACCGTAGTAATTTGATAATGTGATAATGTGATAATTTGATAATTGTGTTGAATGGACTCTCTGCCATTTTTAAATTATCGAATTATCAAATCATCAAATTGAAATGGAAACAACTGATCTTCTTAAGAAAGTTCGCAAGATTGAAATCAAGACACGTGGTCTCTCCAGCCAGATTTTTTCAGGAGAGTATCACAGTGCCTTCAAAGGACGCGGTATGGCTTTCAGCGAAGTGCGTGAATATGTTCCCGGTGATCCGATTCGCACCATCGACTGGAACGTGACTGCGCGTTTCAATCATCCGTATGTAAAAGTATATGAAGAAGAGCGTGAGTTGACAGTCATTTTATTAGTGGATGTCAGCGCTTCGGGTGAATTCGGAACAAAAGTTCAGTTTAAGAAAGATCTCGTTACAGAATTGTGTGCAGTAATTTCTTTTTCTGCGATTCAAAACAACGATAAAATCGGCATCATCTTTTTTTCCGACCAGATTGAAAAATTTATTCCACCAAAAAAAGGAAAGTCACACATCCTGAGAATCATTCGTGAGCTCATCGAGTTTAAACCGCAGCATCAAAAAACTGACATCAGTAGTGCATTGCGTTATTTGACAAACGTGATCAAGAAACGAAGCATCTGCTTTGTCATTTCTGATTTCATGGAAAATACAACCATTCAAAAAACACTATTGGATGATGCGTTGAAGCTGGCAAATAAAAAACACGATCTCGTTGCATTGCAGATATATGATGAACGTGAAACAGATTTACCGGATGTCGGATTGGTGCGATTCCGTCATGCAGAAACCGGTGAGATGCTGACGGTCGATACAAGTGATGAGCGTATCCGTATGAATTACAAAAAAAATTGGGCATTAAAGCAGAAACAACTTGCAGATGCATTCGCAAAAAGCGGAGTTGACAATGTAATTCTTCGCGCTGATCAATCGTATGTGCAACCATTGATGAAATTGTTTAAGAAGAGAGGAAGAAAATAACCCACGAATTTATTCGTGGGAATGGAATGAAAAATTAACGAACAAAGAAACCGTTTCAACGGTTTCAGTAGAAATTAAAATAGAATGCAAGGAGCTTTGAAAAATATTTTTGAATTGATGAAAACAAAGATCATAGCTTTTGTTTTAATCGTCCTTTTTATGTCTTCCAAACTTTTCGCTTCATATCCGAATGTAAGTGTATCAGCAAAAATTGATACGACGAATATCCGGATCGGTGAACAATTTCACATCAACCTGAATGCAACAGCTCCTGTCGGAACAAAATTATTTTTCCCGGTATTGCCCGACACCATTAAAAAACTCGAAATCGTTCAGCGATCAAAAATTGACACCACAAAATCTGCTGACGGAAAAACAACGACACTTCATCAACAGTTTACAGTGACATCGTTCGATTCAGGATTCTATGTGATCGAACCGATTCCGGTTTATTTCCGGCAAGCCGGAAAACAAGACTCCGACAGTGTTTCAACGGAAGCACAACTCATCACGGTGAGAACAATTGCTGTGGATACCACCCTGGCTATTAAGGAAATTAAGGCACCGATGGATGTTCCTTTTACTTTTAGGGAAGCACTTCCTTACATCATCGGTGTTATAGTGGCCATTCTTTTAACCATCATCATTATCCGTGAATTTAAAAAGAGAAAGAAAAAAGTGGTGGATGTAAAGGTGAAAATTCCTTCCCGCCCGGCTCATGAGATCGCCTTGGAAGAGTTGAAGAAAACTGAAGAAGAAAAATTATGGCAGCAAGGTCATTTCAAAAAATATCACAGTTCGGTTTCAGATATCATCAGACAATACATTGAGCATCGCTTTTCTGTCAATGCACTCGAATATACCACCGACGAAACACTGGAACATCTGAGAGGAAATATCATCAACGAAGAAGCAAAAGGAAAACTAAAAAATATTCTTCAGCTTGCCGACATGGTGAAGTTTGCAAAGCTACAGCCGATCTCTAATGAGAACGAGCAGTCGATCAAAGATGCGTACGGTTTCATCCTGCTTACAAAACCGGTGACTGCTGACGATTTCAAAGAAAAGGGAAAGGAGGAAATTGTATCATGATTTCCGGAATCACATTTGCACAACCTTACTTTCTTTGGCTGTTACTTTTAGTTCCCGCGCTGATCCTGGTGCAGATTTTTTATTCAAAAGGGAAAAAGAATGAAGTACGTTTTTCTTCGTTCGAAAATTTTAAAGGATACGTTCCTACTTTCCGTCAGCGAATCCAATTACTTCCGTTTATATTCCGGCTGCTTGCTGTTGCGGCCATTGCTGTTGCTCTCGCTCGTCCTCAATCAAGTTCGAGCGGACAAAATGTAACGACTGAAGGAATTGACATTGTGGTAACACTCGATATTTCATCGAGCATGCTTGCAGAAGATTTAAAACCGAATCGCATTGAAGCGGCAAAAAAAGTTGCCGAACAATTTATTGACGGACGACCAAATGACAGAATTGGCCTGGTGATTTTCAGCGGAGAGAGTTTTACACAATGTCCGCTGACAACCGATCATGCGGTGTTGAAAAATCTTTTCCAGGGTGTGCAAAGCGGAATGGTGACGGATGGAACTGCGATTGGTGAAGGTCTTGCGACAGCTGTAAACCGGATCAAAGACAGCAAAGCAAAAAGCAAGGTCATTATCTTACTCACGGATGGTGTAAACAATCTTGGTTCTGTTGCGCCGGTGACAGCCGGAGAAATTGCAAAAACGTTTGGTATCCGTGTCTATACCATTGGAATCGGAACTCAAGGCGTAGCGCCTTATCCTGTCAAGACTCCGTTCGGAATTCAATACCAAAATATTCCTGTAGACATCGACGAGCCAATGATGAAGCAGATCGCTGAAGAAACTGGTGGAAAATATTTCCGTGCAACCACCACGTCAAAATTGAAAGAAATTTATGCTGACATTGACCAGATGGAGAAAACAAAAATTGCAGTGACTGAGTTTAGGCATAAGTCAGAGGAATTTTATCCGCTCATCATGTTTGCCGCTTTGTTGCTATGCCTCGAAATACTTTTGAAATTTACACTGCTAAAACTATTGCCGTAAGAGACCATGTTGCGTTTTGCACATCCCAACTATTTATTCTGGCTCGCACTCGTGCCTGTCGCCGTCATTCTTTTTATTGTGATGATCTATTCGAAAAAGAAGGCCGTAAAAAAATTCAGCGATTCATCCCTGTTCATCAAGCTTTCCGCTGAAACTTCAAGGACAAAACCGGTTTTAAAATTAGTTATCTTTTTGATTGCATATTCGCTCATCGCTATCGGTCTTGCAAATCCACAAATCGGAAGCAAACTGGAAGAAGTGAAACGTGACGGAGTTGACATTGTAATCGCGCTCGATGTTTCGAACAGTATGAAGGCCGAAGACATCAAACCCAGCCGTCTTGAACGATCGAAACAAGCGATTTCCAGGTTGATCGATAAACTGGAAAACGATCGCATCGGAATTATTGTATTCGCAGGAACTGCTTATGTCCAGCTTCCGATCACAACCGATTTTGCTGCTGCGAAACTTTTTCTATCATCCATTGATACCGATATTATTCCCACACAAGGAACAGCGATCGGTTCAGCCATTGATCTTGCATCTCAATCTTTTGTCGGACAAGACAACAAACACAAAGCACTCATCATTATCACCGATGGAGAAAACCACGAAGACGATGCAGTGGACGCAGCGAAGAAAGCAACTGCCGAAGGAATTATTATTCATACCATTGGAATGGGTTCACCCGAAGGCGCTCCGATTCCAATTTACAAAAACGGTATGCAGGTTGATTTCCTTCGTGACCATGACGGACACATCGTTGTTACACGTCTCGACCAGCTTGCCTTGGAGCAAATCGCTGCCGAAGGAAAAGGTCAGTTTATACGCGCTTCTAACAACGATGACGGGTTGAGTACAATACTCAATGAAATCATGAAGATGAATAAGAAAACATTCGGTACAAAAATTTTTACGGAGTACGAAGACCGCTTCCAGTATTTTATTGGTGCCGGCTTGTTAATTTTGCTGCTGGAATTCATGATCTCGAATCGGAAGAGTAAATGGATTCAACGACTTAATTTATTCGGGGAGGTGAAACGATGAAAATCGGAAATTGGAAATCGGAAATCGGAAATCGGAAATTTATTTTCCTTTATCTGCTTGCCTTTACTTTTTTAAATTCAAACTCATTGAAAGCGCAAAGCGAAGAGCGGAAGTTGATTCGAGATGGAAACAAATTATACAACGGAAAAAAATTCAGTGACGCAGAAGTGGACTACAAAAAATCATTGAACCTGAATAAAAATTCCGTTCCCGGAAATTACAACCTTGGCAATGCGTATTACAAGCAGGGGAAATTTGATGAGGCATCTCAGCAATACCAAAATGTTCTATCAAACAAAGATTTAAATGACGACCAGAAAGCAAAAGCATTTCATAATATTGGCAATTCTTTGCTGGAGTCGAAAAAGTTTCCTGAAAGTATAAATGCTTATAAAAATGCACTGAAGCTGAATCCGAAGGACAACGACACACGTTACAATCTTGCGTACGCGCAGTCCATGCTTCAGCAACAACAGCAGCAACAGAAACAAGGCGACAAAAACGATCAGAAGAAAAACCAGGACAACAAAGACCAACAGAAGAAAGAACAACAAAGTAAAGATCAACAGAAACAGGAAAAACAAGAACAGAAACAAGCCCAGGAAAAGAAAAATATTTCAAAAGAAGATGCTGAAAAAATTCTACAGGCATTAAATAATGACGAGAAAAACACGCAGAAGAAATTGATAAAGAAAGATGGAACGAGGATACAGATAGAGAAGAACTGGTAACTCCTTCAATTCTAAATTTTAAATTATAAATTATAAATTGATTAGCGAGCTCAAAAATATTTTTTGTTTAGGAAGGAAGGTAAATTTTATCCCGGTTACATTCCTGTTCTTATTTTTTTGTTCAGCTATTTTTGGACAGGAATTTACAGCATCGGTTTCACCAAGCACTGTGGCTGTCGGAGACCAGCTACAGGTTTCTTTTACCCTGAATGGAAACGGTTCAAACTTCCATGCTCCCACGTTTGAAAATTTCAATGTACTTGCCGGCCCAAGCCAGTCAAGCAATATGCAGATCGTAAACGGCAGTGTTTCACAATCCATTTCATACACGTACGTGTTGCAACCGGTCAAAGAAGGAACATTCAAATTCGGAAGTGCCACCATTGATGCGGGCGGAAAAAAAATCTCTTCAAACCAGGTTACGGTCAATGTTGTAAAAGGAAATCCACAACCAAAATCACAGGGTTCGCAAGGCAACCAGAAGCAGGATGCAACAGTTCCCGGTGGAAAAAATGTTTTTTTTAGGGCAAGCGTTGATAAGTCGAGTGTATACCAGGGTGAAGGAGTTATCGTTACCTATAAATTGTATACAAAAGTAAATCTTGTTAATTATTCAATCAGTAAACTACCTTCATTATCCGGCTTCTGGAGCCAGGATATTGCCATGCCACAGCAGCTCCAGTTTCATTCCGAAAATTATGACGGAGCAAATTACAAAGTAGCTGAAATAAAAAAGATGGTGGTATTTCCGCAACGCGCCGGAACACTTGAACTGGATCCGATGGAAGGCGAAGTGGTTGCACGTATACAGGGAAAACGTCAGCAGCAAAATTCCAATGATCCGTTCAGCCAGTTTTTCAATGATCCTTTTTTCAATTTCAACCAATGGCAGGATGTAAAAGTACCGATGAAAAGCGATGCGATAAAAATTACTGTGCGCGATTTGCCTGCCGGTGCTCCTTCTACATTTAACGGAGCTGTTGGGAAATTCAACATCGATATCTCACTTGATAAAAAAGAAGTAAAGTCACACGAAGGCGTCACACTGAAGATTAAAATTTCCGGGAAAGGAAACCTGAAATTACTCGATCCTCCGAAAGTGGATTTCCCTGCTGACTTTGAAACATACGATCCGAAAATTTCCTCCAACATTATGGCAACTACTGCCGGCGTGAACGGAAGCAAAACATTTGAATACCTTGTGATTCCACGCAATGCAGGAGATTACAAAATCCCTGTGAGCGGTTTTTCTTTTTTCAATCTCGACAAGAAACAATACGAATCTGTTCCGTCACAGGATTTGAATCTGAAAGTTGAGAAAGGAAATGAGACCATTACAACCTCGGTCACAGGCGTGAGTAAATCCGATGTTCAGTTGCTTGGAAAAGATATTCACTTTATCAAAACAAATCGTCCTGCATTTGTTCAGGGCACGGGATCATTTTTCGGTTCCGGTTTGTTCTACATGCTGATCGCAACTCCTGCATTGTTATTTGCTGTGTTACTGGTGTTTAGGAAACGGTACATCGAAATGCAAAGCAACATCGGTTTACTGAAAAGTCAGCGTGCAAATAAAGTCGCAAAAAAGAGATTGGGAGCTGCGCAAAAATACCTTGCATCGAACAACAAAGAAAAATTTTTAGATGAAATGTTTAAAGCGCTGTGGGGATTTATCAGCGACAGACTCCAGATTCCTGTTTCGGAACTTTCAAAAGAATCGGCCTCCAATGCGTTGCAGTCAAAAAACATTTCCCAAGAAATGATTCTTCAATTTGCTGAAACAATAGAAAGTTGCGAGTTTGCACGCTTCGCCCCCGGAATGGCAGCAAGCAATGAAGAAATTTACAGGAAAGGAATTGATGTGATCTCGAAATTGGAGGTGGAAATAAAAAGTTGAAACATGGGAATTGGAAACTGGAAATTGGAAATTGGAGTGCGTGAGCGAGTCAGAAGGCTTTCGGGAATTATCATTCTCGCAATTGCCCTTTTCTCGTTTTCATTTTTATCGGTTGCAAGCGACTCTCAAAGTGATTTCAAAAAAGCAAATGAGCAATACCAGAAACAGGATTACGAGAATGCGATTAAAACATATGAATCACTGGTTAAAGATGGAAGCATTTCTTCAGAAGTATATTACAACCTTGGCAATACCTATTACAAAACAGGAAATGTTTCTCGCACACTCTTAAATTATGAACGGGCTCATAAACTTTCACCGGACGATGAAGACATTAATTTCAACCTGAAAATTGCTTCCCTCAAAGTAGTTGACAAGATGGATGCTGTTCCTGAAATATTTTACAAGCGTTGGATCAAGGCCGCCGCACTTGATTTC
Organism: Bacteroidota bacterium; assembly: GCA_043787975.1. GTDB lineage: Bacteria > Bacteroidota > Bacteroidia > AKYH767-A > 2013-40CM-41-45 > JAPLDA01. The sequence goes on from JAYVUK010000035.1 coordinate 51,464, forward strand.
ACAACAGAAACATGGACGAAGTCTTTTCTTGCTTGTGTATGGTTGCTTTTTATTTTTCTTGCTATGTATGTTGTTGCGGCTTCTGCATCTCTTAAAAAATCGGGTTTTGTTTTTGCGATTATCTTTCTCGTTCTCACCATGAGTATGTTTGCGTTGGCTCAAAAAAGTTATTCGATGATGTATGTTGATCAACAAGCAATCATTATGTCTTCAAGCGTCTATGTGAAGAGTTCTCCTGATGAAAAAGGAAGTGACCAGTTCATCTTACACGAAGGAACAAAAGTGGATGTACTCGATGAATTTGCCGACTGGAAAAAAATCAGGATTGCAAATGGCAGCATCGGCTGGCTAAAGCAGGGAACAATTGAAATTATTTAATATGGAAGATTGAAAATTGCAACTTACAGATTGCAGAGCCTTGCTGATTTTCAATATTCAATTTGCAACATGCAATGAAAAAAATCGGCCTACTTTCCGACACACACGGTTACCTTGATCCGAAAATTTTTGAATACTTTGAGAAGTGCGATGAAGTGTGGCATGCAGGGGATATTGGTGATATTGCGGTTTCTGATCAACTGCAACATTTCAAAACCTTAAAAGCAGTGTATGGAAATATTGACGGGCAGAATATTCGCAGCATTCATCCCGAGGATCAAATTTTCGATTGTGAAGAAGTAAAAATTTTCATCACGCACATCGGCGGTTATCCCGGAAATTATTTTCCTGAAGCGAGAAAAAAAATTGCTGAACACAAACCCGACCTGTTCATCTGCGGACATTCGCACATCCTGAAAGTAATGCGTGACACAACGTATAACCTGCTTCATATAAATCCAGGAGCTGCCGGCAAATCAGGATTTCATAAAATGAAAACCATTGTCCGCTTTGACATCAACAGCAAACGAATTGAAAATCTTGAAGTGATTGAATTAGGATTGCGGGGAAGTATGGAAATACCATAGCAAAAAATAAGAACCAGAAAGTAAGAACCAAGAACCAAGAACCAAGAACCAAGAACTTTGAACTAAAAATTATCGAAGCCTGTCAGCCGAACGAACCAACTGTTCATCTTTCCTGATGGCACGGATAGCAAGAAAAGTGAATACCAGCTGAATCAACGGAAAATAAGATCCAATGCCATAATGAACGATTGAAGCAGGATCTGTTTTACCATGATCAGCAAAATAGAAAACAGTACCTGTGAAAATGCACATGAAGAGCATATTCAGATTAGATAACCTGACCTGGAGATTTCTGTTTTTGTAAAGAAAAATTGTAATCAGGGCAAACAATCCGGATACACAATTGAGAATCAAATAAATTGTATTGGATGTAACCGTAAATTGTTGAAGCCCGGGTGTGGCACCAATGCTTGCTTCAATCGAATAGATGTTCACGAAAAACAATGCAGCAGAAAGCAACATCACAAGAAGTAAGTACACAGATTGAATTCTTTGAATCATATATTTTTTTTAGTGACCAAAGATACATGATTCATAAAATTCGTACGTAAAATAAAATGCAGGTATCTTCCTTCTGACAATTTTGAACCAAAAAATTTCCCGAAGAAACATAGACGATGCATTGAATCCCGATGACGTAGCTGACCCAAAGCCCGCCTGAATGCTGTAAATCAAGGATTATTTTGTTCAAAAATATTTTTGCGAATACTTGCCCGATATTCAAAAATGATTTATCATTGTACTGAAATACTTAACCGTTCAGGATTTTTTAATCATCCTTCTAAGTATTCCTCCACTCACTTCAACTTTCTTTCACATATTCTTATTCCGAATAGTATCTTCTTCTTAAACAATATGCCTGCAACACGGCATTTGATTTAACCAACTAAAACCTCCCACAAACTTCATTCGTTTTTACAAATTTATTTTTTGATGTACGACATAATCGAATTAAATGACAAGCTCATTAATGAGCTGAAAGAAATTGCCCGCCAGATGAACATTCCCAATTACGATGAACTTCGTAAACAGGAATTGGTTTACAAAATTCTTGACCAACAGGCACTGAATCCTGCTGCTTCTGATGCCATTAAAGCAACACTTGCCGGCAGCAAAGCTTTTGCTTCTTCTGAAAAAGTGGAAGTAGTAAAAGAAAATAAACCGGAACGAGAACCTAAAGCTGAAAAACAACCGAGACAGGAAAAACCAATCATGGCCCCAGCATCGCCTGTCGAAAAGCCAGGAGTTAAAAGAAGAAGAGTAGTCCCGGTTAAAGGTGATGAAAACAGCAGCTCAGAAAAAACAGCTCCTCCTGTTCTTCAACCAAGTGTAAAATTTCCTCCTAAAATTGTGATCCCTGAGACTCCATTAGCAGAGCCTGTTTCAAAGCCAATGCAGGATGAACAGAAAACAGATTTTGCACGGCCTGACCAGCGTCCTCCTGCTGTAACACGAACGGTAAGACCGGAACTTCAAAGAACTGAAACTCCAAGAATGGAAACACCAATAGTTGAACCCGCTTACGATCTCGACAGCGTGATCATCAGCGAAGGCGTGTTGGAAATTATGCCGGATGGATTCGGATTCCTCCGCTCCTCCGATTTCAATTACCTCACCAGCCCTGACGATGTATATGTGTCGCAGTCGCAGATTAAATTATTCGGGTTAAAAACAGGTGACACCGTGCGAGGCACGGTTCGTCCGCCTCGTGAAGGAGAAAAATTTTTTCCACTTATTAAAGTGGATTTGATTAACGGGCAACTGCCTGATGTTGTGCGTGACCGTATTCATTTCGATTACCTCACTCCCCTTTTTCCGCACGAAAAATTAAATCTTTCCGGTGATAAATCAAATACATCCACCCGCGTGATGGATATGTTTACTCCGATCGGAAAAGGACAGCGCGGATTAATTGTAGCGCAACCAAAAACCGGTAAAACAATTTTGCTGAAAGATGTTGCCAACGCCATTGCAGCCAATCACCCGGAAGTATACCTCATCATCCTCCTCATTGATGAACGCCCTGAAGAAGTAACCGACATGGCGCGAAGTGTCAATGCAGAAGTTGTTGCTTCCACGTTTGATGAGCCTGCTGAGCGTCATGTAAAAATTGCCAACATCGTTCTTGAAAAAGCGAAACGCATGGTTGAATGCGGTCACGATGTAGTCATTCTCCTCGACTCCATTACCCGCCTCGCACGTGCTTACAACACCGTAGCTCCTGCAAGCGGAAAAGTTTTATCGGGCGGTGTGGAAGCAAATGCATTGCATAAGCCAAAACGATTTTTCGGAGCAGCGCGTAAAATTGAAGGAGGCGGCTCGCTTACCATCATTGCCACTGCGTTAATTGATACCGGCTCACGCATGGATGAAGTGATCTTCGAAGAATTTAAAGGAACAGGTAACATGGAATTGCAACTCGACCGCAAACTTTCTAACAAACGCGTATTCCCTGCTATTGACCTCGTTGCATCCAGCACACGAAGAGAAGACTTGTTACAGGATAAAGAAATGCTTCAGAAAATGTGGGTACTCCGCAATCACCTGGCAGACATGAACCCGATGGAAGCCATGGAATTTTTATTACAACAAATGCGCGGTACAAAATCGAATGAAGAGTTTTTAATTTCGATGAACGGGTAAACAGTTTACAGTTTCCGGTTTACCGTTTAAAGTTTGTACTTAATTTTTAGCTGTCATCCTGAACTAACTTTAGTATCTCTTCCTTCTGAATTTTCGAAGCCATTTCGCAATTCGTATCTTAATAAGGATTCGTATTCGCATCTATATTCTTCCTTCCCGCAGGCGGCTGAGTTTGTCGAAGCCCGCTGCGCTTCAATCGGGTTTAGATAATGAAGCCGGTGCTAGTCAATGAACAGTTGAACATTGGCGACAGTTCATAGTTGCATTAACTTTTATTGAGTTGACTTTATAGTTCTTAAAAAAAAGAGAGGCTGTTTCAATTTCGTGAAACAGCCTCTCTTCTTAAAATCGTATTTAATTTTTTTATTCTTTCACGATACGCAAACGTTGCATATCATCACCCTGCTCTGCCACCACAAAATAAATTCCTTTTGCAAGATGACTTCCTATCTGTGTGTTTTCATTTACATCATGATCCGTTTCAACAACATTTCCCAGCATGTCATATACAGAAACATTCATTGCATCAGAAGATGAGTTAAATATTTCCAGGGAAAATGTTCCGCTGAAAGGATTCGGATAAGAAGAAATATAAAATGAAGAAGTAAGATCATCATCATAAGCCGTCGAAGACAAGCGCGGATAATACAAACTACATGGTCCAAGGCAATCACCCGGGTGGTTCGCAATGTGAGCAGGTACAGCACTCGGTGCAATACACAAGGTTTGCGGGTTACCAGGATTTCCGGGAGGAACATGGCAGAGAATTACTTTCTGTCCGTGCTGTCCGCACTCAACATTCGCATTATTAACGATGGTGCAAGCAGGCACATCCGATGGGCAACCACTTGCATCAAAAGCAGTAACACAATACGTTCCGGGTTGAGTTACCTGTATGGATGCAGTTGTCTGACCTCCGGGTGACCATACATACGAAACTGCATTTGTCGCAGTTCCTGTTAACGTAATCGATCCTCCGTTAAATAAAATACTTCCGCAACCTCCACCGGTAAGTATACTGGCAACAGGTCCTCCACCGAGCGCAATGGTAGCTGTCTGGCTCATGCTTGTACAACCGGTTCCAAGATCAGCAACCTGCACTTGGTAAACGCCCGGAGAGTTTGCAAAATAACTTGGGCTGCTTCCACTCTGCACAATCACTCCATCGTGATACCATACATAATTATAATCACCTGAATTTGCATTCAGGGTAATTCCGGAAGCATTACAAATGGTAATGATTCCTGTGGTATCAAGTATGGCAGGAGGAGGAGGATTTATGGTTACAACAACTACATCTGTAGCAGTAGCACCTGTCGTATCTGTAACTGTTACAGAATAAGTTGTTGTTAAAGAGGGGCACACAGTGAAAGGTCCCGCCCCACTGCCAATGTTTGGTGTCCATGAATAATTATAGGGAGGAGCTCCGTTTGTCGCAGTTGCAGAAATAGTTGCGCAACTTCCTTCACAAACAGAAGAATCAGCAGAAGCAGTAATCGTAACTGGTATGGTTGTGAGGCAAGGAGTGCCACAACTCGGGTCAATGGTATATCTCCAAAGATCATTAAATGTGTTACCATTATATCCACCATAAACATAGAGATGCCCGTTATTATCTTTCCACGCCATTGAACCTCCTTTTGCTCCCGGTTTATTGGTGGCATTGGGAACATTAATGGTACCCCAGTTTGAGAGTTGATCGGAAGTATTATCACCACTAATCCATGTCCACTTATTTGTTTCAATACAATATTCCCATAAGTCATTCCAGGAAGGAGAGACGGAACCTGTTCTTGCTCCACCAAACATCCAGAGGTTTCCATTCACAACCCAGGAAGCACGATTTTCAATGCGCGCGCCAGGCATATTCGTCGCGGCGGTAATACACTTGGTACCATAAATCCCTGCTGCATTATTTGTACTTACACCACTCACCCATGTCCAGTTATTTGTAGTTGGGTTAAATCGCCACATATCATTGAGAGAATTCGTAAAATCTCCACCGCCAAATAACCAAAAGTTTCCGTCAGTATCCGTCCAACGACACCAGGCCATGCGGGCTCCGGGAGTATTTGCTGCGGCTTCAACACCCTGAGTACCATAAACAGCAAGTTGATTTGGAAGATTACTTCCCTTCATCCATGTCCATGTGTTTGTCGCAATGTTATATCGCCACAAATCATTCAACAGCGTTGTATTACCGGAAAAGATTCCTCCGAATAACCAAAGATCATTGGTATTACTTGTCCAAGTGGCGCATGTTTCAAGCCTTGTGCTAGGTTTATTCGCAATGTTTGGCACTCCGATGGTACCATAAATTCCTGCCGTAGTTGTTGTTTGATCACCTTTCATCCAGGTCCATTCATTTGTTGAAATGTCATACTTCCAAAGATCGTTTCGATCCCCGCCTCCAAACAACCACAGGTTGTTCTGCGCATCCGTCCAGGTCGAAGCCGTTCTATCACGGTAAGGAGGATGGTTAGCCGGGGCGGGAACCCCTTGTAATCCATACGTTCCGGGATCAAATGTTGTGTTAGGTCCTTTCATCCAGGTCCATTGATTTATAAGCGGATCGTATTTCCACAAGGCGCAATAACCACTCGCAGGGAACAGCCAATAATTTCCATTCAAATCCGTCCATTCGCAACCTTCATACGTTGCAGGAGGCATGTTGGTAGGACTGGTAACTCCCTGTACTCCAAAGCTACCGGCATTTAAAGAAATATTACTTCCATGTATCCACATCCATTGCCCCGGAGGCTGCGCATCGACACTGCTAAAAACCAAGATTGAAAAAATTATGCTGAGAAATATTTTTGTGCTTTTTTTCATGACAATATGTTTTAAAATATTATTATTGATTTCTATTTATCTTTCGTTCTGCGCGCTCTTCTGCTTCTTCGTCTTTCAGCTCACGCAGCTTTTTCCCGCTCGTATTGATCACATAAAATTTACTTCCGATTTTTACAATCGCTTCCCCATTCACAAAACTATAAGCCTGCAAATAGCTTGGAGGAAGAATAAATTTCCCTTGCGCATTTATATATCCCCACTTTCCTTTTTCAGTCAGCACAGGAGCAAGTCCATCACCAAAGTCATTGGCATTGGAATATTGCAAAGCAATTACAGGATTTCCGTTTATGTCAATGAATCCAAATTTGTTTTCCTTTTGTACCCGTGCTAATCCATGGATGAAATCTCCGGCCACATCATACACAAAAGGAATTGCTGTTTCTCCATTCATGCGGATGAAACCATTTTTATTTTCTTTCATCACATGCGCAAGACCATTGGAGAATACAGAAGCGTCATCATAGATAAAAGGAATAATCACTTCGCCTGCGCTATTGATGTATCCGCGCTTCGGGCCATCAAGCACAATGGCATAATTACCAAACATCTCACTACCTGCTGTGTAATGAGCCGGCACAACAATTTCTCCTGTTGAATTTTTATAACCTACTTTTCCATTTTCATAAAAGCGCGAAACAGTTTGCGCTTCGCAATAGGAAGTGAATACAAAGAAGTACATACAAATGCGGAAGTAATTTATTTTTTTCATGTTAGCGAGATTAAAGGTTCATACTTATTACTCTATATTGAGGATTAGGATTATACAAGTGTATAGAAATATGTTGAACCATCAAACCAAAATGGTGAAAATCAGGAAACACTTTACGCCAACAACTCAAAAAAATGGGTGAAACCCAGGAAAGAGAGAATTTTTCCTCGTTGGAATTGGCGGATCCATAGCTTGTTTGGTGCTCATCACATGTTCTTCCATCATTTTGTTTCCCATTCAAAAAAAAGAAAAAAACTATCAACTGACAGATTTTCACATGTCATCCGCTGGCTTAATGATTGTCAACCGCATTTCCCCATCTTCTTAATTAAAAGTACATTTGCTTTCCAAAAAACTCATTTTTTATTGTAATAAATCATGTTAGGAATCCTAAATAAAGCCATTAGTGGCGTTTTCGGAAGTAAGAGCGACCGCGACCTGAAAGAGCTCAATCCGATTGCTGATAAGATAAAAGCAGCCTTCCCTGACTTTGCTTCGCTGAGCCACGATGAACTGAGAGCTAAAACTCTGCAATTCAAGGAGCGCATCGCAAATCATATACAGGATATTGAAGAAGAAATTTCCGGTCTCGAAAAACAAGGAGAAGATGAAAACGATGTTCATCAGAAGGAAGAAATCTATCGCAAGATTGATCAGTTGAAAAAAGACAGGTTGAAACAGACTGAAGATATTCTTCTCGAAATTTTACCGGAAGCGTTTTCAGTTGTAAAAGAAACTGCAAAACGTTTTACTGAAAACGAAGAACTGGAAGTTACCGCCACTGATCTCGATCGCACACTTGCCACCAAAAAAGATAACGTAGAAATAGAAGGCGACAAAGCATACTATTTCAATTCGTGGATGGCTGCCGGCAACATGGTTACCTGGAACATGATCCATTACGATTCTCAGTTGATCGGTGGTATTGTTTTGCACCAGGGTAAAATTGCCGAGATGGCAACAGGTGAAGGAAAAACATTGGTTGCAACACTTCCTATTTATTTGAATGCGCTTGCCGGTCGCGGCGTTCACATTGTAACGGTAAATGATTACCTCGCCAAACGTGACTCTGAATGGAACGGTCCCATCTTCGAATTTCTCGGACTAACCGTGGATTGCATTGACAAGCATGAACCAAATTCAGAAGCACGCAAGAACGCTTACAATGCCGACATCACGTATGGAACCAACAATGAATTCGGGTTTGATTATTTACGTGATAACATGGCTCGCAATGCGGAGGACATGGTTCAGCGCGGACATCATTACGCCATCGTTGATGAGGTTGATTCTGTATTGATTGATGATGCACGAACTCCACTCATCATTTCAGGTCCTACTCCAAAAGGTGATCATCATGAGTTTGATGCTTTCAAACCAAAAGTTGAATTGCTTGTAAAAACCCAGCGCGACTACATCAACAAAATAATTTCGGATGCCCGTAAACTGCTGGAAACAAAAGACGAAAAGAAAGAAACAGAAGCCGGACTTGCACTCTTCCGTTCTTATCGCGGACTTCCGAAATCAAAAGCCCTTATCAAATTATTGGGAGAGCCCGGTGTAAAGGCGATTATGCAGCGTTCAGAAAATTATCACTTACAGGATCAGCAAAAAGAAATGCACAAAGCAGATGCTGAACTTTATTTCGTGATTGATGAGAAGAACAACAGCATCGAGCTGACTGAAAAAGGAATTGAGCTGATGACTACTTCCAGTTCCGACAAAGAATTTTTCATTCTTCCCGATGTCGGTTCTGCCATTGCCGGAATTGAAAAATCAGAATTACCTCTATCCGAAAAAATTTCAAAAAAAGATGACCTGATGCGCGACTTCGCGATTAAGTCAGAGCGCATTCATACAGTAAATCAATTGTTGAAAGCCTACACACTTTTTGAAATTGATGTGGAGTATATCATTGCCGATGGAAAAGTAAAAATCGTGGATGAGCAAACCGGGCGTGTGCTTGACGGCAGACGTTATTCCGATGGATTGCACCAGGCGATCGAAGCAAAAGAGAATGTAAAAATTGAAGCAAGTACCCAAACGTATGCAACGATTACGCTGCAAAATTATTTCCGGATGTTTCATAAGCTTTGCGGTATGACCGGTACTGCTGAAACGGAAGCGAAAGAGTTCTGGGATATTTACAAACTGGATGTGGTTGTGATTCCCACAAACAGACCTATTGTAAGAAAAGACGAAGAAGACAAAGTTTACAAAACCAAGCGCGAGAAATACAACAAAGCAATTGAAGAAATTGAAGTGTTGGTAAAAGCCGGAAGACCTGTTTTGGTTGGAACGACTTCTGTTGAAATTTCAGAATTGCTTAGTCGAATGTTGAAATTGCGTAACATCAAACACAATGTATTAAACGCAAAACAACATCAACGTGAAGCAGAAATTGTCCAGGAAGCCGGTAAAGCAGGAACGGTAACCATTGCAACCAACATGGCCGGTCGAGGTACCGATATTAAATTAGGTCCGGGAGTGAAAGAAGCCGGAGGTCTTGCCATTGTTGGTACAGAGAAACATGAATCCAGGCGTGTTGACCGTCAGCTGCGTGGTCGTGCGGGACGACAAGGTGATCCGGGTTCCTCTCAGTTTTATGTTTCGCTTGAAGATGACTTGATGCGTTTGTTCGGTTCAGATCGTATCGCGAAACTGATGGACAGGATGGGAATCGAAGAAGGCGAAGTGATTCAACACAGCATGATCACTTCTTCCATTGAACGTGCACAACGCAAAGTGGAAGAAAATAATTTCGGCATTCGTAAACGTTTGATTGAATACGATGATGTGATGAACTCACAACGTGAAGTCATTTACACGAAGCGCAGGCATGCCATTTTCGGAGAACGTCTTTCCATTGACATCAACAACATGATGTATGACGTATGCGAAGCCGTGGTGAACGAACACCTCGAACTCCGCGACTACGAAGGATTTAAGCTAAACCTGATCCGTTTGCTTTCCATTGAATGTCCCGTGAGTGAAACGGAATTCATGAATGAGAAACCGGAGGCTATTACAGAAAAAGTATTCGCCGAAGCGCAGCGTTACTACAAGCACAAGTCAGAGATGCTAGCTGAACGTACCCTTCCGTTTGTAAAAGATGTGTTCGAAAACCAGGGTGCAACCATTCAGAACATTGTTGTTCCATTCAGTGATGGCATGAAAGGAATCCAGGTGATCGCACACCTGAAAAAGTCATACGAGTCACAAGGAAAGGAACTGGTTTTTTCTTTCGAACGAGGTGTGATTGCCTCCTTCATTGATGACGCATGGAAAGAACATCTCCGGGAGATGGATGATCTGAAAACAAGTGTACAAAATGCTGTGTACGAACAAAAAGATCCATTGCTTATTTACAAGTTTGAATCGTTCGATTTATTCAAGCAATTGATGGATCGCGTAAATAAAGAAATCATTTCTTTCCTTTTCAAAGGAGTAATTCCTTCTCAGGATGCAAGCCAAGTGCGTGAAGCGCGTCCGCCTCAGCGTACTGACATGAGCCGGTTGAATGCAAATAAAGCCGATGCTTCAAAAGCTCCGTCAACCGGAATTCCGCAAATGAAAGAACCCGGAGCTCCGCCAAAAATTCAGCCGGTTCGCGTGGAACAAAAAACAGGTCGTAATGATGCTTGTCCGTGTGGTAGTGGTAAAAAATATAAAAATTGCCACGGTGCAGGCGTGCAGGTATAATTCAATGCACAACTATAGCCGGGAAACAATAAGAAGAATTGAAATCAGAAAATTAATTCTCCCTTAGAAAATCACATACGGGAACATCCAATGCCTTGCTTATTTTTTTAAGCGTAAGTACAGTCGGATTTGTTTTTCCGGATTCAATTCTCGACATGCTTGCTTTTTCAAATTCGCAACGCACAGCCAACTCAAATTGAGTCATGTTTTTTTTCAAACGAATATCCTTTATTCGCGATCCGATAGAAACCAAAAAATTTACATCAGCCATTGAAGATAAATTTGACACTGTTATTATTTTATACTGTAACCGATCCCTTCTTGAGAACTGAAAGAAACGGCTGTTTCGGCTGTAAACAAATAGTTTCAGCTTTATTTTAGTTGTCATTCTAAAAATATTAATCCTGTAATACTTACAACTACATGGCGGGACAAACTATTTTGAATATTTCAAAAATCGCTTTTATTACATGCATTTTATGTTAACATTTGTATGCATTTAAATTTCACCAATGAAGATTCATTTTACGAGCCGGATCATTATTTTTTTCAGTACGATTTTTTTATGCGTGGCTATCCTTTCAATCATTTCATATAAAAACGGTAAAACATTTCATGAAACCTCCAAGGCAGTCGAACATACCAATAAAGTATTACGTGAGGCCGAACTGACCCTTTCACTAGCGAAGGATCTGAATGGCGGGGGAAGAGGATACGTAGCAACGGGGGACTCTGCCTATCTCGAATATTTCACGGTTGCCAGGAAAACCATTTTTAGTCATACCGACAAATTAAAATTACTGGCAGACGATGGTGCCGAACAACTGGCGAAAATTGATTCGCTTACTGCACTGATTCATGAACGGTTGAATCTTTCCTCCGTAATTATAAAACTAAAAAATGAAGGCCACATCAAAGAGGCCAATGTATTAATTGAAGCACAACTTAACAGATTATACATGAATAAGATCAGGGCTATCATTAACGAGATAGAACAGGACGAGAGCAATCTCCTGGATGAGCGCAAAGCAGCGTATAGTAATAGTATTGCCGTTGCAAGTTCACTTTTTTTTATTCTCTGCTTTACCCTGGTGATGCTTCTTCTTGTTTCGTTTTCTGTGATCCGGTATAATTTCAACAAGCGCGAAAAAGCAGAAGTAAAAATTAAAGAGAGCCAACACATGTTTTCATCTCTCTTTTATAAAAGTCCGGTCATGAAAGCCATCGCGGAAGCGCCAACTGGAAAATACATCCAGGTGAATGATGCTTTTGCTGCGTTTTGGGATTCTACAGAAGAAAAAATGATGGGCAAAACATCCCTTGAATTAAGTTTGATCGCGCATGCAGATGAACGTATCCATATCCTAAAGCAAATTCTGGAAGACGGATTTGTGAGAGATGTTGAAACTAAAATCATTTCAAAAGATGGCAAAGTAAGGTGGCTGTCAGCAAACATTGATTCAATCAACCTGAATGGCAAAGATTGTTATTTAGTAGCGGCAGTGGATATCACAAAAAGAAAAGAAGCTGAAGAATCCTTAGCCAATTTAAACAATGAACTTGAGCAGCGGGTTAAAGAACGGTCGCAACAAGTATTTGAAAGTGAAAAAAAATACCGCCATCTTTTTGAAAATAATCCGATGCCCATGTGGATTATTGATTTATTCACGTTCCGGTTCCTGGATGTGAATGAGGCCGCACTTGTTCATTATGGTTATTGCCGGGAAGAGTTCCTCGCCATGAGCGCTCTTGACATCAGACCCGATGAAGAAAAAAATCGGTTCAAAGAATTAAACCGCCCTTCGAATTTTGAAGAAGCCAATTATAACAGGGGAATCTGGACCCATTTGAAAAAAAACGGAACTGCCATCCAAGCGGAAGTTTTGGCACACGAAATATCCTTTGAAGGATTGGAAGCACGCCTCATTCTCTCCAATGATGTAACGGAAAAAATAAAAGCAGAAGAAGAACTAAAAAATATTTTCGAACGCATCACCGATGCCTTCATTGCGTTAAACAAAAACTGGAATTATACGTACCTGAATAAAAAAGCGGCGACCATGCATGGGCGAACCCCAGCGGAACTAATCGGGAAAAATATCTGGAAAAAATTTCCCGAGGTAGTGGATGAACCGTTTTATGTTGCCTTGCATGAAGCCATGGAAAAACAAGAGCCGCAACATCTTGAATTGTATTATTCGAAAACCAATTCCTGGTACGAAGACTTTATTTATCCGTCACCGGACGGTATTTCCGTTTATTACCGCGACATCACTGAAAAGAAAAATGCGGAAGAAGAATTACTGAAAAGTGAATTCCGTTATCGCTCGCTGATTGAACAGGCATCCGATGGAATTTTTATTTCAGATAAAAACGGGAAATACCTTGCGGTGAATTCAAGCGCCTGCAAAATGCTTGGTTATTCATATGGAGAAATGTTAACATTATCGATTGGTGATTTGATTTCAAAGAAAGATCAAAAAGAAAAACCAATTCAGTATGAAGCCTTGCGAGAAGGAAAATCGGTGATCAGCGAACGAAGAATGATAAGAAAAGACGGAAGCTTTGTCACGGTCGAGATCAGTTCCAAGATGCTTCCGAACGGAGATTTCCAGGGCATTGCGCGTGATGTGACGGAGCGAAAAAAAGCGGAAGAGAAATTAAATTTATCTCACCAGCAAATGAGAAATTTAGCTGCTCACCTACAAAGCGTACGCGAAGAAGAACGCGTGAGGATTGCGCGGGAAATTCACGATGAGTTGGGACAACAATTGACCGGATTAAAAATGGATGTCTCCTGGTTAGATAAAAAATTACCTCAAGTCAACCCGGGAATCAGGGAAAAAGTTTCCGAGATGTTATTGCTGTTGGACGAAACCGTAAAAACCGTGCGACGGATTTCAACCGAATTAAGACCGGGAATCCTGGATGACCTCGGACTCATGGCAGCCCTCGAGTGGCAAAGCAGTGAATTTGAAAAACGAAGCAACATCCGTTGTAAATTCGTTTCGGGATTTTCGGAAGAACGCTTTGACAAAGCCATTGCAACAAGTATTTTCAGAATATTCCAGGAAGCATTGACTAATATTGCGCGTCATTCGGGCGCAACAGAAGTGAACGCTGAATTAAAAGCTGAAGCTGATCATATATTATTACTGATTTCGGACAACGGAAAAGGCTTCAACGTAGATGAAACAAAATCAAAAATGACGCTCGGCATTCTCGGAATGGAAGAACGCGCTTTGGTGATGCATGGAGAACTCACCATCCATAGTGAACCAGGCAAAGGAACTTCCATCCGTGTTGAAGTTCCAATCCCATTATTAAAAACAATAGAGAGCTGATGATTTACATTCTGATTGCAGACGATCATATTGTGGTGAGAAAAGGATTGAAGCAAATTCTGTTGGAGGAATTTGTTGACGCTCACATTGAAGAAGCATCTAATGGAACCGAATTGTTAAAAAAAATTGCAACTGAAAAATGGGATATTGTCATCAGCGATTTATCGATGCCGGGTCAAAGTGGTCTTGAAATATTGAAGCAGGTGAAACAGGATTTTCCGAAACTTCCTTTTCTTATTTTAAGCATGCATCCGGAAGATCAATACGCCATTCGTGTGTTGAAAGCAGGAGCTTCCGGTTATCTTACAAAGGAAAGCGCTCCCGATGAACTGGTGAAAGCTGTTCGACATATTTTGAATGGCCGTAAATACATCACGGAAAGCATTGCCGAAAAACTTGCTGCAGGAATCAACCTGGATAACAACGAATCGTTGCATGCTGCATTATCTGATCGTGAGTTTGCCGTTCTCAAATTAATTGCCTCCGGCAAAACAGTTTCAGAGGTCGCTGAAATTTTATCACTGAGTGTTCCTACCATCAGCACCTATCGTGCACGTATTCTTGAAAAGATGAATATGAAGACAAATGCAGAGCTTACCCATTATGCCATTGAAAACAAACTGGTGTAGTTTTAGAAACTGTTTAAAATTTACCTGAAAATTTTTTTATGCGTCTTTTGGGCTGCGACTTCGTCAGCGTTTCTTGCCGTAGTTAGTTCCACTATGGCTGCAAAACGTTTCCTTGTCTCGCGCAAAAATACGCGATAAAAATTCTTATCATCTAAATTTAAACAGTTTCTTAATTGTTTTTATTGACAACCATTCCGGTCTGCATGTGTAGTAAAAACTCTTTCTGACAACTCTTTTTGGAATTCAAATGAAGCAACCTTCATTTGTCATAAAAGCAACTACAATTCCCTTTGTTTCTTATTGACAACCGAAAGCAAGTCACAACTATTTATAAAACCTGATGACAAACGTTACTTTGTTTAGCTTGAGTTACAAAGGTTTTTGAATTATGAAAAATCCGCTTAAAGTTTTAATTGCAGATGATTCACCGTTTATTGTTGCACGACTGAAAGCGATGCTTGTCGATCTGGATTCTGTCAACGTGGTTGGCGAAGCACGCAACGGAAACGAAGTTCTTGATTTTTTTAAAACATTAATTCCGGATGTTGTGTTGTTGGATATTACCATGCCGGGCATGAATGGCATGGATGTACTTTCAGGTTTAAAAAAAGAATTTGCTTCCGTGAAAGTGATCATGCTCACCAATCATTCAAATCCGATGATCCGAAACATGTGTATGGATCTTGGTGCGAATTATTTTTTCGACAAGTCAACTGAATTTGAAAAACTCACTGAAGCACTTCAACAATTGTCTTCCGAAGAAGTAAATTTATGTCTTGACTGATCAAGAACTTTGTCTTGGATAGACCATTGCTTTAACCAAATTCTTCTCAAAAAAACTTTTCCTAAAATTTTCCTTTGTAGTAATTCCAACTACAAAAGAAAACGAGTTGTTACTATATACATCATTTCAGCATAAGTGTTCCTTTACACCACAGTTTTAGGTAGAATTTCTGTTTCATGGTAATCGGTCCCGCTTTGGTAGGCGGGATTGATTTTTTTTATACCACAGCTGTTTTTTTCGTTGATTTCTTTTTTTCCGAATAAACTTTCCATGTTTTGTTCGTATTGATAATTTTCTACTTTTACTCCAACTTGATTTTCCTTCACTCAAAACAGAATCAATTATGGAGAATAATAAAACAGAATTCAAGCCTTACATATCAGCGACTGACAACGTAAAAGAGTTTACGCTGAAAGCCATTTTGCTTGGCTGCATGTTTGGAATCATCTTCGGAGCATCTACTGTGTTCCTCGCTCTCAAAGCAGGATTGACTGTGTCAGCATCCATTCCGATTGCAGTACTTGCGATTTCGCTGGGAAGAAAATTTTTCAAGACAACCATTCTCGAAAACAACATTATTCAGACAACCGGATCGGCCGGAGAATCCATTGCTTCCGGAGTTGTCTTCACACTTCCGGCATTTTTATTTTTATCCCTGAATGAAAGCGGTATCAGCGACGGCAATGTCTATTTTCAATACTGGACCATCTTCACATTGGCCGTTCTCGGTGGAATGCTCGGAACACTTATGATGATTCCATTGAGAAGATCGCTGATCGTGAAAGAGCACGGACAGCTTCCATACCCAGAAGGAACCGCTTGCGCACAGGTATTAATTGCAGGAGAAAAAGGCGGTGACTTTGCCAAGACTGCTTACCAGGGTTTGGGCTTTGCCATGGTATATGCAATTCTTCAACGCGTACTTCACGTGATTTCCGAAACACCTGCATGGGTAACAAAGCAATCGAATCGTTTTTTTCCTTCCGCCACCTTGAATGCCGACATCACGCCTGAATATCTTGGAGTGGGTTACATCATCGGACCGAAGATAGCCGGAGTACTTGTTGCCGGTGGCGTGCTGGCCTGGTTGGGATTAATACCGTTGCTCGCTTCCATTGTTCCTCCTGATACGATTGCTCTTCAGCAAGTGAAACTCGGTTTCATGAAAGACCTTTTAACTGCCGGAGGCAAAGGAGGATGGAATCCAACCACACATACATTCGCTGATATGGCGGAAGCAATTTACAGAACTTATATCCGCCAGATTGGTGCAGGTGCTGTGGCGGCAGGAGGTTTCATCACGCTGATCAAAACCATCCCTACCATTATTTCTTCGTTCAAAGAAAGTGTTGCATCCATGAAAGAGAAAGCAGGAGCAAAAGTGGCAAGAACTGAAAACGATCTTTCTTTTAAAACGGTACTCATCGGAAGTGGTGCACTTATTTTATTGATGACCATTCTTCCCATGCTTCCCGGAGATTCCATTCTCAACAAATTCCTCATCGGAATTCTGATTATCGTATTTGGTTTTTTCTTTGTCACAGTATCCAGCAGAATTGTCGGTATCATCGGATCGAGTAACAATCCGATTTCCGGAATGACGATTGCCACCATCATGGGAACAGCACTTATTTTTATTGCAGTTGGCTGGACCGGAAAATTCTATGAACCCATGGCTCTTGTAGTTGGCGGTATTGTTTGCATAGCAGCAGCCAATGCCGGTGCTACATCACAGGATTTGAAAACAGGTTATATCATTGGTGCAACGCCCAAATACCAGCAGTTGGCTTTGTTTATCGGTGCGATTGTTTCATCGGTTGTAATTGGTTTCACCGTAAAATATCTTGATACACCAACCGCTGACCTTGCAGCAAAAGGAGTTCAACATGCCATTGGTGAAAAATTTGCCGCACCACAGGCAACGTTGATGGCAACTTTAATCAAAGGATTACTTTCTTTTAACCTCGACTGGAACTTTGTATTGGTCGGAGTATTTCTTGCCATCACTGTAGAATTGTGCGGAGTGAAAGCGTTATCCTTTGCAGTCGGCGCCTACCTCCCACTCTCTACTACACTTCCCATCTTTGCCGGTGGTGCCATCAAAGGCCTTGTAGATTGGAGATCAAAACGTAAACATGAGAAACAAGAGGATTCGGAACTTGGAAAAGGAAGTTTGTTTGCAACCGGACTTGTGGCTGGCGGTGCTTTGTTTGGAGTAATTGTGGCTCTTCTCTCTGTGAATGAAAATGTTTTTAACTCGCTCGAAAAAATAAATGCATCTCACGGAATTTCCGCAGCATTGGGTGAAGGTGGTTATATGTTACTTGGTGCAGGATTCTTTGCCTTCATGGGTTGGGTGTTGTATCGCATTGCGATTAAGAAATAATCAGGGAAGAGAAAAAAAAATTCAGGACAAAAAAGTTGGTCTTCTACCGGTTAACGTTTCCGGCTAAGACTGTCGGTTCCAACTTCTACCTTCCAACTTCCATTCATGATTAAGACAATTTCGCTTGTCCTTCTAGCCATAATTAACAAGCCTGGGTAAATCTTAACTGATCCATCAGTTGAAGAAGCAATTCTTCCTTCAGCGGTTTTTCAAAATAGCCGATTACGCTTTCATATTTCAACACACGTTTCTTTTCCTGCTCGCTTTCAATCGAAGAGATAACAGCAATGCGGCAACGATTTTTATACTCCCGACTCAACTGTTCAAACACCTCAAGAAATCCGAAGGCATCTAACACAGGCATGTTCACATCAATAAAAATAAGTTCGGGTAATTGATTTCCATTGGAATGGTCGGTAATCAATTTTAATCCATCCGCACCGTTTTCTGCCTCTAATATTTCTTTGGAGAAATTAACTTTGTTCATGGACTTCCGCATGATATAGCGATCAACGGAATCATCGTCAATGATCAATACTTTTTGGAAGTAGTTTGACATGAGTTTTACAGCATTTCAATTTTCAAAGATAGAAAAGGAATTGACAATGACTTCCCTGATTTAAACGGCTTTTTCACAGAGTTGTCAACACCATTTTTTTACTTGTGGATTGGTCAGAAATTCATTTCATTCGCACTCGAATTTTATGAAAACAATGTCGGTACCGGCTTCTGTTGAAGAAGCACTGAAGAAATTAGAGGACTACTTGAAGGCTAATAAGTACAGCCAGGTTGATATTAACCGTGCTAGTGGAGTGATCAGCGGGATTCGAAAGAAATCTTTTTTTCACAAGAGCCATTACCTGTGGCTGGTCGCCAAACTAGAGAGTGAAACCTCAACCATCATTGAACTGAAACTGAATCCGCAAAAAGGAAAAAGAACCACAGGCGATGAAATAAAAGAGCTTAAGCTGAGAAGTAAAATATTCTTTTTTATGGTTGGTGCTTCAGCGTAAATTATTTTATTTTTTTATTTCTCATTCCCCGAAGAATCTCTGCAAAATTCTGCTTGAGCGCTAACCCATTCACTGCCGCAGCGATTCTTTTCGCTTTGGTAATTTCTGTTTTCGCACTGGCCACCCATTTTGAAAAATAATGCTGATGCGATTTCGGAAGAGTATTAAAAAAATTCAGCGCAGCAGGTTCATCGGCTAAACATTCCATTAATTCAGAATCAAGTTTTATCGGTGTGGTATCTTCTTCCAACACTACTTCCAGCATGGCACCATCACGTTTTCCAATTCCTTTCCGTATCGCTGCATTCAATGGAATAATAAAATCTCCGCCACCCATAGGAATCAGCGCAACTCCTTTGATAGCGAACTTATCCAGTCGTCCTTTTACCCTGAACGATTTTTTAGTACCCGGTTTTAACTGTTGTGCAACATCTGCAGGAACGTCAATATAGGTCCAACCGGTTTTCTCACCTTTCTTTTTAAATTTTAAGATGCTCGTTTTGTACCGGACTTTCATATCGCAATTATAAAATAAATTCTGATATCCTGTTGATACTTCCCTATTCAAAACTTCCATATTGAATAGCTTCTTCAAGGGAAAAGAGGACTGTACAGATTTTTGGTAGTGGTTCAGTTTGAAAAATGATTCCTCGCTTCGCTCGGAATGACATCTTGTATTGGTGGTAAGAGGCGGGCTTAAGCCCGCACTATAGCCTTAATTTGCATTGTCATTCCGAGCGAAGCGAGGAATCTAAATATAATTCAAACTGAACCACTACCAGATTTTTGACATAAGGAGACATGAGATTAAATTTTATAACTTGCTTAGCAAACAAACTTTACAGGATATTGATTCGAGTAGTCTTTCACAAGGAATTTACTTTTATCGGTTGACTGTGAATTGTAAAGTTGTGATGACCAATAAACTTGTAATTGAAAAATAATTGA
The DNA here is from genome assembly GCA_043787975.1 of Bacteroidota bacterium. Taxonomy (GTDB): domain Bacteria; phylum Bacteroidota; class Bacteroidia; order AKYH767-A; family 2013-40CM-41-45; genus JAPLDA01. The sequence continues at coordinate 71,440 of JAYVUK010000035.1, forward strand.
GGAAAATAAGAATATATCTATCTCTAATACTTTTGAGCATATGTTGTAAAACAATTCTCGCTCAAAAAGAAGGAAACATATGGACATTTGCTGATCATTGCAGTATAAATTTCAACGACACCACAAACATTGTAATAGATTCATCAGCAGATGGAATTATGGGAGGGCATTTTCCAGTTGCAGAAAACAGCTCTCTTTCGGATAGTTCAGATAATTTATTTTGCTACACAACAGGAGTTAATTGGAATAATAATTCTTTGTTTATCTATGATAGGACACATCATGTAATGCCAAATGGAAGTAATCTCCAAGGAAATGGAATTTTTACTTCATTATTGCTTACAAGTCCTGGAATAGATTCATTGATTTATGTACTGCACTTTGGTAGTAATGGTGCTTCAGGTTATTCGTGGTTTTTTTATTCTCTGATAAATAAAAACCTCAATGGTGGATTGGGTGATGTTGAGTTGCGAGACAGTATGATTTATTATGGCCGTTTGAGTAGTCAAAAACTAGCGGCTTGTAAACATGCTAATGGCAGGGATTGGTGGATATTTATTTTAGATCGTGATTCAGGTTACGTTTCTTTCTTATTGACTCCATATGGTCTCGACCATATTAATTCACAAAATATTGGGTCAGCCTCAGATTCACTTTTCTTTGGTAAATTAATTTTTTCTAATGATGGAACAAAAATGATGGCAGTAAGTAATGCCGGGATTGTTGACGTTTTTGATTTTGATCGATGTACCGGTCTACTTAGCAATTGTAGAGACATTGGAGAGCATCTTATTTCGCAACAATACCAGTACAATGGAGCAACATTTTCACCAAATGGAAATGTCATTTATACTTCTTCATGGAATACTGTAAAAGTTTTTTACCAATGGGATTTGAACGCAGGAAATATAAATGCCATTAGGGCTTCTAAAACGTTGTTGAACCAATATCCGGATACAGGTGAAGTAATTGACTATACCTATTTTTGGCAGGACTTAGCACCTAATGGAAAAATTTATATTCCGATTTGTAATAATTATTTCGCGGGAGGCAATACCAATGTCACACATCATCTTGACGTAATTGAATTCCCTGATTCTGTTGGTTCGGCTTGTCATTATGTGAGACAAGGTTTTTCTCTTAACGGGCATAGAGTCTGCGGCAACATGCCGAATATGGCGTACTATGGATTGGGAGAGGACAGTGGAAGTGTTTGTGATTCGTTATTTCATGTTGGAATCATTGAAGCAAATGGAAGTGAAAGCGGGATTGAAGTTTTTCCAAACCCTTTTTATAACAAAGTCTCATTTCATCCGCTTCAATCATCAGCAGAAAAAATCCTGATTGAAGTTTTCAATGAAATTGGTGAGAATGTTTTTAGAAAAGAAACAACTTTGAAAGATCAGGAAATTAATTTGGGTCAGCTTACAAAAGGAGTTTATTTTTTGAATGTAAAAAGCGAGAAGTTTTCTTTGACAAAGAAAATCGTGAAACTGTAACCTGCACAATTAATATTTCCTAAAGAATACCAAACCAATTTATAATTTAAAATTTATAATTTCTAATTCCTCTACCCGCCAGCGTATCAAATATTTTCATCCTTCCTATTCAATCTAAAACCTATTTCTGTTCTGGGAATAGATTTTTGATTTAAGAATTCGTCAAAATAGCTGAATATTAATTCGATGTTGCCACCATGAATTTCAATTAATCGCTTAATCTCAACTATCTCCATTTCCAAACCTTTATGATCGATCAGCATTTTACGAAGTCTTACAAACAGTTCTATAACTTTAATACTTACCTGAACTGCCCTTTCACTTTTCAAAACATTTGCTAACATCAATACTCCGTACTCCGTAAATGCATAAGGTAACGCGCCACCTAAATGACTTTTAGATGGTATCGCAAAATGCGATACCATTAATTCTACCTCATTTTCTGTCAATTGAAACATAAAATGAACAGGAAATTTAGAAGCATTTCGTTTTACCTGCTCACGTAATCGGGTTGCTTTAACACCATAGAATTGTGCTAAATCTTTGTCCAACATTATTTTTTCATCCCTGATAAAGTATATTTTATTTAACAATACCTCATCGGGAATTAATAAATGATTCTCTGTTAATTTTTTCATCTCTTTGTTCAGCGTAGTCTTTCGGAAGCCTCGTCAGGTAGCTAACAACGCTACACATCTGCATCACCAATTTATAATTTAGAATTTAAAATTTATAATTCCCAATTCCCCTACCCCGCCCATCCTTCCCTGTCCAGACTTCTATACTGTATTGCTTCCGCAAGATGCTCTGTTTTAATATCTGCGCTGCTATCAAGATCGGCAATGGTTCGAGAGACTTTCAGAATGCGATCATACGCACGTGCGGATAATCCAAGACGTTCCATCGCTGTTTTTAAAAGTTGTTGTCCTTCGTCAGTAATCTTGCACACACTTCTCAGCGTCTTTGAACTCATTTGAGCATTCGAGTAAACACCTTTGTTTTCTATAAAACGGTCAGCCTGTATTTGCCGCGCTTTTACAACGCGTTCGCGAACAACTTCACTTTTCTCAGATAGACGTTCAGAAGTCAACTCACTGAAAGCAACAGGAGTTACTTCCAAATGAATGTCAATACGATCAAGCAACGGTCCTGAAATTTTATTGAGATATTTCTGTACAACTCCGGGAGCACACACGCAATCCTTTTCCGGATGGTTGTAATATCCGCACGGACAAGGATTCATCGAAGTCACCAACATAAAACTGGCAGGATATTCAACCGAAAATTTTGCACGTGAAATCGTAACTGCTCTTTCTTCCAGCGGCTGACGCATCACTTCAAGCACGGTTCGTTTGAATTCAGGAAGCTCATCCAAAAACAAAACTCCGTTGTGAGCCAGTGAAATTTCTCCCGGCTGAGGAAAACTTCCTCCACCAACCAACGCCACATCGCTGATCGTATGATGCGGAGAGCGAAACGGACGTATCGAAACCAGTGATGCTTCCTTACCAAGTCTTCCTGCAACCGAATGAATCTTGGTTGTCTCCAATGCTTCATGCAAGGTGAGCGGAGGAAGAATGGTTGGTAGTCGTTTTGCCAACATCGTTTTCCCTGCTCCCGGAGGACCGATGAGAATTACATTATGTCCGCCGGCTGCAGCAATCTCCAATGCACGTTTGATATTCTCCTGTCCCTTTACATCAGAAAAATCAAACTCCCCTTTATTCTGGTTTGCCATGAACTCTTCTCGTGTGTTTACAATCGTACGTTCCAATTGTCTGTCACCATTAAAAAATTCCACTACTTCAGAAACAGTCTCCACACCATACACTTCAAGATCGCCTACAATAGCGGCTTCGCGGGCATTCTGCTTTGGCAAAATAAAACCTTTAAATCCTTCTTCCCTGGCTTGTATCGCAATTGGTAACACTCCTTTGATCGGTTGTAAGCCGCCATCCAGCGAAAGTTCTCCCATGATGATGTATTTTGAAATCTCATCTTGTTTTAGCTGATCAGAAGCTGCAAGTATTCCGATTGCGATGGTCAAGTCATATGCAGAACCTTCTTTGCGAATGTCTGCCGGAGCCATGTTCACGGTAATTTCTTTGCCGGGATAATTGTAGTTGCAGTTTTTTAAAGCAGCAACAATTCTCTTCTGACTTTCCTTCACTGCATTATCAGGAAGACCAACAAGAAAAAAATTAATTCCTTTGCTGAGGTTCACTTCTACTGTAATGGTGGTTGCATTAATGCCATAAACGGCACTGCCAAAGGTTTTAACTAACATGAGAAAATTTTATAAATGAGAAAACAAAAAATAGAAAAATATTATTTCAAGTGACGAATATACACATTAGTTCATTGGTTCACTTGTTCATTCGTACCAACAACCCACTAACACCATTAAACTAGTGAACTAATGAACTAATAAACATTTTCATTACTAATTCCCTGTCTCCGTCTCAATAAACTGTATCAACGAATGAATTACTTTAATATGAATTTCCTGTACACGATCAGCATAGGCAGAATGTGGCGCACGAATTTCAACCTCACACAACGAAGCCATTGCACCGCCGTCTTTCCCGGTAAGCCCGATTACCTTCATTCCTTTTTTCTTTGCTGCTTCAATTGCTTTCAAAATATTTTTTGAACTTCCACTGGTGCTAATGGCAAGCAACACGTCATTTTTATTGCCGACCGCTTCAACAAATCTTGAAAAGATAAAATCAAAACCATAATCGTTGCCAACACATGAGATGTGCGAAGGATCAGAAATCGAAATTGCCGGAAATGGTTTTCTATTATCACGAAATCTTCCTGAAAGTTCTTCTGCAAAATGCATGGCATCGCACATGCTCCCGCCATTGCCACAGGAAATAACTTTATTGCCATTCTTAAATGCTTCAACAAGAATATTTCCCGCCTGTTCAATCAACTTGAAATTTTTCTCTTCTGATAAAAACTTCTCAAGCACTTGTTGTGCTTCTGAAAAATTCTGCCTGATCTGTTCCGTTTTATTCATCGATCAAAATTAATTTTTGTTTTGTGATAAAAAAATATTTTCCGCCGGAGATGTCGCTTTCAAAAAAATCAATTTGAAACAGGAAGCAATTCATTTGCCCGCTGCAATGCTGCTTCAATATTCTTCACCACATTTTCCTTCCCGATCTCATCCAACAATCCTGATCGCTCAAAAATCTCGTATGGCTCATGCTGAAGACCTGAAATAATAAACTCAGTTCCTTCATGCCTCGATTGGTGAAAAACATCCTTGATCGCCTTTACACCGGTCGTATCAATTACGGGGACATTCCTCATCCTAATAATCAAAACTTTTGATTTCCGTTGTGTTCGTTTCATTGCTTCTTTGAACTTGTACGCAGCGCCAAAGAAAAAAGGTCCTTTGATTTCAAACACGTCAACCCCTTTAGGAACAACAAAATTGGTAATGGCTCGAGGGTCTTCTTCATCCGATTGTGCAGCATTTGAATCAGTAAGAATATCCACGTGAGATACTTTTGACATTCTTCTCATAAACTGAAATGCTGCGAGTATCATCCCGATCTCAATAGCAACCGTAAGATCAACAACTACCGTTAAAATAAATGTAACGAGCAAAATCGCAGAATCACTTTTCTCGCTTTTCAATATGCTGATGAACGAATGCCATTCACTCATGTTGTAAGCGACTACAACCAAAATCCCGGCAAGGCAAGCCATTGGAATCATGGATGCATATTTACCAACGAATAAAACAATTAATAAAAGTGTGATGGCATGAACAATTCCTGCAACCGGTGTTCGTCCTCCATTTTTTACATTGGTTGCTGTTCGTGCAATAGCACCTGTAGCAGGTATTCCACCGAACAATGCCGAGAATATATTTGCAACACCTTGTCCGACTAACTCAATATTGGAGCGATGGTTCCCTCCTATCATTCCGTCTGCAACAACTGCCGAAAGCAACGATTCGATTCCACCGAGTAAAGCGATCGTGAAAGCAGGCCGGATAAGCATTTCAAATGTTTCAAGATTCATCGATGGAAACGTGATTGATGGAAAAGAGGAATGAATTTCTCCGAATCGTTTCCCGATGGTTTCAACGGGCAGATCAAAATAATTTACGACAACAATTGAAATGATCAATGTCACGAGCGAACCCGGAATGCGCGACCATCGTTTCGGCCAGGCAAAAACAATTAATGCTGTGGACGCACCTCCGACAAGAGCGTACAAATTAATTTTATCAAAGTGCAGAAAGTACTCCCTCCATTTCATAAAAAAATTTGATGGAACACTTTGCATTTCCAAACCGAAAAAATCTTTCACCTGAGAGGAAAAAATAATCAACGCAATTCCACTGGTGAATCCGACAATGAGCGGGTGTGGTATGAACTTAATTACTGAACCCAATTTTGCAAAACCCATGATGATGAGGATAACTCCTCCCATCAGGGTTGCAATGGTTAACCCTTCCAACCCGTATTTCTGAACGATGCCATACACAATGACTACAAACGCTCCTGTCGGTCCACCAATCTGAACCTTGCTTCCTCCTAGAACGGAAATAATAAATCCCGCAATGATGGCTGTATAGATACCTTTTTCGGGGGCAACTCCGGAGGCTATTGCAAATGCAATGGCCAAAGGTAGCGCAACAATTCCGACAATAATCCCGGACAAAACATCGCTACCAAATTGCTTTGCTGAATAATTTTTAAGCGTGGAAAATAATTTCGGTTTGAAGGACTCCATGAAAAGAATCCAAATGTAATAAAAACAAAAACAGCTCCTTTTTTAAGGGAGCTGCTTTGCTTAACTCGAATTAACACCTCATTGTTTGTTTAACCAAAAACCAAAACCATGAAGAAGCGTTAGGCCAAAACTAAGGCAGTATCCAATGAAAAGGCAATTTAATTGGGCAAAAGCACATTTATATTGGTGAATAAAGTAATTCACCCTGTGAGTAACCATGTTTAAACTTCCCACCAAATCAGAAGATTTGCACACAATATTCCATGTACTTTTCGTCCATTATTTTTGACTGAACATGGAGATCAAAGAAAATTATTCACTGAAACCATTCAACACGTTTCACATTGAAGTGAACGCACGATATTTTGTTGAAGTCAATTCAGCGAATGAGGTTGTAAGTTTGATTTCAGACGATCGCTTTGCTCCGCTTTCAAAATTAATTTTAGGCGGGGGAAGCAACATTCTTTTCACAAAAAATTTTGATGGAGTTGCGATCAAAAATAATCTGAAGGGAATTGAAAGAGTAAAAGAAGATTCAGATTTTATCTGGATCAAATCCGGCTCAGGAGAACTGTGGAATGCTCTTGTGATGTATTGCGTGAAAAATAATTTCGGTGGTATCGAAAATCTTTCCCTGATTCCCGGAACCGTTGGCGCTGCACCCATGCAAAACATCGGTGCGTACGGTGTTGAACTAAAAGAAGTCTTTGAAGAACTGGAAGCGGTTCATTTGGGAACCGGACAACTAAGAAAGTTTGACATCTCTGATTGTAAATTCGGTTACCGTGAAAGTGTTTTCAAACATGAACTGAAAAATCAATTTATGATTTTGAATGTGACCTTAAAACTGAAAAAACATCCGGTCTTTAATACTTCGTATGGCGCCATCGAAACGGAACTGAAAGCAACAGGAGTTACGGAACACAGTGTTCGCGCCATCAGTGAAGCAGTCTGCAACATCAGGCGTAGCAAGCTTCCAGATCCTCACTTAATCGGTAACGCAGGAAGTTTTTTTAAGAACCCTGAAGTGAGCATTGAAAAATATGAATCACTGATTAAAGATTTTCCCGCGTTGGTGGCTCATAAAACTTCTACCGGCAAGATGAAACTCGCGGCAGGCTGGCTGATTGAACAATGCGGATGGAAAGGATCCCGAAGCGTCGGGACAGGCAACGTTGGAATGCACAAGCAGCAAGCGTTGGTACTCGTCAACTACGGAAATGCGACCGGAAAGGAACTAATTGATCACGCAAAAACTGTTCAGCAAAGTGTAAAAGAAAAATTCGGGGTGGAACTGGAAATGGAAGTGAATATTATTTAAGTCAGATCATCTTTTGTAATTCTTCAGCCGTTTTTTCATAGATGGCCTTTACGGATTCAATCATCTTTTCCGATTCAAAACCATCGTTCGATCTTCCTCGAATTTCTATTTCCCTGCAAACTTCAGCTAATTTTTTAGCACCCATGTTCAACGCCGAACCCTTCAGCTTGTGAGCTGCCTGTCCCATCTTTTCATAATGCTTTGCTTTGCTTGCTTCATCCATCTCCCTGATACTATCAGGTGCCTGGCCAAGGAACATCGTAATTACTTCTTTGAAGAACCCGGGATCATCGGGCGACATTTGCTTTAACCGAAGGATCATTAATTCATCTATAAAACCACCCTCATCTTGTTTCTCTACAACCTTTTTTTGCATACTATTTCCGTTTCTATTTCCAAACCATTCGGTAATTTTATTTACAATTTCTTCGACCATAAATGGTTTACTAATGTAGTCATTCATTCCTACTTCAATACATTTTTCTTTGTCACCTTCCAATGCAAATGCAGTCATGGCAATAATAACCGGACGCTTTTCAAGAACCATTTTATGAAGGATGAATTTGGTCGCATCCATTCCATCCATTTCAGGCATCTGCACATCCATGAAAATAATATCATACGATACAACACGAAGTTTTTCAATGACCTCAAGCCCGTTTTGTACAATGTCAGGTTTATATCCAAGTCCTTCAAAAATATTCTGAACAAGTTTTTGATTGATCTTATTGTCTTCAGCAACGAGGATTCTGATTGGGAACCGCTCGGCCAGTTTTTGGTCTGTGCGTGCAAGTTCATTCTTCTGTTTGCTTCGCTGATGTTCTTCAACAGAAAATACTCCGATTAATATATCAAGTATTTTTGAACGATCAATATTTTTAGGAATTATTGCTGACACAACCTGGTCAGAATATTCGAAAAGAATACTGTCTGTTTTGTCAGCGTTAAAAATAACAATCGGTAGTTCCTCTTTCACTTTCAGCTTCCTTATTTCTTTTGCCACATCAAGTGCACTGATGGAAATCATCTGCATATCGATGGCGACCAGGTCAACCTGTTCACCCTTCTTAATCGATTCAATTGCTTTTTCCAAATCCACAGCATTCGACAACATGCCCCAACGGTGGAAGTAGCTTGAAAAAATATCTGACTCTGTTTTATCATCGCTGATTAAAAGCACTCTTGAATTCACAAGGTGATTGGTTCCGTTACGCACGCTTTTTGGCACATCGGATGAAGCTGCTTTTGCTGTCTGAACCGTGAAATAAAATGTTGATCCCTTCCCGGAAGTACTTTCCACCCAAATTTTTCCGCCCATTAATGAGACAAGATTTTTACAGATGGCAAGTCCTAGTCCTGTTCCGCCATACGTTTTGGCTGTGGAAGCATCCACTTGTGAGAACGACTGGAATAACTTATCAATCTTATCGGAAGGAATTCCAATACCTGTATCACGCACACCAAAAAGAATCTGCAAATTTTCATCTTCTGTTTTCAACACGGAAACATTGATGGATACTTTACCACCTTTCGATGTAAACTTAATTGCATTCGAAACCAGATTCAAAAGAATTTGTCGCAGACGTGTAATGTCACCGTAGATGTATGTAGGAACATCACGGTTGATCGAGTATTGAAGTGAGATACCTTTTTCAATTGCTTTGGAAGAGAGGAGATCGAAGGTTTCTTCTACGCTTCGCTTCAATGCAAACGGCTTGTACTCCAACTCCATTTTCGATGACTCGATCTTGGAATAATCAAGAATGTCGTTAATTACGGAGAGCAACGCCTCACCACTCAATAGAATTGAATCCACAAATTCCTGTTGCCTTGCTGTAAGGGGAGTATCATTCAGCAATCGTCCCATTCCGATCACACCGTTGAGCGGAGTCCTGATCTCGTGACTCATCGTAGCAAGAAAACTCGACTTGGCTTGTGTAGAAGTTTCCGCCTGTTCCTTTGCCTTTACCAATTCCTGCTCAGCCTTTTTCCGTTCGCTGATATCGCGACCGAAGAAAGAAACCTGCATCGTATTTCCGGATTCATCATTCACTGGCGAAACGACAATCTCAATATCCGCGCTGTGAGAATCTTTTAGCAAAAAATGTTTTTCAACGGTGAAGTGTTCTCCCTTTATTCCCCGATCAAAAATTTTGTTGTAATCTTCCCTGTAATTTTGCGGAAGAATATCTTTCAGGTTGTAACCGATTTCCACAACAATTCCTGTCATCATAAAAATTAAGTCACTAAAATTTGAATTGACGATTGTAATGGTATGATGACGATCCACTGAAACAATTGCATAATCTGCATTGTCAATCAGCGAATTTACTTTGTTCCAATTGTTCGTGAGCGATTGCTGCAATTTCTTTTGGCGGGTGATGTTTTCAACCATCGTAATGACGAATTCCGGAAACCCTTCACTGTTGCGAGTCATGGATGAAGAAGCATGAACCCAAATTAACTGTTTGTTTTTCCTCACTAAACGAATGTCCCTTTTTGAAACAGCCACATCACCGCGAAACAAAAGGGAAATATTCCTTTTCTCCTGAACTTTATCTTCCGAGTGAATAATATCAAACATGGTCATGTGTACCAGTTCCTCTTCCGTATATCCGACCAGTTCACTAAACGCAGCGTTTACCTTATTGAATTTATAATTGATGCCGATGGATGCAACCGGGAAATGAACCGAATCACCAATCTTACCGGAAGATTCAGACGCAACCGATGAAGCAACCTGGTGGATTTCCGGTTTCACTTCCACCCTTCTCAAAGAAGAAATATCTGTGATGCGAACGTGGATCGTTTTCTCCCCGGATTTTTCCTGTCTCCTTGCAGACATCAATCCATAAAATATTTTTCCTCTCGCAGTTTTAAAAAGCGATTCAATGAGTGTTATTCCGGATTGATCGAGATCATTTTTAATTTTATTCCGTTCCTCAATTTGCCATTTATCCTTGAGCAGCGATGCAATGTCAATTCCGACCAGGTTATTTTTCTCCGTTACTTCAAACAGCTGAATTGCTTTTTCATTGCAATCAATGGTTGTTCCGCTTACAGCACTAATGACAAAAGCGGCTTCCTCCAGCTCCTGGAATAAATTCGCCGAAGTATTTTCAGATTTTTTTTGTGATCCAATTTTTTTTGAATCGAAAAAGTAAATCACCAACAACAACAAAATAACAACTACACCAACAACACTTAGAATTATCTGAACCGGAGAAATGAAAAGAATTTTGCCGTATGACGTTTGTGCGAAAGCAAAATCCACTGCCATGCTCGCAAAAAATATCATGAGCAATGACAGCAACGAAGAGAAATTCCTTCCAATGAAATTTTTCTCCGAATTGTTTCCGGTATGTACGTTCTTAAAAATCAAACAGGCTGAAGCTATTTTAGTTCTTCTTTATATGGCTGTTTCGCTTTGAGGTTGTGTGAAATCCGGACTGATCACCGGAAAAATAGCTCGGTTTATTACATGCCTTTTGATCTCAAAAAAAGAGGAGAAAATCTTTCACCGATTTCAGGGAAAACTGTTACGGAAAATCAAACCGTTCAAACTCCTGAATTAATAATGGTTTCAGAGGAGAATCCGCATAAAAATTAATTAAAAAATTTTCGTGTGCAATACAATAAGGAGCAGAAAAAAGTATTTTTTAAAAAAGGAAAGAAAATTCAGGGCAAAATCTTACACTTTTCCCAACTCGTCTTTTACAAAACTGATGAGCTCATGAATGTACGTTTCCGAAAAATCAAACTGAATCCCGGCTGTTGAATACGTCTCAGAAATGGATTTTGTATAACCTGTTTTCAGCGCAGCAATGTAATCGTTCAATGCTTTTTCAGGATTGCGTTTGTAATTTCTCCAGACAGCAACCGCACCGAGTTGAGCCATTCCGTACTCGATGTAATAAAACGGGACTTCAAATAAATGAAGTTGCTTTTGCCAGATTGCTTCGAGCGCATCTTCTTCATTAGTCCAGTCAACAACATGGCTGCTGAATGATTTGAAAATTGATTTCCATGAAGTTGTTCTTTCTTCGATGGTATGTTGCGGATGTTCATATAACCAATGCTGGAATTTATCAATGGTCGCAATCCACGGCAATGTTTCAATCACACCTTCCAGTTGTTCACGTTTGGCTCTTTTCAATTCGTCTTCATCCCGGAAAAATAAATGCCAGTGTTCCATTGAAATAAGTTCCATGCTCATGGAAGCAAGTTCGGCAATTTCAGAAGGAAGTTCTTTGAACCCGACAAAGTCGAGATCGCGTGTCAGCATCGAATGAATTGCATGACCACCTTCGTGAACAATGGTTACTACATCTCTCAACGATCCGCTTGCATTCATAAAAATAAATGGAACACCAATTTCATACAATGGATAATTGTATCCGCCGGGAGCTTTGCCAATACGTGAATCGAGATCAACATACTTCATCAGCTTCAATGTTTCCATCACTTCACCGAAGTAAGGATGAATGTCATAAAAGCACTGAATCGTTTTATCCATCAGCTCCTTGCCATTTGAAAATGGCTTCAGGTCAGGTTTCCCGGATGTATCAACATCCAAATCCCAAGGCTTCAATGACGTAAGTTTTAATTCTTCCTTACGTTGCGATGTCAATTCATTCAACACGGAAACAACAGTCCGTTCAACAGAATCATGAAATGAAACGCAATCGGAAGGTGTATAATCAAAACGATCTAACTCAACAAATTTATAATCGCGGTAATTTTGAAAGCCTGAATTCAAAGCCATCCTGTGACGGATGCTGATCAGTTCCGAAAAGAGTTCATCCAATATTTTTTTGTCCTGCAGTCTCCGGCTTTTTATTTTATGATAAACTTCATCGCGTTTATTTCTGTCGGTATCCTTCAGAAAATTTGAAGCCTGCTGCAACGTGAGTGTCTTACCATTTTCCTCAATCGTCATCGCGCCGGCAATCTCTCCATACTTCTGTTCTTTCACTGAAAGTTCAGCAATGAGCGGAATATTTTCTTTCCTGAAAATTTTTATCTGGTTCTCCACCTTCTTCAAATAAATCAAGTAACGGTGATCCAGATCACTTTTGAATTTACACTCGACTAATTTTTTGTTCAGATCATCTTGGTAAGGCGCAATCTTCGGTTGAATCTCATTGACAAAAAAAAGATAGGCGTCAGTTGCTGCTTTGTCCTGCGTATCGCAGGTCATGCGAATGTATAACCAGCCTGCATGTTCCTGGATAATCTCGTCCAACTCGCTATAATCTTTCAACCATTGTTGCAAGTCATTTGCGGAATCAAGTACTCTTGTTTTCAGGTTTTGAAAATAAGATTCCAGCACACTCCATGAATCAATGACAATTGATTCAGGCAGAAAATGACGAACATTTTTTTTAGGAAGGGAAACTTCGTTGGTCAGCATCGGAACGGCTCAGACTTTCTTACGCAATTTTACCTGGCCTACTTTTGCATGCTGATCTGCTTTGGGAGAATGACCTTCCTTTGCTTTCGGAATTGGTTTTTCAATCCCGCCGGAGGTGGACAGGTTAATCTTGCTTTCTTCCTCTTCCGTTTCTTTCGCGGTGAAATCAATCTTACCGTTTAACAAACCATACCACGTTAATATTTTTTTCATGTCGGAAGGATACACGCGCTCCTCATCAATGGTTGGAACTATTTTTTTGAAATAATCCTTTAATGCTTTCGGATCTCCCTTTGGATCTACCGAAAGTTTACCACCATCTGTTTCCTGGATTGTTTTGAAAACATTTTTGAGTGGCATGTCTTCATCTTTTGTAAAGACGGCAATGTCCACCAATGAACTCACCGGCTGTGAAGAATTGATCGGCATCCGTTTATTATCAGCAAGTGATTCAACAATAATCCCGTTTTTACTCTGAGCAACCACTTTGTAAAGCCCGCTCATTCCTGAAATTGAAATAACATCTTTTAACTCCATAACATTCACTTTTTCTTTGTCTCAATTATATGAAGGGACAAAGGTAGCATGAAAAACTGAAATGGCATTGTTTGCTGAATCTATGATAGATCAATTTGAAACCTCATATGATTTGTGTTTGATTAAATATTTTAACTTATCGTAACCCGAAGGTCGTCCCTTTGGGACTTTCGTTTTCCCAAATCTTATCTTTTACCAATAGCTCGTCCTTACAGGACTTACAAAATGAAGAGCTCCGTAGGAGCGGACAATTGGTAAAAAGCGAAATAAGAATAAATAAAAAGTCCTGTAGGGACGAGCTTAAGTTCTCATTTCTTCAGTGTGGTTGCGTTACTATTTGAAATACATAGAGCCACAAAATTTTTAATGAACGTTCAATAATTTCACAATGAGTCACAACCGATTCCATAAAATAAAAAATGCCTGCTCGAAAGAACAGGCATTTTTTATTAATAAACTCTTTAAAATTAATGTGAAATAATCACAGGTAATGTTTTTGAATTCTTACCGGCTGACAGGCGATAAAAATAGTTTCCATTTGTAACCGATGAAAGATCAACCACCACACTGTACGTGCCGGCATTTAATTTTTCACTCAAAATAGTTTTTACTTTTTCACCAAGTGTATTGTAAATTGTCAATTCAGTCGCGTTACTCTCAGGCAATGAAAAGACGATGGTCGCCTGTCCATTCGAAGGATTCGGGAAACTCTGACTCATATTGAAATCATTAGCCATTGAAATTTCCTGGATACTATTTGTAAATAGTCCGTCATACATGATTTGTGCTGCATCAGCGCCTGCCTGTAACGTCGGAAGGTCATTTGCAGCAAGCAGTGCGAAAGCAACTACAATGGAATCACCTGCACCAATGGTAAACGGTCCTGATGATACCACATCAATCACATCATTACCGGTACCGGGAACTCCTGCATCCGTTCTCATGGTCGACATGGTCAGGTATTTTTCATCAGTGCTATAACCATCCGATAAATTTACGCCTCCTTGTCCTGTTGCATCGTTGTCCGCTGCATATTGGTTAAAGCCACCTGCTGACAACAATTTTACACCTGCATAAAAACCTCCTACATCTGTCGAGTAAGCATAGCCAAGTCTTCTTGACATATCTACTGTAGCTTTGTTGTTAGCATAATTCGGTAATACATCCCAATCCGCAAATATTCCTGCATAAAAATTACTCAACGCAGATCCTCCTGTGTTTTTAATCGTGTAACGAACCATGATGTATTTCCGATCAGCCGCCGAAGTCCATGCATACGCACGGTGGTGGATTAAAATATTCATCGGACCGGTTGCAGCAATTGCATCGTTGAATTTACCCTCTGCGTCAAATGCAGAAATACCGGGCGCTACACGCTGAACAATTTGAACAGACTGGTAATCATTATCGGTGGCTGTAGCACCGCGTACATTGTTTGAAACCTGCGATGCACTTACTCCTGTCATCAAACCGGCTTCATACATAAGCGTACCGCCACCCATGTACGTAAAACCAAGTCCCTGGCCGGGGCCGGCTGTGTTGTAACCGATTCTTCCAATACTTGTAATCGAAGTGGCCACATCATTCACATCTATATTCAGGTAATCAACATTCACAACTACACTAAAAGCAAAGAAATCCGTATACGTTCCGTCAGTCATGGTCATCTTAAAAACAACGACCGTGTTTGCAGGCGCAGTCGGATTGATACGTACACTGAAAGGAGAACTGCTATTGGAGATCGAAGCGAGTGTGTTCAGCGCACCGATATTGAATGTACTGTCTATGATGGTCACGTACGTTGATGTTGTACTCAGTACAACATTGAGATTGGATGCCGGTTGAAGCAGGTTTGTAAACAAGGCTCCCATTCTTAACGTATCATTAATTACAAAGGCCTCATCATTTCCATCCGAAACATTCAGGTTGGTTACCTGGATACCTTCTGATACGCTATCGGTAACCGCTTTAAAAAGATTCACTCTTCCTTTACCAAGTTTATTGACAAAGGCCGCATTCGCAGCAACGCCATATATATTGTCACATGTAACGCGCAGTTGTTGTGCTGCCTGTGCTGCATTGTATGCAGGAAACTTTGACCTGATCATCGCCACACAACCTGCAGCAATCGGAGATGCCATCGAAGTTCCACTCATGTTGGTATAGGTATCATTGTAAACCGTTGAAAAAATATTATTTCCGGGAGCACATGCGTCAATACCATAACCATAATTTGAAAAACTTGCTCTTGCATCATTGGTACTTGTCGCCGCAATGCTCACTGCATTTTCGTAATTAGCAGGATAAAAATCTTCCTGTGAATTATCATTTCCGGCGGCAACAACCATCACTGCATCGTGGTTAATCGAAGCATAATTGATTACATCCTGTTCAAACTGGCTCGGACCGCCTGCTCTTCCCCATGAACAATTAATTACTGAACAGCCATGATCTGCTGCATACGTTATTCCTTCAAATCCATTATCAATGGAAGTGGTACTAGCATCGAGTGAAGATTTCACCGGAAGAAATTTACATTTGAAACCCGGGGAAGCAACACCGACTCCATTGTTCGTAACAGCATCTGCACATCCCGAAACGTGTGAACCATGAACCTGTCCTCCTACAGTTGCATCGTTATCATTCTCGCTGATGTCCCACCCGCTGAAATTATCAACGAAACCATCGCCATCATTATCAATTCCATCAATCGGATCTGCATAATTATGTTTTAAATTGGCAGCTAAATCCGGGTGATTCGGGTCTGTACCGCTGTCGACAATACCAATCACGGTATTGGTGTCGCCCTGCCATACATTCCATGCATTGAGTGCATTGATTTTTGTAATCGCATATTGTGATCCCAACGAAGGGTCATTCGGAGTGAAGCAGTAATGCTGTATGTACTTCGGCTCGGCATATTCAACAAGGCCGGTTGCCTGCATGTAATGAATCGCTTCTTCCACACGCATATTTCCTGAATACTGAATTTTGTAAACAAGAGAAAGATCAACAAATGGTTTTCCCATTTTGTTTCTCTGCCCTTCAGTCATTAACGCATGTGGAAACATTTTAGAAACGGTGCCTGCTCCTATTCTTGCAAGTGCCTGTTGTATTTTTGGTTCATCAATGGAATTCAAACCACACAGTGCACGCGCAGATGATTTTACTTTAATGATGATGGTGTTGGCAACGTAATCGCCTTCCTTCAACGTTGCTTTTCTGATTAATGGATTCTCAGCTTTGGTGACAGCCGAAAAAATAAAAATGAAAAGAAACAAGTTTAATACGAGGTATTTTTTTTTCATAATTGGTTAGATTGATTGGTTTTTTGAGACGTGCAATGTAGCAGGATTTTCCAACTATAAAAAGGTATTCCGGATGAAAAAAGCAGCCATTTACGGGTTGATGCGTCAATTTGAAAAAGATTGCTCTCCCGATAAAAATCGGGAGAGGAATGACAACGCAAACCATTCATGTTATGGCGGGCTTAAGCCCGCCTCTACTCATTACAAAGACCGTCATTCCGAACGAAGTAAGGAATCTCAATAATTCAAACTACTTCACTATACAATTTTTCCGTCGACAATTTCAATGATTCGATCGGCCCGATTTGCAAAGTCAGGATCGTGGGTTACGGTTATAATCGTATTTCCTTTCTTTGCAAGCTCTTTGAAAATATCAAAAACAATTTCCGAGTTCGCACTGTCGAGGTTTCCTGTCGGCTCGTCCGCCATGAGTATGATCGGGTCGTTGATCAACGCACGAGCAATCGCAACACGTTGCTGTTGTCCGCCTGAAAGTTTACCGGAAGGCTTTTGAGCAAACGAATGCATCTCCATCTGTTTCAGTTTTTCCATCGCGCGCGCCTCAATTTCTTCCATGCTGAACCTGGCAAGTTTGCGTGCAGGCATCATCACGTTTTCAAGTGCAGTAAATTCCGGAAGCAAAAAATGAAACTGAAAAACAAAACCAATGTTCTCATTCCTGAACTTCGACAATTCATTCTGACTTTTGCCGGTCACTACCAGATCATTCATGACAATGCTTCCTTCATAATCAGTATCCAAAGTACTAAGGAGATAAAGCAAGGTTGACTTTCCGCTTCCTGATTTCCCGATCAAGGAGACAAATTCTCCTCGGTTTATAGAAAGAGAAACATCCTTCAGTACATGAAAATCTTCCGGCTCGTGGAAGTGTTTGTGGAGATGGTTGGCCTTGAGGATGACACTCATTTTGGATTCGCTGATTTGATAATTTGATAATTAGCTAATTCGTTAACCGGTTATTGTATGAAGAAGAGAACATTTTCAAATTATCAAATTAACTAATCCTCAAATTAAATTACCCTCTGAGAATCGCCACCGGATCAATGCGCGATGCTTTTAAAGAAGGCATGAATCCCGCGACAAATGTGGTGATCACGCCAAAGACGATCCCGAAAATATAATGCTTCGGATTAAAGATGACAGGAAAATATTTCAGCCCGATAAAATCATTGGATGGAAAAGGAACTCGCGATAGCATATATGAAAGAATAAATCCAAGTAGTATTCCACTCAATGCACCAAGTAAACCAATCACCAGCGACTGTGATAAAAATATCTGCACAATATCTTTCCGTGCAAACCCTTGCGCCTTCAAAATGGCAATGTCTTTCATTTTGTTTGCAATGGTCATGTTCATGATGTTGTAAATTCCAAAACCCGCAACCACAAGCATCGTGATACTTACTACAAACGTAAGCGTGTTACGGACTAGATTTCCCGCCGTTACCGATGAGTTGGCAGATTCCCAATCCTCCGCTTTGCCTCCATATTTCGTTTGCATCTCAATTACTTCTGCTTTTGCAAGCTTATTATCTTTCAGTTTAATATTGATATCGGTAATATAACTCCTGTCCTTACCAAGCAATTGCTGCACACTCGAAATGTTCACATAACTTTTTACATTGTCGATGGTTCCGATTCCGATTTTAAAAATTCCGACAATGCGAAATCGCATCGTACTTCCTGTCGGTGTTGCAAGTGAAACAAGATCGCCGACACGCACATTCAGTTTCTCTGCAAGTCCGCTTCCCATCAAAACTCCGTTGTCGCTCGTTAAAAGATTTTCTGTTTTCCCATCCACCATTTTTCCCTCCAGGTTGTAAAGCCGTGCTTCTTCCGTGATGTCAACACCCTGGATAAATCCGTTGATCTGCACCGGACCATAATTGTAAAAAACCTGCGTACTCAGCAAGGGTGAAACAGCAGCGACATCCGGGTTCTTTTTCAGATCAGCAATGATGGCATCTGCATTTTTAATGTTCAGCAAAATCTGTTTTGGTTTCGGATGATGAACAACAACAAGCTGATCTTTCCCTTTGAAATATTCACTTGCGACAGAATGAGAATAATCTGTTTTCAGATCGTTGAAGATGTGCACATCAGGAGTTGCTTGCAGCATGGTGTCCTCCAAAAATTTGTTGACTCCCTGCATGAAACTGATCATCAGGATAAACATCGCAATGCCGAATGTAACACCAAGAATAGCGACCAACGTTTGCTTCTTCCGTGAAAGCAAATGTGTTTTTGAAATGTCGAGGTTAACGGGAAGCTTCATCGAGCTTTACAGTTTACAGTTTACAGTTTTCGGTTTACAACCTATCGTTCAGTGGTCGGGATATTTCGCGGTAAACTGTAAACAGTAAACCGTAAACTTATTGTTCTTATTTCTGAGTAGGCAAGATCACCTCTGTCGCTTCATCAAGTCCGTTCAACACTTCAACGTCATCGAGGGTACGAATCCCGATTTTCACAGCGATTGTTTTTAATTCTCCGTTTTGTTTTACATGAATGCTGTCTCCTGCAAGCAATGCTTTGCGCGGAATTATCCACGCATTTTGCTTTTGCTGAATGACGATGTTTGCCTCCACAGAACTGTGAATAAATGGTTGTTGCGCACTGTCTTTGAAAACTGCATCTGCACGAAACGTCTGGTCAATTTCATTCATCACCGGGTAGATACGCGATATTTCCGCTTTGTAAATTGTGCCACCACTCACATCCGTCCTCAACAAAACTTCCTGCCCGGTTTTCATTTTACTGATGTCTTGTTGATCAATGGCCAACTTTATGATCCGGGAGTTTGTTTCTCCAAGCAAGGCAACCACTTCACCGGCATGAACCGCTTCACCTGCTTCTTTGAGTGTTTGGAAAACAGTTCCTGCTGCATTTGCACGGATAAAATAATTACCCAGATCATTTTGTGCAGTTGCCAACTGGCCTTTTGTATTTTGCAATGCAACATTCAAATCCTTTTGAGCTGAACGATATTTCTCCTCCGCAGATCTTTTTTGATTCAACGATATTGTATAAAGGGTAAATGCATTGTCAACCATACTCTGCGAGGCAGCATTTTCCCTGAGGAGTTTTTTCATCCTCGAATAATTCAATGAATCATTTGAGAATTTCGCCTGTGCGTTTTCAATGGCAAGTTCCAGGTCGTTTAATATTCCCGAACGCTCCGAGGCATTTGACTGCGCATTTTCGAAAGCGCTTCGCGCTGCATTCATCCTGGCGGAAGAAGCTTCATTGTTGATGACATACAGGACCTGGTCTTTCGAAACCACATCACCTTCTTTCACCTTCTTTTCTTTTACGGTTCCGTTGCTCAAAGCAAAAACATAGTATTCATTTTCAGAAATAATTTTTCCCGAAGCGTACACAGCTTCTGTAATATTCTTTCGCTGCGGTTTAATTGTTTCACCGGAACGCGAACATGAAATAAAAAAAAGTATAAAAAAGAAGAAAATCCGCTGCATCAATTTTTATTTTTTCCGATCATCCCAAGATGCGTGTGTTGAAAGCTGTCAGAATATTTTAAGCCATAACCCATTACACGATCAAAACTTGAATGCGCAAGTAAAATCAATCCAATTGATAAAACAATGTCATTCGTCATATAATATCCGATTGCACAAACCATCAACGCAATTCCTTTGTGATGAAACAGGTTGTAAGCCATCGCTCCAACTTTTGAATTAACAAGATAAGCAAACATACTGATATCGGGAGTAAGAATCAGTAGTGCAAAAATCCACCATGAATTACCGAGGTGATGAAATAAAAAAGCGGCAACGATAAACATTGCCGCTTCTTCAATTTTTATAATCCGATCCATGTTGTTTAAATTTCTGCCGTTACCAATTCACCAACCGATTTTGGAAGAACTCCTGTGTCAATCGGAAGTCCTCTCCATTTTCGAACACGATTTTTAATTCGCTCACTTAACAAATACATCACAGGAACCATGATCAGGGTAAGGAATGTTGCAAAGCCCAATCCGAAGATCATCGTCCAGGCTAACGGCCCCCAAAATGACGTGCTGTCACCACCAATGTATAAATGTGGATTGAAATCTCTGAACAAGGTCACAAAGTCAAGGTTCAACCCAATCGCGAGTGGAATCAAACCCAGCATGGTTGCACCGGCTGTGAGAACAACCGGAGTCATACGTATTCTTCCTGCTTCAACAATGGCATCAAAAACCGGCACACCTCGCGCACGAAGTTCATCGGTAAATTCAACAAGGAGAATTCCGTTTCGAACAACAATTCCCGCCAGTGCAATGATGCCGACACCACTCATGACAATACTGAATTCCATTTTAAAAATTGCAAATCCGAGCAACACACCAATCACGCTGAATATAATTTCTGCCATAATGATGAGCGGTTTGCTGAATGAATTGAATTGCATCACAAGAATAAGTACAATGAGCAACATACTTGTTCCCATTGCCCAGCCGAGGAATGCAGAAGTCTCCGCCTGTTCTTCCTGCGAACCTGTGAATTTAATTGTTACATCGGAGGGAGCATTAAAATTAGCAGCCGCCTTTTGTACTTCTCCAACAACTGCCTGCTCGTTGTAACCTGAAAGCACATTGGAAGAAACCGTCACAAATCGTTTTTGATTTTTCCGTTTAATAATACCATACGTATCATCGTATTTCACTTCCGCAAAAGACGAAAGCGGAACGTCACGTACCATTCCTCCCATTGACATATCACGATAAAGAATTTTCAAATTCCTGAGCATGTCGACATTGTATCGCTGGTCCTGTTTATAGCGCACCATGATTTTATAATCGTCATTCTGATCGCGGTATTTGCTTGCTTCCCAACCGAGCACCGCTGCCTGGATTTCACGCCCAATCTGTGTTGTATTAATGGCTTCACGATTTGCACGTTCACGGTCAATCGCAAATGTGATCTGCGGCTTCCTGTCCTGCAAATCATTTCTCAACTCTTCCACGCCTTCAATATGAAGCGAATCAAGGTACCGTTTCAGTGATTTGCTGGTCGTTGAAATAGCATCGTAATCATCCCCGGTAATTTCAATGTTGACGGGTTTACCAACCGGTGGCCCGCCCTGCTCCTGTGCAACAGTAATCTCTGCACCCGGAACACAATTTTTTACAGCGTCACGAATCTTATCAAGATACTGAACGGTTGATTTGCCATTCCGTTTTCCGAACTCAACAAATGCAACCTGTACTTTACTCTTGTTCGGATACGATCCTTGGTCTTCATCCTGAGGATCGGTAACTCCCACTGTTACATTTGAAATAACAGATTTGACAAGCGGGTTATTTTCGCCAATCACACCATACACTTTTGACTCGACAATTTTAGTCACCGAATCCGTGTATGCCTGGTCGGTACCAACAGGGAGCGATGTATACACAAAAACAAAATTCGGATCCGCTTTCGGGAAAAAACTAACACCGCCATTTCTCATTCCGATTGCAAAGAAGGATAAAACCAGCAGCAGAACGGTGCACACCATCATCCATACCGGGCGATGTAAACACCACGTAACAACTTGTCTATACCGGTTCTGAAAACGAGGCCAGATATTCTCCTGGAATTTTTCTATCTTTCTCTTCAGCCAGAAACGATTCAATAAATTAAGCAAGAGAATAAGTATCGCAAAATTTCCGAACCCACGGTTACCTGACATGTAACTTAAAAGGATAACCGCACCAAAGAGAATCAGTGACATCTTCAATCCTTTTTTTGAATCGGATTTATTTTTGTCATGCGGTTTCATAAACTGAACTGCAAAAACAGGATTAATAATATACGCTACAATCAAGGAAGCGGTCAGTGTAATGATCAATGTGAGCGGAAGGAAGAACATAAATTTTCCGATCACTCCTTTCCAGAATAACAACGGAACAAAAGGAGCAAGCGTTGTCAGTGTTCCTGATAGCACCGGAAGAAAAACTTCTCCGGCAGCTATCTTCGCAGCTTCTTTGATATCGCGTTTTCCATTGGCAAAAATCCGGTGCGTGTTTTCGATCACTACGATGGCATCATCCACCACAATTCCAAGCGCCATCAGGAACGAAAACAACACAATCATGTTCAGCGTAAATCCGACCGTGGGCAGAATCAAAAATGCAAGACACATGGAAAGCGGAACAGACATGGCCACGAAAAATGCATTCGCAGTTCCCATGAAAAACATGAGTATAAAAAGTACCAGTACGAACCCGATCACAATCGTATTGATCAGGTCATGAAGCGTGGTGCGGGTTTGCTGGCTCTGATCACCTGTTAATGTTACCTGCAGATCTTTCGGCCATGACTTTGCTTTGAGATCATCGACTAAGGAAACAATTTTATCGGATGCATCAATCAGGTTTTCGCCTTTGCGTTTGATAATGCTCAGTGTGATTACATTTTTATGATCGAGCCTGGCATAGGACTCCTGCTCTTTGTGCGAATCAATTACCTCAGCAACATCCTTCAGGTAAACAGGTTTGCCATCAATTGAATTGATGATGATGTCGCCAATTTGCTGAGCAGATTTGAATTCGCCACTCACGTTGATTGAACGCCTGACACCATCCATGCTGACGGTTCCACCGGGAATCGTGGCATTTTCATTTTTCACCGCATTGTAAATATCGAACATCGTGAGACGCGAACTTTGCATTTTGAGCATGTCAACATTCACCTGTATCTCCCGTTCAAGTGCGCCAATCATATCCACTTGCTTCACTTCCTTCATACTTTCCAATTGCTCCTTCACATCATCGGCAAATTTTTTCAATCGCGCGAGGTCATAATTTCCCGCAATGTTTACATACATGATGGGCAATTCTGCAAAGTTGATCTCAATGATTTGAGGATCGTTTGGTAAATCCTGCGGAAGGTCGTTTCGTGCCCTGTCAACGGCATCCTTCACACTGGCTTTCGCGACATCCGTTTTTATATCGCTGTTGAATTCAATGACGACATTGCAGTAATCCTGAAGTGAGTTACTCTTTATTTTTTTTACACCCGAAATTCCTTTGCATTGTTTTTCAATCGGTCGAACCACGAGGTTCTCCATGTCCTTTGGAGAAGTTCCGGGATACACCACGCTCACATAAATATTCGGAAGTGAGATGTCAGGAAAACTTTCTTTGGGCAATGAGTTATAAGTGGAAACTCCTGCAAAGATCAGAACGATGGTGATGATAAAAATCGCCGTCCTGTTATTGATGGACCATGTGGATGGTTTGAATTCTTTTTCTTTCATGCTTAAAGTTTTATTGGATCGCCATCAATTACACTCTGGTATCCGGTTGTGATTACTTTATCACCGGCAGCAAGTCCGCTTTTTATTTCAGCATTGCCGCTGTAATTCAGCCCCGACGTCACAGGTTTTCTTTTGGCAACTAATTTCCCATTCATATTTTCTGCTACATATACATATTCTCCTTCTGATGATTTTTGCAACACTCCGATAGGAACTACAAACGAGCTATCAGCACTGTAATCGGCAATCTTTAACACCACACTCTGATTGGGCCTGAAGTCTCCGTCTTTCGAATTCAAATGAATTTCCACATTGAATGTTCTGTTCAGGGAATTCACCACCTGGCCTGAGTAATCCAGTTTCGCTTGAATTTCTTTATTCATATCAGGAAAGAAAAGGACTACATCATTACCACGTCTCACCTTCGTGATATATGATTCGGCAATTTCACCTTTCACTTTAAGATTGGACAGATTCACAACGCGCATAGCACTCATATCCGGAGCAGCCATCTGCCCGATTTTAATATTTACCTGGTCAACCGTTCCGTCAATCGGTGATTTAATTCGCGTCATCTCCCATTGCTCTCTTAAGCCGGCGTATTGCTTTTCCATGGATTCTTTCTGGGTGCGAGCCTGGATAAACTGAACTTCACTGCCGATTTTCTGATCCCACAAATTCTTTTGCCGGTCATACATGGTAGAAGCCATGTCCACCTGTGCTTTCATAGAGAGCATGTTTTGCCTGAGTGCCCTGTCTTCGAGTGTTGCAAGTACCTGCCCTCTTGTAACACGATCTCCTGCCTTTACAAGAACGGAAGTCACGTTACCGGGCATTTCAGCATTCAGGTTTACATCCTCCTCACCTTCTACTCTTGCCTGCACTTCGA
The DNA here is from genome assembly GCA_043787975.1 of Bacteroidota bacterium. Lineage (GTDB taxonomy): Bacteria > Bacteroidota > Bacteroidia > AKYH767-A > 2013-40CM-41-45 > JAPLDA01. The sequence continues at coordinate 96,431 of JAYVUK010000035.1, forward strand.
TAAAGTGAGTGAATATCTTCGGAACCATTTCTGTCACCGAAATAAACTTTGCCTTTTCATCCTTCTGCTTTGATGTATCAATGATATCAAGCTGCGTTTCCAGTGTTGATATTTTTGCTTTCAAAACAGTTTCCTGTTTTTTCAACTCATCCAACTGTGCGCGCTTTGTTGCTAAATCACCTTTGTCAGTTTTTGATCCGCATGAAGCGAAGAAGATGATGACAAATGATAATAAAATATTTTTTTTCATACTTTCTATTTGATTACACCGATTATAAATTGATAAAACCGATTTGATTGAACTGATTATTTTTTTAGTTTATTTTTTGACTGTGGACTGTTGACCTATTTAATATTTCCTGATGCTTTATCCAATTCCACTTTTGCAACCAGTGCATCGTACAAAGCCCCATAGTAATTTGTTTGTGCTTCTTTGAGTGAAGTCTCAGCATTGATTACTTCCAGGTTCGAGCCGACACCCTGATCATATTTTAATTTTGAAACGTTGTAGACTTCGTTGGCGAGTTCAAGATTTTTTTCCTGCGTACTGAATGTAAGCGTTGCATTTTCCAGCGCTGTTTTGCTTGAAGACAATTCAAAATTCAACGCATTGGACGTGCTCTCCATTTCATTTTTCAATTTCCTGATCTCCAATTGAGCCTGTTCAACACGGTAATGCTTTTGAAGTCCGCTGAAAATCGGAAGTGTGAAAGTCGCCCCGACAAATCCGGTCGGATACCACTTTTTATCTGAATCGAAAACGCTGAACTCGGGACGTTGTGCAACGGTGCTGACATTTCCGTATAACACAAGACTGGGCAAGTACTGAGCTCTTTTGCTTTTGAGATCAAGTTGTGTAAGGTGAAGTTGTGTCTGAAGCAATGAATATTCAACACGGTTGGTGGCATCATTTTTTTCAGCCGAGACAGCACTGTTTTTTATTTCCGCTGCATTCAAAGAATCCGTTAATATCATCTTACCGTTAATATCCATTCCCATCTGGAACTTCAAATAATATTCGCTTAACGCAATCAGCTTTTCCGCTTTTTGTTTTTCAACAACGATGTTATTGTAGGTAAGCACCACGCGATCCAGGTCTATCTTCTCCACAAATCCGTTGTCGTACATTGCCTGCGTATCATCTTTCAATTTTTTCAACCGTGTTTCATTCGCAACTACCAAATTGTAACGCTGCCTGTTTACGAGTAAATTGTAATAGGCTTTACTGACAGAAACCACTGTTTCAATTTTTGTGCGTGTTAAATTCTTCTGAGACAATTCCATGAACGCTTTGGTGGATTGTAACCCGACAAGATATTCTCCATCAAAAAGAAGTTGCGTAGCCTGCACTCCTGCTGCTGCTGCATACTGAGGAGTTTTCAATTCCATTCCAATCCATGAACCCGGAACTCCCCCCGGAAAAAAATCACCCGGAAAAAGGAAGTTCCATTTTAAATAATCCTTCACATCAAAACTTCCACTGACCTGTGGCAAGCCGACTCCGCGTGTTTCCTTCACCTTTGCTTTCGCAATTTCCTGGTCAAGCCCTGCATTCACAACATCCTTCTGATGCTGGTATGCATATTCAATCGCCTGCCTTAGAGAATAATACGTTGTTGAAGTGTCCTTGCTCTGCGCACCTGCAATGAGGGTGAGAGCATTCAACAAAATGAACAATAAAAATATTTTTCGCATAAAAATTATTTTTGAAATAACAGCGTCTTTTACAAAGACGATTCAGTAAACTATTTATTCTTCTTCAACAACTTGTTTATACTTGTTGATCAGTCGGTGACCTTTTATCGTAACAATGCCATGCAGGAAATGATCCAGCAATGCCACCTGGACTTCTGTGAAATTGAATTTAGCTGTGGGAAAAATCATGGTGTTAAAACCCATCTCAACTTCCTCTATTCTCAGTTTTGCCAGGACTTTAACTTTCAAATCCTTCCTGTACAATTCCTGTTTGATTCCGCGTTTCAGGTTCTCTTCGATAAACACCTGCATCTTTTCTTCTTTGAAGACACGAAAATGTTTCCATGCTACGGGATGAAATTTTTGCAGATCATAAAAAACCGATGGATTGATTCGCTCAAAACATTTTTCCATGTAGCCCAATGCACGCATGATTTCATCAATCGAATTCACTGCATTCTTCCGAATATCATGGAGTTCCTTCTCTCTTGCACTAATTTCCAGGTGAGTCAGTGCTTTTACAATGGCATCCTTATCTTCGTAGCTGTCATAGATCGTTCTCTTTGACATGCCCAGATGAGAAGCGATTGCATCCATCGTAATGCTTCTCACACCATGACGAAAAAAAAGTTCACTTGCTGCTTCTAATATTCTGTCTTCTGCTTTCATTAAACTCACATTCCTAAATTCGGGGCGACAAAACTATGGAAACTTTTTTAAGAACAAAAGTTTTCTTGACTTATTTTTTCAGTTTAATTCATTGGAAAAATCCATTTTCATGTTTAAGATTATTTAATCAAGCTGAAACAAAACGGACTGATGAAACACTAAAGAACTGATGATGATGATTTTCCTCTCCTCCTCAAAAATTATTTAACTTCGGGCTTTCTTTTAAAAATCTGCAATCAATGAATTTGAATGTATTAAACACGATTTCTCCCGTTGACGGCCGTTACCGGAATCAAACTGAAGAACTTGCAAATTATTTTTCGGAAGAATCGTTGATCCGTTACCGTCTTTTTGTGGAAATAGAATATTTTATCGCATTGTGCGAATTGCCATTGCCGGAATTAAAATCAGTTGACCGGTCAAAATTTTCTGACCTTCAAAATATCTGCTCTGAATTTTCATCTGCATACGCGGAAGAAATTAAAGCGACCGAAAAAATCACCAACCACGATGTAAAAGCTGTTGAATATTTTTTGAAAAAGAAACTCGATGAAACCGGACTTTCGAAATTCAAAGAGTTTATTCACTTCGGACTTACTTCGCAGGACATCAACAACACGGCTTTTCCTTTTGCCATTAAAAATGCTGTCGAGAAAATTTATCTTCCTTTTATTGCTGATGTCATAAAAAACCTCGATGAACTTTCCGAAAAATGGAAAGGCATTTCCATGCTTTCGCGTACACATGGTCAGCCGGCTTCACCTACACGATTGGGAAAAGAAATAAAAGTTTTTGTGGAGCGATTGAATAACCAGCTGAACCTGTTAAAACAAATTCCTTTCACTGCAAAGTTTGGCGGAGCAACCGGAAACTTCAATGCACATCATGTCGCTTATCCTGAAATTGACTGGAAAAAATTTGCGAATGACTTTGTGAAGAATAAACTCGGTTTGGTAAGGCAACAAATCACAACACAGATTGAACATTATGATAATCTCTGTGCCTTGTTCGACAATTTAAAACGCATCAACAATATCCTCATTGATCTGAACCGTGATATCTGGACGTATATTTCAATGGATTATTTCAAACAGGAAATCAAAGAAGGAGAAATCGGTTCGTCTGCCATGCCTCATAAAGTGAACCCGATTGATTTTGAAAATTCGGAAGGCAATCTCGGTATCGCCAATGCTTTATTTGAGCATCTCTCCGCAAAGCTTCCCATCTCCCGTTTGCAAAGAGATCTCACTGATTCAACAGTTTTAAGAAATGCAGGAGTTCCGTTTGCTCATACACTCATCGCTCTGAAATCGCTCACGAAAGGATTGAATAAAATTATTGTGAACAAAGAAGCAATTGAAGCAGACCTTGAAAACAACTGGGCTGTGGTGGCGGAAGCCATTCAAACTATTTTGCGAAAAGAAAATGTTCCGAATCCGTATGAGAAATTAAAAGAGCTGACACGGACGAATAAAAAAATCACCAAAGAAAATATTGCTGCGTTTATTGATTCATTGGATGTATCAGCTGAAATAAAAAAGCAATTGAAAAATATTACTCCTTTTAATTATACAGGGATATAATAACTACTTACGTTTCTAAGAATATTTTTTAGCCGCAGATTCGCAGATTAAAAATGAATGCTCTACTTTAATCTGCGAATCTGCGGCTATTTTTTTTGGACAATTCTAAGACAGGTTCTAAAAAAATCACCAACCGCTTGCCAACACATCAGCAAGATGCATCACCTTCATTTTCGTGTTTTGCTTTTTCATGTAGCTGTCCAGGTGCATCAGGCAGGAAAGATCCGTTGAAACAAGATAGTCTGCTTTCGTGGCTTCGGCATGAATAATTTTTTGTTCAGCCATTCCTACAGCAATCGGTTCGTACTTGACAGAAAAACTTCCGCCAAAACCGCAACAGGTTTCAACATCTTCCATTTCACGCAACTCAAGACCTTTCACTTTCGCCAATAAAGTTCGTGGAGCAGATTTTATTTTTAACTCGCGCAAGGCTGCGCATGAATCGTGATACGTTGCCACACCTTCGAGCTTTGCTCCGACATCCGTCACGTTTAAAACATTCACCAAAAAATCGCTGAACTCAATGACATTCTTCTGCACGCTTTTGTATTCATTGTGCAAAACAGAATTGTGAAACATTTCAGGATAATAATTTTTCACCATGCCGACACACGAAGCTGATGGCGAAACAATGTAACGGTCGTTCGGGAAATCGCGGATAAATTTTTCTCCGACTTCTTTGCATTGATCCCAATAACCTGCATTGAAAGCAGGTTGTCCGCAACACGTTTGTTCGGGATTGTAATTTACTCCGACACCAAGATGCTCCAGTACCTTTACCATATTCATGGCGGCATCCGGATAAATCTGGTCAACGAAACACGGGATAAAAATGTCAACGATCATTCGATATGTCCTTCCGTATATTTAGGAATGCGTAAAAGTAAAAGAAATCCGACCAAAAAGAATATGGCGAGTGCAATTACAGGTTTGCGCATCGTATCACTGAACTGTTCAATCAATCCGAATACACCCATCCCACAAACGATGCAGAGCTTTTCAGTAACATCAAAGAATGAAAAGTAGGAAGCATGATCTTCCGTTTCAGGAAGCATTTTCGAGTACGTGGATCTCGACAGCGACTGAATTCCACCCATTACCAATCCGACAGATGCTGCAAGAATGTAAAAGTGCAACGCGGAATTAATAAAATAAGCTGCAACACAAATCAGTATCCAGATGATGACAGCAATCTTGAGTGTATAAATATTTCCTCTTTTTCCGGAGAGCGAAGAGAACAAGTATGATCCTGCAATCGCGACAAATTGAATCAGAAGAATAGTAATGATCAATTGTGATGCTTCGAGATGAAGTTCTTTGCTTCCGAAAAGTGTTGCTACAAGCATCACCGTTTGCACACCCATGTTGTAAACAAAAAAGGCAGAAAGAAATTTTGCCAAACGAATATGTTGTTTCAATTCCTGCCATACTTTCTTAAGTTCCCGATAACCATTGAATAAATAATGTCCTTCTGACTTGCGACCAAAAACATTGTCAGGAAGATAACGGAAGGTAATTTGTGCAAAAAGAATCCACCATATTCCAACGGTAAGGAATGAAATGCGTGTTGCCATTCCAGTGTTTACAATTCCAAACCATTCAGGCTTCATCACCAACATCAAATTTCCAATGAGAAGGATTGAACTACCGATGTATCCCATGGCAAAACCTTTTGCACTCACTTTGTCCTGGTCTTTTGGTTCAGCAATTTCCGGGAGGTAAGCATTGTAAAAAACGAGGCTTCCTGAAAACCCGACGCAGGCAAGAATGATGAGTAAAATTCCAAGCCATAAATTTTCAGGTCCGGTAAAAAAAAACATACACGAGCATGCAAGTGATCCGAGGTAACAAAAAAATTGCATGAATCTTTTTTTTCTTCCTGTGTAGTCTGCAATTCCTGAAAGCAACGGTACAATGGAAGCAATTAAAAGATATGCAAACGCCATTGAGAATGTATAAAGCGTTGTATTGATAAAATCAATCCCAAGGAAATTAATTTTATCGGAAGTGCCGGTCCTTATTATTGCAACATAATAGATAGGAAAAATGGTAGACGTGATGACCAAAGGATAAACAGAATTCGCCCAGTCATACATCGCCCAGGCATTGATCAGTTTTCTATTTCCTTTTTGAATTGTAGAATCTCTATTGCTCACTTAAAATTTGTTCAAGTTGTATTTTCAATGGAGGTAAATAATGAGCTACCACATTCCAAATAATATCTTCATTGATGTTGAAGTACGCATGAATGAGGCGGTTTCGTAAAGAAATGATTCTATGCCATTCAATGTTACTGTACTTTCTGTGAATTTCTTCCGGCAAACGATTAGCTGCTTCACCTATAATCTCAAGATTTCGTTCTACAGCATCGCGTGTTTTTTTGTCCCTATAAAAATCTTGCTCACTCATGCCTTGAGTATAAGTAAGAATGTCTGTCACGCTATCAGACATGTCCTGTATGATCAACTTAACAGGGCGATCAGACATACACCAATTTATCCTTCAGGTATTCCCACTGTCTCGGTTTGAGACTTTTCTTGGTAATCAAATCTACCTTTTTCCCAAGAAGTATTTCTAACTCGTCCGCCAGATCGATGAATTTTATTCCCATTGGACCGCTAAAAGAAACTAATATATCAACATCACTGGAATTATTCATCGTGCCATTTGCATGAGAACCGAACACCGCCATTTCATCAATCGGATAACGTTTCTTTAAATCAGCAAGAGCTTCATGAAGTGATTTTTGAATGCTGTTCATTTAATATTTGAATTACAGATGCGAATATACAGTTTCCAAGCAATAAATGACCAGTGTAGTCCAATTTCAGAATTGAAAGTTCTTTACTGTATCCACAAAACATTTTACGTTATCCTTTTCAATATCCGGGTACAAACCATGACCAAGGTTTGCAATGTGATGGTGAGAACCAAAAGTTCGTAGCATTTTTTCAGTTTCCTTTTTGATGGTTGTATAATCAGAATACAGAAGACAAGGATCCATGTTTCCTTGAAGGGTCTTCTTTTCACCAATTAATTTTCGTGATTCTGCAATATCCATGTTCCAATCCAACCCAATTACATTACAATTCAGTTTTCCCATTTCTTCACGGGCGAAGAAAGCTCCTTTGGCGAAAACAATGACAGGTTTTCGGTTTACTGTTTCCGGTTTACTGTTTAGTGCATCGCAGATTTGAGAAATATATTTCAACGAAAACTCTTTGTATTGTTCAGAAGAAAGAATTCCTGCCCATGAATCAAATACCTGCATGAGATCTGCACCTGCTTCCATCTGTCCTTTCAGATAATTAATTGTACTCTCAGTAATTTTCTGAAGCAATTGATGCGCAAGTTGCGGTTGCGTGTAAAGAAATTTCTTCGCCTTCGAAAAAGTTTTACTGCCATGTCCTTCTATCATATAAGAAAGAATCGTCCATGGCGCTCCTGCAAAACCAATCAGCGGAACTTTTCCATCCAATTCTTTTTTTACCAGTTTGATGGCATCCATCACATAATGCAAATCACCGGCTTGCGCAATTCTTAATTGCTGAATGTCCTTTTCACTTTCAATTGTCTTTTCAAACCACGGACCACGGCTTTCAATCATCTGGTAAGGAAGCCCCATCGCTTCAGGAATGACAAGGATATCAGAAAATATAATCGCAGCATCGACACCGAGAATATCAACCGGTTGTATGGTGACTTCAGCAGCGAGTTCCGGTTTTTCAATCATCTCTTTAAAACCGCCGGCTTGTTTTCTTACTTCACGGTACTCAGGCAATACACGCCCCGCTTGACGCATCAGCCAAACAGGAGTTCGTTCAACTTCTTCTCCACGAGCTGCGCGTACAATCAAATCATTCTTTAAATTCATGCTACGAAAGTAATGAAGATACAAGACATGAGAGTACAACAACTACTTTGTCCGAACAAAAAAAGTAGATTTGCCCACAATTGAAACGGTAAACCGGAAAAGATAAATGGCAAACAATTTTAAAGCATCAACTTCAAAAATAGTATTGTGGTTTATTATACTGGTTGCCTGGCTTGTTGGGATCATGTTTCTTCGGTTTTACAGACACGAGATATTCAATTATTTTTGGAAATAAAAAATTAATTCTTCGTCTGAATCTTTCCCTGTTTTAAATAGCTCGGAATGCGATTTGAAAAGTGAAGACATGCTATTTTGAATTCAAAAAATGAAAACTAATTTAGGCGAATGTTTAAAGTACTATCATTTACGACTGAAGATAAAACGCTTTCTGAAGTTGCTTTCGAAATTCGCAGAAAAGTTTTTGTTGCGGAACAACAGGTTTCGCGTGAAGAAGAATATGATCAGTTTGAAAATTCAAGTACACACTATCTTGTGTATGACGATGAGAAGCCTGTCGGAACAGCACGATGGAGAAAAACCGACAAGGGAATAAAGTTGGAACGGTTTGCTGTACTAAAAGAGTTGAGAAACTCCGGAGCAGGAACAGCCATCTTAAACAAAGTGTTGGAAGATGTGATTCCGCTGAAAGAAAAAATTTACCTGCATGCTCAAATCACCGCCATCAATTTTTACCTCAAAGCCGGATTTGTAATTGAAGGAGATGAATTTGTGGAAGCGAACATCAGGCATTACAAGATGGAGTTGAAATAAACCCGAGCTCTTAAAAATAATTCAATATTCCAAAATGAATTTTTCCATTCCGGAAATAAATCGGGTTGTCAAACTCTTTTCCAAGTGCGTAACTCACACTCATGATTCCCAGTTTTGTTTCAAACGTGATACCACTTCCAAAACCATATGGAGTATCATGAACATTTTTATTCCGGCTTTTATTCTGGTAATAGGCTTCGTTAAAGAAAGCAAACAAGTACGAGTTTTGTTCAAGCAGGTAGCGGTATTCTATTTTACCGATTCCATAAGAAGATGCGAGAATACTTTCTTCATCAAATCCACGCAACGTTTTTAATCCGCCAAAACGATACAGTTCATTTGAAAAAATATCAGGACTGTATTGATAAGCTCCTTTAAATCCGACATTCACAACATGTCTTGTAGAGAGCGGAACATAATAATCAAATGTAACTTCTGCGTGATATTCATTCGACTTTAAGCTGATGCTGTCATATAATTCGGGATTGATGGCTTTGTTTTTAGTGATCGTTCGTGTGCCTGTACTGGCTGTAGTTTCAAAAGAAAAACCACTTCGCGGATTCAGCCGGTAATCAAGCTTTTCATACTGAAAACTTAAGCCGTAAGCGATGCTGCTTACATCTGCATAATCAGGCAATACACTGATGTATTGCAAACCCGATGTTGATTCAAGCGTACTTTCCTTTGCATTGACAAATGCTTTCACAAAATTATTTCCTGTCAATTGGTATTGAACACCGATATTTTTGGTGACGTCCACATACGTTGTATCCTTTTTGTAAAGGGCAAGACTTGCATCAAAACCAAACGGAGAGTTCAATAAAAACGGATACAGAAAATGAAGTTTCAAATCCTGCGAACTCAAAGGCAGTTGTTTCCAGTTTAACTCCATGACTTCTCCGCGAGCCAACGAATTTTGAAGTTTAAGATGCACTTCTCCGGTCAGCGAATATCTACCGGGATTTACATTGTCAGGAAGAAGCCCCACCACTCCATCAAACTGGCTTGCTTTTTTATTTTCGAGAAACAGTTCAAGTTTGGTTTCCTTCTCAGAAAAGAAAACCTGGTCCGGCCTGTTCTCCTTTACAAAAGCAAGTTCCTGGATTCTGCTGCTGATCCTGCGAACGAGTGATTCGTTATACGCATCACCCGGTTTTATTCCAATGTAATTGTAAATGTAGACCGTGGCAATAGTTGACGTACCCTTCACCACAACACTGTCGAATCGGATAAATTTATTTTTTTCAAGATTCAATTTTGCGGTAACAGCATGTTCGGTGAGTTGAATGCTGTCAAGCTTAATGGATGCAAACGGATACCCGTTGTTCTGGCAATTGACGAGAATTTTTTCCTGGAGTTTCCTCACCTGGTCGTAATGAAACGTTTTCTGCTCATACAGCTTCTGCCTGAAACCACTTCCGCTCAGGAAACTTTCATCCACATTCCCTTTCGACAACGACAACCATGCATACTGTTCACCGAGAAATAATTTTGCATAGCAGGAAAGAGAATCAAAGCGGACGTTGTCAAAACTTGCAGCGAGGTACCCGTTGTTATTCAGCTTTAGTAAAATGTTTTGCAATTCCCGTTTACATGAAAGCGTATCACTGAATGTTTTTTGAGAAGTAAGTTGCTTTTTGATTTTCGAAAAGTCAGCTTGATGAATGGTGTCTGTCAATTCGATATTGATTATTCTATCATGTTTCACTTGAGCAAACGATGAAAGATGAAAGATGAAAGATGAAATGAAAAATACTTTTTTCATCGTATGAGAAAGGAAAATATTTTTCTTCAATTCGATTGACAATTAACGATTCACAAATAACGGATAACTTTCTTCTTTATTCCAAACTCCAGTCAATCGGCTCCAGGCCTTTTTGATTTAATATGTCATTTGTTTTTGAAAAATGTTTGCAACCGAAAAAAGCTCCGCCTGCTAACGGTGACGGATGCGCAGCTTTCAGCACAACATGCTTTGATGTGTCGATCAGGTTCTCCTTTGATTGAGCAAATTTTCCCCACAACAAAAACACAACTCCTTTTTTCTCTTCCGAAATCTTCCTGATCACAGCATCCGTAAACTGTTCCCATCCTTTTTTCTGGTGTGATCCTGCTATATTGGCCTGCACAGTTAAGGTCGCGTTCAATAAAAGCACACCTTGCTTCGCCCATTTTTCAAGATTTCCTTTCTTCGGAACAGGGATTCCTAAATCATCTCTTAATTCTTTAAAGACATTGACCAACGATGGCGGGGGAGAAACTCCATCGGGAACTGAGAACGACAAACCATGTGCCTGGCCGGTTCCGTGGTAAGGATCCTGCCCGAGAATAACAACTTTTACCTTTTCAAACGCAGTGTAATCAAACGCTGAAAATATTTTTTGGCCCGGAGGGTAAATGGTTTTCCCTTGCTGCTTTTCACTGGTGAGAAATAATTTCAGTGTACTGAAATAGGAAGCATGAAATTCATCTTGCAACCGGCTTTTCCAGCTTTCTTCAATAAGGGGATTTACATCAGTCATCGTGTGAAATTAAAAATACAGATTATCTCCTAAATTAAAATTGTCCTGCAAAATTAAAAACAAATATCCTTGTTAATATGTTGAAAACTTTTGCGAGAATATTCAAAGGAACGGTTACTTTTGCAAGGCTTTTTAGAAAAACCAAACATTTTTTAAAAAGTTTCGTTCTATATTTGAATTGTCAATCAAAGAATTAAATAAAACCAGTCATATTATATATAAAGTATGAAAAAAATCATCAGCGTATTTGTTCTCGTTTCAATTATTGCCGTGCTTGCTTCTTCATGCAAAACGCATGAAAGATGCCCGGCTTACGGAAACGCAAATAAAGCCAAGATCCATAACCGGGTTTAAACGTAGGTTATCTGTAATATTTTCAGCGAATCAAATCATCTTGGTTCGCTTTCTTTATTTCTAAGAATCAGTAAAAGAAGCAAACTTTGAGTTGCAAAAGGTCGTTCTTCAAAAATTAAACTGTACCATTTGCTTAATATCCGGATGAAGACTTAGCGCCACCGGACAGGTTCGGGCAGCGTTATCAAGAATCACTTTTTCTTTTTCAGTGTAATTAGTCTGAGGCATGTCAAATTCAACATGAACCTCGCTTACTCTTCTTGGATTCGCGGCCATCACTTTTGTAATCCTGATTTTTGTTCCGTCAATGTTGATGTTATGAGTACGTGACGCAATTCCCATAATGGTTACCATGCAGCTTCCCAGCGAGGCGGCAAGCAGGTCAGACGGAGAAAATGATTCCCCTTTACCCTGGTTATCAGGAGGAGCATCGGTCATGATTTTAACCCCTGATTTAACATGTGTGGCTTCTGTCCTGAGTTCTCCGGTATAAACGGTTCTGATGGTTTCCATAGTAGCAAAGATATGCAACTCATGGCGGTTATCATTTAATGTAGTATTTTTGTGATGAACATGAGATCCGGATTTTTAATCTTTCTATTTTTCTTTTCCTCGCTCAATATTTTTGCGCAGGATTCAACTGTAGCCGTTCGTCCTGCATCTGCAGAAGGAGACGAAGATGTCACCATTCTTTACAGAAGGGAAGCATCAGGAGGAATTACGATTCACTCCAATGGCTGGGGATTAACTTTCAAATCAGGAAAACATGTTACAGGTTTTCGTAAGCGTATTCTTGACTTTGAATTTGTTACCATGAAACATCCCAAAGAGTATAGTAGTACCAGTCTTTACGATGGTTCGAAGTCATTCATTTACGGAAAACTGAACTATGTCTTTTTTCTTCGCGGCGGCTGGGGTTACCAGAACATCTTATTCACAAAAGGAGAGCGAAGTGGAGTTGAAATACGTTACAACTATTACGGAGGAATTGACCTCGGAATAACCAAGCCTGTTTACCTCGATTTTATTGCTGATGACCCGAACAATCCTGACTTCAATGTTATCAATACAAAGCGTTATGATCCCAATGATCAGGAGCAAACCTTTGATAAGATTTACGGTGCGGCATCTTTCTTTAAGGGATTTGGAGACCTGAGTATTCATCCGGGAGTGTATGGAAAATTTGCGGTGAGTTTTGAATATGCTGCATGGCAACAAAAGATAGCTGCACTCGAAACAGGTGTGATGGTTGATTACTTCCCGGACGCCATTCCAATCATGGCTTACAATACCTATCCAAACTTATTTTTCAATTTTTATATTTCAATTTTGTGGGGCGGAAAGTGGTAGATGGAAATTCTAAATTCTAAATTCTAAATTTTGGGACATTTATCTGAAGAAGCAACAAAGCCTAAAAAGCCGAATTGGTTAAAAGTCAAATTACCAACCGGTGAAAACTATACGAACGTTCGTGGAATAGTTTCGGAACATAAGCTGCATACCATTTGTCAAAGCGGGAATTGTCCGAACATGGGCGAATGCTGGGGAGCAGGTACAGCTACGTTTATGATTCTTGGAAACATCTGTACACGCTCTTGTGGCTTTTGTTCCGTTGCAACAGGAAAACCGGAAGCGGTTGATCCTTTTGAACCTTTGCGTGTGGCCAAGTCAGTGAAGCTGATGAACATTAAACATTGCGTAGTTACGTGTGTGGACCGTGATGACCTGCAGGATTGCGGAGCAGAAATCTGGGTTCAGACAATCAGGAAGATTCGCGAATTAAATCCGAATACTACCATGGAAACGTTGATCGGAGATTTCCAGGGAAGATGGGAAAATCTTGAACTGGTGCTGAATGAAAAGCCGGAAGTTCTCTCACACAATCTTGAAACCGTACGAAGGCTGACAAAACAAGTGCGCGTTCAGGCAAAATATGATAGAAGCCTTGAAGTATTGAAACACGCAAATGAAAAGGGATTACGTGTTAAATCAGGAATCATGCTCGGGCTTGGTGAAACAAAAGAAGAAGTATTGGATTCCATGAATGACTTATTGAATGCCGGCGTTCATATTTTAACGCTTGGACAATACCTGCAACCAACAAAAGAACATTTACCTGTTGTAGAGTTTATTCACCCGGATATTTTTGCTGAGTACAAAGAAAAAGGAATGCAAATGGGATTTCGTTACATCGAAAGCGGACCTCTTGTTCGCTCCAGCTACCATGCAGAGAAACATCTTTTCTAAAAAATCTGTTCAGGAAAACAACTATTTTACTCCTTTTCCTTCCAGATAACTTTACCGGTTTGAAGGTTCACATAGAGCAGGTTTTCTCCTTTGTAAGCCGAAGCTATCCTATCCGACAAAAATTCTATTCTCTCAAACTCAGCAGGTAAAACAATAGCTCCTATGTTAGAAAGTAGACCGTATCTTCCATTGTTTTTCACAATAAAAAAATTGCTTTTCAAGATCACATCTTCATACGAAGGCGATATCGCTACTTTACCGGTATTGTCAATACTGCCAAATAAATTTTTCGTCTTAATTTTTGCGAAACCATTTTCAAACGAGCTTACATAATCATAGATGCAAAAAACTTTCAGCTTTCCATTCATATCTGCAAATCCCCATTTTCCATTTTTCTTGACAGGAATTAGACCCTCTGCAGGCATTCCGACATCTTCATAACCCGGCATTGAAACTCTTGCACCTGTTGAATCAAGTAAAACTGATTTTGGTTTCCCTTTTATCAGTACATAACCGTTTTTAAAATTAGCGGTGTTTATTAAGTCTTCATTATAAGGATAAGTAAGCGGAATGATTATTTTCCCATCCGAATTAATGAACCCACATTTTTTATTTTGCGCTACGAATACTTTACCTTCACTATAATCGCCAACAGCATCATACAAAAAGGGAACGATTACTTCATCTCTCAGATCAATAATTCCCCAGTGATCATTTTGTTTTGCTTTTAAAAATCCATTCGACATAAAAAGCAGTTCTTCATATTGCGGTTTGATAAGAAAATTGCCGGCATTATTAAGTAAACCGTATTTATCCCCGGTTGAAGCTACTGCAAATCCATCCTTAAAATCGCCTGAAAAATCAAAAATAAAATCAGTCAGTTTTTTCCCGGACTTTGAGATGTAGGCTGATTTATCCTGTTGTACTGCGACACACATATTCTCCGAAGGATCGGAAAGAGCATCATACAACAATGGTATTAATTCTTCGCCGGTGCGGCTTATCAATCCGGATTTCCCATTCGCACTCACCACGGTTGTATTATTTTTAAAAAGCTCAGCATCGTCATACAGGAAATGCACTACTTCCTTTCCGGATTTGTTAATGTATCCGTATTTTCCATTCTTCTTCACAGCAGCCAGTCCTTCAGAAAAAAGAGAGGTTTCTTCATACTGAGGTTTAATCATCTCTTCTCCATGCTCATTGATGTATCCCCATAGATTGTTTTTACTGAATGGGAGAAAAAAAGAATGCTGCAACTTGTAATCACTTTCCAATTCATCATTAAAAGGATAATCCGGAAATTGCTTTTTAAAATTCTCGAAAATCTGCTCATTATAATCCTTTGTCGCAAGTTTGAATATTTCCCTCCATGCTTCTTCCCAATTTCTGTTACGAGAATATGTTTTAGTAAATAAATAATATTCGTCAATTGTTTTGTCTGGAACCGCTAAATGATAAATCATGTTTTCTGCCTGGAATTGATACGGGCTTTCAGGGTAAAGTCCGATAAAATTTTCGTAGGATGAAATGGTTTTATCGGATGTGGTTTCCTCATACATGCGTTCCTCCAAATGATTCGTAGCGTCCTCCTTTTCCTGCGCATCAGGATATGTTTCAATAAACTTTTCGTACGCAGTAGAAGTATTGATGGTCCTGGCCGTTTTGTAAGCAACAGCGTTACGAAGTACTTCGGCCTTCTCCAATTGAGAACAAAAGGTGTATTTACGAATGAAATAATCAAATTTTTCAACCGTTGGAAAAGCACTGAACGAATTGAATGCTTTTTCGCATATACTATCTTTCTGAGCCTGGATATATGTATCTGTGACGCGGAAATTTCTATACGCTATCTTTTCTTTCTCCTTCAAAAGCACATAACAGGAATCGCTGATAAGAATATACTGACGTGCTGAATCAAGATTATAAAAGGGATTGTTGCCGGATGAGTAAATGATGCTTAATCCAAAAGCAGCTCCGGCAGGATCGTTCTTCAACGCATCTTCAAAATATTTTTTCGCGTTGAAATAATCATACACGTTCAACCGCTCAAAACCTTTTTCCAGCTTACCGGCAAAAGCATGTAAAGAAAAAATCAGAATAAAAAAAACAGCAACCTTTCCTTTCATCCTCATTTAGAAAATTGTTTTTTGACCATTGCGCAAAGATACATTCATAAGGAAATTAAATTTTAATGATTTGTCTTCTTTTCAACGCATGGTTGTTAAATCATTGCGTATATTTAAAATAATAATGCATAAAAAAATCCCGAAGGCATTTGAAATACCTTCGGGATGAATCGTCATTTCCTTAGACTAATTCAAGCTAATTTTCTGCGATTAAGCATGATACCGGCTAACCCTAACATCAATTACCATAAAGACTTAGAAAAGTGATTTGTTTTCCCTGGATGGGACCAGCAGGATGAGCTTGGGGGCTTAAATAGGAGCTTAATTAATGGATTTAAATAAGACTCGTATCAAAAATTAGTGGTCTTATTTAATGTCACTTTGAATTCGGACTCCCCCCACTGTTAAATTATTTTTTGCTCCAAAAATTTTCTGAAAAATTTCAAGATTGGAATTCTGGATTTTTTTTGAAGGCAATGATAAATGTGTCAGTGGTAAAACTTATAGTAGAAGATATTGGTGATTGCAATTTTCTACCTCACTTCATACATTTTCTACCTCACTTCAAAAATATTTACACTAATAAAAATTTCAAAATACGAATGCAATATTTTGATTTTGAATATTTAAAGCATAAAAAAAGCCCACTGAAGGGCTTTTTTGACTGCGGTCCGGACGGAAATTTTTTCCTGATTTAGAACTACCAAAGCCAACCAACAAACACTTATTTTTTACAGGAATACAATTAAATACTCGAATAGGGTATGCTTCGGTATTGGAGAGTTCAGAACTATTAGACACGAAATTAGACACGTAGCATTGCAGTTAATTATTCACAAACTAAATAATAAATTCTCATGAGAGCATCAATCAAATTTAAAATTCGCAGTAGCAAAGTCAAAACATCCATGTTGTATTTGACAATAAGTTACCAATACACAAAGGACGGAAAATTCCAACAATTAAAAATTGCAACCGGAAATAATATTTCAACAAAACACTTTGATTCCAAAACGGGCATAAAAAGTTCGGTTGGAAATATTCCTTTGAAACTTAAAGTAAATAAGTTTAAGAATGAAATCGAGGAAAAATTAAATCAACTATCTTTAAAGCGAAACATAAGCCGTATCCCCCCGCAATCTTTACTATCACTATTATTAGATAAGGACCAAGAATTATTGTATTCTACTTTGCCCGAATACATCGATTTTTATATTAAGAATTTGAGTGGAAAAAAAAGTATAAGCACAATTAAGGGTTACAAGTACTTAAAAAAAAGATTGATAGGGAGTGGATTTGATTTCAATATCGAAAACATCAATACTGATTATGTTATTTCCTATTTCGAATCCATTAAAAGTAAATTCAATCCCAACTCCATGTGGAAGGAGAAGAAAAATTTACGAAAGTATTGTAAGCTGTTGAAAATAGAAGTTGACTGGTCCAACGAAAAATTACAGTTTAAAGAAGTACAAACGAAAGCAATTTATCTTAATCTTGACCAGTTAGTCCAGCTTTGGACATTTGAATTTGAATCAAAATGTTTAGAAAGAGTCCGTGATGGATTTATGTTTCAATGTTTCACAGGAATGAGATTCAGTGATTTCATTATCAACCAGGCTGAATTTATTAAAGATGGAACAGAGGAATTTGTCTATTACAAATCTATAAAGACTGGAGTTGAAAGTTACATTCCTGTCGTTCCCATCTTAAAACAACTGCTGAATAAATACAATTACAATTTACCTGTTGATATTTCAAATGCAAACTACAACGCATACTTAAAAGAAGCCGGCAAAAAGGTATTTGAAAAGGAACCTAAAGTTAATCGAGATGGAGTGCTTGTTGACTTTTCAAGTATGATATGTAGCCATACAGCACGTAGGTCATTCGCTACTAATTTTTACAAAGCAAAAATACCTGTACTTTATATTATGAATATGTTAGGTATGACCAAAGAAAAAACATTTTACAATTACATCCGTGTGGAAAAGTTAGAGAAGGCAAAAGAAGTTTATAAACAAATAATGGATAATAAAGAATTCAGCTCTTTCTTTTCACAAACGCAAGCAGGTCAGCTTTCACATAGCGTTTGAGACCTTTGTCTCCGATACGGGCTGGAGTTATTTCTCCAGTCCGTTCGAGATTTAACATGGTTGTCTTACTGATTTTTAAATAATCCTTGGCTTGATTAAAGTCTAAAATTTCATCGTTGATGTTCTTATCCACTAGTGCTTCAATGTTTTTATTAAGGTCAGCAGTTTCTTGATTGGTTTTCTCCAGTAGCGAAATGAAATTCGCAATATATTTTGTAAAATCAGGAATCATGCTTATGAAAAACTATTCTGTCAATTTTATTTACAAGTGGGATGGTTAATGGTTTGTCTTTAATTCTCAATCCTGTCAACCTCAGCTCAATTCTAAAGAGTCCAAAGTCACAACTGTTGCAACTGATTAAACGTAGAACTCATGGCTTTTAATTATTATCTAATTATCTGAATGAATAATTTGAGTTACTTCAGGATGAAACACGAACATGGTAATTTGTCAGAGGAGAAAAGACGTGTATTCCAACATCATCATTGGGTCATCCATAATTGCATCGAATTGTTGTTCTTTAGGCAATAATTGAATTTGTTTTTTAACTGGTAAATTGAGCGTTACTTGTCTGTCGCTAAGGAAGAATTCAACTGTTGTGCATGTGATATGGTCGAACTCGTCTTCAGTAAACTTTTCTCGTTGTGGATTCATAATTTTTAGGTTTTGGTTAGATTATTATTTTAAATTTATAAGTTGAACTATGTTATTTCATTATTTCACTTACTCATGATAAGTTTAGTAATATGTTTATCCAATTTTTTTTGAAGTTTCAGATTTTTCTTTTCGCCAGGGAATTCTCGGATTCGCAAATAAGAGGGGAATTCTTCGATGTTACCTCCATGACGGTCAGTCATCAGTAATTCTTTCGAAAGATGTGTTCCAAGTTGTTTAATAAACACAGCAATACCCCGTTCCATTAATTCATATGTCATCAACTCAATCCACATCAAATCACATGGACGATACCTGTACTTTCCATTATCATTTCCTGATTCTGCTCCAATTATAGCCCAGTCATATTGTGCCAGTGAACCACTTGGAAAACTTAAATCAACAAATTGATGCAACGGCTCAAATGAAATAAACCGAGTCTTTGCCGGAATCCATGCAAGTTCTTCAATACGATGTCTGCCATCATTGCTTCCGACACTTGTTCCCAACCAAACATTGTCCCATCCTTCTCCCCAATCTTCCGGTAAACAATGGGCAATTCGTTCAGGACGCTTGGTCAGAATTTGAAATGTTAAGTGAGGACACTTCCGAATAATGTCCCACATCTCGTTTCTGTAACTGTCAATCGCTGGATGGAACACATCGGTAAGAGAAGATGTAAATACTAAGGGCGGACCGTTCCAGCAATCACTCTTCGTTTGTTTGTATTTGAGAGGAAAGTCAAAAACCGTTTTGGTTCTTGTTACCTGTAATGGATTGTAGCGTGTACTACTCAAACTATCCCTATACATATAACAGAATTTGCAGTCTTCATCGACTTTAGTGCAGCCACGGGCGATATTCCAGGTTGCATCAGTCCATTGTATATTTGTTTTTTTCATTGTGAATTAATCTTTTAAAGTTTTTTAATTTAGGTTCTGTTTATGGAATAGATTTTGGGATTAGGATTTAAATACTTTGAGTCCAATTTTTTTCATGTAATCACAATCAGATGGATTTATTTCGAATCCAATATAATTACGACCAAGCTCAGCACTAATTCGTGGAATAGTGCCAATGCCACAAAACGGGTCGATGATTGTATCTCCTGGATTTGTTGAAAGAATTATAATTTTACGGACCAAATCATCTGGAAGAGGACAAGGGTGGCTGATTCCTAATTTTTTTTTGGTTACATTATTTAGGAATGGTATCTCCCACCAATCTCCAATAGCCGCACCTACTGACCCATTTTGAATTTGTTCCTGAGTACGTTTATCATTTGGATATTTATATGGAATTCGAATTCGTTTAAAATCAGGCTTCAAGTTTCCCCACCATGTTACAAGTCGATGTTTTTTAGGAAGCTGACCTCCATAGACCCAAGCAACGGTTTCGACACACTTGCTGCCCATTACTTGAGGTAGTAGATTAATGCTTTGTTCAGGATAATGTATAATGACACAGTCCCTACCAGCAAAAGCGTCTCGTAAAAGTTGCAAATATTCCTGCGGACTTAACTTATCGTGATAGGTCTCATAATGATAGTTGATGTTGAAGGGTGGGTCTGAAATGATAACGCACTTTTGATTTAACAGGTCAATTCTTTTTCGGAAGTCGAGATTTAAGATTCGATTGACTACTTCTTTAGTGATTGGAGCAAAGAAGAACATGTAGTGGATGTTATTTATTAGATGATGTATCATGATTTTTTAATTTAAAGAATAATTATTTTTGTATACTGATTCTTGCATTTGTTTAAAATGGGAGAAGGTTTGAATTATGTTTTTGAATTCTGACATAATGCCTTTTAATTTTTGGGTACCACTTAATTCAATTTCTCCGTTTTTTACCGCACCGTGCATGGAACAATCAACTAACAGCATTCCAAAATTCAGTAACTGTAAATTGTCTATTTTTACCTTGCGTTCATTAATTGACTTTTCGATGAAGATTATTTTACCTTCAGCATCCATCTCAATACTTAGATGAACATTTAGTTTTTCTGTTTTTGATTTTTTCATTTTTATTATTGATTATGAATTAGTAATTAATAATTCGTTCTTTTTTTCTTTGCGACTGCTATTGGAATGCCAGCATTTAATAGTCCGTATCTTAGCCCACGAAGCGTACAGTTCCCAGATTTCCGGACAATCATCATAGCTTAATAAAAATTTGTGCTTTGTTTTTCGGAGCAGTTCGGATAATTTAATATGCTCAGAATTTGGCATCCCGTATTGATAAAGTAGATTCCCCTTTTCGAAATATGGTGGGTCCACATAAAGCAAAGCCGGATACGATTCGTTTGATATAACCTTTTTATAATCAAGATTTGTAATCCTGACATCATTGTCAGCAATTCTGGTATGCATAATTTCAAGTGCTGTGCAGAGGTTTTCTGCATTCCAACGACCTTCGATTTCGTTGGTCGGGCTGGTTGCTTTTGTTCCAAGTCCGGAATATGAGAGCCGCTGAACAACCAGTTTCTGATATGCTGTATCAATTATATCTTCTGGTAACGGAATGCTTTTCAAAGCAAGAAGATTGTGACGAAACAGTTTAAAATCGGTTGCTGATGGAATTCCTTTCCTAATATATTTTTGGAATAAAACTTCATAATCTTTGAGCGACAGTAAATAGCAGAAAACTGAAGGGTCAATGTCATTAATCCAATACTTGTGAATGTTTGTCCTTGCCATCATCTCAAAGCTAATTGAGGCCGGACCAGCAAAAGGCTCACGTAACTGAATTCTGGAATAAGGGTCATAGATTTCCAACAGGTATTGAGTTATTAATCGTCTGTTCCGATATTTTCCCCCCACATACTTTAGGGGTGAAGTCGGAAGGGGCTTATGGTACAGCTTCGATAATTCCGAGTTGTCAAATCCATGTTTATTTGGTGGTCGCATCTTTTTAATTTTCGATAAAATAATTTCACTTCGCTTTTTCAGCGGTCAAAGTTATCTCGTAATGATGCTGGGCTTCTGTAGGGCGTTAAAGAAATCTAAAAGTAACGGTGTACAGTTTTTAGTCAAGGTCTTTGACGTGCTTTCTATACCGATTTTCAATTGCAGGAATCCAGTATTGATAGGTAGCTTTATCTACATGTCCAATCTTGTCTTCCTTTTTAAGCTGCAAGTCTTCATCACCAACTAAGTATAATAGATTGTGAATCGCTACCATTCTCTTTCTTTTGCTCTTACAAAATTGTTTGAAACAAAAAAATAATATTCTAATCACTTTGATGCGGTCTCGATATGTTGTTTGGAGTTTATCAGTACCGTGCTGCAATTTTTGAGCATTTTGTATTTCCCATCTCTTCTCTTCCACTGCATAAAATTTATTAATGAACTTTTTCCCTTCAGATGATTCAAACAGGTTTTGAAAAGCATATTCTATCAACCCAACCATCGTTTTCGTTTCAATATTTCTTAGGTATTTTGGAGAGTTTATTTTTATTTTAAATGAAGCAGGATTGAAAGGTGCTTCCTCCCGTAACTCCATAAATTTTTTTTCAAAATGTTTCAACAAAACATAAGCACCCATAGCCTCAACAGGCACAATTACTCTTTTATTAAAAATTTTTAAAGTTTTATATATTAGTAAGAGTATTACAACATCATCAATTAGTTTTCCGTAATTAACTTGGTCAAGTTCAATTCGTACCTTTTTGATAAAGTCATCGTCTACCCAATGTACATTATGATACTCTTGTAAATCCTTATTATCAATTAAATAATTTGGCACATCAAGTTTTCTGAATAATAGCTTATCAATCTCAAGGGGGTCTGTCAACTCCGGTTCAAAAAAAGCTACAATCATTGGAGATAAATATTTACTGATGGGAATTCTATTATTTTTAAAATTAAGATAAGTTGCACCTTCCGTCAATACAGATTCTCGTAAAAAATAACGGAGTTCATTGTTTTTTTCTTTTGTTTTATTTGTCATCATCAAGAAGATTTTTGCAACAGTATTTTATAATACCTCATCTTTTTCCCATTAAACAAACGGTATTAATCTTGAATTTTTAAAATTAATTAATTAGATTTGGATAAATAGTTTTGTAGCTATTTATTATTAACCCCTTTTTGTTCCCCTGCAAAGAATTTAAAGGAAGAGGGATGTAGGGTCAAGGACTTCAATCACTGGTTAGCCTTGACCCGAACCCTTTCAAATGTAGAATCAGTGATTAACCAGTGAATGAATGACTACTTATGACCAAAAAAGAATCAACTTCTTTTCCAATGCAACCAGCAAACATGTTAACAGCTTTATTACTATCTCAGAATACCTGAATGATTATGTCCGAGAGGGGCTTTACGGACACAAAGAAAAAGTTCTTGCCATCCAAGGCAAAATTATTCAAGACTCCGAATACGGTCATACAGAACGGTACAAAGAAGACAAGAAAAAACTGCCATGCGTAGTTCTACATGCCCAGTTTGAAAAATACCTGGAAACAAAAAACTTAAACTTATTCAACGGATTACTTTTTCTGGACTTTGAAGGACTTACACCAGGTGAAATCACAGAACTAAAATCCTTCCTGCAAACATTACCATACATAATCGCATGTTATCAGAGCTTATCCATGCACGGTATACACGCAGTTATGGCAATTGAGGGGGTTAATTCAGCGAACGATTACCATTCCGCATACAGGCACATGACAGTTTTGTTTTACAGGCTTTGGAATAAATATAAATTGTGTCCAGGAGCGAATGCAAAAACTCAGCTCACAATCATGAGTTATGACCCCGATGCATACTTGAACGGGAATGCCACACCATTCACATATTCATTTGATAAGTTTATTGATGCAGAATATTATGTACACTTCCCAAAAAACCAGGCACAAAACAACTTTGATTTAGGTATTTATTCTACCGATTCATTATTTGATATACGACAGTTTAATTTCTACAACCGTAAACTTGGAAGGAGATACTATGCGAATTTAATTCTTGAAGATAAATCAAGCGGTATGCCCGTTCCAGCAGGAATTAAATTCGATATTACCAGACATAACTTGAAAAAATACTTCACTCAAGAACAAATTGAGAAAGTTGAACTCCATAATGAATCACGAACGTTGGCATTGTTCGATGAAAAAATTTCCTGTGTTGGGATTAATCTTTGGGAATTAAAAAGATTCCGTCATGGAAGTAGGACCAACACAATCATGGCGACCATGATGGACTATGCTCTAATTAACAAGTACTTTAAACATGATTCGTTGTTGTCCATAGATGAGTTCTACTGTCTGGCATGTGTGCTTAATCAAAGATGCATTACATCAGGTGATAACCCTGTCATGTATCCTTTGCGGGCAGACAGGTTAATGTGGATTGCCAATTGTGTGTTCAATGCCTATGCAAGTAATACCATAACCCCATCGCAAAGAGAAAGAGCCTCCATTTATTCAGATGAGTTGTTTTCCATATGCAAAGGGAATATGGACGAAACAAACCGCAAGTCAATTTTATTTTCTGAGTTAAGTAAACTAAAAAGTAAAAAAACAAAGGATATAAATGACCAACTAATTTACTCTTCAATGAATGATATTTTAGTGGACCTAAATAAAAAAGATAAACTCATCTCTAAAACTGATTTAAAAAAGGAGATTAAATTACAAACGGGGAAAAGTTTAACTGCCATAGAACGCAGACTTGCAGAACCCGCCAACTCACGTTTTCCAGATAATACTCTCTTTCGTAATACACTATGTACAAAAAGTGAATTGGCGGGTTTACAAATTGAAGCATGTATCAGCAGATTAATCGGGGAAAACTGTTTAATCAGCCAAGTAATTATTTCCCAAAAAACAGGGATTGGTTTACGGAGCATACAACGTAAATGGGAATCGTATAAAGACAAAGTAAACCACCACAATAAATCTCACAAAGAAATAATGAAAAATGAACAAGAAAAATTGATTAAACAAGTAAAAGAGTTACTGCTCGAAATGGAATTTGAATCCGTTCCGAGATTTACCGAACAAGAAGTTAAAATTGCACGTCAAATTAAATTCAATGTTTTCTATTATAACCACGTCCAAATTCCGTTGATTAATATTCGGGAACTGGTTCGGGATTATAGAACCGAATCAATTGACTATGATAAAGTACTCAGTGCAGGAGTGGCATTAACAGAAGAATCACCGTTTAAAAATGAACTGAATGAACTAATCGGAATTATTACATCATTTCCAGAAGAAATGGAATTCTAATTTTGGTACAACTGCAAAGCATCCTTAAAAGACTCCTTCAGAATATTTTTTAGTTTAACTGGAGAAATCACTTCAACAGATTCTCCATGAGATTCAGGGATTTCGCTTACCGAAGAATCTCCATTCAAAGGTGAATTAAATGAACTGATTGTAAAATACGTTCCAATTGCAGATTGAATTAAAAGATGGCTTACTTACAATTTGGGTTCCTTTAATATAAATGACAATTGACTACCTTCAGTAACAAATTCTTTAATTTTGTCGAAAGGAATTCTTACCTCCACCTTTTCTTTTATGTTAGAGAAACAAACGACATCCTTCAATATTATGCAATCAGTAGATACAATAAATGATTCGAGATTTTTTATTCCCAAGTGGAAATCAAATAACGAACCATTTGAGTAACATATTTTTAGAGAATCTTGGTTCCAATGATACTTATCCATTATTTTTCCAACGCTCTTTTGGAATATGGAATCACCAATAGATATTAAGGCTGATTTTTTATCTTGCTTAAAGTTTTCTTCATATTTTATTAATTCGCCCGTTTTTAGACTCAACGTTGAATAGTTACATTCTTCACCTTCGGAAGTAAAGGTTAAAGAAAGAATACCATTGGCATTATAATTCACAATATAATCTCCATTCCAACCAGATGTTTTTTCAGGGTCAGGAGTTAATTTTTCAATAGTTGTACCTAAATAGACGATATTCCTTTTTAATTTATTATCGATAAACTGATTGCCCGTATGAATGTCTGGTAGTTTTAAGTCTTTATAAATCTTTCGACTTTCAATCTTTGCAACATTGGCGGTGTTCAACATTAACGCATCAAACTTAGATTTCTTAATTCCATAATATTTAAATTCATGTGTAGTATTATTTGTGAAATAATTAATTGTTCCGATAAGCGTATCATTTTCTACTGAAATTATTTCCATTTGTATTTCTTCGCCCGATAAGAATTTATCTTTCCGAAATTTTAATGGGAATTTAATAGAAGTATCCTTATAATTAATTACGAAATCCTCCGTAAATGAACTAAGGTTAACATAAACACCTTCTCCTAAACTTGCAGGAATCCATTTACTTTTATTCATACTGTCAATTTTTAACTGAACCTCATATGAAAAATTGCCGTCCATATCCGCATAAGCTTTATTTGGACTATCTAAAAAAACAGTGTAATGGTTTCTGTCATAAAACCATATTCCCGTTGATGCTGGTAAAACATTATTTTCATCTGTCTGAAATAAAATGTACCATTCTTCATTACCCAATGTTTTTTCAAATACCTCCTTTATATGCTTCTTCTCATCGAGGGTAATTTCGTGTTTCCGAATGGTGAAAGAAATACAATTTGCAATGGGCCATAATATTGTGACAGCCATGAATGAAATAAAATACTTTCTATTATTGTATTTGGTAAAAATATTTATTGGTCTCTCCTGAATGCCCCCATCGATTACCAGTGAAAATGCGAAAATCAATGCAATAACATACTTGAGAAAATAAAAACCATTTGCCGTAAATTCATATCTAAGACTTCTTAAAATTTCTGAATCAGAATTTCGAAATAAAATATTCCCCAGTAATAAGTAAATAGTAACACCTAACATTATCAATACAGTAGAATACTTTGCATTTATAAAATTAAGTCGTTGAAATGTGTTAAACATTAAAATTAAAACTATCAGTGAAACAAGAAGGTTATTAGTTCCGATAAGAATAAAGGCTAAGAATGAAAGACCGATTGTTAAAATAATATTTTTTGTTTTTGTATCTAATTGTGCTGGAGTTTTTCCCTTGATACCCAAATTAAATATTGAGAGAATTGAATACAATAATGTTGTCAATGCTGAATAAAACCATCCATCCATAACATTCATTCGAAAACTGCCGGTTGCATTGTAGCTACTAATTGTTGTTCCAGCCGCTTGCATCCTAATAAAAAAAATAATTGTCAAAAGGAAAGCTGCTGTTCCAAAAGCTGCTGAAATTCTATTTCCTTTAAAGTTAAAAATGATACCAACAGCAAGCAAGATAACCGAAAGCAAGCCCTCTCCAGCCACAATTCCACTTATTGCTCCTGAAGAGTAGCTGCTCGAATAGTTTTGTCCCATTGCAGAAACGGAGCCACTTGCATCTCCTTTAACCCAGGGGAGAAAAACTGTGAGTATTGAAGCAATCCCCAAAACAATAGCGACAATATTTATTCTTGAATTATTCTTAACTTGTGGTTGAGTTTCCTTTAGTGAATTATGTTTTGTCTTTTCAAACTCAAACTTTTCCTTTTCTAATGCTAACTTTTGCTTTTCTATTTCTAATCGTTCACGTTCTGAATCAAATTGGCTTTTACTTTCTTCCGTCATGACCTGTTTGTTTAATTATTATTAATAGGTGAGTGAATAAATCAATTCTTTGAAACAAACATAATAAACTAACCGCATACGGTTACATCATTCCCGTGAATTATTTTGAGTTTGGCTTTGAAAATGAAAAAGCCACATCTCAATAAGCGTTTTGATGAACAATTCGGGCAGTACGTTAAGAAAAAACGTCTGCAAAAGGGTTGGTCGCAGGCAGAATTGGCGAGCAAAATCGGTAACAACTACCAAAATATTTCCCGTTTGGAACGAGGTGAAATTTCTCCGACTTTATTTTGGTGTTACAAATTATCGGAAGCATTCGAAATGAAATTGCCAGCATTTTTAAAAAGCTTTGAATACCCAGGAAAGATTTAAGATTAAGAATCATCCATTCTGGGTAACTCATATTTATCAATGACTTTAATAAAAAACAGGAGTAATAATTCACTTTCTTTTGAAGTCATAAAATAAAACTCACATGTTTTCCATGTGGTTTCGACACTCTGAAAATAATAAACTGCATCAACCACATACACATCGACATAAGCATTTCTCAGTTCATCATTAATTAATGTTGTTTCAAATTTTTCTTTTGATAATTCCTTTTTAAAGTCACCATCATTGGGTTCATATGCGGATTTTACTTCTTCGAACAGAACTGAATTAGTGTAGGGAGAGTATGGAACTAATACTTGTAAAAGCTGATTGTAAAGGACAGATAAATATACCTTCGCTAACGACTCGGAATACTTTCCATGTTTATCAAGTTCAAATTCCTTGAAGTAGAACTTTTCTACATTTTTTACTTTACTGATTTCATAGAAAAGTCTTCCCACAAATATCCTTCTGGTTTTGCCAGGCAATTTTTTCTGGACAATAATCCTAATCAGCTTTACGAGTTGAGGGTAATCGGAGAAATTAAGATGAAGAGATGATTCAAAGAAAAAAGTATGCAATCCTACATCATACACTTCAACATAAAATAAATCTCGTGAGGGAGAGCTGTAAAAATGCCGACCTAAATATTTATTTTCATTCTTTTCATTGTTCATAGTTTGGAATTCTACCCAAAACCTGCTTCACAAATAATTTTATGCAGATAATAGTGGATAATTGTTGTTTTCATTATTAAATTCAGAAGTGCGAAAAAAAGTGGACAACTTGAGAGTACAATATCTAAATCACAACAGTCACATTGTCGCTCCTTTTAAACAAGTTTCCTTCGCTAAAATTTCAACCAACCATTGCACTCACGTTCGATACAATCATCCACTTTTACAAGGAGTGAAAAACCTGCTTGTATGACATTTCCGAAAGCCCGATGTAGCTACGAGTACTTGCAATGGACGAATGATGCAGTAGCTCGGAGAGCATAATGAGTGAATGTTCCGACTGCC
>JAYVUK010000036.1:0-28693 GCA_043787975.1 Bacteroidota bacterium
TTCACACGATTTAAGAAGCCCGCTTTCAGCTATTATTGGAACTGCAAAATATTTGAAAGAAAATTTTCATAAAATGAAGCCCGATGCTGTTCAGGAAATGCTTGACTTACTTTATAAATCATCAATGGATGAATTAGATATGTTAGACTATTTAGTAGAATGGGCAAGAATAAAATATGCATCAGACGCTTTTTCTCCAACAAAAATAAAACTCACCGAATACATTGATAAAGTATTTGAAACTTTAAACGAAACTGCCTCAATAAACACGATAAATCTTCATCACAAGATTGAGGAGAATACTTCCGTATTTGCGGATGGTAAAATGTTAATTTCCATCCTACAAAACATCGTTTCAAATGCAATAAAACATACAGGAAAAGGTGGTACAATAACGGTTTCCGCAAAAAGCAAAGATGACAAAATTATTGTTCAGGTGAAAGACACTGGAGTTGGAATGTCACAAGAAATAATTGGAAAACTTTTTACCCCACAAATGAAAAGTCTTTTAGAAAAAAGAATAAAGAATAAAGGAGCAGGAATTGGATTGTTATTGGTAAAAGGATTTTTAGAAAAAAATGGTGGTGAGATATGGGCAGAAAGTAGTGAAGGTGAAGGTTCATCTTTTTATTTTACATTACCCATTGAGGAACCATTATATAAAATAGGCAGTTCAGACGAAATTATGTTTGATGAAAGTGCATAATACAAAGACTGGCTCAAGACATTTCTATGAACAAATCAACTAACCTTGAAATAGCCACAGCATATAACATCGAAGATTTACGAAGTTTTTTATTCGAGGCATTCTCGCTTAATTGCAAGTGTCGGCGGAAATTCCACAATAAAAAACTTCGTAAATCTCTGGCTCGTTATCGGAAGTCAGAGCACATGGAAATATGTTAGCGAATGGACTAAGAAAATGACGCACCAGCCTACTAAAATGAAAAAGAGCATTATCACCTATGGACTTATGGCCGGCATTGTAATTTCAATGCTGATGCTATATAATGTTAACAGCGCAAGCTATCGCGAAGGCAACTTTGATTTTGACAGAAGCTTGATGATCGGGTATGCTTCTATGCTCATTGGTTTTTCATTTGTTTATATTGGCATTCGCAAGTACAGAGATAAATACAGGGAGGGGATAATCACTTTCAGAAGGGCATTTAAAACCGGGAGCATAATGGTTTTAATTGCTTCAACTATATATGTTGCTGCATGGCTTGTTGATTACTTTTATTTCATTCCCGATTTCCTGAAAAAAAATTCTGCTCACATGCTTGACGGGCTGAGAGCCACGGGAGCAAGCCCTGTTGAAATAGATCAGCAGGCAAAAGAAATGGCTCCCTTCGCCCCGATGTATAAAAATCCATTCTTTAATGCGATGATGACGTACATTCAAATTTTGCCTGTGGGATTGGTTATAACACTTATCAGCTCCTTTATTTTAAAAAGAAAGATGCGGAAGTTCATCCATTCCATTGTGACCTACAAAGTAGCTTCAACATTCTCACAACTATTAGAAGGGTGGTTTACTGTTTACAAGCAATACCTGTCCGTTTCATTTATCTCGGCCAACAAAGTTTCATTATTTACGTTTCCCCATTATATCGGTAATCGTTCTGCCTTGATACTTGGGCGGGATCATGGCAAGACGGTTTGTACCATTTCAGCAGTGCTGGATGGCGAAAATGGATTGCCGCTTGATGTATATTTCAAAAATGACCTTGACAATCTAAGAAGATAAGGGAGAAAACTTATCGAAGTCGGGTTGTTTGCCGACACCCGCAAGTTGGATAACAATATTACGCATCTTGTTGATTTAATGTCGTGCGCTGCACGCTTCGGAGTATTTACTCATCATCGTGATATGGTAATTGGAATAGCCCCCCGGAGAATGAAATTTTTCTCTACCGTTTTTAATTCCAAGCCTGTATCGAAGATCACTCAATACGATGCACTGAATGGCGCTTCCGTAGTGTCAATGCATGCGTGCGGCATGGATGACGAAACCAATATTCTTCATGCATGGCAAAATATATATAAAGATTATGCAGGTTTAAATTTTTCTAACCGATATCTTTTTAACCGGCATAATTTTATTCCTTTCTTGGATTTTAAACTATCTTCGGAGAACTTCATCCGGATGGTCAATAATATTCCATTAAAGATTGACGTGAAAATTCCTTTCCGGTTATATCAAACCAAAAGTAAAAAGGCTGATAAAACCATCTAGGATAGCGCATTTTTTTTTATAGGCAGCCGGAATGACATCTACTTACTCAGGTACAAACAAAAAGTCCCCTGAAAATTCAGAGGACTCTGTAAAAAAGATTTTGAGAAATTATTATTTCGTCACTTCTTTCTTCTTGCTATAACGGGTGCGGAACTTATCCACGCGACCTGCTGTATCAACAAGTTTCATTTTACCGGTGTAATATGGATGTGACATTTGAGAAATTTCAAGCTTCACCAACGGATAGTCATTACCATCAGTCCATTTAATGGTGTCTTTTGTTTCGATGGTTGAGCGGGTTAAGAAAGAATAATCACATGATATGTCTTTGAAAACCACTAATCTGTAATTCTTTGGATGGATGTCTGCCTTCATAATAATTGAAATTGAGGGTGCAAATGTAACATCTTTTTACAAATCTACAAGCAAAACGTCTACGAAATACGAATTAATACGAATATACGAAAGCGCCAATACGCTCGTTAAAAACATCGTGCAGGAATCTTAAATTTTTAAAAACTTTCCACTTCAGAAACATTTTTTATTTTTGAAACCCCTTAGAAAGCCCTTTGCAAAAAGGATTCGGAAATACGGACAGTAAAAATTAATCTATGAAGGAAGAAATCATCAAACGTTTGGAAGAACTCGTTAAAGAGGAAATGACGGATGAAACGTTTGCCAAAGCGGACGAAGTTAAAAATGAATTCCTACGCGCCCACGAAACGGAAGCGCATGAGCAGCTTGAAAAACACCTTGCCGAAAACGGTAATGCCGATGATTTCCAGCCACCAAAAGATCCTGCTGACGGACGTTTTAATGAGTTGATTCTTATTTTAAGCGACCGTGAATCGAAATACAAAAAGCTGAAACGATCGGAAGTTCACTCCAAACTGAAAGCAAAAGAAGAGATCGTAAACGAGCTTCAGAAATTGGTTGGCGAAGAAACCAACATCGGAAAAGCATTCAATGCTTTTAAGGAGTTGCAGACAAAATGGAATGAGATCGGGAACATTCCTTCTCGCGAATACAAAAATATTCAAAGCGCATATCATCGTCACGCTCACAATTTTTATTACAACATGAAGTTGAGTAAAGATTTGAAGGAGCTCGATTTCAAACGCAACCTCGAATTCAGAACACAACTGCTTACTAAAATTGAATCGCTGTTACAGATTGAATCCATCCGCGGCATGGAACGCATGATTAAATTGTACCGGATGGAATGGTCGGAACTGGGACCTACTTCTCCGGAGAAAACGGATGAGCTTCGTTCGCGTTACCGTGAACTGATCGGTGAAGTGTACCAGAAAGTCCGTGAGTTTTATAAAGAACGACAGAAGGAAGAGCAGGTAAATCTTGATCAGAAAAAAATCCTGTTGGAACGCATTCAAAAACTCAGCGAAGAAAAATTTGACACGCCGAAGCAGTGGCAGACCATGACAGAAACGATTCAAAAGATTCTTGAAGAGTGGAAGAAAATCGGTTTTGCTCCGAAAGCTGAGAATGAAAAAATGTGGGATGATTTCAGGAATGCATTGAAATTATTTTATACCAACAAACGGTTTTTCTTCGGTGATCTAAAAAAGACGCAGAAGGGAAATAAGGATAAAAAAGTCGCCATCATCACGAAAGCAGAAGAGATTGCTTCAGCAACGCATGAAGAGTGGGATTCACCAGGAAAGCAAATCATGCAACTGCAAAAAGACTGGAAGGAAGCCGGTCGTATTGAGTCGTGGGAAGAAAATAAACTCTGGAAGAAATTCCGCGAAGCATGCGATAAATTTTTTGAAGGAAAGCGCGCCTCCTATGGTGAACGTGATGCCGAGCAACTAAAGAATCTTGAAAAGAAAGAAGAGTTGATTAAACGTCTCGATGAATTTAAAGCAACCGGTCAAACAGATGACGATTTAAAAACCCTGAAAGATTTCTCAACTGAATGGAATGCGATTGCTCATGTTCCATACAACGAGAAGCAACGCGTGTATGAAAAGTATAAGAAAGTTCTGGATGCGAAGTATGATTCGATGAAACTCGAATCTTCTCAAAAGAACATGCTGAAATTCAGGAACAATGTCGAGATGCTTTCGAAGTCGGAAGATTCAGGAAACCTGATGCGGAAAGAGCAAAGCACCATCCAGGATAAGATTAAACGTTTACAGGCAACCATCAACCAATACGAAAACAACCTCGGCTTCTTTTCAAACGCCAAAAATATGGGCGGACTTTTAAAGGAAGTAGAAGACAACCTGAGTAATGCAAAAACCGAATTAGAGATGCTTCAGAATAAGCTGAAGATGTTTTCGGAAGTGGCGAAATAGTTAATAGTGAATAGTGAATAGTGGATAGTGGATAGTGGATAGTGGATAGTTGTTCGTTGTACCTGGTCACTTAGTTACTTCGTCACTTAATCACTTAGTTACTTAGCAGCCTTTTTGTTGATTAAAATCTAAAGCGCTTTTCTCCGTTATCTCTGAAAATCTATCTTTGCCGCTGCATGACCATATTGTTTCGCAAGTATTTTTTTCTCATTTCACTCATTATCATTTCCGTTTCTTCCTGTAAGAAACAGGAAGACTTCATCACCGACTCTTCTGTACATCTCGAATTTTCTGAAGACACCATCATGTTTGATACAGTCTTTGTTCAGACAGGAAGTGCCACACAAATTTTTACGGTTCGAAATACCAGCGACAATGCGGTGCGGATTCCGTTGGTACGATTAGGAGGAGGCAACCAATCCTATTATCGTCTGAACGTAAACGGAACTCCCGGGAAGTTCATCAACAATGTAGAGATCGGTGCACACGACAGCATTTTTATTTTTGTTGAAGTGACCATTCCTGATCCCGGAAATCCAAACACTCCATTTATCGTAAACGATTCCATCCTATTTGAATTCTCAAGCGGAAGTCCGCAGCAACTTCAACTTGTGTCGTTCGGGCAACGTGCGCACTTTCATCATGCTGCGCCAAATGCAGGGCAATTATTTTTTCTCAACTGTAACGACGTCTGGACAAATGATTTGCCTCATGTAATCTACGGTTATGCATTGGTTGATTCAGGCTGTACGCTTACCATCCAACAAGGCACTCAAGTTCATTTCACTCCGGCATCCGGAATGATCGTTCTTTCATCAGGAACATTGAAAGTGAATGGAACATTGCAGGAGCCCGTCACATTCCAAGGCAGCAGGCTCGGAGATGCATTCAAGGATATTCCCGGGCAATGGGACAGAATCTGGTTATCGAATTTAACAGTTAACAATCTGAATGGTTCACATGAAATTAGTGGGGGAACAAAAAACTCTTCCATCAATTATGCAATTATTAAAAACGGAAATGTCGGGTTGGTGGTCGACACCGTATTTTTTCCCGGCTCAACAACTTTGCAATTGGATAATACCATTATAAAGAACATGGCTGGCGTGGCTTTGGAAGCACGAGGCTCTACAATAAGATCAAACAACTGTGTGTTTGGAAACAGCGGTCAATACCTTGCTGCTTTATTATATGGAGGAAATTATCATTTTCTTCATTGCACATTTGCAAATTACTGGAATGATACAAGACAGACTCCTTCCATATTGTTTAACAACTATAATCCAGCAGACAATTCCATTCGTCCTATCGATACCGCTTATTTCGGTAACTGCATAGTGTATGGAAATGTAGATAATGAAATTGGATTTGACTCTGCTTTTTCGTCTCCATCGGGAACTAACAATTATGTATTCGATCATTCGCTGTTAAAAGTTGAAAGCGCTTTCTCAACAAGCTCATCGCTTCATTACAACTCTGTTATTCGCGGCACTGATTCATCCTATCCGTTATTTCATAGTACGGATGACAATGTATATGAACTTGAGCCCGGTTCGCCGGCTATTGATGCAGGAGCCATTTCAATTACCAATCTTTCTACGCTTCTTAATTTTGATTTGAAAGGTAATCCTCGACCTGTTGGTGTTGCACCTGATATGGGAGCGTATGAAAAACAATAGTTCAATGGTTTAGAAGTTCAATAGTTATTTAACGAGTCAAGAACCACTGATGAACTATTGAACCAATGAACCATTAAACTTAACAGAACTTTCTTTCTTGACTCCTCTCCTTTCAATTTCCTACCTACCTCCTATCCCTTACATTGCTTCGTGTATTCAATCGAAAGAAATTATGATTGAACAACACGAACATTATGTAAAGCAAACACATCGTAACCGCGCACTCATCTATGGAACAAATGGGATTCTTCCGCTCATCATTCCTGTGCAACATGAAAATCTTTTTTCAATTCCGATTCATGAAGTGAAGATTGTGCCTGATACAAACTGGCAAAAGGTTCACTGGAGATCCCTTGTTTCCGCCTATCGGAATTCGGCTTTCTTCGAGTACTTCGAAGATGACTTCGCTAAACTTTATCAACAAAAATCTGAAACCCTGTTTGCTTTTAACCTTGAACTCCTCAGGCTGATCTTTCGGTTTCTGAACGCCGACATCTCAATTTCATTCACCTCATCCTATCAAAAAGACGTTCATGATCTGGATGACTTGCGCACTACTTTCGAATCTTCATATCTCAGCAAAACCCCTGAAACAAGCTATAGACAAGTGTTTTCAGGCAAGCATGGTTTTATTTCCAACCTGAGTGTGATTGACTT
Source organism: Bacteroidota bacterium (assembly GCA_043787975.1). Taxonomy (GTDB): domain Bacteria; phylum Bacteroidota; class Bacteroidia; order AKYH767-A; family 2013-40CM-41-45; genus JAPLDA01. Next base: position 6,894 of record JAYVUK010000036.1, read on the forward strand.
GTTATTTAATGAAGGACCGGAAAGTAAATTTTTTCTTCGCTGAACGAGCTGTTACAATTTCATTTTTGAACCACATTTTACCAATGAAAACCTCCCGAGTTATTCAGGTTTGGTTGTGGATAAAATCTATAAAGAATGTTTGGAAAGTCCCAATATTGCCTACCTTTCAGGCACTAAACAAAAATTAAAAATGGCAACTAAAAAAGCAAAGAAGGCAGCTAAGCCTAAAGCTAAAGCTAAAGCTAAACCAGCGAAGGCAGCTAAAAAAGCGGTGAAGAAAGCAGCACCTAAAGTAAAAAGAAAACCAAATGCTGCATTTATGAAACCTTATAACATCGGTGTAAATTTACAACCGATTGTTGGCATGAAGCCTCTTCCAAGAACAGAGGTTGTGAAGAAAGTTTGGGAGTACATCAAAAAGAACAAACTTCAGGATCCAAAAGAAAGACGCAACATCAATGCGGATGATAACCTGAAAAAAGTATTTGGCGGAAAGAAAACTGTCAATATGTTTGAGATGGCAAAACTTCTCGGCAATAATCTTTCTTAATTGAATTCACCTTGTGCCGGTGTTTCTTCTGATATTTTTTTCGAAGGAACACCGGTTTTTTTATGCCTAATTTTTTTCCGAAAAAATAAAACGATTGAAATTGTTTTTAAAAAATATATTTTTTCGAATTCCCACGATTCCACGATTAAAATCGTGGGCTAAAATCGTGAGCTAGATGGATAAAATTTTTGCAATCCTTAAAAGATTTTGATTGATGACATGCTGTTTTACAGCATTCACAAAAGGTGTAAAGGAAATTTCATTGTTCACCAAACCAATCATCTCTTCTCTTCTTCCATTCAACAGTGCTTCTACTGCGGCCACACCAAGCCTGCTCGCCAACACCCTGTCGTTACAGGTCGGATTTCCCCCACGCTGAATATGACCAAGTACCGTAACGCGCGTATCGATACCCGTTAATTTTTCTTTTACGATTTCGGCAATTTTATAAGCACCGCCGGCTTCGTCTCCTTCTGCAACAATAACAATCATCGAAGTTTTATTCCGTTGCCAACCTTTCTCCAGCGTTTGGATGAGATTATCAATGTATGTTTTTGTTTCGGGAATCAGAATTGCTTCTGCTCCAACGCTGATTCCACTTAACAAGGCAATGGAGCCGGCATCGCGTCCCATCACTTCTACAAAAAACAATCGATCATGTGAAGCTGCCGTATCACGGATTTTATCCACCGCCTCTACAACTGTATTGATGGCTGTGTCAAAGCCAAGTGTAAAATCAGTTCCTGCAAGATCGTTGTCTATCGTTCCGGGAATACCAATAAAAGGAACATCAAAATTTTTATTGAATTCTACCGCTCCTCGAAAAGTTCCGTCACCACCAATGGCAACAACACCATCAATATTTTCCTTCTTTAAATTTTGAAAAGCCTGTTTCATTCCTTCTGCAGTCATGAAACGTTTGCTGCGTGCGGTTTTCAGGATTGTTCCGCCACGTTGAATAATTCCGCTCACCGATTCTGAATTCATCGGAATAAATTTTCCATCCATCATTCCTTCATACCCGTGCATGATCCCGGCAACTTCAAGTTTGTTGTAAATTCCGGAACGCACGACAGCACGAATGCAGGCATTCATTCCGGGCGAATCGCCTCCACTTGTTAACAATGCTATTTTTTTCATTCTGATAAAATTATTTTACCGGTGATTGAAATCGTTTATTCACAATTAAAATCGTTTATTCACAATTGAAATCGTTTAAACCCACGATTGAAATCGTGGGCTATGCAAATCATCTCACCTCCTCATCCTTCTTCACCATGTATTTTCCTTTCTTACTTCCTTCGTACAAATCAAACTTGAGAAACCTGCATTCGAGCGAGCCGTTGTACAACTCAATCTTCCGTGACGGTTTTAACCCGATATTTTTTGCCGCTTCGCGATTTGCCGTAAGAACCCACGCTGTGAATCCTTTGTATTTTTTTTTCAACTGATCTCCGATGGCTTTGTACAAACTGAACAAATCGTCATCTGTAATCCGTCCTCCATATGGCGGATTGATAATGACGGTCCCATTCGTGACGTCAGGATTATAATCTTCAAAAGTCATCGCATGAAGATCAATGGTATCAGCCATCCGCGCATTGCCTACATTTTCTTTTGCAACCTTCAATGTTTGAGCTGATTTTTCAATTCCCGTAAGCGGGAAATCAATTTTCGTCAGCTCCCCTGATTTTGCTTCGTCACGAATTCTCTCCCACAGTTCGCTGTCGAAATCATTCCATCGCTCAAAGCCAAATTCATTTCTGAAAATTCCGGGAGCAATATTTTTTGCCATCAGCGCGGCTTCAATCAAAATGGTTCCACTTCCACACATGAAATCTATCAAGGGAGTTTTGCGATCCCAACCACTGGTCAATACCATTCCTGCCGCCAGCGTTTCGTTGATTGGCGCTTCTCCTGTCTGACTCCGGTAACCTCTTTTATGCAATGAATCACCCGAACTATCCAATGAAATGTTCGCCACATCTTTGCTGATGTGGACGTTGATGCGAACTTTCGGGTGCTTTGTATCCACAGAAGGCCGCTTCCCGAACTTTTCGCGAAACTGATCCACGACGGCATCTTTCGTTTTAAGTGCCACATATAATGAATGATTCAAAACCGAATTACTCACCACTCCGTCAACAGCCAGCGTTTCATCAACAGTCAGATATTCACTCCAGTCAATTTTTTTTACTTCATCATACAACTCCTTTTCACTTCCGGCAGGAAAAGTCTTTACCGGCTTTAGAATTCGCAGAGAAACACGACTCCATAAATTTGCTTTGTACAAAATTTCGAGGTCACCGTCACACGTCACAGCGCGCGTTAGCTTTTCAATGTTGGTTGCACCAAAAGATTTCAGCTCCTCTGACAGCAAATCTTCAAACCCAAAAGTTGTCTTTGCAAGAATTTTAAATTTGTCCAAGTTGATTATAATTAAAATGTTCTGCAAAAATAGGAATTCGAAACACAATTCGATGAGACGGCAAAGGAAGTCATCAACGAAAGTATCTGACTTAAAAATGCACTATCAAAATTATTAATTTTACTTTCGTACAAATTTAAAATCAGGTGAACAAAAAGCAGGAATGGTTTGAATGCTGGTTCGACTCCCCTTATTATCATATTCTTTATAAAAGAAGAGATGAGAAGGAAGCGCGGATTTTTCTAGACAACCTGGTTCATTACCTGAAACCATTGCCCGGAGCCCGAATCCTTGATGTAGCCTGTGGAAAAGGCCGTCATTCGGTTTACCTGAATCAGCAAGGTTTTGATGTGACCGGTTTTGATCTGTCACCTGAAAGCATTGAGTATGACCAGCAATTTGAGGATGAAAAATTATCGTTTTTCCTGCATGATATGCGTGAGATATTCAGAATCAATTACTACGATTTTGTGTTTAACCTCTTCACGAGTTTCGGATATTTCGAAAAGGAACGTGACAATGCAAAAACAATTTATGCAAATGCACAATCATTAAAACCGGGAGGAGTTCTTGTACTCGATTACTTTAACTCGGCCAAGGTAAAATCAGCTTTGGTCCCTGAAGAAACAAAAACCATTGACGGAATTGAGTTTCACATTCAGAAAAAAATAACAGGTGGAAATATATTCAAGAAAATAAATTTCACAGACCAAGGAAAAAAATTTGAATACTACGAGCAACTCAGCTTGTTCACAAAAAATGATTTTGAAAAATATTTTTCAGCGTATAAACTCTCCATTATTGACATTTTCGGAGATTATAACCTGAACAGTTATGACGAAAAAAGCTCTGACCGTTTAATTTTGATAGCCCAAAAAAATTAACCCGAATATTTCTGTATGCCTTTCTTCGCTTATTTTCTTCTGTGGTTTACGGTAATCGCCAGCGGCATTTCCGTTTTCTTTTTCTCGGGTATTAAGCGACAGGTATTAAAACTCTTACTTGCATTTAGCGGTGCTTACCTGTTTGCGCTTTGTATGTTGCACCTGATTCCCGAGGTATACGATTCATCATCGACCAACATCGGTATTTATATTCTCATCGGTTTCTTTCTCCAGGTTGCTCTTGAAATTTTTTCAGGAGGAATCGAACACGGGCATATTCATATTCACCAAAATCAGAAGAACGCATTCCCGCTTGCATTGATCCTGGGACTTTGCGTTCACAGTTTTTTGGAAGGAATGCCGCTGGTTCAAAATTTCAGCGATGAAAAAACAAGAGACTCGCTGCTGGCAGGAATCATTCTTCATCACATTCCTGTTGCAATTGCACTAATGAGTATGCTGCTTGATTCAGGAATAAAAAAAGGCAGTGCGCTTTTTTATCTCATACTCTTTGCTTCCATGGCTCCTCTTGGTGCCGTTACGAGCAATTTGATCAGTGAAAACGGAATGAGTAATCTTTCAGCTTACTTCGATAAAATAATGGCGCTGGTAATCGGAATATTCCTGCATATCTCTACGACCATTCTTTTCGAATCATCAGAGCAACATCGCTTCAATTATTACAAACTGATTACGATTTTGTTTGGAGCAGGATTGGCCATTGTTACTCTTTGAGTTGAAATACGAAAACGGTTAAAACCGTTTCGAAAAAAAAATTTCGTTCCATGTTCGCTGATTGTCGTAGGTTATGCCAGCCCAGCCAGCGATTTTTTCAAAGCATCCATGTCAGGAAAATCGCTGACACTCGGAAGAACTTCTGCATAACGCAGAATACCTTCTTTGTCGATGATAAACGTAGCACGCATAGCCACTCCTTTATACCCATTCGGATAGTCTTCAATGATTACTTCGTAAGCCCGGATCGCTTCCTTATTGAAATCAGAAAGAAATAAAACATCATCCAGTTTATACACTTCTTTAAACTTTTTCAGGGAGTAAAGTGTATCAATTGAAACACCGATGGGAACTGCATTTAACTTCTGATAGATACTGAAATCCTCCTGCACTTCACAAACTTCCTTTGTGCACGTGCTTGTGAAAGCAAATGGAAAGAAAAACAACACGACATTTTTTCCTTTGAAATCATCCAATGATTTTTTTTGTTTCTCCGTATCGAGCAATGAAAAGCCGGGGGCCTTTTGACCAGGTTGTAGCATAGAATTGTTTATTAATTCGTAAGGATACTAATGAAGGACAATTTCTTTCCGCAAAGATTACAACTCCTTTGCTTTGTTCCAATACAGGTCCATCTCCTGAAGAGTCATTTCACTGAGTTTCCTTCCGGCTTTTGTAGCTTCCGCTTCAATGTATTGAAATCGCTTAATGAATTTTTTATTTGTCTTCTCCAAACAATCTTCCGGATTGATTTCCAGGAAACGTGCGTAGTTGATCAACGAGAAAAGAACGTCACCGAATTCATCTTCAATTTTTTCTTTTGAAGATTTCTGTTCAACTTCCGCATGAAACTCGTCTAATTCCTCTTGCACCTTTTCCCATACCTGTTCTGATTTCTCCCAATCGAAACCCGCACCTCTCGCTTTGTCCTGGATACGTGATGCTTTTATCATTGCCGGCAAAGAAAGCGGAACTCCCTCCAGTACAGAAGTTTTTCCTTCCTTCAATTTTAACTGCTCCCAATTTCTTTTTACGTCTTCTTCATCATTCACTTTTACGTCTCCGTAAATATGAGGATGACGATGAATTAATTTCTCGCATAAACTCTCAATCACATCTTTGATGTCGAACGACTTTTGTTCATCTGCAATCTTTGCATAAAAAACGATATGAAGAAGAAGATCACCCAACTCCTTTTTTATCTCAATCATATCTTTGTCAAGAATAGAACCGGCCAGTTCGTAGGTCTCCTCAATGGTAAGATGGCGAAGAGTTTCCATGGTTTGCTTTCGGTCCCAGGGACATTGAGCCCTTAATTCATCCATGATGTTCAACAACTTTTCAAATGCTACTCCTTTTTCCGACATACCTTTTTTAATAAAATATTCCTTTCAAAAGTAGCGATAAATAACATTCTGTTACCCCAGTTAATGAATAACTTGCAACGAAAATGAGACTTTTGCATTCCAGTTAGAAGATGCAGCCATCCGAAGAAAAAGAATTGCTCGATACTATCAAATCGAACCCGTAAGAGTTTGTCGTTCTTTTCGATCTGCATTATAAAAAAATATTCGGCTACATTTTCAGGCGCATTGCGACATAGACAGCCGTTCGCATTCAGTAAGCGACACGCTGATTAATTTTGTTTTTAATCTCCTGATCATCGGAGTTGTGTACTCTGTAATCGCTTATTTCACAAGCAAACGGGAAATAAAGGAATAATGAGAGTGGAAGAAAAAATTATCCGATCGGAAAATTATTCAATAATTAATTTTTCAGTCCGACTACTTTCGTTTGTCTTTACATTCACAAAATAAATTCCTTTTGAAAATTTACGCATGTCGAGGGTGGTTTCCAGTTTTCGGTTTACGGTTTCCATCTGCTCATTAAATAAAACTCTTCCCGAAATATCGGTTACAGTCAATTCAACTTTTGTATCTCTTGCAAACTGTAAACTGCAAACTGCAAACTCCTTTCCGGGATTAGGATAGAGATGGATTGCACCATTGTTTACTTCAGCAAATGAAACTCCGTTCGGAACAATCGTTCCTACTTTCATTCCATTACCAAAACTTGTTACCCACATTTCATTAGCATCATAAGGGTTGAAGAAAACCCGTTCCGGTTGCTTGAACGGATAACTGTTTACCAATTGAAATGAAGGTGTTGCTGAATTGATGTCTGTGCTCATCCATAACCCTTCATATTCAGTGGTAAGAAAAACCTGGTTTGCATTGGCAGGATTAAACGTGCACGATGTAACACGATCCTGCGTTGCAATTTTTGTCCAGGTAGTTCCGCGGTTAGTTGTTTTGTACAATCCACCCAAACCATTCGGTGCACCTCCCCAGCCACTGAACACACCCACGTACCAGGTATTTTGCGTGACATCATTCGAATCAATCACAACATCTTTAGTCCAATAGAACATTCCGTTATCTGATTTATCGGTCCAGGTTGAAGTTCCAGTATTGTATGTATAAATACCGGAACTTGCTGTGAATGTTCCCGAAGAATTTCTCCTTCCGGAATATGTACAAACCAATGTTCCGTCATTCAAAACTAAAATTGAATACGGATGTCCTTCTGTTCTAGGAGGAGCGGAAAGTTGCGTCCATGTCGAAGATGCACCGAGATTGATATTGTTTGAAACCCAGATTCCTCCGAGATTAGAAGTATGATTTACCACGGCAGCATACAAACGATTCGGGTTGTTCGGATCTGTCGCCACCCAAAAAACAGGATGACTGAAATCATGAAGTGTTAGCCATGTCGCTCCATTATCGGAAGAGAAGATTACTTTCCCATGAGCGGTTGAAGCGTCCAATGTAGCATCTTGTAAACGCGTGCTTTGATACAAATCATGCACCGTAGAAGTCGCTGCATACAACGTATTGTTTGCACCATTTTTTGCGATACGATACATGCTGTTGTCTGTGTGACCTGTATAATTAAATGACCAGGAGTTTCCTGCGTCCGTACTTCTGCATCCGCGAATGTCAGAGAAGCATGAAAACATTTCATTCTGATTCATCCAGAACACCTGCCAGCAAGTCGTATTTTCCAAACCACAACTATGATAACTTTGATTCGTTGGAGAAGGCGCTCCTGCAGGATGCTGATCTGCAACCGATGAATATGCTTGCTGCCAAGTTAATCCTCCATCCGAAGTTTTGTGAACACAGGAAAAATCCCCAAAGATTACTTTGTTGGAATTGTTGCGCGCAACCGCAACACCGAACGGACATTCAGGAAAACTCCACGCGTGATCTCCTCCTTGTCCGCACCAGCTTGTGTTAATGTTTTGATTGTTTGTTGTAATAAAAACATGCGACCACGATGCTCCTCCGTTTGCAGTCTTCAACACATTCGGATAGGCGGATGTACTGCTTCCCGCAAGATATGCTGTGCTGGTATCGTTTTCCGCCATCGCAACAAACATCATAAAATCGGAAGCGAGCGTAATACCTGTCATACGAGGAATCCAAGCTCCACTACCGTAGTCCATGCTGTAAACTCCCTGGAGAAAATTATAATAGTCAGAACCCGGAATGCCGACATAAATATTTGAAGCCAGTCCCGTGATGATAAAAAAGCGTGTCGTACTTCCCTGTTTCGCTCCTGCAAAAGAAAGCATGGCTTGTCCGCTTGTAATTCCGCTTGACGCATCCATTGTAAAAGTATTTCCACCATTGGAAGAAACAAGTAAGCCATCATTCGTTCCGACAAAAATGTTTTGTCCGTCAAAAAAAACTCCTGCCACCAATGCTCCTGATCCGCTGCTTACCGCATTGTGAATGTTCGTGAATGAAGTTCCTCCGTTATTGGAAAAATAAATTGCTCCATAGTAAGAAATGATAATCCGATTCGGATTGTTGTAGTCAGCACGGATGCAGTATGTTTGTTCTGATGCATCCGGATTGCCGGAGAGATGCTGCCATGAATTTCCACCATCATCACTGCGAATCGGAACGATTTCGTTATTTGCGTAATCAATGCAATACAAAATATTCGGATCGTTGGTAAAAATAATCTTCGAATTGACACCTACCTGAATTTTTGAAAAATGAACCTGGTCATAACTGAGACCGAAATCAGTTGTGTGAAAAATTTCGCTCATGTCGCAGGCAACATAGTACTCATTTTCGTTTACAGGATTGATGCTCGGAGAAAACAAAGCTCCTCCTCCACCAACTCCTTTTGAAGACCAGCTTTGCGGAGCCTGGCCGTGGGTTGCAGCAGCAGTAAGCAGTAAGCAGACGGTTACTTGTAGATTTTTTTTCATGGCTATTCGGTTCAGTACCTTAAAGGTAAATCTTAATAATTTGATTTGAAAAAAATTCAAAGGATACTTATACACCATAGACGTTAAAGAAATACTTAAAGTTGTCCCAACAAAAAACCCATTCACCTTTTAGAGAATGGGGATTTGTTTTATTACTTAACTTATTAGTTCGGAATAATTAGTTCGGAGTTCGGAGACTTGCTATGTACGGATTTTTTCTCCGAACTCTGAACTAATTACTCACAACTACTGAACGAAAATGGGTTCGTTCCAAATTTCCCACGCCTTTTCAGCTTGCAAGCGTAACATGCGGAAACCATTGTGGATAAAAGCTCCGGCTTCTTTTGCTTTTCCTAAAAACATCGTTTGAGGCGGATTGTAGATGAGGTCGAAGCAAAGATTTTTATGAGTCAGGAACTCGTATGGAATATTCGGAAACGTATCCGTATCCGGAAACATTCCAAGCGGAGTGGTGTTGACAACAATCTGAAATGCTTTCATGGTGTTGAAATTCAGATCAGCATACGAATAATGAAAACGCGATTCATTACGCGTAACAAAAAAATGCTCGATGTTCAGTTTCCTGAAAACATAACTCACCGCTTTTGCAGAACCACCTGTTCCAAGAATTAATGCTCTGCGATGATGAGGACGAAGAATCGGGCGAATCGCCAATTCAAAACCCCAGGCATCGGTATTGTGTCCATGCAATTCCACTTTTCCACCTTCGCCACGAATGATGCGAACAGCATTTACAGCGCTGATGCGCTGGGAAATATCATCGAGGTTGTCGAGCATAGGAATGATTTCCTGTTTGAAAGGAAGCGTGATGTTCAACCCTTCGAGATCCCGATGCTCCCTGACAATTCCTTTCAAGTCCTGGATGTTTTGTGTTTCGAAATTATCGTACACGCAATCGGTACGACCTTCCCGTTGAAATTTTTCAGTGAAAAATTTTTTTGAATAGGAGTGTGCGAGAGGATACCCAAACAATCCAAAACGTCTAATTGTATTACTCATATTGGTTGGTTTTAAAGAATTATTAATTACGCAGGTTTATTATTAAAATATTTATGACGAATTATTCCGATGATCATTGGCAACAATGAAATCAAAATAATTCCGAAGATAACGAATGTAAAATTACGCTTCACGATTTCGATGTTACCAAAAACATACCCTGCAATCGAGAAACTGCAAATCCATAGTATGTTGCCGAACACACAAAATCCAATGAATCTCCTGTACGTCATGCTTCCGAGCCCGGCAACAAACGGTGCAAACGTACGGATGATGGGAGCAAATCTCGCAATCACAATCGCTTTGCCACCATGCTTTTCATAGAAGAGATGTGTACGGTCTATGTACTCTTTTTTAATAATTTTTCGTTTCGCTGTGATCAATTTATGACCAAGGAAATTCCCGATAAAATAATTTGTATTGTCACCAAGAATGGCTGCCGCAAACAGGATTATGATAAGCAAAGGAAGGCTTAATAAACTTTTTGCAGCCAGCGCACCGGCGGCAAACAAGAGTGAATCACCCGGTAAAAAAGGAGTCACAACAAGACCTGTCTCGCAAAATACAATGAGTGCAAGTATTAAATAAGTGCTTTTATCATACTCACCAACAATCTTTTCGAGATGAATGTCAATGTGTAAAATAAAATCTAACAGATGATGTATTAAATCAGTCACTGAAAAATTAAAAATTAAAATGTCGAATTTGATGGAAGATCAATCGAAGAAAAAACGCAGCCAATCAAATTACGACCAAAGGTAATAATTATTTTACGTTCTCAATATACAGGCAATGAATTATCGACCTCTTTCGCATAGGCAAGAATACCACCTTTTAAATTGTAGAGATTGTCAAAACCGTGTCGCGTTTCAAGCTCACGAATGATGGCTCCGCTCCTGCTGCCTGAACGACAATACACAATCACATCCTTTTCGCGTGAAATCTTTTCCAATTCGTTCAGGATGGAACCCATCGGAATTAATTCCCCTCCAAGGTTTACAACATCATACTCATGTGGTTCGCGCACATCAATTAATTGGAAATCGACTTTGCCGTCAATTTTATTTTTTAACTCCTGCGCAGTAATTTCTTTCATAAAAAATGTACGGGTTAATATTCTTGTGTGACTTGATCAGGTGACTATGTGATTAAGTGACTTTGTAACTCAATAAAGTTACGGAATAACCTAGTCACTTAGTAACTTAATCACATAGTTACTTACTCACTTCTCCTTTTATCTCAATGGTAACATCCGGTCTCAGGTAATCATTCAAATACACATCCAACTTCCTGGAATCTTTTCCTTCTTTCCCGAATGAATCGAAATCAACTTTTACAATGCTGCTATCACCTACAACAACAGTAGTTTTGGAAATGGTTGTCTTCAGACAACTACACGTTGTTTTTGCCTTGTGAATAAGCAAATCTTTTTTGCCATCGTTGTACACAACAAACTGGTGGGAAACTTTATCGCCTTGTTTTATTTGACCGTAATCAAAACCGGATTCACTCCAACGTGCTTTTGCTGCCTGTGCTGAATCATCAGCTGTCATCATCGCAAAGGATTCTTCAATGGTTGCAGTGACCGAAAGTATTTTCTTAGGTTGATCAGCATCGTTTGTACTTAATTCGAAACGGTCGAGTACAAAACCATAGTCATTTTTCTTAGCTGCATCAAAAGTAACAGCGATCAACGTTGCTGATTTTGATGCAAGCGTTTCTGACTGAAGATTGGCCGTCATATGAGCCGGAATTTTTCCAAGAGAAAGACTGAGCGCGTTACTTCCTGCATTATAAATTCTAATCGTATCAGCCTTTATAACATTGTTCTTAACACGTCCCAGTTTGAGAACCGTTGAAGAGAACATGAGGTTGCCTATCTTTTTGCTGAACCTGTCTTTCAGCGTTCCATCAGCACTCACAATGGTTCCCTGCGACATGGCCATATGGTTCATTAAAACTGCCATCAACAGTAAGAGAAAATATCTTTTGATCATACAGGTAATTTTTTTTACAGCGTAAATATAATAAATCAGGCTTCAGTAACTGCTTTCTTTTCTCCGACTACCGATTGCGCAAGTTGTTCGAGATTCATCCCGTCAAAATTTCCGGAACTCATCATCAATAAAACTGTATTACTGTGATTGGCTCCGACAAGATAGCCAAACATTTTTTTAGAATCAGTAACTACTTTAATACGAGGATTCCCAAAAGCCACTCTCACCTGGTCTTCTGAAATCGGTTTCAGTTTTTTATGTTCGATCGTATGCGGATTGAAATAAACAATGGCTTCATCCGCCTTATCCATCGTGCCTTTGTACTCATTCAAAAAATTTTCATTGAGACTGGAAAAAGTGTGCAACTCCATACACGCAATAATTTTACGTTCCGGAAATTGTTGTCGCACCGCTTCCACAGAAGCTTTCAGCTTGGATGGAGAATGTGCGAAATCCTTGAACACAGAAACGGAATCATTTTTTGCAAGCAATTCCAATCGTCTCGCTGCTCCTTTGAAGGAAGAGATAGCACCGTAAAATTTTTCATCATTCACTCCCAGCAGGTTGCAAATGTTTCGTGCACCTTCGATGTTCATTAGATTGTGTTCGCCGAAAACTTGTAAAGAAGTTCTTAGTTCGGAGTTGTTAGTTGTAAGAAACGTTGTTCCGTTTATTATTTCGTAAGATGGAATTCCGTAAGGGATTTTTTTACAGGCGCTGGTTGATTGCTCAGCAACTTTTTTTACTTCAACGTCCTTTTCACAATACACCAATGTTCCGTTTGCAGGAATCTGATCAACAAAAATCCTGAACTGCTCCACATAACTTTCGAAAGTCGGAAACACGTTGATGTGATCCCATGCAATGCCGCTTAACAAGGCAATGTCAGCTTTGTATAAATGAAACTTGGGTCTTCGATCAATCGGAGAAGAAAGATATTCGTCACCCTCAAGTATGATGACAGGTGAATCTTCTGTGAGCTTCACCATCGTTTCAAATCCTTCCACCTTGGAGCCGACCATGTAATCGAAGTTCGGAATTTGGAGTTCGGAGTTCGGCGATGCGATGCCAGAAAAATTTAATACATGCATGATCATCGCTGTGATGGAAGTCTTTCCGTGACTGCCACCGATGACGACTCGTTTTTTATTTTTTGAAAATTCGTAGAGATATTCCGGATAGGAATAAATCTTTACTCCAAGTTCCTGCGCTTTAAGTAATTCGGGATTATCAATACGAGCATGCATTCCAAGAATCACCGCGTCAAGATCATTGGTTATCTTTCCGGGAAACCACCCTTCTTTTTCAGGCAACAGGTTTAATTCCTTCAACCTCGATTTCGACGGCTCCATGATTTCATCATCGGATCCGGTAATGTGAAAACCTTTTTTATACAAAGCGATGGCGAGGTTGTGCATCGCTGCTCCGCCGATGGCTATAAAATGAATACGTTTAGAATTAAATGTCATTCGTTAATTAGTTCTTAGTTCAAAGTTCAAAGAATCATTCTCTTTTTTCTTACTTGTGAAAATAGGAAATAAGTATTTCTAAATATTTCGATTGAATAACTTCTTTACACACTTTTACTAACAATCCTTTTGCTTAATTTGCAATTCATTGAACCATTGAACCAATAAACTAATAAACTTATAAACTAATGAACTTGTATTCAATCAACACCGGCTACTTCAAACTTGACGGAGGAGCCATGTTTGGCGTAGTGCCGAAATCAATCTGGCAAAAATTGAATCCTGCCGATGAAAACAACATGTGTAACTGGGCGTTGCGTTGCCTGCTTGTACAGGAAGGCAACCGTCTTATCTTAATCGATAACGGAAACGGAAATAAACAGGGTGAAAAATTTTTCTCACATTATTATTTAAATGGTGATGATACATTGACTAAATCACTTCGATCTGCAGGTTTTACAGAAGACGACATCACCGATGTTTTTCTCACACATCTTCATTTCGATCATTGCGGCGGAAGCATCAAATGGAATAAAGACAGAACCGGATACGAACCTACTTTCAAAAACGCAACCTACTGGAGCAATGAAAGACACTGGGAATGGGCTACTCATCCGAATGTGCGGGAGAAAGCAAGCTTTTTGAAAGAGAACATTTTGCCAATACAGGAAAGCGGAAAACTGATGTTCATCAAGGAAGGAGAAAAATTATTCGATGGCTTTGATATTGTTTTCGTGAACGGACATACGGAAGCGATGATGCTTCCGGTCTTAAATTACAACGGACAAACGGTTGCCTTTTGTGCTGACCTGATTCCTTCCGCTGCTCATGTTCCGCTTCCGTTCATCATGGGTTATGATATGCGGCCGTTGGTTACGCTCGAAGAGAAAACAAAATTTTTAAAAGAAGCAGCAGCTAAAAATTACATTTTATTTTTTGAGCACGATCCTGTAAATGAATGCTGCTCGATTGAAATGACGGAGAAAGGAGTGAGAGTGAAAGAAAAAATGAAGCTGGTTGATCTTCGAATTACGAATTGATACAAACTCTTCGAATTACGAATCGGTACGACTTACGAATGCAGAACTCCGTGAACTTTGTGTTCTCTGTGTCTCCGTGGTAATATTTATTCCTTAATTAATTTCCTAACTACAACACCATCTCCGGTTTCAATTCTCACAAAATAAATTCCATTCTCCAAATGATTACCAAAGATCACCTCTTCACCATTGATAATATTTTCCTTCGTTTCCACTACCTTTCCAATTAAATCATAGACCACTAATAAGCCTTCGCTATTCGTGGGTGAGATGATTTGAATGGTAAAATGATTATTGCTTGGATTTGGATAAAGTTTAACATCAAAAATATTTTTGTTAATTATTAGACTTGTGTCCCTATATCTGAATGGATCATATTGTAAAGCCACAAGAGGACAAGACATTAACTTCGAAATGGGTTTACTGCTTGGCCCGCTGTTACCGCAGATATTACCTGCTGTTACACGAATGATTCCGGATGTAAAACTTGAAGCAAGATTTACGGTAATGTTTGTCGTTCCTTGTCCGCTAGTAATGGTTGCAGTCAGAGGAGTTGTCCAATGATAAACAGTTGCTCCACTTACAGCAGGAATGGAATACGTTGCAGTGTTTCCAGGACACGGATGAACAACACCCGCGATTGTTGAAGGAACCAACGGAATTGAAGGTCCCTGAACAACAGTAATTGCGTTTGATGTCGTACTGCCACAATTATTTGTTACAGTACAGGTATATATTCCTGCAACAGAGACAGAATAAGAAGAAGAAGTTGCTCCCGAAATAGTTCCTCCATTTAATTTCCACTGATAACTCAATCCAACTCCTGTATTTGAATTCAGAATAAGAGTGCTTCCGCTGCAAAGGATTGTTCCACCACTTGTATTAATCGTTGCAGTCGGGACATTGTTTTGCGTTATCACAATTTGATTTGAAGTTGCAGTGCCGCAGGCTGTAGTAACGATACAGGTATAATTACCGATAACTGTTACATTGTATGAAGAAGACGTGGCGCCCGGAATAGTGCTACCATTTAATAGCCACTGATATGAAAGTCCGACATTTGCATTCAATGTTACAGAACCACCGGGGCATATAGAGATCGAACCCGAAGCAGTAATAGACGCAGCACATGGATTCCACTTAGCAATAAAATTAGCTGATATACCTCCAATCTGAGTAAAGAAGCCGGCCGCATATAACTCATTGTTGTAACTCATCATTGCCCAAACCCAATCATTTGTACTCCCTGAACCTACAGGTGTCCAGATTAATCCATTCCATTTGGCTTTATATTGACCCGGGTATGTCCAGAAGCCACCTCCCGCATACAATTCATTATTGAATTTAGTCAGTGACCAAACATCTGCATTTGCTCCCGCTCCAACTACTGACCAACTTGTACCATTCCATTTGGCGATGTCATGAGCAGCAATACTTCCGGCCGTATCAAATTGCCCACCTGCATAAATATCACCATTGTATTCGCTGATTGCAAAGACGCTACACGATGCTGATGAATATTTAACACCACTTCCAAGTGCTGACCAAGTTGCTCCATTCCATTTAACGATACGGTTTGCAGAGGTCCCATTCATTCCATTGAAAGAGCCTCCTACATATAATTCATTATTGAATATAGAAAAAGAATAGACAATTCCGTTTCCTCCGGAACCAGTAGCTCCAGTTCCAAAGGTCGTCCAGGATATGCCATTCCATTTGGCAATTCCATAAGTCGCCACGCCACCCACTGCAGAAATATTGCCTCCAACATATAACTCATTATTAAATATTATTAGCGCATTCCCATATCCATAGATTCCCGTACCCAAAGAATCCCAACTGGTACCATTCCATTTTGCAATTCCCATCGCATGAATTCCGCCTGCAGTATCAAATTGTCCTGCGGCATAGAGTTCTCCATTAAATGAAGCTAATGCATTCACAACATAATTCACTCCTGTACCAACCGCACTCCAACTTGAACCATTCCATCGTGCTATATACTTAGCATTATTTCCTCCGGCTGTGGTAAAATTTCCTCCTGCATACACTTCACCATTATGAACGCATAATGCATTAATATAGGAGTTCATGCCCGTTCCAAGAGCAGACCATGATTGTGCTTCTAATCTTAAAGAAGAACTTAACAATAACAATAAAATAAATAATTGTAATACTTTTTTCATGATCGTATTTTTTAAAAAGATTTTAATCAAATACCAATATATATGAATTATTCTTTCACTAACTTTTTCACTACAACACCATCAACAGTTTCAATTCTTAGAAAATAAATTCCCGAACTCCAGAAACCGGCCTCCAGTTTAGTGTTTACCGCTGTTACCTGTTTGTTTAACATTTCTTTTCCATAAGTATCAACTACTTTCAACATAATTTTTTTGCCTGCCATATACTTTGAACTTTGAACTATGAACTCATCTCGTGTTGGATTTGGAAATACTGAAACCTGTAAATCATTCTTCGTGATTTCTGAAATACCAATGGAAGTCATCACCGTATTCACAGTTGTGTTTGTTACAACAGGAGTATTGAAATCAAAATAGATATAAGCTGTGTTACTGACCTGTGTTCCAACAGGAGCATTGTCTTTCAATTTGATTTTATATTGCACATACCCATGACTTGCGGGTTCATTCGTATTGCTGTCAGGCAAATTAATATTCGGGAAATTAAACCGTGCAATCCCTCCTATAAGAATCTGGACAAGCGGTTGATGACTGTAAGCAATCAATTGAAAAGTGGAAAGATCCAGATGACTATCAAGTGTATCATCAATATAAATATGCTCTGCTTCTGCTGTTCCGGTATTTTGAAAATAGATTGTATAGGTAAGCCATTTGCTACCTGTTAAATCAACTTCACTGATCGGATCGACTTCTTTTTCATTCGGATCGAAACTTACATGGCAGTGACAACAACGAACGAGTGTATTATTTGCCGGATTATTATCTCCTGCAATAGGCGAAACCGTAACTGTGAAACAAACATTTGAATTAACTGCAGCAAATGAATCGGTGAGCATGATGAAATTAAAAGAATTAAAGAAATCTATTGTCCCGAAATCAGCGATGTTATAGGTAAGTGTATTGCCTGAAATAATCGGGTTAAGCGCACCGATATCAGGACCAACATACGTTGTTGGGCCTACGAATGTAACCGTTACACTTCCGCTAATTCCGTTTGCACAATGAACTCCATAAAAATTAGATATATCGCCTGCAGCAATTTTTACTGTTGCCTGTCTTGCCGGACGGAAACGGCTTGCAACTAAACTTTGCACACCAACATCAAAACTATTTTTGCATCGCATTGCAAAGTCATTATCGGCAACAAATGAATTGCTTGAAATAATAGTGTCATAATAACGGTCATTGGCCGGACAAAAAACATTCAACGGTATATCATTCGTATCTAAGGTGACTTGATAATTTCCAAAGCTGCTGTCCACAATAAAAGAATATAGCCCTTCTCCACCTGTAAAAGTCTGTTGCATTAAGCTTCCGTTTTGATATAACTTAACTTTCATGTTCTGGAGAAGAACTTCCGAAGAATCCTGCGAACAATTGCTATTGTTGTCAAAAAAACTTTTGCCGCTGATGTTTGAATAAAGTTTACAGTGGTTGGTATCATTGTACATAGTACACAAAGGAATACTGCTGAGCACAGGATTACTGTATGTCACAGTTCCATAATTTGGCAAACAGGTTACTCCGGTATTAGAGAAATCCAAACCCCCAATGATTTTTTTTAATTGGGGCAAACAATTCAAATCAGGGTTGTCGGAACAATTAATACTTGCCATGCTATCAGGGAATTCAGGTAAACTTGTAAGGGAATTATGATTACAATCTAACTGCCACAATGTAATTGGTAAGGAAGGAAGGCTAACCAGGAAATTCTGATAACAAAACAAGGCGAGTAAATTAGTAGGGAGTTCAGGCAGGGATGTAAGTAAATTATTGTCGCAGATCAGAATACTTAGTGAAGGCGGGAATGCCGGCAAGGCCGTTAGCAGATTAGTACCGCAAATCATAGATATCAGATTAGGAGGTAGGTATATAGAAGTCAGATGGTTACCATGACAATCGAGGTAAAGCAAACTGGTAGGTAAAACAGTTAATGAACTTAAGTTATTATATTGACAATATAATTCCTGTAAGTAAGAAGGTAATAGTGGAAGATTGGTTATCTGATTATAAGCACAATAAAGGGTTATCAAAGAAATTGGTAAACTGGGGAGATTAGAAATTGGATTAACAGAACAATTGAGGTAAGTCAATAAAACCGGTAATGCGGAAAGGACAATAAGTTGATTGTACTCGCAATCAAGATATCTCAATGAATCAGGTAAAGCCGGCAGATTGGTCATTTGATTCGATGAACAATTAAGATATCGTAGTGAATCAGGAAGAATCGGAAGATTGGTTATTGAATTCCATGAGCAATCTATATATCGCAATGAATTTGGCAAAAGAGAAAAACTTGAAATCAAATTCGAATCACAAAGCAAAGTATCTAACAAAACCGGTAATGAAGGAAGTGTTGATAAATGATTGGTATCACAATTAAGCTTGTGTATGTTTGCAAAAGCCTGTACACCTTGCAAATCATAAATATTGGAAGCCGAAACATTCAGCTTTGTTGCATTTGTTACTAACGGACAGGAAGAATCAATTGAATCGCCTATAATGCAGCCTCCGTAACCCTGTACAATAAGTTCATTCCTGAAATTTGTATCAGGCAAATAAACCATCTGTGCATTGAGATTGATTATACCGATTAAGAAAAAGATTAAAGCGATTACAAGTTTGGTTGAGTAATTTTTTTTCATGTCCGTGCGATTTAAAAAAAAGTTAATAATCCGAAAGGTAGAGATATATTTTTTCCAAAAAACTGTTTGAGAGAATATTACGTGAACAGGGAAAAAGGATGGGCGAAGAAGAAGTAAGCGTGTGCGCACTAGTAATGAACTAATGTAGGATTTAGTTATTGAGTTGTTTGGTTGTTGAGTTACTGAACCAATGAACCATTGAACTATTAAACCATTGAACTAAAATTTCTCGACAAACGCTCCACTCTGCTGAACCGAATAACAATTCACTCCAAGCGTTTTCGCCTCTGCCATCCATCGATTGACGCGTGAAATCGAATTGGAAGAATCAATAATAAGTTGTTTGAAGTGAACTTTCTTTTTTAGCTCTTCAATTTTAATTTTCAGATTTTTTGAAAGAACTACATAGTCAACATTAAACGGAACTGAAATAGTTTTTTTCAGAAGTGACGCATCGTTTAATACCAGGATTGTTTTATCATGAAACGCTAAAAAGTTTTTTTTGCAAAACATTTGATCCTTTAAACCGAAACTCCTTTCATTTTTAACAATGGCAACATCACCTTCATCCAGTCCGCAATCCCACCAATAGTGAATGATGTTAAACATCATCATGCTTCTGTTGGTTGTCAATGAACTGTCAGCAATCAACACTGCTGATTTTCCATCAATCAGATTAACTGCTGATGATTTCGGAACGTCATACACAACAAATTGCTCTTGCTTGCTAAGTTGAATCGTTTCAACTATTTGCATTGAAAGAATAATCACGACACAGGCAACTGAAGCAAACATATACTTCGTTTGCTTTTGCATAAAGAAAAGTATCAACATAAAAATAGCGAAATACATGATCCATGTTTCAAAAATCGAAATCGATATTCCTTGCAACAATGAATACGGAAGATGCTCAATCGTAATGACAGTCCAGTTTAACAGGTGAACAATTTTTCCAAGAAGTAATCCCGCCCATTTTGCTATTGCCGTAAAAGGTGAAATGATGAACAAAACAATTCCTCCGTAAAGAATTACTGTTGAGATCGGAATCACCATCATGTTAGAAACGAGAAAATAATTCGGGAACTGGTGGAAATAAAAAAGTCCGAGAGGGAATGTGGCAAGTTGCGCTGCTATGGATACAGAAATGAGACTCCAAAGTTGTTTCCACAACCAACTTTGCGGTTCAAGCAACAGGTGAATTTTAGGATGGAGAAAAACAATCCCAAGCACAGCGAGGTATGAAAGCTGGAAACCAACCTGCATCAGCAGGTGAGGAAGAAAACAAAACAATGTAATGGCTGAAGCAGCCAACGTGTTGTACATATTTGTATACCGACCCAATGATTTTCCGATCACGATGTAAGACAACATCGCTGCAGAGCGCAACACAGCCGGAGAAAATCCCGTGAGCAATGCATAATACCAAAGAAATAAAATCAGGATTCCGGCTTTCACCAATTTTAATTTCTTATTCCGGTTCATAAAAAATAATACAGCATTCAACGCTATATAAATGATGCCGACATGCAAACCGGAAACTGACAGCACATGCAATGCTCCGGAAGCAGCATACGCATTCATGATATCCTGGTCAATCTCATCCACATCACCGAGCAACAATGCAGACACGACAGCATAATCATCACCGGAAATGTTATTGTCTTTAAAAATCTTTAATAATTTTTCACGCATGTTGATTGCCATCTCCACAATCGAATATCCATAATGATGTCCGATACCATTCCACTTTGAAGAAGCAAGAAACAACTGATGATACACCTGGTTATAAGACAACCACTGTCTGTAATTGAACTGTGACGGATTGCCGGGAGGTTGAACTTCAGCAGGCTGACTTGAAAATAGAATCAGGTCGCCATACCGAAGATTAGCCGAAAGAGAATCTTTGGAAATATAGACAAGACATTTTCCTTCGGTTGCAAACCATTTGTCGCCAGACTTTACAGCAACTACCTCAACGGTTGTTTTATAACTTTTGCTTTTCTCCTGTTTGCTGTCGCTCAAATATGCGATGAAAGCAGAACCATTATTGACTTTACTGAAATGATTCGGATGATTGATTTCAGTTTTTAATTCCGTCAGTAAATACGCAAATAAAAAAGTGAGTAGTTGTGCCGACAAGCCAAACATCCACCTGTTTTTGTAACTGAAAAATTTTCGATGCAACACTTGTCCTGCTATAACTAAAAAAGGAATAGCACAGCAAATCAAGATGGACGAAAGTTTTACGTAACTACCAAAAATTCCTGCAAGGATTCCAAAAATAAAAGCAGGAAGCAGCCTGAACAAAGGTGTTTGATTCCAATAATTCACGAAGAAAAAGTTAAAAGTGAAAAGTGAAAAGTAAAAAATGAAAAGTAGAACTAGTTACGGAAGGAAAAAGGTATTATCGTACTAATTATAGTTCTTGGTTTTTAGTTCTTAGTAAAGAACTCCCGAATTTCTATTGAGATTCCTCACTTCGTTCGGAATGACAATTCCTTGAACCTTATAATTGGAGAAGGTGCGGGCGCTTCGCGCCC
>JAYVUK010000037.1:0-2073 GCA_043787975.1 Bacteroidota bacterium
CAAGTGTAGAATCATCTTTCAGGTATTTTCTGAGTTTAGTAATAAAAACGTCCATGCTTCGCGCATTGAAGTAATTATCATCGCCCCAGATTTCACGAAGTGCTTTTTGACGCGGGAGTAATTCATTCTTATGAAGACACAACATACGAAGCAGATCTGCTTCTTTCGGAGAAAGTTTTTGCGAAATCGTTCCCAGCGCAATCGTGCGATGATCGTAATTAAAATGGTATTTCCCTATCGTAAACTCCTTCTGTTTCGGATCACCGATTTTATCAGCGCTTCTTTTCAGAATTGCTTTTAGTTTCAGCAATAAAACTTCAGAATCAAATGGCTTCGTGATGTAATCATCAGCGCCAACATTAAAACCTTTCAGCATATCATCCTTCATGGTTTTTGCAGTGAGGAAAATAATGGGAACGTGATCATCTTTCTCACGGATTTCTTTCGCCAACGTAAATCCGTCTTTACGCGGCATCATGACATCGAGGATGCAGATTTCATATTTGCCTGTGGCAAAATGATCGTAACCGGAAAATCCGTCCGGACAAAGTTTTACCTCATAATCGTTCAACTCCAGGTAATTTTTCAGAACGGATCCGAAGTTCGGATCATCTTCCACCAAAAGAATTCTAGTTTTAAACATACCCTGTTATAGTTTTAATTGGTTGCTAAAAACGGGAGGAAGACATCGAACTTGCTTCCTTTTCCCGGTTCACTTTCTACTTCTATTTTTCCATTATGCAATTCCACGATGGCTTTTACATAACTTAATCCAAGCCCGAAACCCTTTATGTCATGAAGGTTTCCGGTTGGTACGCGATAAAATTTTTCAAATATCTTTTTCTGAGTTTCCTTACTCATTCCCATTCCATTGTCTTGGACTCTGATCACAATTCCATGACCTGTATTTTCAGTGCTGATCGTAATCAAAGGAATTAACGGTGAATATTTATTTGCATTGTCCAACAGATTGAAAATTACGTTTGACAAATGCATCGGATCTCCTGTGAGAAGCGGGTTTGTAGCATTCAATTCAGAGGTTATTTTTCCCTCTTTACTTTCCACCTGGATTGAAATCAGTTCGACAGCATTTTGAATGATGTCATGCAGATTCACTTGTTCTGACTCCAACTGTAATTCACCTTTTTCCAGCTGAGCCATGCGTAGTACATTTTCCACCTGCGAATTCATTCTCTTGTTTTCTTCACGGATGATTCGCGTGAAATAATCCATCTTCTCTTTATCCTGTAACACGCGCGGGTTCTTAATGGAATCAACAGCCAGAGAAATAGTAGCAATCGGAGTTTTGAATTCATGCGTCATGTTGTTGATGAAATCACTTTTGATATCCGATAATTTTTTCTGTCGCAGGATGACCTGGATGGTATATGCAAAACCAAAAAGGATAATCAATGTGAAGACAGATGAACTTGCAAGCATCAGCCACATAGATGCTAGTACATACTTGATACTTCCGGGAAACTGGAGAATCAAGTAATCCGGCTTTGAAAAAACATCGTTCGGAAAAAGTAGCGTTTTGTATTTTGAATGTACCAATTCATCAGTATCACCGACCGTCTTTACAATGTCAAGGTTGTTGGTATTGCCATTGAGTACTGCGTAATTGTAGTTGTAGTTCAAACAGCGGTTGTTCAATTCTGATTTAATAAGTGTGTCCAGTTGCTGCGGATTAATTCGTTGCTGAACTTCACCGTCTTCACTGCCCATAAACTCCATCGCCATCTGTCTCATCACGTCATTCAGCTTATCCATTCTGGCTTTGATCTTTTCCTCATTCTGCCGAATCGTTACTTCAGCGGAATCTCCAAACACACGTGTAATCTGGGAAGAGCGTATGCGGTGCTCCGACAACGAATCACGGTGAACAGAATTCTTATGCTGAAACCGGAGAATGGTTTGGTTGCTGCCTGGACGATGAAACTCGATATTGATATCAGCGTTATCGAGATCTTCAAAAATCGGTGGCGGACCGTTCGGAACTTCAGGAATGTAAATGCTGGTGTCTGTGATTTCAAACGGTGACCCTGCCAACGCATTACTTAGCATAAGGGA
>JAYVUK010000038.1:0-153904 GCA_043787975.1 Bacteroidota bacterium
CGTTGCACGACATACTTTTGCCACACTCATGATAACAAAAGGTGTCAGCATGGAAAGTGTCAGCAAGATGATGGGGCATAAACGTATTGCACAGACTCAGCACTATGCTCGCATCGTTGCTGACAAAGTCGGAAAGGAAATGAAAGTTATAGGTGAACACTTTATGACAAGTCCGATTTACATGCAGTCCGTAGAGGCAATATGAATATGAGCGGATGTATCTGCCTCCGCCTGCTTCACTTTCCTTACCTTTGCGGGAAATTATCCGAATGGAAACAACACCTAAACTTTTCCAATATCTTGGTATCGGAATTCATACCAACTTTGAAGACAATCGGTTAAAGTACAAGCACATTTTTGTTGATGAAAGTCCCCGATACATTCATGAACTGGAGCAGATGTTTGATGACTTCCGTATCGAATATCAAAGGGACATAAAAGAGGTTGACTCCTTTGATTTACTGGCGCAAATCACAGACATCATTGATAATTTGACAATCTACTTTTACAATGAAGTGGAGTTTTCCAAGCCATACATAACGGAACTTCCTGAACGTGCTGAAGAAGAACGTAGAGAAAAGAAAAGATACCGTGACAATCAACTGCATTTGCTGGAGCCAACAATTGAACGTGAAATCAAGTTAGCAAAGAAGGTAAAGAAGTTTATTGTTAAGCACCGTTCCACTGTTCCTGCATCTGCTCACAAACAAATTTTACCATTGCAGGAACGTGTCAACTTTGAAGGCAAGCAGACAACATTGGTTGCCTTGTTTTTCACATTGCAGTTGATTAGTAAACTTACGTTCAATAAGAAAAGCATGTATTCCACCGAGCAGAAACATTTGGAGGATTTTTTAGAAAAAAACTTTGCATATAAAAACGGTTTAAAGTATGAAGATGTAAAAAACGTTGAAAAAGCATTATCAGATTTACGTCAGCAGTATGAAAAGACGGCAGACGTTGCTAAGAAAAACGTTCTTACAATGATTGATGACTGCATCACCTTTCTGAGCGCATTCAAAGAGCAACTGGAGGTGACGGAAATGCGTCCAGAGGAAAAAGATTTTAAAAAGCAAAAGTAACTTACCTCAAGATTACCTCCACTTACCCACACTTACCTAAGCAGTAGAGGAGATTTGCTCCATAATTAATATTTGAAATTATGGAATCAAATCACATTGCAACAAAACAAGACATTGAACATGCGAAGGATGCAATCATTGCGTTCGTAAAGCAATCATTGTCGGAAGCGGGCATCAAATCAGAAAGACCCCAGACAAAAAAGTACCTCCGCTCACGGGACATAAAGAAAATGTTCGGAGTGTCCGACAACAAACTAAAGGACATGCGACTGAGCGGAGAAATACCGTTTATCAAGAATGGCAAAACGTTCTTTTATCCTGAAGATGGTGTAATCAGATACATGGATAACAGGTTGAACCCAACCGTAAAGTAATACAAGGGCTGGGAAATGGGTTCAACGGTACGATATACTGTCGTGGTGGATGCACTACGCATGCTTTGCACGGGTAAAATTCCTGCACTGCATGACGGTGCGTCACGGCTAATAGCAAACGACAAGTATATCATTACCGATAACATCATGCTCCAACGTAACCACAGGTTAACGCATCCAGGTTTTAACTACTGCTTCAATATTTTGCTAAAGGACAAGACGCTGGGACAGATATATTACGGCAACAATAATAAGTATCGCTATGCTCAGCAGGATATAAGTCAGGTTACTATTGAGAACCATGTATTGTATCAATCAGATTGGCTGGATAAAGTTTGTTCGGTACTTCTATCATTGGAGTTGGAATTTTACAAGTACAGTTACATGGAAATTGCGGTTGATGGATTTGACTTTGTTGAACAACATACAAAACTTACTTACAACAAACGGCTGGCACGGAAGCGTCATGTGCAAATCTTTCCTCTTTTAGATGACAAACTAAAAACAAATATCAGTTACAGACTGGGTTCAACAAAATCAGAAAAGAGCATATCAATTTATGACAAGTCAATGGAACTAAAAATTAGTAATAAAGAATACATTTCGGAGTTCTGGCATCGGAACGGATTACACGAACAGGATATGAATATTCACCGATGTGAACTACGTGTACATGATAAAGCGTTAAAACTTTTCTCCAGCGATATGACTAACATGAACAACCCATCCTATCTGGCTTCATACTTCAAGTCGGTTGCAGGAAGTTATCTGGAGTTTTACAAAAAGGATAAGCCAACCAGCAGACACAATTTGATTGACTGGATGCAGTTTGATGATGTAATAATCATAAAGGAGGAGGTAACTTACAAAGCGACTAACAAAAACCGTTACAAAAGTATGCTCCGTAATCTGTTCGAGGAGTATGTAATTACCAATGATGAACAGTACCTCCACACGTTAGCCAGCATCACCGCCAGATACAACCTGATGAACTGGCTACACGGTGCAGTATCACGCTGGATAAAGGAATTTCGTCTAACATTATAACGGCATTTTTCTACATTTGAACCTCATACTATAACAGCATGACAGACAAAGAAATTGCCTTCAAGAAAATCAGCGCATTGGTAGAGCGGTTCGATGAACAGCGTGACTCCTACACAAGAGCAGACTATAACGAAACATTAACACGCAGAGATTTTATTGACCCATTCTTTAAAGCACTGGGCTGGGACATGGATAACGAACAAGGATATGCGGAGGCATACCGTGAAGTAATTCATGAAGACAAAATCAGAATAAGTGGAGCAATGAAAGCTCCGGACTATTCCTTTCGTCTGGGCGGTGGCAAGCGATTGTTTTTTGTGGAAGCAAAGAAACCCAGCGTTGCCGTAAAGGATGACATACTTCCTGCGTATCAGTTGCGGAGGTACGGTTGGAGCGCAAAACTTGCAATCAGTATTATCACTGACTTTGATGAGTTCGCCATCTACGATTGTACAAAGAAACCAAACACTACGGATAAGGCATCGGTAGCACGTATCAAGTATTTTACTTCTAAGGATTACCTGAAGGAATTTGATTTTATATGGGACACCTTCAGCAAAGAAAAAGTATTGAAAGGTAGTTTTGACAGGTTTGTACAGAATGATACTTACAAGAAAGGAACAACAACCGTTGACAAAGAATTTCTACAATCATTGGATAGTTGGAGAACGTATCTGGCAACAAGCATTAGTTGGAACAACAAAAATCTGGATGAGGATGAAATCAATTTTGTAGTTCAGCAAACCATTGACAGGATAATTTTCCTCCGCATCGCAGAAGACAGGAGCGTGGAACCTTATGGCAATTTAAAGCATACAATAAAGCAAGGGGATTTTTACCAGAACCTTTTTCACCAGTTCCAGAACGCTGATGCAAAATATAATTCAGGCATTTTTGATTTTAATAAAGACAAAATATCAAAGCACATTGTCGTTGATAACAAGGTAATCAAAACCATTATCAACGAATTATATTATCCTGAAAGCCCGTATGAATTTTCCGTTTTATCCGTGGAAATTTTGGGCAGTGCTTATGAGCAGTTTCTTGGTAAACAGATAAAAGTTGACAAGGCACACAGAGCGAGAATTGAAGAAAAGCCAGAAGTCAGAAAAGCAGGAGGGGTATATTACACGCCACAATATATTGTTGAATACATTGTACAAAATACCGTTGGCAAACTCATAGACGGCTCTACTCCAAAAGAGATTAGCAAATTAAAAATTGCTGACATCGCATGTGGAAGCGGAAGTTTTTTACTTGGCGCATATCAATATTTACTTGACTGGCATAAAAACTTTTACAGCAACAATGGTAAGCCATCGAAAGGCAAGAAAGATAACCCACTCACTCCAGAAGGTAATTTAACTACAGCAGAGAAAAAAAGAATCCTACTGAATAATATTTATGGTGTTGATATTGATGTTAATGCTGTTGAGGTAACGAAATTAAGTCTATTGTTAAAATGTATGGAAGGTGAAACCGAAGCCAGCATTGCTACACAGATGAAATTGTTTCATGAACGTGTGTTGCCTACACTGGACAGCAATATAAAAGACGGAAACAGTTTAATCGACACTGATTACTACTCTGGCGTATTGGATTTTGGGGACGACAAAAAAATCAAACCATTTAATTGGAGAAAAGCATTTCCTGAAATATTTCATGATGGTGGCTTTGATGTAATAATCGGCAACCCTCCGTATGTCAATTTAGTTGCGTTACCAATTGAACAAAGAAATTATTTACAAGCAAATTACAAGACGTGTAGGAATAAAAGTGATTTATATTCTTTCTTTTTGGAACGAGCGTGTGAATTGGTGAAGGAAGGTAAAAACAAATTTGGTTTTATTGTTCCTCATACATGGTTGGCAACAGAGAGTTTTGAATTGCTCAGAAAAAAATTAATAGATGAGAAAAGAATTGAAAGCATTTCCGAAATGGGATTCAAAGTATTTGAAGGAGTTACTGTCAGCACCATTATATTAATCTGCTCAACAAAAAACAAAACGATTACCGTAAACAATAAGGATTTTTCGGAACGATTTATAATTCCATTATCGAAATGGGCGAAGGACGATTATCACATTGATTTAGATTGGAGCGAAACAAAAGAACACCTGTACAATAAAATAGAAAAAGATTCTACTCCATTAGAAAAGATTATTGAGTTTTCCAGAGGAATAAAGACAAGTGATGATGAAAGATTTTTACACCACACTGCAAAGAACAAGGACTATCACAAAATATATAGAGGACGAAATATAAAATCATACGCTTTGAATTGGGATGGAGAATATATCTGGTATCGCCCTGATTTAATGAAAGAGAAAGTAGGATGCCTGCCTCATTCAAGAGAATTCTTTGATGTACCAGAAAAATTAATCACCCAAAGAGTAAATAGTTCAATGCAGTTGTTAGTTGC
The DNA here is from genome assembly GCA_043787975.1 of Bacteroidota bacterium. Classification (GTDB taxonomy): domain Bacteria; phylum Bacteroidota; class Bacteroidia; order AKYH767-A; family 2013-40CM-41-45; genus JAPLDA01. Next base: position 4,926 of record JAYVUK010000038.1, read on the forward strand.
TTATGATAATTCACAAAACTATTTTTTAGATACAACAAATGTTTCACGTTATACCTCTTGGGATAAAGTTCATTCATTAAAATATATTGCTGGCGTTTTAAATTCTAAGTTAATCAATTACTGGTATTGTAATAAATACAAGATGCCTACCATTGGTTTATATGAACTACACTCTGTTCCGTTCAAAACAATAGATTTCAAAAATAAAACTGATAGGGCTTTACACGATGAAATTGTTGGACATGTCGATACATTAATAAAACTTAATCAAGAAATTCAAGAGGTGAAACTTGCATCCAAAATCGAGAGGATAAAATCTAAAATAGACTTTGCAACCGATGCTATTGATAAAATTGTTTATTGTCTTTATGATTTAACAAAGGATGAAATAAAAGTTGTTGAAGGAAAATAAAAAAACGAATTATATAATGACAAGTATTCTGCAAATTAGATTAAATGAAAATATCAATGCCGAGCAGAACAAAGCGGGCATTGAAAATGATTTTACATATATTATTGAAACGGCAAAGAATGCAGGAATTTGGGATGAGCAAATAACAGCGATAATAATAACAGATGATTTAGAAGGTGACATAACAAGACAGGCAACCGAATGGAATATTCCGAGTAGCGTTTCAAAGGATAGAGGGTTTCATGTCAGTAGCAAAATCTTATTCAGTTACAAAAAGGATAAACCAGAATACCACATATATTTTCCTACGGAGATTCTTTGGAGAAAAGATATTTCTTTGATGCAAATAGTTTTCATTCCAATATTAAGCGTTTTTACTGAACGTATCTTACCAGAGAAATTAAGAAACTTGGCATTGACATATCCACTCACGCTGGATAAATATGTAACCTTTGCCTCTGCCGAATGGTGCAAAGCAGATTATATAAGAGTATTATCGAAGAATGTTTTTTCGTCAGAACTATTTTTAATGAATCAGAATTCCTTTCTGATAGCATTTAAAAGAAAATTAAAAAAAAGTTTGTTTGAATACAGGAGCGACAAATTTGATGAGCAAAAACGGTTTGATGATTTTGTTTTTAATTATTTGGATAACGTGAAATCATTATTTCTCCGAGTTGTAGAAAACGAATCAGATAATAAAGAATTGCAGATAAAGGAAACCGAACCATGTTGGAGTTTGATTAGAAAGGTTGTGGATGAGGTTGCTGTTCTTAGGCAGTGTTGTGTGGAAGGAATGGAATATGACATTGCTAAATTAAAAGAAGCAGTTATACAGTTTTCAGCACACTTTGATATTATTTTAGAAAAGGAAAATGAGGATGGTTTTTATGTTCGTTTTGAAAAAGAACCCAAAGATTATTTTAAGAATGAACTGATTGAAACAGAACCGAGAATTGTTTGCTTCATGGATATTTTGGGATTTAGTGAGTTAATCGAGAATTACGATACTGATATTACCTCCACTGTCTTACAGGATATTCAGGAATCATTTTCATTGGCAAAAAAATATTTATTTGAAAACGAACATCAAAATAAAGAGATTGTAAGACATTTAAAATACCAGACTTTTTCAGATTGCATTTGTATTTCGATTCCTTATTATGATAATGAGAGCGATTTTCTTTCTAATTTCAATTTGCTTATCACTTACGTCAGAGGTTTCCAGTTGGCGATGATGGCAAAAGGTTTTTTTACGCGTGGAGGTATTTCAACAGGTTCGCATTATGCTGACAGCAACATAATATTTTCAAAAGGATTAGTGAGTGCATATTTAATTGAGAGTACAAAAGCAGTTTACCCACGAGTGGTAGTGGACAGAACAATTATTGAAAGAATATTGGGTTACAATCAACAAAAGGTAAAATCCTCCGCACTCGATAAAGTAATTATCATTGACTGGGAAAATATTGCCTTCCTAAATCCTTTTGGGCTTGGAGAAAGTTCCATTCATCAATTTGAATCTATGTTTGCCCAACTAAAACATGACAGCAATGAACCTCTGACTGAAGTTTTAAGCACATTGACAAAAACAATGAGTGAAATGACAGTTGGATTATGGAAAAATGTATCCGAACAAGAAAAAAAAGAAATAGAAAATATCAAGCGTAAAATAGCCGAAAACATTTGGTTGCATCGTAAGAACGAGAGAATATTGTCGAAGTACCTTTGGCTGTATGAATTTGTTAAATGGTATGAAAAGGATGCGAGTGGTAAATTAACTTTTCAATTTCTGACTGATAGAATGAGTCCCGAATAAAATGTACCCTGAATTTTTTCATCCCAACTCCAGCGAAATAGTCAATCTCGATAATAGAGCCATTGAAATTCCAACCTGCCATGTTTCATATAAACAATGGGCTGGCGTACCAGTAAAGGAAACCTTCGGAGGCAAACCGATTATTGATTTTGAAAACAATCCTATGTTTCCAGAACTGGCTATTGCCAAACAGTTTATTAAATCAGACTGGCAGTCACGATGGATTGAAACATATGGCAAACCAAATATGAAACCGATTTTTTTGAGCGAGTGGCATGATGACAAATATATTACTCAGATAAATAGTCCGATTCAGGATGAAAGCATCACAGGAATATTACATGGTATTGCCATTGCCAATAACAACTCCTTTGCTGGGTGTTGGGACGTTATCGGATGGAGGCAAAATAGGATACTATTTGCTGAGGCGAAGTGGAGTAAAAAAGACAGGATAAGAACAACCCAACTAAATTGGTTATCTGCCAGTTTAAAATGCGGGCTTCAGCCAGATAATTTCCTTTTCATTTACTGGCATTTTGCGTGAGGGTGGAGTCGTATCAAAAATTACGTGAAAAATATTTCAATGATGCCTATTTCAAGACATGCTCACAAAAAATGCGTACCATTTTTCGTTGGAGTTTTACAACCAATGGACTAAGAGGAGGAAAAATGTAGATAAGTGTTGATTCCAGAACTCCTCGACACAGATACGGCATACTGTATTGAACGAAGTGCACCTGTAAAAAAAATTTCAACCAATTTTTCCAGCCAGAATTTGTATCTTTATGCCAACAATCGTTCATTGATACTCTGGTAGGTTAAAGTAGTGGAAATCGGAGTACAGTTACCCTATACGTGTACCTATGGGTTGATACATTGTGAAAAACCCCAAGAATTAATGATATTAATCGAGGAGTTGAATCCCTAACCCTCCGCAAAAACCCTGAAACATTTGATCGACAATGTTTCAGGGTTTTTCTTTGAAATTCATCTTTACAAAACCCTGACATTTAACACTTCAGTAAAATAAATTACAGTCTTCTTTTTGTAACTTTACAAGATCAAAATCCAATTCAATGAGAAATTCAATACTTGTCCTCATCACATTCATTTGCGGGTTGCTGAATTCAGAAGGAAAAAGTTTGAGTGCTTTTTTTTCATATTGCACCTTTAATCAACCCGGCAAAGGCCCTTATATTGAAACATACCTGAATGTTACCGGTAATTCAACGGTGCTTTCAAAGAACTCTGAGAATAAACTACAAAGTAAAATCGAAGTACAATGGGTTTACAAGCAAGGTGATAAAATTGTTCACTTTGACAAATACAATTTACTGAGCCCGTCGATCCTTGACACGGCTCAACTTATCCCTGACTTCATTGACCAACAGCGCGTATCCCTGCCAAAGGGTGATTATATCGTCGAACTAAAAATTGCAGACAAGAATTCCAGCGATCCGGGTTTTATTTCGAGCCAAAATATTTCGATTAATTATCTAACTGATAAAGTAATCGTTTCTGATATCGAATTGGTTGAATCCTATACTCCTACTACACAAGCAACTGCTTTTAGTAAGAACGGGTATGAAATTATTCCGCTTGTCAACAATTATTTTCCTAAAACTTCACAGTCGTTGAAGTTCTATGCAGAGATTTATAACAGCAAAGAGATTTTAGGGGATGCGGACTTTCTGGTGAGCTACTACATTGCCGGATACCAGAATAACATTATTAATAATCTCATTAGCCGTAAAAAGCAAAAAACGGCTTCTGTAAGTGTTTTAATGGCTGAATTGCCGATTGTTGAAATTCCTTCGGGCAACTATTATCTCGGTATTGAAGTTAGGGATAAAGCCAATAATCTATTGGCATTGAATCATGTATTATTTCAACGAAGCAAGCCTTTTGAAAAAACATTGAACATTGATGAACTTTCTACCATCAAGATTGAGAATACTTTTGTGATGAACTTTACAGACAAAGACACACTGGCAGATTATATTTCATCACTTTATCCGATATCCGCACAGTTTGAAGCAAACGTAGAAGAAAATCAGATTCAATACAGGAAACTAGAATCCATGCAACAGTTCTTTTATTATTTCTGGACGAGTCACAGCCCGAAAAATCCGGAACAAGGATGGATGGATTATAAAGCAGAAGTGGACAAAGTAAATTCATCCTTCAAGTGCCTGAATAAAAAAGGATACGAGACAGATCGCGGACGGGTCTATTTACAATATGGACCACCCAATGAGATTTATAAGCGATACTCTGAACCGGGAGCATTCCCGTATGAAATTTGGCACTACAATACAATCGCCAATCGAACCGACGGAAAATTTGTTTTCTATGCTCACAACATTACTTCGAATGATTTCGAACTTCTTCATTCCAATGTAAGTGGTGAGTACCAAAATGAAAACTGGACATTAAATCTTGCTTCTGACCCGCGTACTTTGATGTACAATAAAAAGGACGTGAACGGAAGTAACAAGCAAGATATTCTTGATGACTTTGGGAGCCGTGCACAGGAAGAATTTAATCATCCTAAATAATGCACTCTTCGCTTAGCTCATATTTCATCTCCCGAATTTTAATTAACAACTTTTTTAGCTGATCTTGCAAATCATTTCCTGATTATGCAAGTAGCTGTTGTTATCCTCAACTGGAACGGAAAATTTTTTCTTGAAAAATTTTTACCTAATGTGATTCGCTACAGCATCGGTGTTGCGGATATTGTTGTAGCTGATAATAATTCTTCTGATGATTCACTTGCCATTCTTCGTGAAAAATTTCCGGAGGTTAAAATTATTCTCAACAAGACCAATCTTGGTTTTGCCGGTGGATATAACGAGGCATTAAAGCAGGTAAAGAGTGACTATTATATTTTGCTCAACTCCGATGTTGATGTGACCGAAAACTGGATTCAGCCTGTTATCAACCTGATGAAAAGCGATGAGCGAATTGCTGCCTGCCAACCGAAAATAAGATCTTACAAACATCCTGATGAATATGAATATGCAGGTGCAGCAGGCGGTTTTATCGACAAATACGGTTATCCCTTTTGCAGAGGCAGAATTTTCTCTTCACTTGAAAAGGATCATCATCAGTATGATGATGTGAAAGAAATTTTCTGGGCAACGGGAGCGTGTTTGTTTGTGCGTGCTGATATCTTCCATCAACTCGGGGGATTTGATGCTACGTTCTTTGCTCACATGGAAGAAATTGATTTGTGTTGGCGAATTCACAGAGCTGATTACAAAATTATGTGTTGCCCCGCGTCTACTGTCTATCATATTGGCGGAGGAACGCTTCCCAAAAATAATCCCCGGAAAACGTACCTCAATTTCAGAAACAACCTGATGATGGTTTACAAAAATGCAAACAAGAGCGATTTGTTTTCAATCCTTTTATTCAGAACTTTTTTTGATTTTGTAGCGGCAATTTTGTTTTTATTTACCAACGGCTGGTCCGACTGCAAAGCTGTTCTCAAAGCGCATATCGATTTTCACAGGAAGAAAAAAACGCTCGACCAGGGGCTGGATACCAATACGACCAATCATTCCATTCAATTAATTTACCCGAAGAGTATTTTATTAAGGTATTTTATTTTTCGAAACAGAAGATTTTCTGATCTCAGCCACTATTCAGTGAAGAAAGATTTATGAAGTATTCGCATCTTACTATTTTGATTGTTGAAGACAACAGGATCAATCAACTGCTTTTAAAAAATACGTTGCTGAAATTTGGTTTTACAAATTTTAGTGTTGCAGAAAGCGGTGAAGCTGCGCTGAAGAAACATGCAGAAAAAAACTTTGATCTTATTCTTCTTGACATACAAATGCCCGGAATGGATGGTTATGAAATTACCAATGCAATAAGAACAACGATGAGTCCTGAATACCTTACGGTTCCAATCATTGCTTTAACTGCTAATGGCTCTAAGAAGGACAAAGCCAAAGCATTGGAAGCCGGTGTTAACGAGTATGTAATTAAGCCATACACCCCTGAAGATCTTTATTCCACGATATTAAAATACGTGGATGCTTCTGGTAAAAAAGCAACCACAGGAAAAAAGAAAAATAAGCGTGCCGAAAAAGAGAAAACAACCGACAAGAATAAAAGAGCAGGAATAGATCTTGGTTTTCTTGAGAAGTACACCGATGGCGATGAGAAAATACTACGGCAACTTATTGAAATATTTTTGCGTGAAGTACCTGACACCATCAAAAAACTTGAGCAATTTATTAAGGAAGCCAATTGGAAAGAAGTTCACGCGGCAGCTCACAAGGTAAAATCAAGCTTTGCAATTTTTGAACTGTTCGACCTAAGAAAAATAGCTCTGGAGATGGAAGAATGTTCCAGCGAGTTGATCCACGTTGAAAAGATTCCGAAACTTTTCGAAGCGTTTAATTCCGGTTGTGTAAAAGCTTTACTTGATCTTGAGGCGGAATTAAAAAAACTCAACGAGTCTGAAAATCAGTAACGATCAGAAGTGTTTTTACATTCTTGCAGCCATCAATAAATCCAAATCTTTGAATGGTAATTTACAGGCGTTGCTTACAAAACGGTTCGAGACCGAACCCTTGAAAAGATAAACTCCCTGCCTCACTGCTTTGTTTTTCCATAGCATTTCGTCAATGCCTCCTTCTTCTCCAATACTGATAAGAATAGGAGTAAAAATATTACTCAGCGCTGCTGAAGCCGTACGACTCACACGTGATGCAATGTTCGGAACACAATAGTGAACGACTCCATACTTCCTGAAAACAGGTTGTGTATGATTTGTTACTTCGCTGGTTTCAAAACATCCGCCCTGATCAATACTCACATCTACAATCACAGAACCCACGCGCATTTCACTTACCATTTCATCGGTGACAACCACAGGTGTCCTACCTTCATCACTTCTCAGTGCCCCAATCACGACATCCGCATTCTTCAATTCTTTCAACAAAATACTGGGAACGATCGTGGACGTATAAATTCTTCGTCCCAATCTATTCTGCAACCTTCTTAAACGATGGATGGAATCATCGAAGACTTTCACACTAGCTCCTAAACCCAAGGCTACACGTGCGGCATACTCGCCCACCGTTCCGGCGCCAAGAATCACCACTTCCGTCGGAGGAATACCGGCTACACCACCAAGCAACTCACCTTTTCCACTGAATGCATTACTGAGGTATTCTGCGGCAATGAGTATTGCAGTGCTTCCGACAATTTCACTCATGGCTTGGATGATCGGGTAAATTCCTGATTCGTCGCGGATGTATTCATACCCAACAGCTGTAATTTTTTTAGCAGCCAGGAGACGAATATATTCTTCATTTTGCATACTCATTTGAAGAATAGAAATTAGCGTTTGCTTGGGTTGGATCAGCGTGACTTCTTCAAGAGAAGGAGGAGCAACTTTCAAAACAATATCTGCTTTGAAAGCTTCCGCAGCACTATACACAATTTTTGCCCCGGCATCACTGTAATCTGAGTCTTGTATGTTTGCAGCCTTACCTGCGCCCGCTTCTACCACTACTTCGTGTCCATTGTTTACAATCAATGCAACTGATTCAGGTATAAGGGGAATGCGGTTTTCCTGGAAAGATGTTTCTTTCGGAATTCCAATGTACAATTGCTTTTCCTGTTTCTTTACCTCGAGCATCGCCTCCTGAGGCATGTGAGTGGCAGAAGAAATTAAAGAAGAAAGCTCATGTGGTAATTTCTCACTCATAGTGAAAAGTAATCAATCTTGTTTCATCCTGAATAGCAAGGACTTCAATTAGAACCCGTACCATTTCTTTCGGCAATAAATTTATAATTTTTTCTGACCATTCCACAAAACAATAATGACCGCTGTAAAAATATTCTTCACAACCAATGTCAATAGCTTCACGCTCATTCTTAATCCTGTAAAAATCGAAGTGGTAAATCGGGTTTTCTCCCTTCCCGATATATTCATTCATCAGTGAAAAAGTAGGACTGTTCATGGAATCCCTCACTCCCAATTGTTTGCAAATGGCTTTGATAAATGTTGTTTTACCACTTCCCATCGCGCCAGAGAGAGCAATAAGCTTGTTTTCTCCGGCAAAATTCAAAAGTCTGGTTGCAAGTCCATCCAATTCATCTATGGAATGAATGGTCACTTTCATTTCTTTCATATCGGCAACGAAAGTAAAAAAATGAAAGCTCATCAAACTAATTCAGGTAACACATGATTAACCTAAATGTTCATGTTATCCTAGTTTCAAAAATGAATATATTTGCGTCAACAAACTGTTTTAATCTACCAAGAATTTAGTAAACAGATTGTTGTTTTACCTTTACCATGCTTTATGAAATTATCCCGACCGCTGATCACCATTCTTCTTATTGTAGTTATATTGTTAGTTGTTAAATTTATTTTTTTCAATAGCAATTCTGCTAAGAATCTTCCCTCTCCTGCGACTCCAAAAAATCCGGCAATACCCGTTTCAGGGATTGTTGTACAAACTGAGCATCTTAATAATAATGTATTTGCCACAGGCACTGTATTAGCCAACGAAGAAGTTGAATTGCGACCCGAAGCATCCGGAAAAATAATTCAAATCAATTTTAAGGAGGGCACACCTGTATCCAAAGGTGATCTCTTAATTAAGATTAATGATTCTGACCTACTCGCTCAACTTAAAAAACTACAGTTGCAAATAAAACTTGCTTCCGAACAGGAAGAACGCGAAAAAAAATTATTGGCAATTAATGGTGTAAGCCAGGAAGAGTATGACATCGCGTTGAATCAATTGAATTCATTGAAGGCAGATGAAGAATATACGCATGCTCAAATTGCAAAGACAGAATTGCGAGCACCCTTCACCGGAATAATCGGACTAAAAAATGTAAGCGAAGGAAGTTATGTTTCTCCTGCTCAAACAATCGCCTGGCTTCAACAAATTGATCCTGTAAAAATTGACTTTTCCGTTCCAGAAAAATACGGTACGATCGTTCACAAGGGTGACAAAATTAGTTTTACTTCTTCCAATTCAAGAGACACGATGAGCGGTGAAGTGTATGCTATTCAACCACGCATTGACATTGCAACAAGAACATTAGAAATACGTGCACTCAGCCCAAACAAACAAGGTAAAATTATTCCCGGCTCTTTTGTAAAAGTGAATTTGGTGTTGAAGCAATTTGATGATGCCATCATGGTTCCCACCCAGGCTGTTGTTCCGGTTCTAAAAGGAAAAAATATTTTCGTTTACAGAAATGGGAAAGCTGAATCCCAAGCGATCGAAACCGGAATAAGAACGGATACTGAAATACAGATTCTATCCGGCATTCATTCCGGTGATACCATTATCATAACAGGGCTAATGCAATTGCGCGGAGGAATGGCAGTCAGCCTGACGAATGTAAAATGAAGACAGTGGAATTTACAATGACGTCTCACACATTTTTTGATTTAAAATTCGCATGTCAGAATTTTTCTGGTAGGATCAATACATGAATCTCTCTTCAACTAGTATAAACCGGCCTGTACTAGCGATCGTAATGTCGCTACTGATTCTATTGTTCGGAGGAATCGGTTTTTCTTTTTTAGGTGTCCGCGAATACCCATCCGTTGATCCTCCTGTGATTACTGTACGTACTGCCTACACCGGAGCAAACGCAGCGGTCATTGAATCACAGATTACTGAACCGTTAGAGAAATCAATCAACGGAGTTGCAGGTATTCGTACCATTTCATCAGCAAGTAACCAGGGTTCAAGCAATATAACTGTTGAGTTTAACCTGGGAGAAGATTTAGAAGCCGCAGCAAACGATGTGCGTGATAAAGTTGCACAAGCTGTTCGTCAACTTCCCCAGGACATAGATGCGCCACCCGTTGTTACGAAGTCGGATGCAAACTCAGACGCGATCATTTCCGTTACGGTTCAAAGTGATACCCGGAATGAATTGGAAGTGGATGACTATGCTGAAAATGTATTGGCGGAACGATTGCAAACAATTCCCGGTGTCAGCACTGTGCAGATTTGGGGACAGAAAAAATATGCCATGCGACTATGGCTGGATCCTTCCAAACTTTCTTCTTACGGTTTAACTCCGCTGGATATCCAACAGGCACTCAACAAAGAAAATGTTGATTTGCCGGGAGGAAAAATTGAGGGGAATTCAACTGAACTTACTGTGAATACAGTTGGACGATTAACAAACGAAGAATCGTTCAATAATCTCATTTTGAAATCAGAGGTTAATAATGTTGTACGATTAAAGGATGTTGGATATGCTGTATTGGGTCCTGAGCTGGAAGAAACGAGTTTAAAGCAAAATGGAATATCGATGATCGGATGCGGACTTGTTCCACAACCAGGGGCAAACTACATTGATATTGCCGATGAGTTTTACAAACGTCTCGACCAAATAAAAAAGGATCTGCCAAAAGATTTAAAATTATTCATCCCGCTCGACAACACGAAGTTCATCAAGAACTCCATATCAGAAGTGAAAGAAACACTTCTGATTGCCATCATTCTTGTCATTCTGATCATCTATCTTTTCTTCCGTGATTGGCTGATTGCGTTCCGTCCGCTCATTGACATTCCTGTCTCATTAGTCGGCGTATTTTTCATTATGTATTTCTGCGGATTCTCTATTAACGTTCTAACCCTACTTGCTGTTGTACTTGCAACCGGGTTGGTGGTGGATGACGGAATTGTTGTCACCGAAAATATTTTCAAAAAAGTAGAACAAGGAATGAGTCCAGTAGAAGCTGCTCATAAAGGTTCAAAAGAAATTTTCTTTGTTATTGTCTCCACGTCCATAACACTCGCTGCAGTTTTCCTTCCGGTAATTTTCCTTGAAGGTTTTGTCGGGCGTTTGTTCCGCGAATTCGGTGTCGTGCTCGCCGGAGCAGTTCTGATCTCCGCATTTGTTTCGCTTACACTCACTCCCATGCTAAATGCACGCCTGCTCAGAAAGGAAGCAAGAAAAAGTAAGTTCTATGAACGTACCGAACCATTTTTTGTCAACATGGAAAATAGTTACAGCAACTCGTTGAAGAATTTCATGAAAAAAAAATGGGTAGCACTAGTAATTATTGCTGCTTCGCTAGGTTTAATTTATATGATCGGAAGTTCTCTTCAATCGGAGTTATCTCCTCTCGAAGATAGGAATTTAATGCGCTTATCTGTCACAGCTCCGGAAGGATCATCTTACGAATACACCAGCCAGTTCATGGATAAGATGAGTGATCTGGTTCAGGATTCTGTTCCTGAAAAAAGAATGTCGCTTACGGTTACATCTCCCGGCTTTATCGGTTCCGGTGCCGTTAACACTGGCATCATGCGTATTGCGTTGGTAGATCCCGATATGCGGGGACGCTCACAACAGCAAATTGCAGATGCACTTTCTATCGCGACAAAAAAGTTCACTGAAGCACGGGTATTTGTTATCCAGGAACAGACTATTTCAGTCGGGCTTGCTGCAAGAACTTCTTTGCCGGTTCAATTTGTTTTGCAAGCCCAGGACTTTGAAAAATTGAAAAAGGCTGTTCCGGAGTTCATGAAAGAAGCTGCCAAAGATCCCACATTCCAGGGAATTGATGTGAATTTAAAATTCAATAAGCCTGAATTGAATATCACTATTGATCGCGATAAGGCAAAGAATCTTGGCGTTAGTGTAATGGATATTGCACAGACATTACAGCTTTCCCTCGGCGGCATTCGCTTTTCATATTTTACTATGAATGGAAAACAATACCAGGTAATCGGCCAGGTTGATCGCGCGAACCGGGATGAACCTCTTGATCTGAAATCGATTTACATTCGCAATCAATCAGGTGAGCTGATCCAACTCGACAATGTTGTTCACGTTGAAGAAAGCAGCAGTCCTCCTCAACTCTATCATTTTAATCGTTACAAATCAGCAATCATTTCAGCAGGACTTGCTTCAGGAAAAACCGTTGGTGATGGTATTGAAGCGATGAAAAAAATTGCAGCGAAGGTTCTTGACGATTCCTTTTCAACAGCGCTTACCGGTTCATCTAGAGATTTTGCTGAGAGCTCATCAAACATTCTCTTCGCATTTCTTCTTGCATTACTACTGATCTTCCTGGTTCTATCGGCGCAGTTTGAAAGTTTCATCGATCCTTTGGTCATCATGATTACAGTTCCGCTTGCTCTTGCCGGTGCATTGATTTCACTTTGGTATTTCAACCAAACGTTAAACATTTTCAGTGAGATTGGAATGATCATGTTGGTAGGACTCGTTACTAAAAACGGAATTCTGATTGTAGAATTTGCAAACCAGTTACAGGAAAGAGGTATCCAAAAGAAGGATGCTATCTTACAGGCAGCTGCAGCAAGACTACGTCCGATCCTGATGACGAGCATTGCTACTGCGTTGGGAGCATTGCCAATCGCACTTGCGCTGGGAGCAGGATCCAAGAGCCGTATGTCAATGGGAATTGTAGTCATTGGCGGATTGATGTTCTCACTCGTACTTACACTCTTTGTTATACCCGCGATGTATTCTTATTTATCGAAGCCGAAAAAGCAACACATTGATCAGCATGCGTAAATTATTTTTATCATTTATATTCTTAACTTTCCTTCACCATGTTAATGCGCAGGAAAAAATAACTCTACAGGATGCTTTTACCATCGCGTTGAAAAATAATTATTCGATCCTTGTTTCAAAAAATGAAAGTCAAATAGCTATAAACAATAATATTCCGGGCAATGCAGGACTTCTTCCATCCGTTTCTTTAAACGCCTTAGGAAATAAAGCAATCAATGACACGAAACAACAGTATTCAAATGGCGCTCCGGAAGTAAATCGAAAAGGAGTTGCATCGGATAATCTTTCTGCAAATGCAGTTCTCGACTGGACAATTTTTGATGGTTTTAAAATGTTTGCGACTAAAAATAAGCTGAATGAATTACAGGTGATCGGAGAACTGGAAACAAAAATTCAGATAGAGAACACACTTGAGCAAATCGTTTCAGCCTACTACTCCATTGTGAAGCAGGAACAATTGTTGAAAGCTTCCAGGGAAGCAATTGATATTTACCAGGAACGTGTACGAATAGCACAAACTAAATTTGAAATCGGTTCTTCATCAAAAATTGATTTGCTGCAGGCAAAGGTTGACTACAACGCGCAACGTTCAGAACAATTGAATGAACAAACTGCATTGAGAGATGCAAAGATTACACTCAATCGAATATTAGCAATAGCTGTAGATTCACAGTTTGATGTTGCAGACACTACAATTCCGATTTCTTATCATCCCAAGTTAGATGATTTGAAAACAACAATTGTCAAACAGAATAATGAATTGCTCTCGGCAGAGAGAAATGTAAACCTTGCTTCATTTACTCTGAATGAAATCAAATCACAGCGCTATCCTCGCATCGGTTTAAATGCCGGTTACTATTATTCTAAAACTGTCAATACAGCAAGTCTCATTCTTCTGAATCAAAACACCGGGCCGGGTTACGGGTTCAATATAAGCTGGAATATTTTTAATGGGTCTGTTGTGAACTGCCAGGTTAAGAATGCGAAACTCGATTATCAAAATTCAACACTCCGGTTAAGCGATGTAAGGACACAGGTTGAAGCTGACCTATTGTCCGCTTATCAAACTTTTGAATCGAACCTTGAACTTTTAAAACTTGAAGAAGATAACCTCGCTCTTGCAATAGAAAATGTAGCTGTATCATTCGAGAGATACCGGGTTGGAAGGGGAACGCAAATTGAACTAACGTTAGCACAAAAAAGTTTAGATGATGCACAAAATCGCACGGTCTCTGTCCGATACAATACAAAACTTTCGGAAACTACTTTGATGAAGCTGAATGGTGATCTCGTTAAATAAAAGTTGTAGTTATACTCACTCCTTCACAAACCTTCTAACCTCTACTCCATTTGCTATCGTGATTTTACAGAAATAAATTCCTTCTCCAAAAGCTGAAACATCTATTTGAATTGTGGATCCGTCAAAAGCGGACGGATTGATACTTTCTGATTGAAAAATTTTCTCGCCCAGTATATTAACTATTTCAACATTTTTGATTGCATGCCGCCCATTGTCAATTGTCAACTGATTTGTTATAGGATTTGGATAAATAATGATTTCATTTTTGTTTGCTGCAAATTCTTTTATGTCTGTTACGAATGATGCAATCTTAGCCACAAAAATATCCCCAAAACCCATATCGGCTAAAGTATCGTTACCAAAAATAATGAGTGGAAAGCTATTAAATTGTCCCGTAATATATACATTATCGCTACTATCTACGCAGATGCTAGGTGCGAGTGATGAAGAAAGACCTCTTGTAGTTTTTGCCCAAGACAAAATACCAGACGCATTATATTTCGCTACAAAAATGGCATCAAGAGTTCCTGCTGAATTGGTTAAAGTCTCAGTACCAAAAGTAAGTACATCACTCTCAAACCATCCGGAAACATATACATTACCACTGGCATCGGTAGTGATGCCATAACCAAAATCATTGTTATTTCCTTCAGCGCGCCTTGCCCACAATGGATTTCCTGAAGCATCAAATTTCGCTATAAAAATATCGTAGCCGTCTGGATTAGTAAAAGTATCGCTGCCTAAAGTGATGGTATCGCTCTGAAAGTATCCTGTCACGTACACATTGCCATTATCATCGGCTGCAATATTTTGTCCCCAATCCCAACCGTTTCCCCCTATTCTTTTTGACCAGAGAGGATTGCCTGAAGCATCATATTTCAATACAAAACCATCTACAATGCCCTCAACAGTTAAAGAATCGCTTCCAAAAATCATAGAGGTGCTACCAAACGATCCTGTTAGATATGCATTGCCGCTATCGTCAATCGCTATTCCGTAACACATGTCAGCAGAAGTTCCTCCCGACCTTCTTGCCCACAGTTCATTACCAGAAGTATCATATTTCAACAAAAAAATATCAATGTTACCCAAACTTGTTAAAGTATCGCCACCAAAAAAAATTGTGTCGCTCTGAAAATCTCCTGCAATATAAACGTTGCCGCTGCCGTCCGTAGCGATAGTTGAAGTATTCCCTCCTGCCCTTTTTGCCCAAAGCACATTTCCTGAAGCATCATACTTAACTACAAAAATAAACTTGTTTCCAGTATTGATTAGGGTATCGTTTCCAAAAATAATTGAAGAGCTAAAATATCCTGTTACGTAAACATTGCCGTTGTCATCGGTTGCGATGCTTTTGCCTTCGTCCCTACCAGTTCCTCCGGAGCTTTTTGCCCATAATACATTTCCAAAAGCATCATATTTTGCTACAAACATATCCGGAAATGAATCAGTAGCGCCGGCATTAACTAAAGTTGTGCTACCATAAGTAATAGAGTCGCTTGAAAAAGATCCCGTTATATACAAATTTTCACTTCCATCAGTGGCGATGCTAGAGGCCCCGTCATGAAGGTTGCCTCCTGCCCTTTTTGCCCAAAGCCAGTTTGGTGATTGTGCTACTGCTCGATTACTTAAATCAGCAAAAGTGAGGAAGGTCAAAAAAAATTGAAAGATAGTTTTCATTGTGTTTCTGTGTTTGATTTGTGAAATGCATGTATATGATTTTTTTAAGAAAGATATAAACCATAATGAAGAAAAGTTTCCATTCCAGTCTTTTAGAATGGAAATTGAACAAACCGAAATTATTTAGAAGTTAATACTGCAAAAGGAATAATCATTTCCTCCAACGAAATCCCACCGTGTTGCAAGGTGTTCTTATAATAAGTCACATAGTAATTGTAGTTATTAGGATAGGCAAAAAATTTATCTTGTTTTGCAAAGACAAATGTCTGTGATAGATGTTGGCGAGGCAACATCGCATCAGCCGGATTTTTTATTTCAAACACTTCTTTCTTTTCGTAATTTAGATTTCTTCCTTGTTTATAACGAAGATTTGTATTCACCGTTTTATCACCAACAATTTTAGACGGCTCTTTTACACGAATGGTTCCGTGATCGGTTGTGATAATCAGCTTTATTTTTGTTTCCGAAATCTTTTTCAGGAATTCAAACAAAGGAGAATGTTCAAACCACGAAAGCGTAAGCGAACGATAAGCCGCTTCATCATCTGCCAGTTCACGAATCATTTCCATTTCAGTACGAGCATGTGAAAGCATATCAACGAAGTTGTAAACGACCACATTCAATTTATTCTCCATCATGCTGTGAACATTTTCCACCAGGTCCTTTCCTCCTGCATAATTGGTAACCTTTGTATAGGAATGTTTGTATTCTTTACGCATTCGCTTCAAAAGATCCGTAAAGAATTCTCCTTCATGCAAATTTTTTCCACCTTCCTCTTCATCGTTGAACCATAACTTCGGAAAACGTGATTCTATTTCTGAAGGCATCAATCCTGCAAAGATGGCATTGCGAGCATATTGCGTTGCCGTCGGAAGAATGCCGAGATACAAATCATCATCCTGCAAACGGAAATATTCAGCGATCACAGGTTGCAGAATTCTCCACTGATCGTAGCGAAGGTTGTCAATCAAAATAAAAAAAACAGGATCCGGTGATGCATCCACAACAGGAAGCACTTTCTTTTTCATCAACTGATGCGACATGGTGGGAACATTATCGTCAGCAGTCTTCAACCATTTTACATAATTGTTTTCAATGTATTTTGAAAAGAGAAGATTCGCTTCACTCTTTTGTGAAGTGAGAATATCATACATACTTTCATCGTTCGTCTTCTCCAACTCCAATTCCCAGTAAACCAGTTTTCGGTACACTTCCTTCCACTCTTTCCAATTCAACCGATCACTCAGGTTCATGCTGATGTGCCGAAATTCCTGCTGGTAATCTGACGTGGTCTTCTCGCTGATTAACCGTTTATTCTCTAACGTCTTCTTTAGTGACAAAAGAATCTGGTTCGGATTCACAGGCTTAATCAGGTAGTCTGCAATCTTGCTTCCGATCGCTTGTTCCATGATACTCTCCTCTTCACTTTTTGTAATCATCACAACAGGAAGATCGGCATTGATATTTTTAATTTGTGAAAGCGTTTCCAGTCCTGACATGCCGGGCATGTTTTCATCCAGGAAGACAATGTCAAGGGAGTTCGTTTTAATGAGATCCAACGCATCGTGACCGTTGCTGGCAGTAATCACATCATACCCTTTCTCTTTCAAAAAAAGTAAATGAGGTTTAAGTAAATCGATTTCATCATCCACCCACAAAATATTTATCTTATCCATAACTTCAGTTAAAGTTTCAACATTTTTATTGCGCTCAAAGTTAGCAAAGATGTTTCTATTCATGGTTTTTCAATTTGATAATTTAGTAATTTGATGAAGTAATGACTGGAACATGTTAGCCAACAACGAACCACAGTACTGTTTATTTGATTGAGCAAAACAATTAACTTACGATTAACAAATAATTTATCAGATCAAAAACTGATATTTGCGGTATACTATCTATGTAATCATCTATGTCTAACTTAAAAATTATCAACGATCCGATTTATGGCTTTATAAAAATTCCGTGTGATACTGTTTTTCAATTAATCGAACATCCATTTTTTCAACGCCTTCGAAGGATCAGACAGCTTGGACTAACTCATCTTGTTTATCCCGGAGCGCATCATACCCGTTTTCATCATGCTATTGGAGCGATGCATTTAATGGGAGAGTCTATTGAAGTATTGCGTTCAAAAGGACATGCCATTACCGAAGAAGAAGCCGAAGCCGTGACGGTTGCCATTTTGTTACACGATATTGGACATGGCCCGTTTTCTCATGCGCTCGAAGACAGCATCGCAAGCGGCATTCATCATGAAGAGCTGTCTGAACTTTTTATGGACCGATTGAATGGAGAATTTTCAGGAAAGCTCTCTCTTGCGTTAAGCATCTTTCGAAATAAATATTCTAAAAAATTTCTGCACCAGTTGGTTGCTTCACAGCTCGATATGGATCGTCTTGATTACTTGAATCGTGATAGCTTTTTTACGGGAGTCTCAGAAGGCGTGATCAGCAGTGATCGCATTATTAAAATGTTAGAGGTAGTCAACGATGAATTGGTGATTGAGGCGAAAGGAATTTATTCGATTGAAAAATTTATTGTATCGAGACGATTGATGTATTGGCAGGTCTATCTGCACAAAACAGTTGTCAGTGCAGAAAACCTCCTGATTAATATTTTAAAACGTGCGAAGGAGTTGGCGAAACAAGGAGACGATTTATTTGCAACTCCGGCTTTAAAGAAATTCCTTTCAGGTAATTTCACGAAGCTAAACTTTTTAAAAGACGATTCCCTGCTAAACACGTTTGCTGAGCTGGATGACAGTGACATCACGACTTCGATCAAAGTATGGAGCAAGCACGCGGATAAAATTCTGAGTTCACTTTGCCAGCGCCTGATCAGCCGCAAACTTTTTAAGATCATTCTGCAACGGGAGCCATTCCGGGAACAGTTTATCAATGATTTAAAAGAAAAAGTAAAATCAAATTTTCAAATCAATGACGGAGAGCTGAATTACTTTTTGCTCACAGGAAAGTTAGTGAACAATGCTTACAACACGAAGCACGACAAGATCAATATTCTTTTCAAAGACGGAAGTGTGAAGGATATTTCAGAAGCCGCCGATACACTCAATATCAAAGTGCTTTCAGAGCCTGTGGAAAAACAGTATGTGAGTTATCCGAAGATGGATTAAGAAACCGGTTCAGGTACTTTCTCTTCGCTCTTTTTCTTTTCTCTTCGAACGATTTGTGCCATCATTTCGGATTCCATCACTACTTTATCACCTACAAATGCTTCACCACGCATGTGACAAATGCCTCGCCTGATAGGTGAGATCAGTTCCAGACGGAAAATAATCGTATCGCCTGGAAGAACCATGCTTTTGAATCTTGTATTATCAATCTTCATAAAGTAGGTGAGATAATTTTCGGGATCGGGAACCGAATTCAATACCAGTATGCCTCCAACCTGGGCCATCGCTTCAATCTGTATGACTCCCGGCATCACGGGTGCTCCCGGAAAGTGACCTTGGAAATACCATTCATTCATCGTTACATTCTTAACTCCAACAACGTGACGATCACTCAACTCGATGATCTTATCAATGAAAAGAAATGGCGGACGATGTGGGAGAAATTGCTGAATGCGATTGATATCGAAAAGAGGTTTCTCATTTGAATCATACTTTGGAACATTCACTTTGAAACGATCGCGCTTCATCAATGCTTTGATTTTTTTTGCAAAGGCAATGTTTGCCACATGTCCCGGACGTGCCGCAAGAATGTGGCCCTTTAAAGGTGCGCCAACCAAAGCAAGGTCACCGACAATATCAAGCAGTTTGTGACGAGCCGGTTCATTCTGGTAACG
This sequence comes from Bacteroidota bacterium, assembly GCA_043787975.1. GTDB lineage: Bacteria > Bacteroidota > Bacteroidia > AKYH767-A > 2013-40CM-41-45 > JAPLDA01. The sequence goes on from JAYVUK010000038.1 coordinate 24,501, forward strand.
AAGTTTTACATTATTTAAGAATCCCCGCTCAGCAACTACTTTTTCTTTTTTGAAAACTTTGGCGAGATAAGCCATCTTTTCAGGAGCAAGCGGCTTGTCAACAACAACGATTGCATTGTTCACATCTCCTCCTTTAATCAGGTTATGCTCAATAAGCATTTCAAGTTCATGGAGAAAACAAAACGTTCTGCATTCACTTACCTCTTCTTTAAATTCACCGATGTTATAAAGTGTAGCGTGTTGGGTCCCGAGGATATCTGTATTGTAATCCACCATGACGGTAATACGAAAATCTTCACTTGGCACAGCCAGCATTTCCGTTTTGCGCGAAGGATCTTCATAGGTGATGTTCTCACTTAACGAATAATAAATCCGCTCAGCATTTTGTTCTGCTATTCCCGCCTTCTCCAAAATATCAATGAAAGGTTTCGAACTGCCATCAAGAATAGGAACTTCAGGTCCGTCAATTTCCATCAGCACGTTGTCAATTTCCAATCCTGCAAGTGCTGCCAGTACATGTTCAATGGTGCTCACTTTCACTCCATGTTTTCCGATGGTTGTTCCACGGTCCGTATCAATTACATTGTCGACATCCGCTTCTATAACGGGTTGTCCGGGAGAATCAATGCGCTGAAATTTATAGCCGTGATTTTCCGGTGCGGGTTTGAACCTAAGGTTTACATTTTCACCTGTATGCAATCCCACTCCTGAAACTGTAACAGGAGTTTTAAGAGTTGTTTGCTTAATCATTTTTCAGGAAGGAGTGATTTGTTTTAACTCGATAATCATTTGTTCGAGTTCCTTGATACGTTTTTCTAGCTGAGGAAGTTTTCTGAAAACTACATACGAACGTTTATAGTCACTGATATTAAAAGCAGGAGACCCCTGGATGATTTCTCCTTCAGTCGTAATGCTGGAGCCAATTCCGCTTTGTGCGGCTATCTTCACCTTGTCAGCAATGGTAATGTGGCCAACTATTCCAACCTGGCCACCGATCATGCAATCTTTACCAATCTTGGTACTTCCAGCTATTCCGGTTTGAGCAGCAATTACAGTGTTCTCACCGATCTCAACATTGTGTGCAATCTGAATGAGGTTATCCAATTTCACTCCTTTACGGATGATTGTACTTCCAAGTGTTGCCCTGTCAATTGAAGTATTCGCCCCAATCTCCACATGATCTTCAATGATTACATTTCCGATCTGTGCAACCTTCTTGTATTCATTTTCAGAATTTGGTGTGAACCCAAAACCATCTGCACCAATTACGGTTCCTGTATGCAAAGTACAGCCGGAGCCTATCTTGCAATCGGAATAAACTTTTACCCCGGCAAATAGTGTGGTGTTATCACCAATCTCAACATTGTCTCCGACAAAAACCTGTGGATAAATTTTTACATTATTTCCGATTGATACATTGTTCCCAATGTAAGCGAATGCGCCTACATAACAATCTTTTCCAAGTTTGCTGGAACTTGAAATAAAAGAAGGTTGTTCAATTCCCTTTTTATCAAGCTGAATACGATTATAAATTTCAAGAAGTTGTACAAAACTATTGTAAGCATTTTCCACCCTGATTAACGTGGCTGAAATAGATTGCTCCGGAACAAAATCCTTACTTACAATAACGAGCGAAGCCTTCGTGTTATAAATATACGGTATGTACTTGGGGTTGGCTAAGAATGAGAGTGACCCTGCCTCACCTTCCTCAATTTTACTAAGCTTGTTTACTTTAACATGCTCATTTCCTTCAACTGTTCCGTTGAGCAACTCACTGATTTGCTTTGCCGTAAACTCCATTCTTATTTTTTGAAAGGACGAATTTACAAATTAAAAAATACCACACCATTATTTTCTTTGCCACCTTAATTCTGCTTTCATTTTTAGAGTCTAGGGGGAAATAAGGGGATTTCAGCACATGATTTTTTAGGTTATTCAAAAGGGAATCATGTATATTTGAAACCCATTTGTTAATCCTGATGTCTTCACCGCTTAATTCAATTCATCCGAAAGCAAAAATTGGTTCCGGAGTCCATATTGATCCATTCACGATGATTCATGAAAATGTTGAAATCGGAGATGGAACATGGATTGGAAGCAATGTGACGATTATGCCGGGAGCACGAATCGGAAGGAACTGTAGGATATTTCCCGGATCTGTCATTTCAGCCATTCCACAGGATTTAAAATTTTCAGGAGAGGAAACAACTGCAGAAATCGGAGACAATACAACCATACGTGAATTTGTCACAATTAACCGTGGAACGAAAGCATTAGGAAAAACAGTGATCGGGAAAAATAATTTATTGATGGCTTATGTACATATAGCTCATGATTGCGTTGTTGGCAACCACTGCATTCTTGCAAATGCTGTTACTCTTGCCGGTCACATTGAAATTGAGGATTTCGCCATCCTCGAAGGGCTGGTAGCCGTTCAACAATTTGTAAGAGTCGGTGCACATTCATTTGTCGCCGGAGGTTCTCTTGTGAGAAAAAATGTTCCTCCTTTTGTAAAAGCCGCGCACGAACCATTGTCTTATGTAGGAATTAATTCAGTGGGTTTAAGAAGAAGAGGATTTAATAATGCGACCATTAGTGAGATCCAGGATATTTACCGCACCATCTTCGTAAAAGGATATAACAATACGCAGGCTTTGCAAATTGTAGAGTCTGAAATGCCTTCAACAACCGAGCGCGAGCAAATTCTTTCTTTCATCCGCAATTCTGAAAACGGGATTATGAAAGGATATTCCGGCAACGAAGAATAATTTTTTCATTGTGAAAATCACGTTAGAAAAAGCCGGAAGGAAATTTTATGCCGAGTGGATTTTCAGAAATCTTAATCTTGAACTTTTATCAGCTGATTCGCTTGCTATTTTAGGTCCGAACGGATCAGGAAAGTCTACCTTGTTACAACTAATTTCCGGAAACACTCTTCCCACAGAAGGAACTATCATGTACTTTGAGAATGAAAAAAGAATTGCCGGGGAAGAGATTTTTCAACACCTCAGTTTTGCGGCTCCTTATCTTGAACTGATTGAAGAATTCACACTGACCGAAATGGTTCGCTTTCATTTTCTCTTTAAGAAACCCGTACATAATTTTTCAGAAAAGGAAATCATTTCACTATCCGGACTGGAGCATGCCGAAAAAAAAGTTTTAAAATATTTTTCTTCGGGAATGAAGCAGCGAGTTAAACTTTCACTTGCCTTATTAAGCGATGTAAAAATTATTTTACTCGATGAACCTTGTTCGAATTTAGATAAAGAAGCTGTTCAATGGTTCAGGCAACTGGTTACTACCTACTCAAAAGATAAGATCACCCTTGTTTGTTCCAATAATCAATCGGAAGAATTTGATTTCTGTGATCAACAGATCAATTTAATGGACTGGAAAATCTGAGCAACTATTTTTTGAGCGGTAAACGGGATTCGAACCCGCGACTTTCAGCTTGGGAAGCTGACACTCTACCAACTGAGCTATTACCGCCTAATTTACCATTCACACTAATAAACTTCAATTTCATACTCCCTTCATAGCATTCCAGTTAGATTTGCTGAAAACTTTGGCTAAATAGTTGTTTGGACGATAAAAAGTAATACAATAATAATTATTTTTGTCTTCCATTCACAAAAACGAATTACAAAAACTATGAAAAACATCGCTATTACATTATTACTTCTCTTCGGAGCCGGAGTTGCGACAAAAGCCCAGGACACAGCCAAAAAGGATAGTGTCCTAAAGGACAATCCGAATGCTCCTGAAATCGTTTTTGAAAATGAACTGCACGATTACGGAACCATTAAAAATGGGGCTGACGGAAGTTGCGAATTCAAATTTAAGAACACAGGTAAAGAGCCTTTGGTTATTTCAAATGCCAGGGGAAGTTGTGGTTGTACAGTTCCTACATGGCCCAAAGAACCGATCATGAAAGGACAATCAGCGGTAATCAAAGTTCATTATGATACAAAGCGCACAGGCGCTTTTACAAAGACCGTTACGATTGAATCAAATGCAAAATCAAATCCGAAAGTAATTACGATTAAAGGTGTTGTTGATGCTCCTGATGAAAATGCTGATCAGACGATGCCATTTAAAAAGGTTCAGGAAGGTGCCACTCCTCTTGCAAAATAACCAATCAAAATAATTGAACTCTAAATAAAATTTATCTACTTATGAAAACAAAATCACTCTTATTAATCTTCGGGATGCTTATTGCAACTTTCACATTTGCGCAAGAGAAAAAACAACTTACAGATATTGCGAATGAAAGCAATGGAGCCGATTTCAAATTCAACGAACAAGAATTCAATTTTGGAACTATTAAACAAGGTGAATCAGTCACTCATGAATTTGATTTTGTAAACACCGGAAGTGAACCCATCATTATTACTTCTGCTGCGGGATCCTGCGGTTGCACAGTTCCAACATGGCCAAAAGAGCCCATTGCAAAAGGCCAAAAGTCAACCATCAAGGTTACTTTTAATTCCGCAGGTAAGATGGGGCTACAGGATAAAACGGTCACCATTAATTCAAATGCAAAACAAAACCCGATGGTTCTTCATCTAAAGGGAACTGTTGAGCAACCCGTAGCCCAACCTTCCGTAGAAGGTGAAAAAAAATAATTATCTAACAAAATTTATAACCCAAAACAAATAAAAACCCAAACTAAAAAAATGAAAAAAATAATCTTAGCTGTATCAATGTTTGTTTTTGTTGCATCTGTAAACGCACAAAACAACAAACCAGCACCTGCTGCTTCTCCTGCTTCGGCAACAACTCCAGCTGCTGCAACACCTGCAACTCCTGCTGCTGTCCAGGAAAATAAAAACCAGGCAGATTTTAAATTCGATGAAGAAGAATTTAACTTCGGAACGATTAAACAAGGCGACAAAGTAACTCACGATTTCAATTTTGTGAACGCTGGTAAGGAGCCGTTAGTAATCACTGAAGCTCATGGTTCTTGCGGTTGCACAGTTCCGTCATGGCCTAAAGAGCCTGTTGCAAAAGGTGCAAAGGCTGTCATTCACGTTGAATTCAATTCAACAGGTAAAATGGGAATGCAGGATAAAACCGTTACGATTACTTCGAATGCAAAAGTTGGTTCAAAAGTCCTTCACTTGAAAGGAAATGTTGAAACTCCTCCGGCAACTCCTACTCCAGCGCCTGCAGGTGACAAGAAGTAATCTTTTAAGACTTAGAGAATAATTTTAACTTTGAACCCCGAGCAATCGGGGTTTTTTTTATTTTTAACTGCACGCTGTCATGCCAAGAATATCCTTTAAAGGAAATGCGATGCCTCCTTCGCCCATACGTAAACTTGTTCCGTTTGCTGAACAGGCGAAAAAGGAAGGAAAGAAAATATATCATCTCAATATCGGTCAACCGGACATTGAAACTCCGGAGAGTATGATGACTGCCATACATAATTTTTCACCGAAAGTAATTGAGTATAGCCATTCAGCAGGCATTGAATCGTACAGGAAGAAACTTGTATCGTATTACAGCAAATGCAATATTCAACTTGACTACAGTGAGATCATCATTACTACAGGAGGATCAGAGGCCATTGAAATAGCGATGATGACGTGCATGGATGAAGGAGATGAAATTATTATTCCGGAACCATTTTATGCCAACTACAATGGCTTTTCAACCCAGGCTGATGTTATTGTGAAACCGATCCGTTCTTCTATTGAAAATGGTTTTGCGCTCCCTCCCATCGAAGAATTCGAAAAGATCATAACGCCCAAAACAAAAGCGATCATGATCTGCAATCCCAACAATCCGACCGGTTATTTATATTCCCGTGAAGAACTTGAAACATTGAGGGAAATTGTCAGGAAGAAAGACGTGTGGCTTCTTTCAGATGAAGTGTACAGGGAATTTTGTTATGATGGTAAGGAGCATTTTTCGGTGATGAATCTTGAAGGCATTGAACAAAATGTAATCATGCTCGATTCCATTTCGAAACGTTACAGCGCCTGTGGTGCACGTATTGGTGCACTGATTTCACGGAATAAGGAAGTGATGTCAACAGCTCTGAAATTCGCCCAGGCTCGTTTAAGTCCGCCAACATTCGGACAAGTAGCCGCGGAAGCGGCCATCGACACCCCGGATTCCTATTTTCAAAAAGTGAAAGCTGAATATGTTGAAAGAAGAAATTTTGTTGTTGACGCACTCAATAAAATGGAAGGAGTTTTTTGCCCGAATCCGGGCGGAGCATTCTATTGCATTGCACGTTTACCAATTGATAATTCTGAGAGATTCTGTCAATGGCTTCTTGAAACATTTTCGCTGAAAAATGAAACAGTGATGCTTGCTCCCGCAACGGGTTTTTATTCACAGCCGAATCTCGGAACTGATGAAGTTCGCATTGCTTATGTTCTTAATCTAGATTCCTTAAAAAAAGCAATGGGGTGCCTGGACGAGGCATTGAAAGTCTATCCGGGAAGAGTGATGAAAAATGTGGAAGTAAAAATGCACAGTTAAACCCATTCGAAATCTACGATTGAAGGTCTATCTTACTTTTTACATAATTTATCACATTATGTAAATTATTTTTTTTGTTTCAAAATATTCTTCCTTAAAAAAATTCTTCAGTTCAAAAATCATGACATCGCGGTTTAACACTTCCACCTCTTCCTGAAGGTCACCACCTTTCAGGTATAAAATTCCGTTAGGTAAGATATTAAAGCCCTCTCTCTTTATCAATGGCTTAGTCCAGGTATAAAATTCTGATAACGTAGTCACTGCTCTGCTCACTATGAAATCAAATTTTTCTTTGATCTCTTCTACCCTGCTCTTTGTTGCAACTACATTTTTTAATTCCAACGCTCTCGCAACTTCATTTACCACCAAAATCTTTTTTCCAATGGAATCAACAAGATGAAAGGTTACTTCCGGAAAAAGTATTGCCAGTGGAATACCCGGAAATCCGCCACCGGTGCCTACATCCAGCACTTTTGTTCCGGGTTTAAATTGAATAACTTTTGCTATTCCTAACGAATGAAGTACATGATTGATGTAAAGATTATCAATATCCTTCCTTGAAATAACATTGATCTTTGAATTCCAATCAGCATACAAATCTTTTAAAAGAGAAAATTGCTGAATTTGTCTTTCAGTTAGTTCAGGAAAATAATCGAGAATAATTTTAAATGATCCGTTATCAGCCATGATATAAGTGAAGAACTAAAAAACGAATGACCAATGCACTGATAAACTAAATCTGCTCTTCCTGGTTTTTCAATATCTGGTAAAGAAATTCACGCGCCCTGAAAAGTTGGGCCTTCACAGTTCCAAGAGGAAGTTGCAATTCGTCTGCAATTTCTTCATACGAGCGTTCCTGGAAATACCTTAATTCAACTAACCGCTTATAACGCGGTTTTAATTTTTCCACGACATCACGCATCACAAGTGCCTTTTGCTTTTTAATCATCCGTTCTTCCGGATCAAGCATAGGAGATTTAATTTCAAATTGCATTTCCTGTCCGTTGTCGTTTTCCATATTCTTATCAATCGAAAACGTCATCTTCTTTTTTCTCCGAATGAAATCAATGCAATTATTGGTCGCTATTTTAAAAAGCCATGTGCTGAACGCGTAGTCCGGCGTATATTGATGGAGATTCTTGAATGCTTTACCAAATGCCTCAATGGTGAGATCATCTGCATCATCCCGATTGTTCACCATCTTGAGCAACATAAAATAAATGGAATCTTTGTATCGCTGCATCAATTCTGCATACGCTTTCTGATCACCTTTCGTAGCTGATAATACCAGCTTAAAATCAATTTGCGCCTTTTCAGACAAGTTTGGATTTACTTCCATGGGGTTTGTTTAGTAACAAGATTTGTGAAAAAGAAGACCGGCTGTAACAGTGCCATAAGAAATTCAAGCAACGGAAAAAACCACAAGAGATCCGCTTCGTGGAGCTTCTTTGAACTTGAATATAATATCGGGAGTTGGATCAGTATTTTCAATGCATACAAAGATAGGATGATTCTCCATTCATAATGCAGTATAAGTAATGCGACAAGCGATGAAAAGAAAAGCAGGGCTGAAAAAGAATTCATAAAAAGTTGAAGCTGGTGTTTGCTCTTGTAAGATCTTCCTGTACCAATGTGTCTTCGCTTTTGAACAAACCAGTCGTTAAATGTTTTCTTCGGATCAGAATACGTAAATGAATCGGGTTGAATTTCTATTTGCGTATTTGTATTCGTTGCATTTTCATTTACAAACAAATCATCGTCACCTGACAGAAGATGGTAATGACGTGCAAATCCCTTTGTTCGAAAGAAAAGCGATTTGCGATACGCAAGGTTTCTTCCCACACCCATAAATGGGGAGCCTGCAATAGCACTGGAGAAATATTGCATTGCAATCATAAACGTATCGAACCGGATCAGCTTATTGAGAAATCCTTTTTCTTTCATGTAAGCGCCATAGCCCAATACGATTTCAACATCCTTTCTGAAGTGATATTGCATATCTGCAATCCAGTTTTTACTTGCAATCATACAATCCGAATCCGTAAAAAGAAGAATGTCATTCTTTGCAGCCTTTATACCAAGCGTGAGAGCGAATTTTTTTGCATGACGATATTTGTCCTGCTCCTTTATCGTTACCACTTTCAGGTGAGTATATTTTGCTTGAAGCTCTTCGAGGTAAATTCCAGATTCATCCCATGAACAATCATTTACGACAATCACTTCGAAAGAAGGATATGCCTGTTCCAGTATTGACAGCAAATACTTTTTAAGGTTATTCACTTCGTTTCTGGCACATATAATCACAGACACAGGTTGCGTATCATTCAAGGGAGCTTTGGCTTTGTACAATGCAAATCGCATAAAAGAAAATAAATAATAACCAATCTGAACAGCACATGACAGCACAAATAAAATAAATACGATAACTGTAAAATGAATTTCTTTCATTTATTTCCTACTCTTCCTTTAATTCTCTCACTTTGCACAAATGTAGAAGCATCGCATCAAACAAACTCTTTATATTTGGCGAGATATTAACGAAGTAATGTTTAAATCAATTTGGAGTCTGAACCACATTTCCCCGGATGAAATTTAAAATAGAAGCAAACGACAAGGCAAGCAAGGCACGCGCAGGAGAACTTTCAACTGATCATGGAAAAATCCTTACTCCTATCTTTATGCCTGTCGGAACAGCAGGTTCGGTGAAAGCCGTTCACCAGCGAGAACTCATTGTTGATGTAAAGGCCCAAATCATTCTTGGCAACACCTATCATCTTTATTTACGCCCAGGATTAAACGTCCTTGAGCAAGCCGGAGGATTACACCGCTTCATGAACTGGAATCATCCCATACTTACTGACAGTGGCGGATACCAGGTGTATTCACTTGCGGACAGGCGGAAAATAAAAGAAGACGGAGTTGCGTTCACTTCTCACATTGACGGATCTAAACATTTCTTTACGCCTGAATATGCGATTGATGTGCAGCGGATAATTGGCGCTGATATCATCATGGCGTTTGATGAATGTACACCGTATCCATGCGAACTTCGTTATGCAAAAAAAAGTATGGAGATGACACATCGGTGGTTGAAGAGATGTTGTGGACGATTTGATGAACGCGAAAGTAGCTACGCTCATTCCCAAACACTATTTCCAATTGTACAGGGAAGTACATTTAAAGAACTGAGGATTGAATCTGCCGAAACCATCGCAGCTGAAGAACGGGAAGGAAATGCAATCGGAGGTTTGTCGGTCGGAGAACCTGCAGAAATCATGTATGAAATGACAGAGGTGATTTGTACTATTCTGCCTGAAGATAAGCCACGCTATTTAATGGGAGTCGGGACGCCCGCCAATATTCTTGAATGCATTGCTTTGGGTATTGATATGTTTGATTGCGTGATGCCAACGCGGAATGCACGCAATGGAATGTTGTTTACAAAGAATGGAATCATCAACATCCGAAATGAGAAATGGAAAAATGACTTTTCAGCGATTGATGAAGAAGGAACTTCTTATGTGGATACTTACTATTCAAAAGCGTATTTGCGTCACCTGGTAATTAGTAAGGAAATTCTTGCAGCGCAAATAGCCACACTTCATAACCTTTCGTTTTATTTGTGGCTTGTTACTGAAGCGAGAAAGAAGATAATTGAAGGAAATTTCATGCAATGGAAAAATGAAATGGTTGGAAAGCTGGCTCAGCGACTCTAGCAAGTTTATTATTTTAGATTTGAAAACACTCGACAAATACATCATCAAAAAATTCCTTGGAACTTTTTTCCTTTCCATGGTGTTGATAATTTCCATTTCAATTGTATTCGACATCTCAGAAAAAATTGATGATTTCCTTGAGCGCCATGCTCCCGCACAGGCAATCGTTTTTCAATATTACCTGAATTTCATTCCTTACTATGCAAATTATTTTGCCCCTCTTTTTGTTTTTATCAGTGTCATCTTCTTCACTTCAAAGATGGCAGCCAATACTGAGATTGTAGCCATACTCAATAGCGGCGTAAGTTTCCGGAGGATGCTTTTACCCTACTTTATTTCTGCTGCAGCAATTGCCCTTGTCAGTTTTTATTTTAATGGATGGGTGATTCCGCATTCCAATCGGGTCAGGCTTGCTTTTGAAAATGTATACATTAAAAATCCCATTGAATTTAAGGATCGGAATATCCATAAACAGATCAGTCCTGGAGTTTTTATGTACATGGAAAGTTATAATAATACTGAGAACATTGGGTTTCGGTTTACACTGGAGAAAATAGAAAACGGCAAGCGTAATTATTTTCTAAGTGCTGACCGAATTGTATGGGATAGCATTCCAAAAAAGTGGAGGATTGAAAATTATTATGATCGAACCATCCATGGTTTTCATGAGGTGTTGAGAACAGGAACTAAAATAGATACAGCGCTTGCATTTTACCCTGAAGATTTCAAACGGAGACTGAATATCATAGAAGCTATGGATACGCCGGCACTCAATAGATTTATTGACGAAGAAAAATTGCATGGCTCCGGGAATGTCAGTACGTACTTGATTGAGAAATACAGGAGAATAGCTGTGCCGATTACGACATTTATTCTCACATTGATGGGTGTATCGCTTTCGAGTCGCAAAGTGCGTGGAGGCATTGGTGTACAGCTAGGAATCGGTCTGACACTAAGCTTTGCATATATTCTTTTCATGCAAATCTCTACAACATTTGCAACCAGCGGATCCATGCCGCCTTTGATCGCGGTATGGATTCCGAATTTAATTTTTGCAACTGTGGGATTGTTTTTATTAAGGATCGCTCCGAAATAAAGGATCGCTTTAAAAATTTAATAACCTTTTTTAAAATGAGAATGTTGGAATGATGGAAAGAAAACTCCATCATTCCAACATTCAATAAACTTAATAAACGTTGTTGGTATTATTAATAGATGAGCATCTTTTGATGATAGACATCATCGCCCATAAAGATCGAAACGAAATAGGTTCCCTGCGATAAGAAAGAATCTTTTTCAAGATTCAGTTTATTGATACCGGATTCAAGAACCTGGTTTTCCCTGGTCACAATTATTTTCCCTGTGATATCCCTTATCTCAAGAATGTAATTTTCATCCTTGCTTCCTGTAAAAAGAACAGAAATATTTTCAGCTGTTGCAGGGTTAGGGAACACAACCACATCTGCTTTTCCGTTGGTTCGAATTGCACGCGGGTAAGAATACGTTCTCGTTCCGTCATAATCAACCTGGCAAAGCCTGTAATAATTTATTCCACTCAATGGTTTCGTATCAATGTCAGCGTAGTAATGCGTTTGAGAACTGTTACCACTTCCGTCCACGTTATTTATATTCTCATAAGCAATGTTATCAGCAGAACGCTGGATAAGAAAATAGTCGTTGTTGATTTCAGTAGCCGTTGACCAGTCAAGGTAAACTTTGCCTGAAGAATATTTTGCATTAAAGTTTACCAATTCAATTGGAAGCGGTGGGTTACCGAAACCGGCAGGACCAGTTATCGTTCCATCAGATGCCTGCCAAACTGTTACATTACAAATGTCAATGTAATTTGAACTTCCACCTCCATTGCCAGGATCAAGCACACCACCCGGGTATATATATACATAAGAATTACATGGAAGGTTAAGTTTTTTTCCTGTTTGAAACGACAATCTACCATGAATATAAAGGTACACAGGAAGACCCGTAATAGTAACAATAGAATTAACCGTTATAGTATCTGTCGCAGGAATCTGGACTGTATCACCACCAGCAGGAATACGAGGAGACCCGCTAAATAACCAGGTAGATGGATTCGTCCAATTTCCAGTAGAATTTGATCCGCCATTCCCAGCAAATGTTTTAGTCAAAAAAACAGCAGACAATAGAATTAAACAAAACAGATTTTTTTTGGTAGTTGTGTTCATGGTAAGTTTTTTTTATTCGCACATAAAAATCAAGTTTTCATAATTAGTTAACATAAATTACGAATACTTAAACAATGGCTTATTAAGACTTAAATTGATCTGGTGAAAGTACATATTGTAAACATGTTTGACAACTAAAATTTGGCAAAAGTATCATTTTTCTTGGTAAATATTTCTGATCAAGGCAGTTAGTTAGTGACAAAGGAGAAAAATTAATACAAGATTCTTTAGCCTGCCAATTTCTTAGTAAAAGTATTCAGCTTATAACTTCAAAAACTACCAAGCTTAGAAATTCACTCGATTCATTTTTATTTCTTTTGGTTCAAGAGTTCTTATGATCATGAATCAGCAGAATTATCTTTCGAAAATTTTATTCAACCTGTTCAAAAAAAAAATTGAATTCATGGAAACGGAAAATAACAATTCGACTCGCTTCACTTTCAGCTAAAGCCACAGCGAACCATTTTAAAAAGAATCCGTTAGAATATTTCAGTGTGCAAAGTTTTGCAACGGTAATTTCTCAAAACACAAACTCTAAAAAACAAAACACATTATGAATGATGCTCTCCACTGGAATCGAATTGCCGATAATTATGACAACGAGATTTTCAATGTCTTTAAAAATGACAAGAAGAATAAGCTGAAGAAATTCATCCGAAAATATGCGAATAAGAATAATACTGCGATTGATTTTGGTTGCGGAGTTGGGAAAGCGCTTCCGCTTTTGGCTCCTTTCTTTAAAGAAATAATCGGAGTAGATGTTTCTAAAAAATGTATTGCAATAGCAAAGTCCGCACCGTATAAAAACGTAACCTTTAAGGAAGCTGATCTCGCAGGAAAAAAAATTAATCTGCCGGCAGTTGATTTTGCATTTTGTTGTAACGTGGCGATGTCGGATGACGTGAATAGAAATTACCGTATTATCAATAATGTATTGGGCACTTTGAATAAGGGTGGCGTTGCACTTTTTGTTTTGCCTTCTCTTGAATCTGCTTCACATGCAGCTTGGAGTCTTATCAACTGGTACGAAAAGGACGGTACCTGCCTGGCAGATATTCCTAAATCAGAATTGGGTTTAATGCAGGTCGGAAATCACAAACAAATTCTTGAAGGTGTCGTCATGATTGATCAACTTCCAACCAAGCATTATTCAATCACTGAATTGTATTCTCTTTTTAATTCAGGAAAGTTCGCTATGCAAAAATTAGATCGCCTGGAATATGGCTGGGAAACAGAATTTGTTTCACCTCCAAGCTGGTTACAATCTCCTTATCCATGGGATTGGGTCATCGAAGTGAAGCGAGTCAAATAGATTTGAACTAATTCACTTTTCCCTTCTTATATTGTATTAACAATCAGATATTAATGCTTATACATTTATACCTGAGTTAAGTGGTATTTATTTCTATAGCTTTATCTTCAGTACTTCTTCCACGTCCCCAAAAATATATCGGTTGTGCAACTCGATCTGTTCATAACTTTTGAATGCCAGCACATTACGTTTCTCATTCGTTAACATATTTGTCCTATGAGGATGTATCCTCAACTTCATATTAATTAAAACTCAAAAACAAAAAACAAAATGAACACAAACAAAATTTTAATGGGAACGATCGTCGGTTGCGTGGCATTCTTTCTTCTTGGATATGTTATTTATGGTGTGTTGCTTCTGGATTTTATGAAAGTCCACTACAATCAATGTGCAATGAAACCCATGGAAGATATGATTTGGTGGGCGATGATTCTGAGTAATCTTGTTTTGGCTCTGTTTTATTCACTCCTTTTCAGTTGGACTAACACTTCAACGCTTGCCAGTGGAGCGAAGATGGGCTTTCTTGTTGGGCTGCTGATTATACTTTCTTTCGATCTAAGTTTCTATGCAATGAGCAATATGTTTCTTAGCAGGCGGGCAATTTGCGTTGATGTAGCTGCAGGTGCTCTGTTTTCTGCAATCGGAGGTGCAGTGATTGCCTGGGTTATGGGAATGGGAAAAAAATCTTAATGAACTAACGTCCGTTTCACTTGTTATTTCATACGCTTTAAAAAACTGTCCGTTTTGGGCAGCTTTTTTTATTTTTGCTGATCAACCCTCTTAAAACAACATGGCTACAAAAGATAAACGTATCGATGCGTACATCACAAAATCACAACCCTTCGCACAACCAGTCATGAGGAAGCTACGTGAACTGGTTCACAAAGCATGTCCTGATGTAACAGAAACCATTAAATGGGGAATGCCGAGTTTTGAGTACAAAGGTCCCATGTTCGGATTCGCTGCTTTCAAGAAACACTGTGTTGGCGGATTCTGGAAATCAAAGTTATTGAATGATCCGAAAGGATTTCTCGGAGAACGAGCTAATCAAGGTGGAGAAGCGATGGGAAACCTGGGATGCGTGACTTCACTTAAAGACTTGCCACCGGATAAAGCAATTCTTGATTTCATCAAACAACACATGAGGTTGAATGATGAAGGAATTAAAATGGAGAAAAAACCTGCCGTGAAAAAGGAGTTGATAATTCCGATCGAGTTAATTTCAGCATTGAACAAGAACAAGAAAGCAAAAGAAACCTTTGAGAATTTTTCTCCTTCTAATAAACGAGAATATGCCGACTGGATTACAGAAGCAAAAACAGATGAAACGAGAACCAAGCGACTTGCAACTACTTTAGAATGGTTGTCTGAAGGGAAGCCGCGGCTATGGAAATATAAGAAGAAAAGTAAATAACCACTGGATGCAATGGATTCGCAGGGACGTGATTGATCTACACAGAGACGCAATGCATTGCGTCTCTACAGATCCATTGCCTGGGAAATTAATTCGGCAACATCCAGAACTTTTACATCCTGCTCTTTATTAAAATGTTTCACTCCATCACTCATCATCGTCATGCAAAAAGGACAACCGACTGCAATGATATCAGGGTTTAATGAAAGTGCTTCTTCGGTTCGCTCAATATTCACATCCTTATTTCCTTTTTCAGGTTCTTTAAACATTTGAGCACCACCGGCGCCACAACAAAAGCCTTTCGCACGCGAACGTTTCATTTCCGATAACTCGGAATCCAGTTTTTCAATGACAGCACGAGGAGCCTCATACACATTGTTTCCTCTTCCAAGATAACACGGATCGTGGAACGTAATTTTTTTACCGGCGAACTTCCCTCCTTCTACAATTAATTTTCCTTCGTTAATCAACTGCTGAAGCAATTGTGTATGGTGAACAACTTCATACTTTCCACCTAACTCCGGATATTCATTCTTTAAAATATTAAAACAATGAGGACAAGCCGTTACAATTTTCTTTACTCCATAGCCATTCATCACCTGGATATTTGTCATCGCTTGCATTTGAAAAAGAAATTCATTGCCTGAACGCTTTGCAGGATCACCATTGCAACTTTCTTCTGTTCCTAATACGGCAAATTTAATTCCTGCATGATGCAAAATTTTTGCAACTGCTTTTGTGATCTTTTGTGCACGTTCGTCAAAGCTACCCGCACAGCCAACCCAAAATAAAATTTCAGGTTGCTCATTACGGGCAGCGTAGTCAGCGTAGGTTTCTATTTTGAAGTCCATCTTTTAAGCTACAGTAGGCAGCAGCAGTGTGAAGTATGTTTTAATTATTTGCAATTGTTTTTAGAATATTTAGTACGTTTAAAGTAAGTAAAATACTTGGTATACCTTTTAACCTCTATCCTCAAATTACTTAAGCCTTAACTCCTTTAAAAATTATATACAAGTATATTTTTATTGTGCATCCTGCTCCTGCCTACTGCTGCTTCAACGAGTCCGCCCACTTAAACCGATCCGCTTGTGCAAATTGCCATGGCGCACCGTTGTTTTCAATCTTTGTGAGCATCGTTTGAATTTCCGAAGGCATTTTGCTTTGTTCCATCACTAAATATCTTCTCATCTCAACAATGATATTGAGCGGATCGATATTCACCGGGCACGCTTCCACACAAGCATTGCAGGTTGTACAAGCCCAGAGTTCTTCTTCTGTTATATAATCGAACAATGATTTCCCGTCATGCTCAATATTGCTGCCTCCAACTACTGCCTCCTGCTGCTTTTTATTTTTATCTATAAATCTACCGACTTCTTCCAACCGGTCGCGCGTGTCCATCATAATTTTTCGAGGTGACAACAGTTTACCTGTTTGGTTGGCAGGACAAACACTGGAACATCTTCCACACTCAGTGCAGGAATATGCATCCATTAAATTCTTCCAGGTCAGATCCTGAACATCCTTTGCACCAAATCCTGTTGGTGATTGGTACCCTTCAGGAACTGCCGCTGAAGGATCCATCATCAGCTTCACTTCCTGAGTGACTGATTCCATGTTGGTGAATTTCCCTTTTGCATCCAGGTTGGAATAGTATGTATTCGGAAAAGCGAGAACGATGTGAAAATGTTTTGAGTACGGAATGTAATTCAGAAAAGCGAGAATGCCGATGATGTGAAACCACCAGCAAGTTCTTTCGATCATCATCAGCGATTCGCTGGACATCGAAGAGTAAAGTCCGGCGAACAGAGAAGAAACAGGAAATACTCCTGCCGAAATATAATGTTCATACGATCTTGACTGGAGAATGCTGTCGGTTGCATTCATGGTCAAGAAAGCAATCATTAGTAATATTTCCGTGATGAGAATGACATTGGCATCTGTCCTTGGCCAACTGGTCATCTCTCGCATCCAAAATCTTTTCAACTTTAAAATATTTCTCCTGACTAAAAAGACAATACAACCGAAAAGCACGAGAAAGGCAAGGACTTCAAAACTTCCGATTAAAGCATTGTAAAGAGAACCAAGCGGAGATAACACACGATGCGTTCCAAACACTCCGTCAATGATTATTTCCAATACCTCAATGTTGATGATGACGAAACCTACATATACAAAGATGTGCAAGACTCCTGCAACCGGACGAACCACCATTTTGCTTTGACCGAGTGCCACCCGAATCATCATCATCCATCGTTCTTTCGGACGATCGTTTCTGTTGAGATCCCTTCCCAGGCGAATGTTGCGAATGATCTTCTTCACATTTTTCGTGAAGAGAAAAATCGAGGCAACCAGGATAAATATAAATATGATTTTGGAATACAACTTTAACTTGTTTACGGTTTACGGTTTACAGTTCCGTTTATCGTTTACAGTCCGGATAAACAGTAAACTGTAAACAAACTAGTTTTTCTTTTTCTTCTGCGCTTGTTTTCCATTGCCAATAGAAATCAACGATACACCGAAATATCTTTTTGGATTTGCATTAAAATCCCTCAACAATTGATCGAGATCACGAGAAGATGCATTTAAGTTTTGATAGAGGCTATCATTTGTCATTAATTGACCAAGCGTACCTTGTCCCCTGTTAATTTTCTGGAACATGGACGAGGTCTGTTCAAGTGTTCTCTTCGTGCTTTCAAGTGTTGACGCAAGATTTGCACGCGCCAGTGTATCTGATATCGCAGAAAAGTTTGTAATGATTGAAGTTATTTTTTCATTGTTACTCTTAATATTACTTGTGATGCCGGCAAGGTTGTCAAATATCTCTTTCAGCCTTCCCTGCTTTCTTAAAACGGTGTCCAGATTTCCTGTTACGGCCTCAATTGAGTTCAGCGAATTGGCAATGCTTTCAAAGGATCCCCTCAGGTTCTCTTTGGTGCCTTCATTGAAAACATTTCTGAAGACGACCAGCACAGAATCCATAGATGCCAAAATATTTTCCGCCTTTTCCTTGATCGGGCCCACCTGTGCATTTACTTCCTGAGAAAGGCTTTTCTGAATTGCAGAATTAAGTGTATCGCCATTTTGAATATCATCTGTGCTGTTGCCCATGATTAACTGAACGGATTTTGTTCCGAGCAAATCAGCGCTGAAAATTTGCGCAGTTGAATTCCTTGGAATGTTTAGCCCGCTACTGATGTGCATACTCACCACAATTCTTCCTGAATGATCGGGCAGCAACAACAGACGCTGGACTTTTCCTATTTTCAAACCATTTACAACAACAGGATTGGATGCTGCTAAACCATCCACACGATCATACACAGCATAAATGAGTTTTTCGTTGGTGAAAAAATCTCTTCCCTTCAGGTAGTTGATGCCCCAAAATGAAAGCGCAATACCGACTATAATGATAATTCCAACTTTAACTTCTTTCGATAATTTCATAAAGTTTTTAAAAGTATTAATTTATTCTCAATCAGTTTTTCTGAATGATTTCCCTTGCTTCTTTGATGGTAATCCTGTTTCCGTTTTTAAAGGCAACAACAAAAGCATCTTTAAATCCTTTCTCGCGCAGTTTAGCCTGGTAATTTATCGCATCGGCAATCAATGGAAATTTTCCGACAGAATATTTGTAAACTCCGTCCACTTTTTCTTCGTTCACATTTTTTTCGCCCTTAAATTTCTGGTTGTCTTTAGACAAAGCTTTCGGTGACAATACAATTTGCACAGAAAAAATCAGCTCATCCTTTTTCGTTTTGGAAGTCACGGGTTCCTTTACATCTGATTTTTCCTTCTTCTTGTTTTCAATTGCAACCTCTTTTTGCGGAACATTCTTTGTTGTTTTTTCAACAGTCTCCTTTACATCTTCCTTGCTTTCTTTCTCTTGCTTTGCTTCATCATTCTCATTGGAGGAATCAGCCTTGTTTTCCTTTTCATCGCCTGAAGAATTCACTTCAACAGAATTTTTGTACGCCTTGAATGCATTGAAGATGGAATGTGCGATCTGATCCTGGCCTTTTTCGGAGGATAAAAATTTTTCTTCCTCAGGGTTTGAAAGAAAACCTGTTTCTATATATACGCCGGGCATGTAGGTCTTGTACAACACAAGAAATCCTGCCTGTTTAACACCACGTACTTCCCTGCCCTTCTTATTGATCTCGTCTTCAATGCCTGATGCGAGACGAAGGCTTTGGTCGAGAAACGTATTTTGATACAGTGAAAAAATAATGTTCGCCTCCGGAGAGTTCGGATCAAAACCATCGTATCTTTTCTTATAATCTTTTTCCAACAAAACAACTTCGTTCTCCCGTTTTGCCACTGCAAGGTTTGCTTCTGATTTGTGCAGACCCATCACCCATGTTTCAATGCCCTTGGGGTCAGGGTTGCAGATGTCCTTCCGTTTCTGTTTATCGTACACACACGCAGTATTACAGTGAATACAAATAAAGAGATCCGCTCTTGCGTTGTTGGCAATCGAAGCCCGTTCAAACAATTCCACAAACACATCGGTCTTACGAGTATAGATAACCTTCACATCCTTAAAATTATCTTCAATGTATTTGCCTAGCTTCAACGCGACTGCCAGCGCCACATCTTTTTCCTTTGCTTTACTGCCCAGGCAACCGGGATCATGTCCTCCATGACCGGCATCAATCACCACTGTAGTAAGCGAATAATGCTTACTCCTGTTTGGAACAAAGGAAGTAACAAGTAATGAAATGATTACAAGAAGCAAGAACCTGCTCATGCGAATCAAAGGCAGAAGTGTTTTTTTAATTAGTTTTGACGACAAAATTTTTCGGATACTATCTTCAACGAAGTTGCTGCCAAAATTACTCAAAATATCGCCAGTGTTTATCGTGTGTGTACTCACTCTTTTTCAACACGACATTGTTGGTAGGGAAACGAATTACGAATCAGATACGAATGTACGAATTACGGGTTCTTCGAATTACGAATCAGATACGAATGTACGAATTACGAATTCTGATAGTAGTGAGTTAGTCCCTTTCGTAAAAAAGGATTCTGTTGTATTGAGAACTGATACAGGGATTGATACAGAAAGTTTAAAATCGAAAGTAAAGTATCATGCACGCGACTCCATTATGACTGATATGGTTGATGAAGTTGTTCATTTATATGGAGCTTCTACGGTTGACTATGAAGATCTTCATCTGAAAGCAGATTATATCACCATCGATTTCAACAAGAAGGAGTTGTATGCCGAAGGTTCAAGAGACAGTGTAGGTGCTTTGATCGGTAAGCCTGAATTCTCACAAGCCGGACAAAACTTTAAATCGAATTCCATCCGTTACAATTTCAATTCGAAGAAGGGAAAAATCGGTTATGTTATTACGAAAGAAGGTGAAGGTTACATTCATGGTGATGTTGTAAAGAAAGATCCTGAGAATAATTTTTTTATTCGCAACGGTCAATATACAACCTGTGATCTTGACACACCTCATTATTCGATTGCATCGAGAAAGTTAAAAGTGATTTCCAACAATAAAATCATAACCGGACCTGCATTTCTAACCATTGAAACAGTTCCGACGCCACTTCTGATTCCGTTCGGTTTTTTTCCAAATAAAAAAGGTAGAAGTTCGGGACTTATTTTTCCAAGCATCGGCGAATCTGCCAACCGCGGATTCTTTCTTCAACATCTTGGTTATTATTTCGGCATCAATGATTATGTGAACCTGGCTTTAACATCCGACATCTATACAAAAGGAAGCTATGATATTTTCGGAAGTTCTATCTATGCAAAGCGATACAAATACAGGGGTAATCTACAAATCAGTTATCTCTATGCTGTAACCGGCGATCCTGAAATTCCAGGTTCTACCAAAAGAAAGGATTACCAGTTCAGGTGGAATCATACACAGGATCCAAAAGCGCATCCTTCCAGCAACTTCAACGCAAACGTAAACGTCCTGACAAGTAAATATTACAGCAACATTGCTTCCACGAACATCAATAACTTTCTTTCAAATACTTTTCAGTCGAACATCCAGTACACAAAAAACTGGGGAGAACGGATCAATTTTACCGGTGGCTTGCGGCACGATCAGAATACACTTACTCACGATGTGAACATTCATGCACCCGATATCAGTTTTGGTGTTTCACGGATTTATCCCTTCAAGAAAAAAGAAGCGGTTGGTGCTGAAAAATGGTATGAAAAAATAGGAACGAATTATAGCATGACGGCTACGAACTTCATCAGTACGAAAGATTCGTTGTTGTTCAGAAAAGAATCGCTGGATAATTTGAAGAACGGAGTTCAACACACCATCCCGATATCCACTTCGTTCAAAGTATTTAGTTATTTCAATGTGACTCCTTCGGTAAATTATACGGAACGTTGGTATTTTAAAACAACCCATTACAATTGGAACAACGAATCAAATAAATTAGACACCATCACTGATCACGGTTTTAAAGCGGCGAGAGATTACAGCGCTTCCGCTTCAGTCACTACACGTGTCTATGGAATGTTCCTCTTTCCCAAAGGACCTATCTCTGCTATACGTCACGTGTTTTCTCCGACCATCGGTTTCAGTTACCGTCCTGATTTCGGACTTCCTTCGTATGGTTATTACAAATCTTATATCGACTCAAGCAACACGACTCATACATATTCAATTTTTGACAACACGGTATACGGAGGTCCCGGAAGCGGGCGATTCGGAAGTGTGAACCTGAATCTCGGAAATAATCTCGAGATGAAAGTCCGCACCAACTCCGACACCGGAAGCACGGATAAGAAAATAAAACTGCTTGAAAACCTGAACTTCAGTGCGAGCTACAACCTCTTTGCTGATTCCATGAAGTTGTCACCTATCAGTGTGAGAGGAAACACCACACTTTTCGACAAAGTGAGTCTGAGCTTTGGAGGAACGTATGATCCGTATGCTTTTGATGAGAACAACCGAGATTACGATCGCTACCAGTATTCTATTGATAAAAAATTAGCGAGGATAACGAATGCAAGTGCTTCACTGAATTTTTCTCTCAACAATAAGTCACAACAAAAGACCAGTTCAAAATATTCTGCCACCCAGCTGAATGACATTAACCAACATCCTGAAGATTACATTGACTTCACCGTACCTTACAACCTGAATGTAAGCTATACATACGCTTACAGTAAAATAGGAGCCCTTGCTCCTACTACCACTCAGTCAGTTTCTACGAACGGAGATTTGAATGTGACTTCAAAATGGAAGGTTGGTTTCACTTCGTGGTATGACATTACGAACAGTAAAATCACCAGTTTCTCGGTCAATATTTCGAGAGATCTTCATTGCTGGGAAATGCGTCTCAACTGGATTCCTCTCGGTTTCCAGGAAAGTTATTTTTTCCAGATCAATGTGAAGTCATCGATTCTCCAGGACCTGAAATTGATTAAGCGGAAAGATTTTTATGACCAGTAAAAGGAATTAGAAATTATAAATTAAAGATTACAAATTAAGGTTTCACCATGTAAATGGTAAACTTGTAAACAGTAAACAATTTATCTTTGTCACCCAACTAAAACCATAAAACAATGATCATTGAACGAAATGTATTTCACTTAAAATTCGGGAAAGCGAAAGAAGCAATTGCGATCTGGAAAGAAATAATGGTTGCAGCTAAAAAAGGGAGTCTTGCTTCGTCAGAGATGCGATTGTTGTCTGATATTTCAGGAACTGCTTATACGCTTGTGGTGGAGTTACACATAAAAAGTTTTATGGATATGAACCCAAAGCAGGCTATCTGGGCAACGACTGAGAGCTTTCAAGTGCTTTATCAGAAGTTTATTCCACTGTGTGAATCAGCTCACAGAGAATATTACCGGATTGAAGACCTGATGTAATTTTTATTTGGTATCCTTTTTCATCAAAGCCAGCTCATCAGAGATTCGGTCTTTCTTTTCCATCTTCTCTTTTGCAGAAGCTTCCTGAACTAACCATGTCCTGATGATTGCACCATTTAAGATGAGACAGATCACTGCAGTTACGATAAATAATTTTTTCATTTTGTGTGTGGTTTGGTAGTGTTTGTTGTTTATCTATTTATTTCATTGTAATGTCCTGTGCACGGGTCCACGTATCTGTTCTTCCGAAAAGTGAAATGCCTACATAACCTCTCACTTCCATTTTCCCGTTGCTCTTTAAGGTGATTTTGCAGCTATACGTTTTGCCGCTATCCGGATCATAAATGCTTCCGTCAGTCCAAATATTGTCGCTGTCATAGGTAAAGTTGACAAGCATTGGCAATCCGACTAAGGGACGACTTTGTAATGTTTTATCCGGGTTCTTGGAATCAATTGCAGGTTTTCCGTTTTTATCTGTCGGATTATTAATCCATACTAATTTACCGTAGAACTTTCCGTTGACTTTTTCAATTTTCACTTTACCTGTTCCATCCTGAACAAGCCATGTTCCGATAATTCCATCGTGAGAATTGCTTTGTGCAAAGGAGAAATTTGCGAACAAGCAAATTGAAATTGTAATTCTGATAAGTGCTTTCATTTTCTGAGCGTTTTGTATTTAAATTAAACGCTTCAGAAGAAAAGAGTTAAATCAATATCCGTTGGATTCTTACACCAACCTTACAAAGGGTTAAAATTTACTTTATTTTGATGAAAATTTTGCCTGAGCAGAACTTAGCAATGCCAGGCTGTTAAGTCTGATGATTAGTATTCAATGTTTTTTCAGGAACATTTTTTTTCGCAGTTGAGCATTCTCTCTTATGTTCACGTAGAAAAGATTGTAATCAACAATGTGGTAATTTTTTAAGTTGAATAAAAAACTTCCCGGGAAGTGCGGTTTGCTTATTCGCACGACTCCATCGAGCACTTGCGCATCTGAAATTCCGGGAACGATTTTATTAAAATTTTTCAGGATACCACCTTTATTCAATGAGGCCGGTGCATACAAACTGTCAGTTGTCCATGTGAGTGGATTGGTACAAACTGCTTCCACAACAGGTTTTACATAATGAGGCGGGAAATAATCGCGGGCAAAAGTCCGCCATGTAACATAACAACCAGTTTCTTCTGAGTCTTTGCACTGTTTCAACACCGTAAACAATGAATCATAAACGGGCATTCCAATGAGATAGGCTGCAACCAACTGATTCTTCAATGTCTTTCCATCAAAAAAATCTTGCAACAACTGTGTTGCATGTCTTGTTCCCTGGCTGTGTGAAGCAATGATGACCGGTCTTCCGTGGTTATAATGTTCCAGGTAATATTCGAATGATCTTTTCACATCGCTGTAAGCAAGATACAATGCTTTACGTCCGTCGTCTTTAGCGGTGAAGAAGGAACCTAGATGAGCTTGTCTGTATCTTGGCGCATATATTTTTCCGGTGCCATTAAATACACTTGCCTGGTAAAGGATCGAACCTTCATCCGTCTTCTTATTGATAGAACGATCACTCGCCCAGGCATTCCATTCATAACTTATTTCGGTGGTCGTTATGTATGAAGTAGGATAAACAAAGAATACATCGATAGAAGAAGTGTCCTCTGAATTGATAAAGCCGCAGCAGGAAGGAACGCTGTCTGCGTTTTCCTTTTTAGAAGGAAGAACAGCCCAGCTTTCTTCCCGGCTATAATCAGGAGGAGCAACCGCAGTCGAGTCAAAAGGTATTTTCAGAATAAACGGATTGTATTTCTCGGAGCAGCCAAGGAAGGAAATAAGAAGAATAACACCACACATAAAATATCCAATTCGTTTGTTCATGCCGCAAAGATAAAATTGAACTTACATGCGTTTACAAAAGTGTAATTTTGATTTACATTTTTATCCACATGCTAAAAAAAATTCTATCCTTCTTCAGAAAAATGATTGTTTTCATTTTCACAACTCCTTATCTAAAGAAGCTAAAGAGGAAATCACCAAAAACATATTTCTTTCTTGTTAAACGCTTTAGTCTGCATCGATTTTCAGGTATGCCTCTTACCCTGCTTTTAATTGCAATAGGAGGCAACCTGCTTATGATGCTTGATGTGTATGAGGACATCCTGAACACCAAAGAATTCATTGACCTTGACAGTAAGATTGCTGAATTTCTTTTCAGCATCCGGACCGATGCTGTTGCGAAGCTCTTTTATGCATTCACCCAACTAGGGAATCCATATTTTATTCTATCGATCATAATTTTACTGTCCATCCTGCTCATCATTCGAAAAAAAAGCTACGTCATCCTTGGATTAATTGTGTCTGTTGCAGGCAGTGTTTTAACCGTTCAATTAGGCAAGCACATTTTCAAGGTAGCCCGACCTGTTCAATTTTCTTATTATCATATGGATTCTTTTTCCTTTCCAAGTGGTCATTCCACGGTAGCAGTTGCTTTTTATGGTTTGGTATTTTACCTTCTCATACAAAATGCAAAAAAAATGAGAACAAAATTTGTCCTGCTCCTAACCGGTTTGCTTTTGATTCTTACACTCGGTTTTAGCCGTATGTACCTGTGTGAACATTTCCTGAGTGACGTTGTCGGAGGTTACCTGCTAGGATTCTTGTGGCTGCTCTTCAGCATCAGTATTCTCATATGGAAGGAAGATAAAATTAAATACAGCAAGTGATAAAGTATATGTGATGGCGAACTTTTTCATTGCTTAATCCTGTAAAATTATTTATGCTAAAACTCAAAAAAAACTGCCCTTAAATAGAAGTGTCCCTACTTAGCATCACTTTTCAATTTCTGCAACAAATAACTATATGCTTTGCTCAGAACAACGCTATATGATTTGCCCTCAATTAAGTGTGATGTAAAGTCCCGTTTATCGGTAAGCATCAGTTTAAAAAGTTCGTCATCATCCATGTCAAATGATACCGTGTATTTCAATAATAAGGATTTAAGTTTGGTGGTGTTTCGCATGAAGAAGTTTTGCTTATCGGGAGTTGTTGCAAACTACGTTGTTTTGTTTCAGAAATAATAGTTTATTTTTATAGTCCATTCTTTATCTTTCACATTGAAAAAGCAAACTGCATGAAAAATACGTTTCTTCTTTCTATCATGTTTATTATAAATTTTTCTTTTTTCACCAATAGTTTAGGTGCGCAAGATATACCTGATACTGTAAAAACGGGAATTTATGTTACCAGCATTCACGACATCGATTTCAGGCAAAAGGAATACACCATTAACCTGTGGTTGTGGTTAAAATATAAAAATAGGGATTTCGATTTTTTGCAGAACCTCGAAGTTCCACAAGCAAAAACAGTTGTAAAATCTTTCTCTACGATTGATTCATCAGGAGAACAAATATACCTTTTAATGAAACTGCAATGTGTGATGAAGGACTCATGGAAAATCACGAACTTCCCTTTTGACAGCCAGAAGTTGAGGCTGTCTTTTGAAAACTCCCAGTTCGATTCGAAGTCGCTGGTTTTTGCGGCTGATACGTTCGGCAATAACTATGATCCGCGTTTTACATTGAGCGGATGGAACATCGACAGCTTTGATGTTTCCGTCGGAATAAAAAAATATGAAACAGCTTTCGGTGATACCAGTTTTAAAACACCTCACTCCGAGTACAGTGCTTACAAAGTGAGGATCGGCATCAGGCGAGATGCTTTCGGATTATTCTGGAAAATGTTCCTCGGAATGTATGCTGCCTTCCTCATCGCTTTTGTTTGCTTCTTTATTCATGCTGACAGCATTGAAGCCCGTTTCGGGTTGAGTGTAGGCGCTTTGTTTGCTGCCATCGGCAATAAATACATCATTGATTCCGCATTACCCGAATCCTCAACGTTTACATTAGTTGATACACTTCATGGGCTTACTTTGTTTTTTATTTTTGCAATCATTTCGGCTTCAGCCTACGCGCTGAAGCTTATGAAAGAAAGCAAAACAATAAAAGCCAACCAGTTCGACAAGCGTGCCGCCTACATCGTACTAATCGTATACGTTACCCTGAATATTTATTTTATTTCACAGGCCTATGCGAACTGATGTTTATTAAGCTGCCTGCTTTACAGCTTCCTTTACGAATTGGACGTTTACGTTAATCGCAACTTCTTCACCCAGGAGAATATTGCCGGTTTCTGAAACCATTCCAAAACTTACTCCGAAATCTTTCCGGTTTATTTTTCCCGTTACCGAAAAGCCAACGCGCGTGTTTCCCCATGGATCCTGTGTTATACCGCCATACTCTACCTTTAAAATTACACTCTTGCTGTTTCCGCGCATAGTAAGCATGCCGTGTAGCTCGTACATTTCATCACCAATTTTTTCAAGGCGATCTCCTTCAAAGACCAGTTGAGGATAATTTTCAGCATCAAAGAAATCGCCGTTCTTTAAATGCATATCCCGTTGCTCGTTGTTTGTGGAGATGGAATTGATCTCTGCTGCAAAACGAACCTTTGCACTTGACAGATCATCTCCATCCGTTTCGACGGTTCCGTTAAACTGATTGAAGTGTCCTGATACATTTGAGATCATGAGGTGTTTTACCTTAAACAGGACTTCTGAATGTGTTGGGTCTAGCACCCATTTTATCTTTTCCATTTTTATGAATTTTGAATTTGATTTGTTTGAGAGTACAAACTTACGTACATTTGCTATACTAAAGTTAGCACTATACAAAAGTATAGCACTATACTTTGAGATAGTAAGGTATACAACCAATGAAAACGACAAAACAGAAAAAAGTGAGAACGCAGGAAACCTGCACAAAGGCAATCCTTCCGGTGCGTGATGCGCTGGATATACTAAGTGGCAAATGGAAACTGCCGATTATTATTTCCCTTTCCTTCGGGAACAAGCGCTTCAAGCAAATGGCCAATGAAATCCCGAACATCACCGACAAGATGTTATCAAAAGAACTGAGAGACCTCGAGATGAACCAGCTTATTAAGCGCACGGTGTATGACTCTGTTCCGGTAGTCGTAGAATACTCGATGACCAGCTATGGAAAATCACTGGAGAGAGTGATTGAAGAATTACACAACTGGGGAACTCAACACAGGAAACGGATCATTGGGAAAACGAAATAGCTACTGATTCTTTTCTGCCATAATGCATCCTCTTTTTTTTACAATTTATAGTTCATATTTCCGGTAACAAATGATTTGAACCTCTGTTGTGCTTATTAATGGAATTGATATTTTCACACAATCATTCTAACTGAAAATGTTTCATGAAAAACAAACATCCAAAAATTGCCATTCTTGGCGGAGGAAATATCGGGCTGTCACTCGCAAAAGGATTGGTAAAGGCCGGAAAATATAAAGCAAAAGAAATCATCGTTACACGAAGAAGTTCAGACCGCCTTGCAGAAATTTCCAAACTTGGTTTTACCGTGATGGACGACAATGCAAAAGCCGTTTCACAGTCTGAATTGATTGTGATTGCGGTGCTTCCTCAGCAACTGGATGGATTGATGAAAACAATTTCATCGAAGGTGAGTGAGAAAAATCATCTCCTGGTTTCCGTTGTCTCCGGTGTGAGTGCCGATGACATTTGTAAAAATCTGAAGAAGAATGTGGAAGTTGTTCGTGCCATGCCGAATACTGCCATTGCTATCGGTGCTTCAATGACATGTATTGCTTCTTCCAATGCTTCAAAAGAAAATCTTGAAACAGTGGAATCGCTTTTTGAAACGGTGGGTGAAGTCATCCAGGTTCACGAAGAGTTGATGACTTCTGCAACAGCACTGAATGCCTGTGGAATTGCATTTTTTCTCCGTGCCATTCGCGCGGCTTCGCAAGGAGGAGTTGAAATAGGGTTTCATGCGGAAGATGCATTAAGAATGGCGGCGCAAACTGCAAAAGGCGCAGCAGCCTTGTTGCTTGAAGGCAACACACATCCTGAAAATGAAATTGACAAAGTAACTTCTCCGAAAGGGTGTACCATTGCCGGACTGAATGAAATGGAACACAATGGTTTCAGTTCTGCATTGATCAAAGGAATTAAAACCTCTGCGCAAAAAGCGGGAGAACTTTATAAGAAGGAAAAATAAAAATCACCTCGGAGGAAGTCAATAAAGAAAATATTATTTTTCTTTAAAATTCAGCAGCGACTGAATCGGTTTCCCACTGTTACCATTCGGGAATTCAATGTTCAGCATGGTTGCGATGGTTGGAGCAATGTCCGTAATGAAAACAGGATCAGCAGAATTTCCGTGAGGAACATTCCAGCCATAAAATAATAGCGGAACATGTGTGTCGTAACTATAAGCCGCTCCATGTGTAGTTCCTGTTTGTGAATCCCATTCCATCCACGCGGGATCAAGTGACATCAACACATCCGGAGAACGTTGTCGGTTAAATCCTTTCTGAAGCAAAGAAATCACGCCATCATTCCATTGTCCTTCTTTTAATTGAGCAGCCGGAACAGCCATGGCAACACCTTTCATCTTCATTAAAAAGTCAGCACATTTTTCCTGTATCTCTTCATGTGAAATTTTCTTTTGATCAAGTACGGATGAATTAAAATAAACGCCATGATTGCTTAACTCAGCAACATATTCTCCCGAACCATACGTTATCTTGAGATAATTTTCGAGCAAAGAGTCCACCACTTTTGCATTAAAAAAACCGGAAGGAATTTTTTTATCCATGTTATAAAGCGTGTTATTTGCAGCGCCATGATCAGCCGTAAGAAAAAGTAAATAATTAGAATGTCCGGTCCACTTCTCCAAAAAATCGAAAAGTTCCGAGAGATCGCGATCGAGCCGAATGTAGGTGTCTTCGATCTCAATTGAATTAATTCCAAACTGGTGACCTACATAATCTGTCGAAGAAAAACTGATGGCTAGAAAATCTGTGAAACTTCCCTTGCCTAACTGCTCTCCTCGCAAAGCTGCTTCAGCAAAATCCTTCGTAAATGTATTTCCCATCGGAACTTTCTTGATGATATCTTTATCTTTCGCCTTAATCGTTGGAAGATCATGCGGGAAAACAGGACTTGTTTCTCCATTGTACAAACCTTCGTAACGTACATTATCACCCGTGCTTTCAGTATATTGTTCAATCGGCAAAAAAGTATTCCATTTATCTTTCAACAATGCATCCACTTGCTTTCGCGCATTGAAATCCTGAACCCACGGAGGAAGTTCTTTCATGTAATACGAAGAAGTCACCCAGTTGGCTGTTTCTTTATCAAACCAATACGCAGCATTGGCTGTGTGACCTGCCGGAAGAATTGCTCCGCGATCTTTTAATGCAATGCCAATCACTTTCGATTGAAAATTATTGGAGAGGCGTAATTCATCCGTGATGGTTGTTGTAAGCAAACGTTGCGGACTCATGCGTGCAGAAAGTGCAGCAGTTCCGACCGGATGAACCGTCGTATCTTCCACACAATACACTTCCTTCTTCAAATCCGTATCATACCAATCGTTGCTCACAATTCCATTCATGGAAGGAGTTGTTCCCGTGTACACACAGGCATGACCCGGACCGGTGTAAGTAGGGACATAATTGTAGTTTGCATTCTTCAATAGAAAACCTTCATTGATTAATCGTTTGAAACCGGTATCAAGATATTTATTCCAATACCTGAACAGGTAATCGTAACGCATCTGATCCACCACGATTCCGACAACAAGTTTAGGTTTGTTGTTTTCGTTGGAAGGCTTTTGTGCAAATGAAAAAGTTGTGCAGGTGACTGCAATAATTACGATCCATATTTTTTTACTGTTCTTAGCCATGAGCAATTTTATTGAGTAACTTTTGAACGATGTCTTGATCTTCTTTTTCCTTTTCTTAATTTCTTGTCATATAACATAAAGGTTTTTTGAGTCGCAACTCCAAGGACAATTCCGAGCATCGCTCCGCAAATCACATCACTTGGAAAGTGAGCACCGAGATAAATCCTGCTGAATGAAACGAGGATTGCCCAACCAAGAACAATCCATTGAAGCTTTTTATATTCTTCTTTGAAAAGAAAGACAAGAAAAGATGTCAAAGCAAATGCATTGGAAGCGTGAGACGAAACAAAGCCAAACTGTCCTCCACAATAGCCGTTCACCAAATGCAGTTGAGAAGCAATGTTCGGATCATGACAGGGACGAAGACGCATCACAGAGTTTTTAATTACAGTAGATGAAAGTTGATCGCTCAATGCAATCATGAATGCAACAAAAACTAAAATTGTAAAAAAACGATCTGGATATTTCTTAAAGACAAAATAAGCAAGACAACCATAAAATGGAATCCAAATCAATTTATTGCTTGCCCAATACATCAAAAAATCCAATACAGGATTATTGAGGTGATTAAAAAATAGGACAAGACTTGCGTCAAGAGTTTTTAATTGTTCGAACACGAGTTGCGAATTACGAATAAAGCACGAATATACGAATGTAGAACAGCGAATTACGAATAAGGCACGAATTTACGAATGCGGAAATTCAACTATCGTTTCGAAATTACTCTTCGCTTTTTTTATTGAGTTCATTCCACAACAGATCTTTCAATTCATCAATTCCCATTCCGGCTACGGAAGAAATAAAAACACATTTGATGCTTTTTGGAATTTCCTTTTTCATCTCTTTCATTAAATCCTTGTCGAGCATGTCACACTTTGTGATGGCTAAAACTCTTGACTTATCAAGGAGTTCAGGATTGAATTGCTTCAATTCATTCAACAAAATTTTATATTCGTTTCCAATGTTTTTTGTATCACACGGAATCATAAAAAGTAAAATTGAATTTCGTTCGATGTGACGAAGAAACCGTAATCCTAATCCTTTCCCCAAGTGAGCTCCCTCAATAATTCCGGGAATATCAGCCATGACGAATGAACGGTTGTCCCTGTATTTTACAATACCAAGATTCGGAACAAGCGTTGTAAAAGCGTAATCTGCAATCTCAGGTTTGGCAGCACTTACCACAGAAAGCAAGGTTGACTTTCCTGCGTTCGGAAAACCAACCAAGCCGACATCAGCCAGTAATTTTAACTCGAGAACTTTCCATTCTTCCTTTCCCGGCTCTCCGGGTTGCGCTTCACGCGGTGACTGGTTAGTTGCGGACTTAAAAAAATTATTTCCCTTTCCTCCTCTTCCTCCTTGCGCAAGAATGTGCTCTTCTCCGTCCTGTGAAATTTCAAAAATGATATCACCGGTTTCAAAATCTTTTGCAACGGTTCCAATCGGAACTTCAAGGATTTCATCGTTCCCATTCGCTCCTGTCATCAATGCATAATCACCTCTTCCACCGGGCTCGGCAATTACGTGTTTGCGATATTTCAAATGAAGCAACGTCCAAAGCTGTTTGTTGCCCCGAACAATAATATGTCCGCCTCTGCCTCCATCGCCACCATCAGGACCGCCTTTTGCAGTTTTTTTATCACGGTGAAAATGCACGAAACCGGCTCCACCGGCTCCACTGCGACACATGATCTTTACATAATCAACAAAGTTGCTTCCTGACATTTTAAGAGTTTAAAGTTTAAAGTTCAAAGTTTAAAGTTTAAGGCTATTGCTTACATTACTCTTGTGACCTTTAACATTCAACTTTAAAAATTTATTTTTCACCAATCACTTCACACAGTGATACAAAAATTTCATCGATACTTCCGACTCCTTGTATTCCAAAAAATTTATTCTGCTTTGTATAATAATCCTTTAACGGAGCGGTTTTGCTGTTGTATTCATTGATGCGTTTATCAATTACCTGTTCGTTCTGATCATCCGGACGTCCCGAATCTTTTCCACGGTTCAACAGACGTTTTATGAGTTCTTCTTTTGGAACTTCTAACGCGAGCATCATGCTGATGGAAGTTTTTTTAGTCGAAAGCAATCCATCCAATGCTTCCGCCTGAGCAGTTGTGCGTGGAAAACCATCGAAGATAAATCCATTCGAATTTTTATTTGCATCCACTTTCGATTCAATCATTCCAATCACCACTTCATCAGGAACCAATATTCCCTGGTCCATCAGTTTCTTTGCTTCCAATCCCAAAGCAGTTCCGTTTGTAATTTCACTTCTCAAAATATCTCCTGTCGACAAGTGGATAAGCTGATACTTTTTTATCAGTTTATCTGCCTGTGTTCCTTTTCCTGCGCCGGGCGGACCAAAGAGGACGATGTTGAGCATTTTTAGTTTGCAGTTTGCAGTTTACAGTTTGCAATTGCCAATTGTCAACTGCATACTGCCAACTCAGTTCATACTATCTTATAAATATCATTCAGATTTCTTCCCAATCCATCGTAATCCAACCCAAAACCGATTAAGAAATCATTCGGGACTTCAAATCCGACATAATCAATTTTTAAATCATGCTTTAAAGCCTTGGGTTTAAGCAACAGACTTGCTACTTTTATTTCTGCCGGATTACTTTTTTTCAATTCCTCGAGCAGATAAACAACTGTATCTCCTGTATCTACAATGTCTTCCAAAATAACAACGGTTCTTCCTTTAATGTCTTCACTTAAACCGATCAGGTTTTTGATATGACCGGTTGATTGTGTGCCTGCATACGAGGACACACGCATGAATGTGACCTCGCAATCCATCTTTATCTTCTTCAACAAATCGGATGTAAAGAATAAGGAACCTTTCAGTATTGAAATAAAGATGGGTTGCTTGTCCATCAATTCGACCGTAATTCGATCAGCCAATTCAGCAATCCTATTCTGAATTTGTTCGGATGAAATGGAAACCTGAAATGTTTTGTCCCTGATTGTTACAGTATTCATAAGTGCTAAAAAAAGAAGGCGCAATGTACTAAACAGTTAGCAGTTGGCAGAATGCAGTTTGCAATTTTGCGAATTGCTAACTGCTAACTTATCTTTATTTTGCAGCACGATGGCTAAACCTTTCTACGATACATTAAAACTTGGTATTCTTGGTGGCGGACAGTTGGGGAGAATGCTTCTTCAGAAGGCTGCTGATTTCAATATTTCAATTGTCGTGCTTGACCCTGATCCGGATGCTCCCTGCAAAAATCTTTGTGCTGAATTTGTCGTTGGGAATTTCAATGATTCCCAAACTGTTTATGACTTTGGAAAAAAAGTTGATCTTCTTACCATCGAAATTGAACATGTGAATGTGGAAGCGTTGGAAAAACTGGAATCAGAGGGAGTTAAAATATTTCCACAACCACGTATCATCAAACTTGTTCAGGATAAAGGCGCACAAAAAATATTTTACCGGACAAATAAAATTCCTACTTCGGAATTTCACTTAATTGAAACTCAACGTGAGTTGTCAAATCACGCATCTTTTCTACCGTTTGTCCAAAAGCTTCGCAAAGGTGGTTATGACGGTCGCGGTGTACAGGTTATGAAATCAGAAGACGATTTCAAAAAAGGATTTAATGCTCCAAGTGTGTTGGAAAAATTTGTGGACTTCGAAAAAGAGATCGCTGTCATTGTATCAAGAAATGAAAACGGTGAAATGAAAACCTTTCCTGCTGTAGAAATGCAGTTTAACCCGGAAGCAAATCTGGTGGAATTTCTTTTTTCTCCGGCAAACATTTCAAAAGAGACAGCACAGAAAGCAAAAACAATTGCAGAAAAGATAGCAACCGATCTGCAGATTGCTGGTGTGCTTGCAGTGGAACTGTTTGTGACAACTACTGGCGAAATTCTCGTGAATGAAATCGCTCCCCGTCCGCACAACAGTGGTCACCATACTATTGAAGCAAACATCACTTCGCAATACGAACAGCATCTTCGGGCTATTTTGAATTTGCCTCTTGGTTCAACAGACTTGACTCATCCATCCGTGATGGTAAATCTTTTAGGAGAAAAGGAATTCACAGGCCACGCAAAATATGACGGGCTTGAAAAAATTCTTGCCATAGAAAATGTGTACGTGCATCTTTACGGAAAAAAAATCACCAAACCTTTTCGTAAAATGGGACACGTGACGTGCGTTGGAAGTTCGATTGATGAAGCGTTTGAGAAAGCGAACTTTGTAAAAAAAAATCTGAAGGTCATTTCATCGTAATCAATTTCGGATTGCGGATTTTAAATTTCGGATTAATTCGCAATCTAAAATCCGCAATCCGAAATTATTAAATCAAAGAATATATGTTAAAGCCACTCGTTGGAATCATCATGGGAAGTCAAAGTGATCTTGTCATCATGAATGAGACTTCAAAAATTCTTGAACAATTGAAAATTCCGTTTGAGATTTCGATTGTATCAGCGCATCGCACACCCGAACTTATGTTTGAATATGCGAAGACTGCTTTTGACCGTGGATTAAAAGTGATTGTTGCAGGAGCCGGTGGCGCCGCACATTTGCCCGGCATGGTTGCCTCCATCACTCCTCTTCCCGTGATTGGTGTTCCGATAAAATCGTCCAACTCCATTGACGGCTGGGATTCCGTTCTTTCAATTTTACAAATGCCAAACGGAGTTCCCGTTGCAACTGTTGCGCTCAATGCCGCTCAGAACGCAGGTATTCTTGCTGCACAGATTATCGGTTCATCCAATGCGGAAGTTCTAAAACGTGTCGCTGACTTTAAAGAAAGTCTGAAAGACAAAGTGACAAAAGGGAACCAAGACATGCAAAGAGGAATGTGATGATTAGCAAATGTGATAATAAAAGGCAGACTCATTAACTAATTTACAAATCAGCTAATCCTTTACTCTATCACCATTTTTCCTTTTGCTAACAGTTTTTCAGAATTGCTCACTTCGTAAAAATAGGTTCCTGCAGATAATTCAGCTCTCGAAATTTTTGTTGCCGGAGAAGTGATGATGAAATTTTTCCGAACCATTCTTCCCGCAATATCTTTCAATGAAACAGTCAGTGAAGAATATCGATTAAATAATTGCTGATCAATGGTAAGCTGTGTGTATTCACTGAAAGGATTCGGAGAAACTGAAATCATCGATTCAACATTTTTCTCATCGATACCAATTGTAAGAGGTGAAAGCGCAACATTCAAGGTGGTGAGCACTCCATTGGTAAGTACAACACCGGTGATTGTTTTAGTCTGGTAACCGGTAAGCGAAAACTGAACATCGTATGTCCCTGAAGTCGGGTAACCGGTTGCATAGTCACCGGTCAATGATGTGTTTGTACTGACAGTAGTAGCTATCATCTGAACGAGAACACCATTTAAAGGAGAGTTCGTAACGCTGTCGGTTACGATTCCTTCGAGGTAACATGCACGAACATAATTCGGTGAAAGCACGATCAGGCCTGCCTGGATACCTGTAGCGAGGATATTTCCTGAAGGTAAATACGGATCCGCATCCCATCCAAGAGAAGAAATGATCGGGAAATTTCCAACTTCAATAAGATTTGCAGGACGTGCTGCATCCACAATGGTCACCTGGCTTCCGTAACAAGCATTGATAAGAAAATCATTAAGCACCCGAACATTGTGTACTTCATCGTTATTCGTAGCTGAAACAATATTTGCCACGGAATACTGCGCAAGAAATCCAACATTGTTTAGATCAGTAACATCATACGCGGCAAGCGGAGCATGATTGTGTTCATCGGTTGTAAACAAGGTATGACCATTATCAGAAAGCCATGCATTGTGATTAAAATTATTGAGCGTCGGATTGGAACCAAGCAAAACCGGGTTCGACCGGTCGGTGATGTCATAAACAGAAAAACCGGCAGTCAATTCACTCGCCCATAAGGTATCACCACGAACATAACTATCATGACAATATCTTACCGTATCAGCACCAACAAAATGCGGGTTCAATGGATTAACCAGGTCTGCAATGATCACCCCATTATGGGGTGCGTTTATGTGATGACCGTTTATGTATACATAATTATTGTCAACGGTCACCGAGTGCGCATTGTGCAGTTGACCGGCAATTGCTCCATCACCATTCCAGTAATGAGCGGGAGCGCTGTCAGGCAAATAACGGAGGTCGATAATCTGAAGTCCGTCGCCGGCAGGACTTGTGCCCTCTGTTACAGCATACGCAGTGGTCTTGAATGTTTTTATTTCCTGCCAAAGATTATTGATGCCGGGAACCTGCAAAACAAAAATACACGTATCAGGATTTGTAACATCGACAATGGAAATTCCATTTTGCGTTCCGACCAATGCATATTCATGATTGAGCGAATCGACATAATGCCACACACCGGCAGTTGACTGACCGGGAAATGAAATCGAAGACCGTTGCACAAGATTGACTTGTGAATTCGACACAAATGATTTTAAAACCAAAAATGTGAGGAGAAGAATGAAGGAGTATTTGTTACGAATCATGAGATGATAATTTATGGATGCTGGTAAAGTTATGAAAAATCCCGTCCGCTAAATATAAACTCCGGAGAAATCAATATCTCTTCGGAGTCTAAATCCTATGAATAAACGGAAGTGATGCCACTTGCTACCTGTGAGGAGGTTGGCTTAAATGAAAAAACTGAACTATTCCTTTATCAGCTTCCCATTAAAAAACTTTCCACTGCTTGTTTGTACAGAATAAAAATAGATGCCACTGTTCGCAAAAGAAATATCAATTTCAAAAGTTGATTTATGGGTCGAGTAAATAATTCTTCCGGTTATATCAGTTACTTCCAGTTCTTTTATCTTTTCTCTCACATCATTAAATTGAAAATGAAAAAACCCTTCCACTGAAGGGTTTGGAAATATATTTAGTTTAATTTGAAAAATGTTCTGCTCATTTATTCCAGTTAAACTATCACAAGAACTACCTGTTAATGCACCAAGGCGATAGTTTGGATAGTTTGGCAAAGTGTGTTCACAATAGGATGGCAGTTGAATGTTATGCAATTGAACATCGCATGCTAACCCCAAACTATCAGGTGAATTTATTGTTGTGAAAGATTGTAATATTAAATAAGGACCGTCAGAAATGTATATTTTACCATCGTAAGCCAATTGTGAAAATAAGAATCCGGCAGTGGTGTCATTAGTTGCAACTGGTATTTTAGACCCTGTGATATCGGCAGCATTCAAATCAAATTGTAAGATTGTGTCATGCGTGACAAGATATAAAAACCTTGAACTTGGAGAAAATGAAAGTCCACCTCCCCCCCCAAGTTGATTTGGATTAGAATAAATAAACTGATGATTGCTAAAAAGCCCTGTGCATCGATTGAAATCAAATAAATGAAGGTCAGGAAAAGCTAAATTGTCACTGGTATTATAATGCGACCACCATGTACTCGTTGCAAGTTTACTACCGTCAGGAGAAAATTCAGTTTGCCCGGCCCCATCGTGCCATGGTCCAGGAATAATAGGATCAAATGTTTGTGTATATGGTCCCTGTATACCGTCGGGTGTTAGTAATAAAGTATAAAAAATATTCCCTGTTAAATTATGGGTCACTATCCACCAATCTCTTCCATTGGCATGTTTTACGGCCGATAAAAAACCAATTGTTAATACATTATTAATAATAACTTGATTTTTTTCAATCACTGCTCCAAGTCCTCCCTGCTGAGACATATCTACTATACTATAATACAATTTTGATGGTTCAAGTTCAGGACTGCTATAGTCACAGCTTTCATGAAATAAATAATATATATCCTTGTAACCAGGAGCAGGAAGTATAAGATTCCCATCTTGAACTGTACCACCATATAATGCGCAGTTATTATCAATACAAGATCCCGGATTTAGGCTATCTCCATCATACATTTCATTATTTAATGCATTTGCAATGTAACAACCATTGGTATAGAATAGAAGATTTCCAGAAGTATCTGAAATCGCACCTTCCGTTAGCGAAAAATTCATTGGGCGAATTGTAGGGTACACATTGGGAGTACCTGACATAAAATCAATATTTATTGGTGTATTACCTGTTCCATGCACACCCATTAGCCAAAAATTATCAATTCCTGTTTGGGCGTTTGCAAATGGGGCAAATAGAAAATAAATTCCTATTAGAAATTTTTTCATTCTATAAAAGTAAGTCAAAAAATGCCGCTCCGCAATTCGGAGCCCACCTCCTGATAGGAATTCTCCTGTCAGGTTTTATATTTTTGTTGTCAATGATTTAAAAATATTTTTTGCTTTATGTCTGAGCCACGAATTATTCTGAAGCCTCTACTCTGGTATTGGGAGAAGAAGTAATTAGTTTGTTTGATGACATTGAAAACTTTAAATCTTGTCATTTATTGATTGTCCAATATGTTGATGAATAACTTTCATAAAACCTGACAGGAGAATTCCTACCTGTCAGGAGGTTGGCCCAATAAAAAACAAGCCACATTCAATAGAAAAGAATGTGGCTTGCATATGAAAGAAAAATATCGGGACTGTCGATTAGGTCAGTGTTGAATAACAAACATCTTTGCTGAAGTGATGGAATTTTCTTCAGATAACAGGTAGGTTCCGGCTTCCAATGAGGAGACATCAACACTAAACGTATTCGTTGAACCATCGTGAACAGGAATATTCATTACCTTCCTTCCTGCAATATCCATGATACAATATTGTATCTTCTCATTTGTATTTTTTATTGAGACGTTCAGTCTGGCGAAAGCCGGATTGGGATATAGAGAGAATCTTTCATTCGAATTTGTTTCCCTGATGGAAGTAAATGTTCCTCCACTCCACTTGCCGGCAAAATTCTGTCCGCTGCCAGCCAATTCTCCGAAGGAATAAAGAGTACCATTGTAAACTGCCTGAGTTCGGCTTCCCGCTGCCAGATCAGTTCCTAAAACGGTCCATGAAATACCATCCCAATATGCCGCACGGTTTGCCGTAACACTATTCACTTGCCAATAAGTACCTCCAACAAATAACTTGTTACCGGCAGAAAGAAACGACTGCACAATGGCTGTACTTCCACCGACACCACCACCTACATCTGCCCAATTGGAACCGTCCCATGAAGCAACATGATTTACACCAACACTTCCTGCCATTAAGAAATTCCCTCCAACATATAATTTATTGTTGAATACGGCCAACGCCCTGGCTATATTTATAAAACCACCGGTTACACCACCACTTACATCGCTCCAGGTTGTTCCATTCCACCGTGCAATGTGATTCGCACTTACTCCATCGATGGAAATGAAGTTGCCTGCAGCGTATAGTTCTCCATTGTAGGATGCCAGTGACAGGACATTAATATTACTGCCGGATCCCGGATCTAATGCAGTCCAGGTGCTTCCATTCCATTTTGCAACTCCATGATTTCCGGCACCTGAACCACTCCCTCCTGCATACAATTCCCCATTGTGAATCGCAAAACAATTTACAGTGCCGATTGGTAAGTTTGTTCCTAACGGACTCCAATTGGTACCGTTCCAACTGGCAACATTATGAATAGGAATGCCTCCTGCAGAATCAAGATAACCACCTGCTATCAATTGATTATTAAATACGATCATTGCATTTACCACATTTGTAAGCGCGTTGTACTGGAATCCTCCGCCAACCGCGCTCCATGAAGTGCCATCCCATTTGGCTATGCCGAGGCATTGATTGCCATCAGCATGTTCAAAGTTTCCACTGGCGTATAAATTTCCGTTGTAAACAACTGAACCCATTACATAGTTATCCATGCCGCTGCCAACAGCTACCCATTGAGCATTGACAATGGCAGAAAATAAAACAATAATAATTGAAAGAGTAATTTTTGTCTTCATCGTGTTTAGTTTTAAAGATTCGTGTTTAAAGATTAATGATAACACAAAGATGTGCCTGTCACGATGCCGATTACAATCCGTAAGAGAAGGGAAACGATGTAAGGGTTGGTACGGATATCAGTCTTTCACCAATCCGTTGTCGATGGCAAAACGGACCAGCCCTACAATGGATTTGGCTCCTGTTTTCCGAAAAATATTTTTTCGATGTGATTCTACCGTACGTTCACTGATGAAAAGTTTTTCAGCAATTTGCTGGTTTGAAAATTCCTTGGCTACTAAATTCAGTACTTCCAGTTCGCGCAACGTGAGGTGAAATTCCGCACCGCTTGATTTCATGTTGACAATTCCTTCGGCCACTTCGCTGCTGAAATATTTTTCGTTGCGTGAAATCTTCAACAGTGCTTTGCGAAGTTCATCCCTTCCAGCATTTTTCAACACATAGCCGGAGACTCCGTTTTTCAGCAATTCGTTGATGTTAAACTCAGCAGCGGAAACCGTAAGAACAAGAACTTTTACATCCGGTTTTTGCTGACGTAATTTTTTAGTGAATTCAATACCTGTCATTCCGGGCATGCTGATGTCGGTGATCACAATATCCGGGTTGCACAGAACGATTTCTCTCAACGCATCATCACCGCGCGTTGCTTCACCAACAATCGTGAAGGTATCATCATCACGAAGAAGTGAACGCATGCCGTCCAGCATGATCTGGTGATCGTCAAGAAGAAATAACTTGATTTTCTCCATCTTCATTTTTAATTACCAAAATAGTGTTGCCGAGCGAAACAAAAATAGAAACGACTGTCCCTTTGTTTAGTTGTGAATCAATCTCAATTTGTCCGTTGATCAAACTCAGACGTGAATTAATATTATACCATCCATTTCCTTTTCCTTCATCCAGTTTTTTAACTTCAAAACCGAAGCCGTTGTCTTCAATCATTACCGTAAGTTCCTGGTCATTGAACATTAGCTGGACGCTTACTTCCTTGGCTCCTGAATATTTGATAATGTTATTCAGCCATTCCTGCACAATTCTGAATACGTTGATCTCCACCGTGCTTCCGAAACGTGGAATATTTTCGGCTGCGTCAAAGCTCACATGAATCTTCCCGCTCTTGTTGATGCTTGCTGCAACTTCGTTCAAAGCTGACGGAAGCCCGAAACGAATGAGCTGAACAGGCATCATGCGATGCGAAATATTTCGAAGCTCCGTGAAAGAATGATCAATGAGATTTAGCGTGCTGGTTAGCAACGGTTCAGACTGCACGTTATTTATCAATGAAAGTGATTCCACATTCAGACGCGCAGCAGACAACACCTGGCCGAGACCATCGTGCAATTCTCCCGCAAGATGTTTCCGTTCTTCCTCCTGCGCCATGATCATGGATTGAACACGGAGTTTTTCCTGCTTCAACATTTCTTCATTGAGAATTTTTTTCTGCTTCAACTGATTCCTGTTATACAACAGCACGGAGATAATTACAATGAATACAAGCACTACAATAAGAACCGAAAATTTTGTTTTTGCTGTTAACAATTGCTTTTCTTTTGTTTCAACGCTGGCAGTAAGCAACGCATTTTCCTTCTCTTTCCTTTCTGTCTGGTATTTCGTTTCCATCTCTGCAACCTGCTTTGTCTTTGATTCATTGATCATGGAATCGCTCACCTCCTTAAAAATCGTATGGTACTCATATGCTTTCTGAAAATTATTTTTTGAAGCATATAAACCTGCCATTTTTTCTGAGACGTTACGAAGGATGAGCCGATCACCGATTTCCTGTGACAGCTTAAACGCCTTATCGCCATATTGGATGGCTTCGCTGTTTTTTCCAAGGCTGTTTAATTCAATGGAGATATTTGACAGTTCCATGGCCATGCCCGACTTATCATCAAGCTCTGTTTTAATTTCTAGAACCTTTTTATAACCTTTCAGTGCCCTCACATGGTCTC
This sequence comes from Bacteroidota bacterium, assembly GCA_043787975.1. Taxonomy (GTDB): domain Bacteria; phylum Bacteroidota; class Bacteroidia; order AKYH767-A; family 2013-40CM-41-45; genus JAPLDA01. The sequence continues at coordinate 67,106 of JAYVUK010000038.1, forward strand.
CATCGGAACCGTACATTCCTGCCAGGTTATTCAATGTATTTGCGATGCCGAATTGATCGTTCAGCTCTTCTTTAATTTTTAATGAACGTTCATAAAACTCAATGGCTTTCGTTTTCTGTCCCAGATCTTCATAGATGGTGGCAAGAGAATTCAAATCATTGGCGATTCCATTTTGATTGTCAATTGATTCATAAATTTTTAACCCGGCATCCAGGTATTGAATTGCTTTGTCACGTGATTCCATCCTGTAATAAAGATTACCGATGTTACTCATGTTCGCTGCAATGTTCATGGAGTCATGCATCTCCTCTTGAATTGCCAGTGCTTTCAGGTCATAATAAAGAGCGGAATCGTATTCGGATTTGTAATAGTGATTCAGTCCGAGATTGGCAAGACTCTTAGCCATGATAGCTTTGTCGTCATGCTTCTTCCCGATTTCCATTTCAAGAAAATAGTACGAAGATGCGCTGTCATAATTTCCCTGGAAGCTATGAATAACACCAAGCAGGTTTAGTAACCTCGCTTCTTTCTCATAGTTATGTAAAGCAACTGCGAGACGCATTCCCTCTTGTGCATATTGTTTGGATTTTTCCGGTTCACCTTTAAAGAGACGAATCGCCATTTCAGTTAAGCAGTTGAGCTTTACAGAATCGGGTGCCGAGACCATCATCTTCTCTATGCTGTCGATTGGGATACCCTTAAGCGACTGCGCAGAAAGTTCCGTTAAAGAAAAAAAACATATCAGCAACATCACATTAAACAAAAATATCTTTTTAATCATAACCGTATCAAATATAGCAGGTCGTAAAATAACTAATAACTAATAACTTACCTTCTCACAGCATAAATCAATTCATCATCATATTCTCCATTTTTAAAAAAGGTTTTTTCAAAACGAGCTTCAAGTTTAAAACCTGCTTTTTCAATCACACGTTGAGACGCTAGGTTCGTTCCGAAAGGCCTTGCAAAAATTCTGTTGATGTCCAGATTTTTAAAACCATAATCAACCAATTGAACCACTGCTTTTGTCATAATTCCGTTTCCCCAGAAAGGCTCAGCTAACCAATATCCCAATTCTGCATTCTTGCGCTCTATATCTGCCAGCGGATGAATTCCAATACCTCCAACAGCTCGACCTTTAACGTCTATGGCAAACAATCGCAACGGAGAAGTTTGTGATGCAAACTCAATAAATGCTTTACCTTTTTCGATGGTATAAGGATGCGGAAACTGATCCATCATAAACTTTGCAATGTTCTTGTTGTTTGCAAATTTTACAAGGTCGTCTAAATCATCAATCGTCCAGGCACGTAATGTGAAATCCATAAATTCTGATTCGTTCTTTTAAAATAAATATTTACTTAAACGAAATACGCAATTTCGCAGCTGGTATCCAAATATCTTTGCAGTTCTCTAAAAACCATTCATGATGAAAAGCCATCTTCTGCTTCCCTTATTTCTTTGTTTTATAGTATTCCAAAATTTTGCAGCAGGTCAAAATACTGATCGCAAAGATTTGCATGACCTGATCGATTTGCGAAGGGAAAAGTTCGATTCCTACTCCCGCTCGATTGAAAAGAAAAGCGGATTCTTTGGAAACAAAACAAAGAAGGATATTCAGCATAGCAATGATGTATTGACTGAAATCGTTGAGACGGATAATCGAATCATCGGTTTACTTAATCGGGTGGTCGATTTTAAGAGTTATGAAAAGGTAAACCGGAACTATGATTTATTACAAAACGATGAACGATTGAACAACCTCAGGCAAGCAACGGATACATTAACCAAACAAGTTGATACATTGGTTATCACGAATGCTTCTCTTAAAAGCAAAACAAAAAAATTGCAATGGTTACTATTTATTCTATCGGCTTTACTGATCTGGTCGCTCGTTTCAAGGAGAAGAAAAAAAGTTTCTGAAATTTAAAAGTTCCTTTCCTATTCCCGTTTTATCGGGAGAGTGCGATTTAGAGTAAGACCAATCTAGAATCTCAAAAACTAATCTACTTCCTCGGGTTCCCAGGCAGCAAACAACTCATTGAGAAAAATATTTTCGTCACGCGTAATTTTATTATCCGCTTTCACCAGTTGCACGGCAAAGTCCAGGAATTTTGTCCGGTCATCCTGCGTTGAATCTTCGTAAAAGTCGTCCATTGCTTTATGAAAATAAAGAATGTAATCTTCAGGCGCAATCATACTCACCACATCCGTTTCTTCCTCCATCTGGTAGTCCGTAAGCGCATAGTCAACTAAAAATTTCCGTATTACAATGTCTTCATCTGCACTAAACTCTCCATCTACAGCCGAGAGAATTTGCAGCATTTGGTAACCCGCTTCTGCTTTGGTTAATTTACGATCTTCCATGTTGTTCTTTTAAAATCTGATTGAAAAGTAAAGAACATTTTCGTCAACACAAAAAATATTTTCCAAAACTTTCTGTTAGAAATTCTTCAGGAACCATTCATACATTTACAATCTAATTAAATACCTTTACCTCCCTCACGATCCTATTTACTTCATGCCTGACATCATTCAACTTTTACCTGATTCTGTCGCGAACCAGATTGCTGCCGGTGAAGTAATTCAACGTCCCGCTTCGGCTGTTAAAGAGTTGCTTGAAAACGCTGTGGATGCCGGAAGCACCTATATTCAGCTCATTATCAAAGATTCAGGAAAAACATTAATTCAGATCATTGATAACGGTTGTGGCATGAGTGAAACGGATGCACGCATGAGTTTTGAGCGTCATGCTACATCTAAAATCCGTTCAGCGGATGATCTTTTTTCCATTCGAACCATGGGTTTTCGCGGAGAAGCACTTCCTTCCATTGCTGCCATTGCACAGGTTGAAATGAAATCGCGCAGGCATGATGATGACATCGGAACACGAATTGAGATTGAAGGTGCAGAAGTAAAATCACAACAATCGGTAAGTAGCTCTGCCGGAACTTCCATTTCAATAAAGAATCTTTTTTACAACGTTCCTGCACGCAGAAATTTTCTCAAGTCGAATACAGTTGAAGCACGGCATGTCATCGAAGAATTTGAGCGCGTTGCATTGGCTCATCCTGAAATTGCGATGTCCCTTCACCAGAACGGACTCGAAGTTTTTCAGCTTGCTTCCACCAATCTTCGCCAGCGAATCGTGAATCTTTCCGGCAGCAACTACAATGAGCGACTCGTTCCTGTTAATGAAGAAACAACGTTGTTGAATATTTCCGGCTTTGTCGGCAAACCGGAGTTTGCGAAAAAATCGCGCGGTGAGCAGTTCTTTTTTGTGAACAAACGATTTATCAAAGACGCTTACCTGCACCATGCCGTTCAAAATGCATTTGAAGAACTGCTTCCAAAAGAATCCTTTGCATCGTATTGGTTGTACATCGACATTGATCCTTCCAAGATCGACATCAACATTCATCCCACTAAAACTGAAATTAAATTTGAGGATGAACGCTCGATCTATTCCATTGTTCGCGCTGCTGTAAAGCGTTCGCTTGGGCAATACAGTGTTACTCCTTCACTCGACTTTGAACAGGAACGGAGTTTTGATCTTCCGCATTCCATGCGCAATGCGCCGGTACAGCAACCTTCTGTTACCATCAACACGCAGTACAATCCTTTCAGAAACGAATCCAAGAAAATTTCTTCATCGGGCTGGGAAAAATTATATGAAGGCCTTCAGCATGATCGGCCTCAGGCGGATGAAAAATTGACTGCCGGAAAAACCGAACTGAAGACAGGATCGTTATGGGAGAACCAACAGAAAGCAGAGACGAACTATTTTATTTTCCAGTTGCATCAGCAATACATCGTCACCCAGGTAAAATCAGGATTGATGATTGTGGATCAGCAGGCAGCACATGAACGTATACTGTATGAAAAATATTTACAACAGATTCACAAGCAAGCCGGACCTGCTCAACAAAATCTTTTTCCGCAGGCCATTGAATTTTCTTCCGGAGATTTTTTACTGATGCAGGAATTGCAGGAAGATTTACGTGCCATCGGTTTTGATTTACACGAGTTCGGAGCAACTACATTTGTATTGCATGGCTCACCTCCCGAACTCGAATCAGGTAAAGAAAAACAATTGATTGAATCGTTGCTTGAGCAATTTAAAAACAACAAAACCCTGAACACGATTGATCACCATGAGAATCTTGCGCGATCCATGTCAAAGAACATGAGCATCCGGACAGGAAGAGTACTTTCTCAAAATGAAATGAAGAATTTAATTGACGAACTCTTTGCCTGTGAAAAACCGCATCTCAGCATCGAAGGCAAATCAACGCTAGCGATGATGAATCTTGACCAACTGCAAAAACTGTTTTAGATATTTTACAAAACTGAAATTTATTTATGTCCGAATACCGTCCTTCAGCATTTAAATTACTTCCGGAAGTTGTAAAGAACCTGTTGATCATCAATGGAATTTTTTTTCTTGCAACAATTGTCCTTGAGCGGCAAGGCATTGATCTCGCCGATACACTCGGATTGCATTATTTCTCTTCACCCAAATTCCGTCCCTACCAATTGATCACTTACATGTTTATGCATGGAAGCCTTGGGCACATCTTTTTTAACATGTTTGCGCTCTGGATGTTTGGTTCAGCCATTGAAAATATCTGGGGAGGAAAAAAATTTCTGATCTATTATATTTTCTGTGGCCTGGGCGCAGCAATCACCCATTATGCTGTCGTCTATTTCACTTTACAACCCGGGTTGGAATTCATTAACGATTACATCGCGAATCCTAGTTTTGATAAACTGCAAACATTTATTAATTCAGATACGCTCAAAAGTTTCTCTTCACAAGACATGATTGAGCATTACAATGCGTTTACTGCGAAATTTAATTTAATGGTAAACGGAGACTTCAAAGGCGCGATCGAATTAAGTGTGGACTACATGCAAAGTTTCCGTGGTGATTTCTTAAACGCACCCGTTGTGGTAGGCGCTTCAGGAGCAGTTTTCGGGTTGTTGCTCGCCTATGGAATGATGTTTCCAAACAGTCTTCTCTATGTCTACTTTGCAATTCCTATCAAAGCGAAATATTTTGTGATCATCTATGGTTTGATTGAATTATTTTCAGGCGTGGCAAATATCCAGGGAGATAATGTTGCACACTTTGCACATTTAGGCGGCTTACTTTTCGGACTTATCCTCATCCTGTTCTGGAGATACCAGCGATGGAGAAGAAATAAATTTTACCGATAACATGGCTGCGTCATTCGTCAACGAGATGAGGAATAACCTCAGGCAAAGCAACACACTTCAAAAATTATTGATTGCGAATGTGGCGGTTTTCCTGCTTATCAACATTGCAAAAGGTGTGATGGGTTTGTTTATGATGTCGATGGAAAAATACGTTGACATCGCAGCATGGTTAGCTGTTCCAGCTTCTGTGGAAGTCCTTATCACGCGGCCATGGACCTTGATTACCTACATGTTTTTACACGAAGAATTTTTTCACATTTTCTTTAACATGCTTTGGTTGTATTGGATGGGAAGTATTTTCCAGGAGTATCTCGGCAGTAAAAAATTATTCAGCACATACGTGCTTGGCGGGATTAGCGGAGCGATTCTTTATATCCTTGCCTTCAACGTCTTTCCATTATTCACCAATGTTCTTCATTCCTCATTTGCATTGGGCGCTTCCGCCAGTGTGCTTGCAATTACGGTCGCAGCAGCCACGTTGCTTCCTGAATATCCCATCCAGTTATTTTTGATCGGCAGAGTTCCATTAAAGTTCATTGCGATTTTCACGATCCTTCTCGATGTAATCAGCGTGAGCGGAAACAATGCAGGAGGACACATTGCTCACCTGGGAGGAGCATTGTTTGGATTCACGTACATCAAACAATTGAAAAAAGGAAATGATCTCGCAGCCTGGTTCAACAGGCTGATGGATAAGCTTGCCAATTTGTTCAGGTCATCTCCCCGCTCAACCATGAAAGTGAAATACAAACGTGCCGTTGACGATGAAACATTTGTACAAAATAAAAAAGCGCGTCAGGAACGCGTGGATGAAATCCTCGATAAGATCAGCAAATCAGGTTATGGAAGCCTGACGAATGAGGAGAGAGATTTTTTATTTAAGTCGAGCAAAGAAAGTTAGTTGCGCAAGCAGTCGACCGTTGACGGTCGACTGTCGACAGCCAACGGAACCAGGATGGAATTACGAGAGCAGAAAAAAAAATCATGGATAAGGCGATTGATGTTTGCGTTAAACATCCTTGCCATCCTGTCTCTTATACTTTCTTACAGCGCATCCTTCATCAGTCCTGAAAAAATCTGGTGGCTTGCCTTATTCGGAATTGGATACGGAATCATCCTGATCGCAAACGTTTTCTTTGTTTTATTTTGGGTACTGCTGAGAAATAAAAAATATTTATTTTCTCTCGTTGTTATTTTAATCGGAATTAGCCGCGTGTTTAATATTTATGAAATTCATTTTTCCGGCAACGCACCACTTCAGAAAAAAGCAATTAATTCATTTCCACTTAAAGTACTATCGTATAATGTCCGCTTGTTTGATCTTTACAACTGGTCACACAACTTAGAAACACGAGAGAAAATTTTTAAATTTCTTTCCGGTGAATCACCCGATATTGTTTGCTTCCAGGAATATTTTACTTCTGATCGCAAGGAAGATCATTTTTCAAACAACGATACGCTGAAGAAAATTATTCCGGCCGGCTATTCAAACATTGCTTATTCAACTACCTTGAACGGATACAATCACTGGGGAATTGCAACCTTCAGCAAGTACCCGATCATCCATAAGGAGATCGTCCCGTTTGAAGAACATGGAGGAAACATTTTTACTTTTTCTGATATCAACATCGGGACAGACACGATTCGTGTTTACAATACACATCTTGAAAGTATTCGCTTCGGTAAAGATGATTACAAGTTCATCCAGAACCTGGGCGGACCGGAACTGGATGAAGTTAAAGGAAGCATGAGTATTATCCTGCGGTTAAAACGCGCCTTCATCAAACGCGCAAAACAAGTACACGTTCTGCATCAGCACATTCGTCAAAGTCCTTATCCTGTTGTACTCTGCGGAGACTTCAATGACACGCCTTCTTCATATGCCTATTCTGTTTTATGCAACGGGTTAAATGATTCATTTCGCGAAAGCGGTTCCGGATTTGGTAAAACATACATTGGTGCTTTTCCGTCTTTCCGTATTGATTATATTTTGCATGATGAGAAATTAAAATCAACCGGTTATCACACCTATGAGGTAGATCTTTCCGACCACTTTCCGGTCAGTTGTTGGATAGAAAAAAAATAAGAAATAGCCTGGAAAGAATTTGGAAGGAGGAAACTGTAAACCTAAAACGAATTTCTCCCAACAAAAAAAAACCTCTGCGTAATGCAGAGGTCTTTTTCACTTATTGGGATTTGTTGATTGATTAGTTCATTTTGTAAGGCACGACCAGCATGAATTCCGGAATGCGTGCATAGAAAGGTTTCTTATCCATTAAACGTTCGAACAAATAGGTGCCGTACATTTTTCCGACTTCAGAATCCAGGTTGCAACCCGAAACATACTGGTAACTTTCTCCCGATCCGATCACAGGCGTCTCTCCTACTACACCTTCTCCTTCAACCTCACGATTGGTAGCAGATGCATCAATGATAAACCAATGTCTCCTTTTCAACTGAACCGAATAATCACTGTTATTCGTGACCGTGATACGGTACGCAAAAACATGTTGGTTCTGCTTTGAGTTGGATTGGTCAGGCCTGTAAAAAGTTTCTACGCTGATCTTAATTCCGGAAGTGACTTGAGTAATCATAACTGAAATGTTTTTTGATTTTTCAAATGTATTAAATGGTTAATACCTACAAAAAAAAATTTGATGAACTAAAAAAAAACAAGTGTGAACGGTAATAATTCTTATTTGGACAGGAAGAATGTATAGATTCTCCTCGAAGATAGTATGCTCCACCAAGAATTTATGTGTGTTCACCCAAACGAGCCAGGTCACCCAAAAACAGCCGATAAAAAAAAAATTGATTATTGATCCTGCTCAAGGCAGAAGGCACTCACCCAAAGACAAAGTTAACGAGGAACCATGTAATGGCAATGGCAAAAACCATCACTTCAGTAAAAGCCATTAGTCGTGTAAAAAAAACTAACTTTTTCCTGGAAGGATTTTTAGAAAGTAAAAAATGTTTGTAACCGCTGGCTAGCACCATATATTCATTACAATGGTAGTCAATTATTCCATACCAGCCAACTGCTCAAAGACCAACTCCCAGTCCTTGCTTGTTTTCTTCATTATTTCCTCAATTTCGTTGAAACGTAACAATGTCTCCGAAAATTTTTTCTGGTTCTCATAAATTTCAGGGAGCGATAATTTATGTTCAAGGGAGGAACGTTCCTCCTTCAATTTTGCCAGGTTTTCTTCGAGCGACTTAAAACGGTTTTGTAATTTCTTCTTCTCCTTTTTCTGCTCTTCCGAAGGCTGTGCTTTTTTCTCTTCTCTCTTTTCCTCCTTTTTTGCAGCGATATTTTTCTTCTCTTCTTTCTCCTTAACTGCTTTTAATTTTTCCTTCTGGCTAACAGCATATTCATACTCATCATAATCTCCGGGATATTCTTTCAACTGGTGATTTTCAATCCACCAGATTTTGTTTGCAATCTGGGAAATGAAATAACGGTCGTGTGATACCACAATAAACGTCCCTTCAAATTCCTGTAACACCTGTATGAGCGTATTCACCGTTTGCATATCGAGGTGATTGGTGGGCTCATCGAGTATTAAAAAGTTGGCTTTGCTCAGAATCGTCTTCGCCAACGCAACACGTGATTTCTCTCCACCACTCAGTACTTTAATTTTCTTGAACACTTCATCACCCGAGAAAAGGAACGAACCGAGAACACCTCTCAGTCGTGCATCTGTTTCTGCAGGAGCAAACTGCTGAAGTTCCTGCATCATGTCGTTGTTCAGGTTTAGGCTCTCCAACTGGTGCTGCGCATAGAACGATGTGATCACATTGTACACGTCATCGCTCTTACCTTCGAACTGCTCGCTGCCATTGATCATGCGCAGCAAGGTGGATTTACCGCGACCATTGGCTCCGATCAACGCAATTTTATCTCCACGTTCGATCAATGCTTCCGTGTTTTCAAAAATCTTGAGCTTGTCGTAACTTTTTTCTTTGATCGTAATCTTCGAAACGACTTTCCCCGGTTGGTGCGCGATGTCAAATTTAATTTTCACCGTTGCATTGTTGCCAACAACGTCTTCAATACGTTCCAGTTTATCCAACTTCTTAATGCGGGATTGAGCCATCTTCGCCTTACTAGCTTTCGCACGAAAACGATTAATTAATTTCTCCTGCTCTTTGATGTATTGCTGCTGGTTTTCAAATTGGCTTGCCTGCAATTCATCACGCACTTCTTTCTCTTCCAGGTAAAAAGAATAGTTGCCTTTGTACAGGGTGATTTTTGAATTGGCAATTTCAGCCGTGATGTTGACTACTTTGTCTAAGAAGTACCGATCGTGAGAAACAATGATGACGGTTCCTTTGTAGTCAATCAAATAATTTTCAATCCATAAAATAGAAGGAAGATCCAGGTGATTGGTCGGCTCATCGAGCATGAGGATATCCGGTTGCTGCAACATGATTTTTGCCAGCATCACGCGCATACGCCAGCCACCCGAAAAAGTGGTAAGCGGCCGTTTCAAATCGTTCGTTGAAAATCCCAACCCTTCCAGCAGCTGTTCCGCTTTGTATTGAAGATTGTAACCGTCAGCTGCTTCGTAAGCCGTTTGTTTATCATGAAGCTGGTGCAATAATTCTTCGCTGTGATCGTGTTCCAGCCTGATGAGAATATCTTCGATCTCTTCATGCAACTTCAGCTGTGCGCTGAATGCTTCCATGGCTACATCCAGGATGTTTTTTTCACTGTTGTAGGAAAGCAAGTCCTGGTTCAGAAAACCAAGCGAGAGATTTTTAAGACGTGAAATATTTCCGCTTTCCAGTGAATATTCACCGTTGATAATGCGAAGTAATGTTGACTTACCTGTTCCGTTGGCACCGATGAGCCCGATTTTTTCACCGGGATTGATCTGCCAGGTAGTTTCCTTATAAAGATAGCGTCCGCCAAATTCGAAGCTGATGTTGTTGAGAGAAAGCACTTTGGGAAATTATAAATTTAAAATTATGAATTCCAAATGATCACACTGAGCGTAGCCGAAGTGTGGCGCAAAGGTAAAGTTTGAAAGGGAATAAGAACTACAAAAATTTATTTCGGCTACTTTCGTTCAGCAAATCAGCCATGACTGCCTTAAGAAAAACGATTCTGCTCCTCACCCTTTTCAGCATTGCCATGGGTTTTATGGAATCGGCCGTGGTTATTTACCTGCGCGAACTTTACTATCCGACTGGTTTTAAATTTCCGTTGGTTCCTATTCAACCGGCTATTGCACTCACTGAATTTTTACGCGAAGCCGCTACTCTCATCATGCTCATTACCATTGGTGCTATTGCAAGCAAAAACAAAACACAGCGCTTTTGCTTTTTTCTTTTCTGCTTTGCTGTTTGGGATATTTTTTATTACCTGTTCCTGAAAGTGTTTCTAAACTGGCCCGAATCTTTTTTCACTCCTGATATTTTATTTCTTATTCCCGTTCCCTGGGTAGGACCTGTGATTGCTCCATGCATTGCTTCATTCACCATGCTCGCCCTAATGTTGCTCGTTGTGAACTATCATGAAAAAAATATTTTTGTAAGCATCAGCAGAATGGAATGGTTTCTTTTGACCGGAAGTACGCTTGTCATGATTGGAGCATTTACACAGGATTACTTCAGTTACATTTCTGACGGGCATAAAACTGCCTGGGATCCTTCCAGTAAAAACAAACTCTTCGAAGAGTTTTTAAACTATGTTCCGCAATCGTTTAACTGGACTGTTTTTTTAGCAGGTGAATTGCTTTTGCTTTTTGCCATATACAATATGAGAAAAAGATTTGTTGCAGACCGTAATTAAAGAATAACATTATAGTTATGCTTTTCGCTGAACAAAGTTTTCGTTCGCAAAATAGCGACGATCGCCTTTTCAAAAGAGTTAAAGGGTTTCCTATTATTCCTTAACCAATTCAGTTCTCTTGCCTTGTTTTTTTTCACGTTCTGATAAAGAGTAAAGTACAAAAAAATTCCCCTCTTCTGTAAGATAAGTAGTCAAATAGGACGAACGCCGTTTTTTTATCTCCGTTAAGAGTGACTCCTAAAGATTAAATCTAAAAACAAAACAACATGACGAAAACTAAAACTATTTTTTTGAGCTACGCTTTACTCCTGTTGTGCATGAGTAAGGTTCAGGCACAAAGTGGTGCCTCATCCTCCGGCGGAAATGCTTCAGGTGTGGGAGGTACAGTAAGTTATACAGTCGGTATAACGGATTACACAACCATTGAAGATGGTTCAACTGTAATTACGCAGGGAATACAGCAACCCTATGAAATATTTGTTGTGAACGGAATAAAAGAAACAGGCATTACGCTTGGTTCTGTTTATCCAAATCCTACAACGGACTATGTGACTTTGAAATTAACAGGTGATTTACAAAACATGAACTACACCTTATCAGATGTGCATGGTAAATTAATCAGTCAGCGGAATCTTGTTAAACAACAAACAAATATTCCGATGGCTTCATTGGTAAGTGGAACTTATTTAATGAAAGTCTATAACGATAAAACAGCAATCAAAACATATAAAATAATTAAAAATAACTAATCTATATAACCAACAAACTATGAAAAAGATAATTACAATTTTTACAGCAATATTGCTTACAGTAAACGTGTTTGCTCAGTCACCTTTAAAAATGAGTTACCAGGCAGTTGTACGACATGCAGACGGAACACTTGTTACCTCTTCGCCGGTAAGCATGCGTATCAGTATCCTTCAAAATTCTGAAAGCGGAACAGCCGTGTATGTGGAAACTCATACCTGTTCAACCAATGAAAATGGTTTGGTGACCTGCGAAATCGGTAACGGAACATTCTTCTCAGGAAGTGTAAGTACAATCGATTGGGCAAACGGTCCTTATTTTATTAAGACAGAAACTGATCCGAACGGTGGAACAAACTATACCATCACAGGAACAAGTCAGTTGATGAGTGTACCGTATGCACTCTATGCTGCACATTCAGGAACTCCGGGTCCACAAGGTCCACAGGGAATTCAGGGTGCTACCGGAGCAACAGGGGCACAAGGTGTTCAAGGTGCGACAGGCAATACAGGAGCAACGGGCGCACAAGGTCAGGCAGGTGCTGATGGAGTTGACGGAGCAACCGGTCCGCAAGGAGTACAAGGAATCCAAGGTGCCACCGGAGCTACTGGTCCACAAGGTGCTACAGGAGCTAACGGACAAGACGGTTTAATTTTAAACGGTTCAGCTTCTGGTAACACTCCATATTGGAATGGCAGTGCGTGGGTGAGAAATTCTTCAAACATTTTTAACGCAGGCAGCAATGTTGGTATCAACACGACAAGTCCGAATTATAAATTGGATGTGAATGGTACCATGGGTGTAAGCAATAATATGAGTGTAGGCGGAAACCTTACAGTCAATACAAACAAGTTTAATGTTAACTCAACAACCGGTGAAACTTCAATCAATAACGACCTTGATAAAATCGGTTTACAGATAGGCTCGAACGACGCCAGGGAAATTCCGAGTTTAAAATTGTATGGCTATTCAAGTGATAATGACAATGGCGGCGGTGGTCTTGAAATCGGTGACGGTAGTGTTGTCGGTATGAGAATATACAGAACGAATGATAACAATTTCAGAATCACAACCGGTTACATGGGTGCCAGTCTTAGCATAATGCCGCAGGCAAACCTTGGTATCGGTACGACAACTCCAACAGCTAAATTTCACGTTGCAGGAAATGTACGCATCGAAGACGGTACAGAAGGCGCAGACAAAGTACTTACCAGTGATGCAAACGGAAACGCTTCATGGCAAATGACAGGCATGCGTTCAATCAATGCCATCGGAACCAACCCAAATGCAAACGGAGCTACCTTGACAGGTAATGTATTGAACCTGGAACCTGCTACGGAAAACTACGGTGGTATTGTAACGGCAACTGCACAGAATTTTTCAGGAACAAAACATTTTTTCTCTCCTGTAACAACAGAAGGAACATTGACTGTCGGTAACGATTTCTCAGGAAGCGGACGAGTAAACATTGTGAGTAACAACAATGAATTCAGTGATCCGATCGGTGTTCAATTTAAAATCAGTAGTTATGTGAAGACTTTTGTTGGTATGACAGATACGATTTTACCATTCTATTCAGTAGCCGACATCGATGCATCGTACTTAGGAGCCAGTAACAACGTTACGTTTGAAGAAGCAGCTGCGCTTCACCTGAGTGCCCCATGGGGTGGTGGTTACACAACTCCACTGGCGTTGAAAACGGATGGTTCAGTAAAAGTGAACGGTAACGTACATGTTACAGGAACCATGAAATCAGGAACTCTTACCTATCCAAATACAAACGGAAATGCAGGAGAAGTAATGGTATCAGACGGAGCAGGAAATGCAATCTGGGAAACTCCTTCAGGAATATCAACTGCTGATTACGCAAACGCAGTATCCATGACACCTTCTACTTCCGGTCATACATTTTATACAGAGTGGACAGGCTATCCTATCATTCCGGACAACCTTCCGGTTGGTTACACGTGTACCATTGTAAACTATTCAAACTATGATGCACCTTCCATTACATTACCAACTCCGATGTTCTTTCATAAGGGCACTGGCTGGGGCGGTGGCGCTGCAGGTGTCACGAACTTTACCATTCCTTCAGGTGGAACGGTACGATTAAATGTAATGGATATCAGCGGACAATTGTGCTATTTTATATCGGGTGATATCAACTAAGATTTACGAAATACGAATTTAAGAATGAATGTGTCGGGTGTTTTTCACCCGACACTTTTTTTATTCCTGAATTAATTTACCGCTGCCGTCAATCCAACTTGTCACTTGGGGATTTCCGCTGTAGTATATATTTCCTGAATCATGAATCTCGATATTCATGTTTTGGGAAATATTTACATGACAATCACCGGTGCCTCTCAGGATGACAATACCGTTTTGAACCTGTAAATCCTTCTCGTACGTAAACGCGTTACTTTTGTTAAAGATATACAGGTAGTTGGATGCACCTGCAAGCGTAATATCTCCGACAGCGAGATGTTGTCTCGAAAAAATACTGTCGGCATGAACAGAAAGATTGATGTCGCCCGAATTCCAGACATTGAAATCGAAGGTCACATTTTGAAGTTGGTTGGTAGACGATATCGTAGAACTTCCATGATGATGGATGATGTCTAACTTTTTTACGTGCACATTCACCGCTATTGTTTTTGAATAGCTTCTCATCCAGTTGCATTTGTTTTCGTTCCGGATCGTAAGAGTACCATCACTGATCTCTGTGGTAATACCTGAAACAATATGTTCGCCCGCGTCAACCGTAATGCTGTTGACGGAATCCTGCGTGATGACCACCTCCGGATTGTTGTAAACATCGATTCGGTTAAAGTCAGTTGCTGATCTCTTCTCACTTACAATGGATCCTGTACTCTTTAAACAATCGAACAGGTGATCCTTATTACAGGATCCAAGCAGCACGATCAGCAATAAGTATTTTAGTTTTGTACTATTCATTTGCATTTTTTTGTCAACAATACACGGTCGACTGTTGGCTGTTGACAATTTACTAATTCATAATTTACAATTCACAATTTATAATTTACCAAACTTCCACCCTATCCCTAACTCCGTATAATCCGCCCGCGCAAAATGAGTTTTTAAGGTGAGGTTCAGAAAGAGATTCTTCCCGATTGAATATTTAAAACCAACGCGATGATAAAAAAGCCCGTCTTCTTTGAATTGATCCAACCAATAGGCTCCCATCTGAAAGATGATCGATAGTTTTGCAACCATGAGTTCCTCGTCCACATGAATTCCACTCCGCAAAATTTGCCAATCATTCGTTACATGCTCGTCCGAGTTTCTGAAAGCACGGATCAAACTGAGGTCGTAAAATACATCCAGCCCGAGTCCCAATCTTACTTTATGACCAACTGCTTTCATGGCTGTTGAAGAAAGCGTGTGAGCGCCATATTTTTTTCCGGTTGGAGGATAAATTTCCTTCACTCCTGCTGCATACAATACATCCAGTCGAACCTGCTTACCGGGAACAGCATGTTCACCTTTGATAAATTCTTTTGACGGATGAAGTTGATAGGTGAATCCACCGTTTACCGAAGGGTTGTTGATGCCGAGATTCGGAGTACGGAATGAACCATTTGAAAAATGGGTAAGCCCGATGTTGAAGTTGAAAAACAACTGCTGCGAAAGTTTGTATCGTGTTTCAAAATTAAATTGAATGGCTGCGTTGATGTGAGAACCAATCACATCGTTTTTATAATTCTCCACACGTTCATATTTTTCTGTGAAGTAACCAAGCCCGGCAGCTGTGCGCAATGAAAACTGAAAAATCTTCCTTCTCATCAAAGGAAAATTAATGAATGCCATCAATGCATGCGCATTACCTAAAATCTTCGGTTCACTGAAATCAAGGAAGATGTACGAATAACCTGTCTGTGGATATTGATAACAGGAATGCCAGCCTTCATCTCCCATCGCCTGGCGCGAAAGAGAAATCTCAAAGCCGGAAGTATGCCTTACAAGATGCTCGACACGTTCGCGATGAGCCAATAAAAAACCAACATGCAGACGTGCTACAATGGCAGCATTATCGAAATAATTTCCTGTTGGCTTCTCCTGAGCATTTACATCAAAAGAAAATACAACAAGAAAAAAAACAATCAGAAGTTTTGCCGGATGAATTCCTCGCATTCAAAAAAAATTACTCCGCAATAGTAAGAAATGGAAGCCATTGAAAAGTAATCAGATGATGAAAGAAAGTTCATTTTGTAATCTCTTTATTTACCTTTAAAGTATAATTTTACTTTTGTCCTCTTATCCCGCAAAAAAAAATCCCAACAGTACATGAGAAAACCAATTTTACTTTCACTGGCTCTTGCTATTTCTTCCATTGCAATTGCCCAGCAACCCACTCCCTCTGCACAACAGGTTGATACGTCCTGGAAAAAAGGTGGCTTTGTGAATGCAAACTTTTCACAAGTGAGTTTGAATCAATGGGCTCAGGGTGGAGAAAATTCCCTGGCATTGGCAAGTGCGCTCAACCTGTTTGCGAATTATGCAAAATATAAGACTACCTGGGATAACAACCTTGATCTTGCGTATGCAATTTTGAAATCCGGTTCAGTCGCTCCAAGAAAAAGTGATGACCGAATTGACTTCACTTCTAAATTTGGAAGAAAGATTTCCGACAAATGGTTTTACAGTGCATTGCTGAATTTCAAAAGCCAGTTCGCAAAAGGGTTTCACTATCCGGATGATTCGACAGTCGTTTCAAAATTTCTTGCTCCCGGATACATTACACTTGCGCTTGGGTTCAACTATAAACCTGTCGATTATTTTGAGATCTTTATTTCTCCGGCCACCGGTCGTCTTACAATTGTAAATGACGAGTTTCTTGCTGCTGCAGGCGCATATGGTGTCAAACCTGGTAAAAAAACACGAATGGAATTCGGAGCTTACCTGAACATGAAATTTAAAAAGGACATTATGGAGAATGTAACCTTGTTAACCAAGCTTGAACTTTTCGATAATTATTCTGATGACAACGGAAATAATAGGACAAACGTTGATGTCAATTGGGAATTCGGACTGAACATGAAAGTAAACAAACTCATAACGGCAACCGTTGCCACCCAATTAATCTATGATCATGACGTGATTCAACGTACACAGTTTAAAGAAGTGATCGGTGTCGGTTTAGGATACAAGTTTTAGAAGTGATTAAGTGAACGAGATATTTATTCACGAATGAACCAATAAACCATTGAACTAATCAATCATGCTTAAATATTTGTTTCTCGCTTTTGGTGGCGCCATCGGAACCGTTCTTCGTTTTATTGTTTCCACTTCAACATATACTTATTTTCAGTCGGCAATTTTTCCATGGGGAACGTTGATGGTCAATCTCTTCGGTTCTTTCGTGATCGGTGTTTTGGCCGGGTTTAATGACATAAACTCGCTTTCATTAAACCTTCGGCTATTCCTATTTGTGGGAATACTTGGTGGTTTCACTACTTTTTCTGCTTTCTCACTCGAAACCATGAATTTAATCCGAAGCGGAGAGATCCGATATGCCGTTATCAACATTACAGCAAGTAATCTTTTTGGGATCGCTCTTGCATTTGGAGGTTTTTTTATCTCCCGTTATTTTCTGACCCGTTGAAAACAAGTCTTTAAGTACAGCAGTTCCAAAAATCAGCGGATTAAAACTTTTACCATGTGCCGGGGTTTTTCATTCTCACTTCATTCAATAAACTGTAATCTTGCCGCATAAATTATTAATCAAAATTAAAAACCCAAAAACAAAATGAAAAAATTAGTTGTATTAGCTGTAACAGCTATGTTCGCTTTCGCAGTTTCTGCTCAAACTCCTGCTCCTGCTAAGAAAGAAGCTGCTCCTAAAATGGAGAAAAAAGAAGTGGCTCCTGCTGCTGCTAAGATGGATGCTGCTGCTCCTACTAAAATGGAAGCTGCTCCTAAAAAGGATGGTATGAAGAAAGCCGGCGCAAAAAAGAAAGCTGCTGCTCCTAAAATGGAAGAGAAGAAATAATTTTCTTTCTTTAAGAATTAAAAGGGTTGGGAATTTTCTCAGCCCTTTTTTGTTTCCTTCTACCGTGGAACCTGAAGTATTTACTTTGAATGAATGAAAAGTAATTTTGTCAATGTTAAGTGTAGGTCATAAACAACCTTATTTTTGCTTCCTGTAAAATTTGGTCTCTTGCTTCATCAATTAAGAATTCTCTCAATTTGTTTTTTTATTTCTCTTTTCCCTCGCTATTGTGCAATCGCACAGCAATTCAAATTATCCTCAACTTTCAGTGATTTTTCTTCTCCTGTTACGTGTTTAACCTTGAGCCCTGATGGGAAGTCTCTCATTACAGGCGATTTAACAGGCGCAATTATTTTCAGGGATGCCTCAACAGGAAAAATAATCACAACTGAAAAAGCATTTAGTGCTTCCGTTGAAAACATTAATTTTAATTCAACAGGCAGTTTGATGATTGTTCATACACTCGATGGTCAAATAAAAATATATGATTTCGTTCAGCAAAAGTTTATTCAATCGCTTTATTCGCCCAACTATTCCGATATGCATTTTGCGCTGTTTTCAATCGCTGATGGTTTTATTTATTTCAATGGCCAGGGAAGGTTGTACAAAACGCGTTCTGATCTGTCACAAGAGCCGGTAAAAATTTTCGAATTCGATTCTGTCATTACCAATGCAGTAATTACGGAAGACAGAAGCGCCTTGATTTTCACTTGCAGTAACGTTGTTAAAGTATTGAATACAAGGACAGACAATATTACCCAGGAACTAATTACTTCGCCTGTAAAAATTGAGCGACTTGCAATTTCTTCTGACAACAGAATTGTCACCTGGAGCAGTGACGGAACCATTGCATTGAGGAAATTTGAGTTGAATCAACTTACTATACAACCGATCTTATGGTTTAAAGCCGGGACTTCCAGCAGACTTGCCTTTTCACACGATGGAACTATGATGGTAACAGGAAATGTGGGCACCTGGGCAAGAGTCTGGAAACCCTTTGACAAGTCTGTATCGCAGGAATTATTTGGTCATAAGGATGATGTCAATAATTTTGCATTCAGCGTTGATGATCAGACCCTTTTCACATCAAGCCTCGACAAAACCATTAACGTGTGGAAACAGGAAAAAGAAGACCTGAAAACAAACAAACCCGTTACGGAAATTGTCGAGCAGAAAAGAATTGTAATTCCGGATTTGGTTCATTCCATTGTTGCTGAGAAGGACTCCTTGCTTCCTTTAATCGAACTCGACAATGATAATGTTCCTTTACATATAGGGGGAAGAAAAGTGAACAAAACCACCGTGGTGGAAATTAATGAGCCCACGCTTGACCTCTATGTCTTTGACAATGCAACACCGGATGGAGATGTGATGTCATTGTCATTTCACAATGAGTGGATCCTCAAACACCATGAAGTGACAAAGAAGAAATATAAAATCACGTTACAACTGAAGCCGGGATCGAATAACTTTCTTGTTCTGTTTGCAGATAACCTGGGAAGAACTCCACCCAATACAGCAGCCATCTCATTTGTGCAGGATAAGCAAGAACGAATTTTTCGTCTTGTTTCTGATTTACAAAGCTGCAATGCGATAAATTTTATTTATAAAAAGAAATAAGTCCGCTGAACTGCCTGACCCTATAAATTCAGTTTAGGATTTTTAAGAACTAATGTGAATTTGCTACATTTGTTCACTCTCAAAAAATTACATAAACCATTATGAAAAAAAATCTACTCTATCTTGCTTCCTTAATTATTATTTCTTCCAATTGTTATTCACAGCCATGGTCTCCATTAGGAAGCGGTTTTGATAATGATGTAAATTCATTGTGCGTTTACAACGGTTCCTTGTTCGCGGCCGGAAATTTTACACACGATGGCACCGCTGCGACTACACTAACTCACATTGCTCGTTGGACAGGTTCAACCTGGGCCGCTTTGGGATCCGGTGTTGGCGGGAATGTATTGGCGATGGCAGACTTTGGTGGTTATTTATACGTAGCCGGACTATTCACTACTGCCGGCGGATCACCTGCAACCAACATAGCCAGGTGGGACGGTACCAGTTGGTCGGCGGTTGGTTCAGGTTTGAATGGAGAAGTAAGATGCTTGTATAAATTCAACAATGAATTGTATGCCGGAGGAGTTTTCACCGGAAAAGTTTGCAAACTTTCCGGCACCACCTGGTCAACGGTTGGCGGTGGCGCTCCCGGACCGGTGAATGCAATGGTTAATCACAGTGGAGTACTTTGCATCGGAGGTCTATGGTCTACTCCAAATGTCAAAAGACTCGTATCAGGTGTATGGACTGATTTAACAGGAGTATCTACGATTGATGGAGAAGTCACATCGCTCGCATCATTTCCGAAATTTACCGAGAATAATTTTGTGCTTTGGATCGGAGGGAAATTCTCTAATCCTAGTCCAAGGCTTTGCACCTGGGGAATCAGCGGTGGCTTTGCTACATCATTTAATAATTTCAACAATACAGCCGGAGCAAATGTGAATGCATTGTTATCAACGTATTATTACCTCTATGCGGGAGGCGGATTTGATGCAACTATTAACGGAACACTGCCAGTTTCAAGAATAGCGAAATATAACTGGGGAAACTCCTGGGATACCCTGGCTGTGTCACCTAACAGCGACATCAATGCATTTACAGTTTTAGGTACACACTTAATTGCAGGAGGAAAATTTACAACCTTCGGTGTTGCTGCCAATCGTGTAGCCATCCGGAATACAACCGTTGGCGTTGATGAATTGGAAGAAAATATTGTTACAAAAGATTTCTTCCCGAATCCGATGGTTGAAAATGCGTTGTTGAAATTTCAAACGAAGACAGCATTGAATGAACCTGTGCTGAAAATATTTGACATTCTTGGAAATGAAATGAATCCTGTCATAGAACTTATTTCATTGAATAAATTTAATCACGATGTTGAATTTCGCATCTCAAGATCCGGATTGGCTTCAGGAGTTTATTTTTATGAAGTAAGTGATCAGAAGAAAACGATTACGTCAGGCAAATTTATTGTGGAGTAATTTTGATGAAGCAGAATTTAAAAGCATCCGAATTTTTCGTGATGCTTTTTTTGTTTCAATAAAAATCTTCACCTCTCAATTTAAAATTTAGAATTTAAAATTTCTAATTCCATTTCGCGTGTACGCCATTCTCGATATCGAAACCACAGGAGGACAAGCATCCTATGAAAAGATTACGGAGATTGCTATCTATATACACGATGGAAAAAAAGTGGTGGACGAGTTTTCATCGCTCATCAATCCTGAAAAAACCATTCCGACTTTTATTACACGGCTAACGGGAATTGACAATGACATGGTGCGCAACGCGCCTAAATTTTTTGAGGTAGCAAAAAAAATTGTCGAGATCACCGAAGGAAAAACTGTTGTTGCACACAATGCACAATTTGACTACTCATTCCTGCGAGAAGAATTCCGTTCGCTTGGTTACACCTTTTCACGGGATTACTTATGTACGGTAAAACTCAGTCGTAAACTCATTCCCGGTTTTCGTTCTTACAGTCTTGGCAACCTGTGTAAAAACCTCGGAATTGAAATTACAGGAAGACACCGTGCTGCCGGAGATGCCGCTGCAACCGTTAAGCTTTTTGAATTGCTGCTCGAAAAGGACCGTGACGAACACATTTCAAAATCCATCCGCAACGATTACCTGAACCTCCGTTTTCCGGAACACTTCGACAAAAAGCTCGTTGACAAACTACCCGAAGCAACAGGTGTTTATTATTTGTACAACATGGATGGAACTGTTATTTACATCGGCAAAAGCAACAACATCCGGAAACGGGTGCTGACTCATTTTGCAAACAAAGGAAATCACAAAGCCCTCGAAATGCGTAATGCCATTCGCGACGTAAGTTTTGAGCTGACAGGAAATGAACTGGTTGCACTCTTGCTGGAGTCGGATGAAATAAAAAAATATTTACCAATCTATAACCGCGCTCAACGTCATTCGCTTTTTAACTTCGGAATTTTTCAGTCGGTGAATAAGGATGGTTACATCACCTTGAAGGCAGGAAAAATTATGCATGGAATGCAACCCATCATCACTGCATTTTCAGCGGATGAAGCAAGAGAAACGCTGGAGAAAAAGATCAGTGAATTTCGTTTGTGTCAGAAGCTTTGCGGAATCTACGATATTCAATATGCATGCTTTCACTTCAGCATCAACCAGTGCAACGGAGCTTGCATCGGTCGTGAAGCTTCGGAAGAATACAACAAGCGTGTGATGAAAGCAATTGGAAGCCTCGATTACACACACCGTAATTTTTTAATTGTCGGGAGCGGAAGAAATGAAGAGGAGCGCTCGGTTGTCAATGTAGAAAATGGAAAATACCAAGGCTTCGGTTTTTTTAATCCTGAGTATGTGACTTCGGATGTTGAAACATTGAAAGAAATTGTTTCTACAAAACAGGATAACCGCGATGTCCATCGCATCATTCGAAGACACTTGTTACAGAATAAGCAAGATCGGATTCTCACCTACTAATTGATTTCTCACGTTGCGAAGGATTTGCAATCCTTCGCTTCTCAGGCGTATCGTGCGTTAGCTTTTTCGTCGCCAACTTTGTTTTTGTCACAAGACAAAACAAATGGCGGCAATTTGTTTGCCTTAGGCCTATTTTAACTTTGATGGATCTTGTCGATTGTCAAAAAGAGTATGTACTTTAATAATGTTCCTTTCTAAAGAATAAAGAATAGAAATTTGTTTCATAATTACTGCTCTATGATGTCCTTTCTTTTGATTTGACGGAGGATATATATGAGGAAAGCGACTAACTATTTCTTCGAAGCCTTCAAGAGCAAGTAGAAAATTTTTAACCTCCCGCTCAGTCCAATTTTCGAATAGGTATTTAATGATTTGGTCGGTTCTACGAGCAGATTCACTTGACCACCTGACTTCAAAGTTATCTGGCATACTTGTTCCAAAATTCCTTACTAGTTAAAGTGCGTCCTTTTTTATGATCATCAATACCGCGATAGAGGGATTTCTTTTGAGCAGCAGTAAGATTATCATACCAATCTCCAGACTCTTCCGAATCTTTGATTGATGCTAAGGAGTTAAGGAGTTTTTTATCTTTTAATTTAGAAACCCAATTGACGAGTTCCAATCTGATAGATTGTGATTTCATAAAGCAAATATAGAAAATCTGTTGAAAATTACCCGACTAAATTTGATGCTCACAGCCCTCCCGCTGCGAAGGATTTGCAATCCTTCCCTTCTCACAGGATTATCACTTTAGTTCAGCGAGAAATTATGCGGAACTAAGTAATGTGTTAAAAGTAGAATGCATCACACGATATTGAAAGCAAGTAATAGCGGATTGCAAATCCGCACTTAGTTCCGCAGGATTGCAAATCCTGCGGAGCGGGAATCATTCGCAGGCACTTATTGCAGGATAAACAAGATAAAATTCTCACCTATTAACTTGCATGAAGACCGAACTTAGTAACGAGTAATTAATTCGGAGACTGTAGTGTAACATTTTTTCTCCGAACTCCGAACTAAGTTCTTCAAACTAAAAGGGTCAAGGTCTTGTCAGATCCAAACTAAAAGAAGGTGACGTAATCAACACCGGGATTTTGCTCCATGTTTCAACCGAGTTCCGATGACGAATTGCAACATAGTATAAATGATTAACCAGTGAAGCAGGACCAAAAACAGAAGCCGTTCCATTTGTATGCAACAAGGTTTTCACAGACGCTGCAATGGTTGCATAGCTCACTGCATCATGGAATTCAACCGTGATGGAATCACAAGCAGTCGGATCATTGCTCATTCCGAGGTCAAATAAAACTGCATTCATCATATCATTGTCTTTATACAACGCCTGGATAAATACTTTCAGATTTAAAAGTGTCGTGCAGGAATTGACAGTTATCAATGGAGAATTGAACGTAGCCACACAAGCAGTTCCATCGGATACTTGTACAGCATAGGTTCCTGTTGTAACAGGATGTACAGTCTGTGCCGGTCCGTTCAAATTACCCGGAAGCCAGTTATAGGAATACGGTGTATAAGGAGTGAAACGATATGCATCATTGGACGCCGTGAACGTGGCACTGTTTCTTCCCGGAACTGCAACACCTCCGCTTCCATCTGCATTCTCTAGACCTTGTGTTGTTGTTGCATCCGGATCAAATGCAGAAGCATTACTGATTGTTGTTGTATGTATTTCAATTACGTTGGTCGATTCATACAATATTGCCTGAACTACAAATGGATAAATTGTTCCGCCGTAGTGAGACGTTGTGTACCTCACAACAAGTTTTCGATTGGGTGCAGTTCCGGTTGTAACATAGCCGATGGAACTTCCTGCATTCTGTGGATTCAAATCGTTCCATGCCAAAGCAATTAAATTATTCGGAGTTGAAACCGAAGGAATGGCTACTCCATAAACCACATTGGGAGACATTCCGGGACTGAATGTGATAAATCCATTGGAGCAGATATAAAAATTAGTGTAGTTCGTTCCGAAAAAATTAAATGTAAACCCGATCGACTTTACACCACTCATCTGGTCATCAGTAAGCGAAACCGCAGTGTCTGCAATTGACAGCGGAGCATATGGTATACTGGATACCAGGTAGGATCTGTAAGTACTTCCCGAACCTACAGCATTCAGTTGCACACTATCACCGCTGCAAATAACAGGAGGAGTTGCTGTAACATTCGCTGTAAAGGTTGAGGTCACCGTAATTGCATGAACAATTGAATCACTTCCCAATGGATTTGAAACAACAAGTTTCACATTGTAGCTTCCGGGTGAAGTAAAAGTGTGTACAGGATTTTGCAGAATGGATGTTGCTTGATCACCAAAATTCCATGACCAGTTAAATGCCTGCGTTGACTGATCTGTAAAGTGAACCGTTCCACCACAGGAAACGGTATTCAGATCAGAAGTAAAAGCAGCAACCGGCGGCTGAGTCGCGGGAAGACAGAACGGTGGCATGTTGAAACCTGCAGTTTCATCACCGGCAGTATTTGCACTTCCCTGTAATGCATTGTATCCCATACCTCTTCGCGCAAAAGCCTGCCATATCAGGCAACGATGAGCATTGTTATATAGCAATGCATCTGCAGTAAGAATGGCATCCCTGGCATCTAAAAATCCGGGACCACATGGCTGAAGTTTCATTCCTTCCATAACCAATCGCATCGCCAAATAATTTCCCGAACCGGGATTAAATGCACTGCTGAAACCATATTGGTCAATAAGCAGCCACGACATATCCCAAACCACATCACACCAGATTTCTCCGATGGCATGCACTTCCGGATTCGCCGCAAGACTTGTATACGTCTGCGGGTTGATACTCATGTTTGTTGAATAAGGAAAACGTCTGAGTCCAGCACCATTGACCGGCTGCCCTTTTGCATAGGTTCCTATTCCACGAGCATCAGTTCCCTGGTCACCGGGTTCAATTGTCATCATCAATGCAAGCCAGTCGCTCCATCCTTCGCCACCTTGTTCTCCATTCCCTAAACAACTTGCCTGGGATGGACCACCTGTCAACCGGTTTGATAATCCATGTCCGTATTCATGAGCGACAATTCCATTATCAAAAGATCCGTCAATTTGGTTTGAGCTGCAGGTAACAATTGTTGCGCTGACTGTTCCGGCAAGCAATGCCGACTTCAATGTGTTTCCATTCGCCTGTGATATAGACACACACGGAATTGAAACGGGCGGCGTGCCTGACATAGCAGGCGGTGCGCCACTTACATTGTTTGCAATGATTACTCCCACTGCTCCTGCAGCTTGCGCTGCCTGGGCTTTGTTGATGAAGTTACAAAGACCACGATCAATCAAAACAATTTTACCGGAAACATTATTTGTTATTGCAGAGCAACCATCATTTACCGGGCTTATACCATCTACAGCGAGAATTAAATTAGCTGTGACTGTACCAACTGAACTAAATTCACCAACTGCAATGGTCATCGGACCATTAAAACTTGCTGAGGAGATATTCAAACTCGAACATGCAGATCCGCTGCCTGTCCACAAATACATTTGCATTCTTCCTGAACCGCCATCCGGTGGTGTTGAAAAGTTGGCGTTGTTTGTTCCGGAGCCGTCAAATCCTTCTGCCTTCACATAGTCATTTCCCAAACCACCATGTCCGTAATTGTTCTGCTGAAAGTTTCCGGCCACTTCATCAAATCCCAACTTATAGAGAAAATCGTGAATGGCATTGTTGTCATAAAAAAGATTCGTGAGCGATGCATCCTGGTTTGTAAGAGGAGCAGCATTCGCAACAAAAGGAAAATTAAAATTCAAACCCGCTCCGCCGTCCGGTGAATAGCCGGGAAGATTATCGTTGTTTGCATCTTCGTATGAATACACATTGTTACCTCGTGTAATCGTGTAGTCAGCACCCGCTACTCCATTCACATCTTGCCAGCTATAAGGTGAAGCGGTGAGATCAGCAGGATTTGTCAATATTGAACGGCTTCCAAACGAAGCAGCTTCCAGTGGAAATGGGAATACATTGTAGTTATCTTCAGCCGTGTAATCATTCTTATCAATGAATTTTCCAGTGAGCGCATTCACTCTTATATTCCACCAATGTGGTTCATCCTTCAGTTCGATGCTTACATCCCACGCCAACAAAACTTTGCTTTCTGTCTGCCTGTAGACCAACTGCACTTTTACAGGACTGCTTGAAATTTCAGGCGCATCATACACAAAACGTTTTGCTGTTGCATCGCAGCTGATTAACTGAAGTGTTTTTAATTCACTTTTCTTCAAATAGGAAAGCGTAAACCTGATGGCGTCTTCCGGAGTAATGGAAGGTTGATCCGTATTCACTTTGTTTTCTAAATGATCGATCAAGCCGGGTTTAAAAAACAAAACTGAATTTTCTTTTATGGCAAAAACACTGATAGCGTTGTAAACAATAATCCCGTTATGCCTTTGTTGAATATAAGTATGAGTAAGTCCGGTGGTTTTGTCTGTGTATTGATCAGAAATTACCCAATCATTGATGTCTCCCGGAAGCCAGTTGTTTTTACCACGTTCAGCATTCAAGTGAGAAGTAATAAGGCTTCGATTGTCCTGCGCATAACCAGTTATGGCCAAACAAAACAGGATCAAAAGAAATGTAAAACTGCTTTTGAGAGTTGTGCTTTTAATCATGGTATACTTTACTAATGTTACTGTTAAAATATCAGTTGGATATCTTCTTTGGTGATTCATCCAAAATTAACAAAAAAAATTTCATGGCAAAAAGAAATGTTGCCAAACGGGTTAATTGTACCTCAAGAAAGTATTGGCTCATTCTGATCTCTTTGTCTTAGTACTTCTCAGTGTCCTTAGTGTCTTAGTGGTATTTCTTCACCACTGAGACACTAAGGACACTATGTTGCACGAAGAAGGATATTAAAAAATGAATCCGTTTCTACTTGTTAGATATCATTCAAATCAAAGGATTAACTGGAATGTCCTATTTTGAAATCTAACCATGCATGAACTACTTTTGTTTTTGATTGAGTTTTCCGGTACGTTTGGACAACATGAAAAAGATTTTCATCTTTCTTCTTTTATTTAGCAGCGAAAGAATTTCAGCGCAAAATTTATATTCCATTCAGCTTAAGACACTGGATCACAAAATTTTTTCGTTGGATGAGATCAAAAAAAACAATGCATCCGTTTTTATTTTTCTTCTTCCTGATTGTCCGGGTTGTCAAAGCTATTCGCTCACATTGAATCAACTAAACAAAAAATTCGAATCAGCAGGAATTGTTTTCTATGGAGTATTTCCGGACGATTACAATACACTTAAAGAAATGAAAGACTTTCAAACTCAGTATCACATTAATTTTTCATTGCTGACTGATCCTGAAAAAAAATTAGCAAAAACTCTTGCTGCGAAAGTGGTCCCTGAAGCGTTTGTTACAGACAACACAGGAAAAATTCTATATCGAGGAAGAATTGACGACTGGATGTATGCTACCGGAAAAAAGAAACCAACGATCACCACACATGAGTTGCAAGATGCGCTGAATGCGATCGTCCTGCATCAACCAATTAAAATTTCGCAAACAAAAGCAATCGGATGCATCATTGAATAGAGACCTCACCCTAAATCCCTCTCCGAGGGAGAGGGACTTGACTGTCATTTAAAACTTCTCCAGGTAGATTCAATTAATATGAAATATAATTTTTCCAATCTTTTTATTTTTCTACTATCGTTGTTCACACTTGCTTCCTGCAATACAAGTGAGGATAAAAAATCAATTCAACCGACTTTTTCAGAAAACATTGCTCCGATTATTTATAAAAACTGCACGCCGTGTCATCGTCCGGGTTCTGCAGCACCATTTGATTTGATTACTTATAAAGACGTAAAGAAACATGCGAAAACAATTTTACTCACAGTTGAATCCCGTTTGATGCCGCCCTGGCCTGCTGATATTTCCTATTCACATTTCAGGGATGAAAAAGTTCAGACGGATACTGAAATACAACTGATCAAACATTGGGTTGAAGATGATTCACCGGAAGGAGATCCTTCCAAAACACTTTCTCCTCCGACATTTCCAGATCACAGCAATTTCGGAAAACCTGATTTGATACTGACGATGAAAGAACCATATAAGATCACCGGAAATAACAAAGACAATTTTGTGATGATGAAACTTCCGTACGAACTTCCTGCTGATACGTTTATCAAGGCAATTGAAATTGTTCCCGGAAATACAAAAGTCGTCCATCACATCAATGCTCATCTTGTTCAGTACAATGAGGGAGCGAAAAAGGATTTGACAAAAGGAGAACGCTTTGTTGACACCGAAGTAAATGACAAACTTCAGTCGTTTCAAAAACTTGATCTGCAAAATGACGATGGCTCCTACCCGCTTCTCACTCCTTCTGTCACCAATTATTTGCCTGGAGTTGAAACCGCTTTCTATCCAAATGGAATTGGTGGTTATCGTGTAAAGAAAAAAGGAATTTTATTGCTTGATAACATTCATTACGGACCTTCGCCAGTTGACACAACTGACAATACTTCTTTCAATATTTTTTTCAGCGCCACTCCACCACTTCGTCCAACACATGAATTTATTCTTGGGACTTCAGGAATTTCACCTGTTGAACCGTTGCTTGTTATTCAACCAAACACAGTTCAGACTTTTAAAACTCATTACACGGTTCCGGAAGATTTATCGCTTCTAACGATCAATCCTCATATGCACTTGCTGGGAAAATTCTTTCTCGCTTATGCAATAAAACCGGATGGAGATACGATTCGCCTCGTGAGAATTAACCGTTGGGATTTTCGCTGGCAATATTTTTACACATTCAAAAATATCGTGAAGCTTCCAAAAGGAACAACGATTTATGTTGAAGGAGTGTATGACAACACAGAAAATAATCCGCTCAATCCTTTTCATCCACCGAAAGTAGTTGCTGAACGAAACGGAAGCATGCGAACGACAGATGAGATGTTTCAGTTGATTGTGACGTATATGTCGTATCGGGAGGGAGATGAGAATGTTTCACTTGAGATGAATAATAAATAGTTCATTAGTTTAATAGTTCATTGGTTAAATACCAACAATAGTCTATAAAACAATTCATTTTGAAAACAAGAATCATAGAACCGAAAACGGAAGAAGAGTTGGAGAAGTATTATAATCTTCGGTATGAAATTTTGCGCAAGCCATGGAATCAATCCAAAGCATCTACAAAAGATGAATGGGAAAATTCTTCCATTCATGTATTGATGCTGGATGAAAACAATGAAGCCATTGCTGTAGGAAGATTACAACTCAACAACAATGAAGAAGGACAAATCCGTTCGATGGCTGTTAGAGATGATATACAAGGAAAAGGATTAGGATCACAA
Source organism: Bacteroidota bacterium (assembly GCA_043787975.1). Classification (GTDB taxonomy): domain Bacteria; phylum Bacteroidota; class Bacteroidia; order AKYH767-A; family 2013-40CM-41-45; genus JAPLDA01. The sequence goes on from JAYVUK010000038.1 coordinate 96,783, forward strand.
ATCATTCAGTACATTGAGCAAAAAGCAAAGGAGAAAAAGTTGAAACACATTCTTCTTGATGCGAGAATAAAAGCGGTAAAGTTTTATGAGAACCATGGATACAGAGTGATCGGTGATTCGTATTTGCTGTTTGGAGAGATTAAGCATTTTAGAATGAAGAAAGAAATTTCATGATTTAAGAAAACAATTCGTTGCCTGTACATAACTTTTTTTGCTTTTTCAAAATTTTTTCTCGAAGCTTTGCCAGATAAGATAAACCAATATTCAGATTTAATTCCAATCGTCAATCAAAAGGTAGTGGTTCCGTTTGAAAAATGATTCCTCGCTTCGCTCGGAATGACAATGCAAATTAAGGCTAGAGTGCGGGTTAGGCCCGCCTCTTACCACCAATACAAGATGTCATTCCGAGCGAAGCGAGGAATCTAAATATAATTCAAACTGAAAACTACCAATCAAAAGACTTTCTATTCTATTTAAAAATAATAATTTATTAAATAATCCCAACCACAATGCAAAAGATTATCTATTTAATATTTTTTTTGCTTTGCAACACAGTATTATTTGGACAATCCGTAGAGCAAAAAACGAAATCAATTATTAAAGAAGTTAAAAAGATAAACAAAGATACTTCAGAGTGCACAACTAAAATACATCCCGGAACAAATTTGACAACCTTGAAGGGCTTTTACAAGGATAATCAATGGAAAAAAATAGTTAATAGAAAGGATTTAATTCAAGGTTATAATGTAACAGAGTATTATTTTCTTGATGACAAATTAATTTTTGTACTTGAAAAGGAAAATGACTGGGATCCACAAAAAGGTGGTTCCGCAAAACCAACTCCAATGAATTCCATTTCCATGAGAGTAAAGAACGTTTATGAAGGCAAGTATTATTTCTGGAACGAGCAAATGTTCGCTCAAAGAATTACAGATGAGAGAGGACATATAACAGGAGTTATCGTTGATAATGCAAATAAAGAAAAATTTATTTTAGACAGTGCCAAAGATTTTATTGAACAATTAAAAAGTATAAGGTAAACGAACCGTTAAGAAGTTTTACTTCAAATAATATTGTCTACTCGTTTACCTGAATCACATACTCCTTCTTATCCACCATCACTCCCAAAGGTATTTCAGAAATAAGCACTCCTGCTTTTCTTACTACTTCCAAAAATTTATTCTTCTCGCCTACTGCCACTGCCACCAATAAACCGCCACTGGTCTGCGGATCGCAGAGTGTAATGAATGATGGTCCGTTTACACCAATAACTTTGCTTTGATAACTGTTCCAGTTTCGATACAGGCTGTCAGGAAAAATTAGTTGATTTGTATAGACATTAATTCCTTCAATCAACGGAACATTTTTGTAATCAATCGTTGAAGAGAGATTACTTCCTTCCGCCATTTCGATTAAATGTCCGAGCAAACCGAAACCGGTGATGTCTGTTAATGCATGAACACCTTCCAATTCTCCAAGCATCTCTCCACATTTATTTAGTGAAGACATTACATCAACCAATTTTTTCAAATCAGTTTCAGAAATCTTTCCACGCTTCAATGCAGCAGCTAAAATTCCTGTGCCTAATGGTTTGGTGAGATAAAGTAGATCACCGGCTTGTGCCGTATTGTTTTTCTTCAAATGATTTTTTTTGACAAGACCATTTACAGCCAATCCGAAGATCGGTTCAGGACTGTCGATGCTATGTCCGCCTGCCAACGGAATATTAGCTTCGTCACAAACAGAACGCGCGCCGTTAATTACTTGCTGAGCTAATTCGGGAGAAAGTTTATCGACGGGCCATCCGAGAATGGCGATTGCAAGAACCGGCTTCCCTCCCATTGCATACACATCGCTGATTGCATTCGCTGCTGCAATGCGACCGAAATCGTACGCATCATCTACAACAGGCATAAAAAAATCGGTGGTGCTGATCAGACAATTTCCATCCGGCAATTCAAGAACGGCTGCATCGTCTTTACTTTCGTTTCCGACTAACAAATCCGGAAAATTCAGTTTGCTGTTCGTTCCTTTCAAAATTTCTTCCAGCACAGAAGGCGCAATCTTGCAACCACATCCTGAACCCCGACTGTATTGTGTTAAGCGAATTATTGGTGTTCCCTCCGTTGTATTCATACAAATTGTTTTTCTAATTGTTGAGATAGCGAAAGAATACGATCAGCAACTTCTGCCAGTGTCTCGCTTTCTTTTTGTTCTACTGAAATTGTTCTTTCAATTTTACGCTGATCCATTCCATAATCATACGCACGGTCGTAATAAAACAATACTTCGTCCAGCCAGGTTCTTTTGTCTCCATTACGAAGGCCTTCAACCGCGTTACGTGTGCGAAGATCTCCCAATCTCTTTTTCAACTTCAGTGTATTTTCCGCCAGTTCTTCAACGGGAAAATTTCCATAGTCATTTAATATATTCTTTATTCTTCGTTCCAGATCAACTTTTAATTCGACAACGGGCGCTGTTCGCATCATTTCGTAAATCATCGCGGGAACCTGAACAGAACCAATGGTGTTGCTTTCATTTTCAAGCCAGAGAATTTTATTGTCATCCATTGAATTCCACTCCATCGCCAACTGATTCTCAAAATGCTCGGTGCGTGGTTGAGGCTTCTCTCCCATTGCTCCAAATGCCGAACCTTTGTGATTTGCCAATCCTTCAAGATCAATAACCTGTTCACCTTTTTCTTTCAGCAATTTCAACACGTCCGTTTTCCCTGTACCGGTTCGACCACCAACGACAACAATTTTCTTCTGATGATTGAACTGATCCACCGTCCATCTGCGAAAAGTTTTGTACCCACCTTTTAACAGCGTAATCTTAAATCCTGCCATGCTAAGAATCCATGACATGATATTACTGCGCATGCCACCGCGCCAACAGTACAACATGGCATGTTTGTCTTCTGAAAGTTCAATTGCTTTCCTTGCAAAATCACCAAACTTATCGCCAACCAAATCAAAACCCTGTAACACGGCAGCTTCTCTTCCTTTTTGCTTGTAGGTTGTGCCGACCAAAACGCGGTGTTCATCATTCAAAAGAGGAAGGTTGACAGCTCCGGGAATATGTCCCTGTTTATATTCAGATTCACTCCTTGCATCCAGCAATAAAGTTTTTGCATTGCTTACTAGATCCAGGAACTCTTCGATGTTCACGGTTTCTGCCATGCGCCAAAGTTAAAAACTTTTGTTCGTCATGCCGGAAGCATCTTGTTAGAATTGGGTCACGCTGCTATCTTTAAACAAGTTGCTTCCAGCATGAGTTTCATTTTATTGTGTGAAAAAAAATGAATTCATTGCAAATCGAAACTCACTTTCATCAACAAAAAAAATTACTTTTGGCTCACCAAATTTTTATCCGCTCTTGTGATCGCATTACTAAAAAAGGAGATCAACAGTTTTCTCAGTTCCATCATCGGTTACGTGGTGATGATGGTGTTTCTTCTCAGCATCGGTTTGTTCATGTGGATCATTCCCGGAACCGACTTTAACGTCCTTGAAACCGGCTATGCGAACATCGACTCCCTTTTTATCATTGCACCGTGGGTGTTTATGTTTTTAATTCCTGCTGTAACGATGCGTTCGTTTGCTGAAGAAAATAAATCAGGAACGATTGAATTATTGCTCACTCGTCCACTCAGTGACTTCCAGATTATTTTTGCAAAATATATTGCCGGAGTCATCCTCGCTTTATTTTCACTCGTTCCGACACTGGTCTATTTTATCTCCGTTTATTTTCTTGCCTCACCAACAGGAAATGTAGACATCGGCGGGATCATCGGTTCCTATTTCGGACTCATATTTCTTTGCAGCGCCTTTGTTTCCATCGGAGTATTCGCTTCCTCGTTGAGCAATAACCAGATCATCTCCTTCATCCTGGCTGTCATCATTTCGTTTTTCTTTCATGCCGGATTTGATTCGCTGAGTACATTAACAACTTCAGGATTTTTCCCAACCCTGCTTTCACAGATTGGGATCAACTCACATTATACATCGATGAGCCGTGGTGTAATCGACACGCGTGACATGATTTATTTCATCACGCTTACAGCATTTTTCCTGTTACTCACCCGGTTTATAATTGAGAAAAGGAAATGGTAAAACGTCAGCTTAAAAAACAAAGCATCGTACAACTTACGGTTGCAACAACCATTTTGATTTTCATCAATGTGATCGGCGGTTTTGTGTTTACACGTTTCGACCTGACATCAGAAAAAAGATTTTCACTGGCTCCTTCCACCAAAGAATATTTAAAAGAACTCAATGATGTCATCTATGTAAAAATTTATCTTGAAGGCGATCTTCCTCCCGGATTCAAACGGTTGAGAAATTCTACCAAAGAATTGCTGGATGAATTCCGCGTGTATGCAAAAGACAACATCGAATACCAGTTCATTGATCCTTCTGCGATCACGGATAAAAAGGAACGCAACGATCTGTACCAACAGCTTGCGCAAAAAGGTTTGCAGCCGACCAACATCGAAGAGCGACAAAAAGGAGGAACATCACAGAAGATCTTATTTCCAGGTGTCATCATGAATTACCGTGCTGAAGAAATTCCTATCCAGCTTCTCAAAAGCCGCATGGGAACAAACTCGGATGTGATGCTCAACAATTCGATTGAAGGATTGGAATATGAACTTATAAAAGGAATTAAAAGTATTACCAACAATGTAAAAACACGCGTTGCATTTTTGCAAGGTCATGGTGAGCTTTCAACAAAACAGATTGCAGACGCTGCTTCGACGCTGAGAGAATCGTATCGTGTGGATACGGTTTCAATCAATGGTAAACTGGATGCACTCAAGAATATCCGAACACTCATTATTGCAAAACCCGATTCTGCTTTTAGTGAAAAGGACAAGTTTGTCATTGACCAGTTTATCATGAAAGGCGGACGTGTGCTTTGGCTCATTGATGCCATGCAAATAAACCTGGATAGCTTATCAGCCACAAGCACGAACGTAGCCATTGCAAAAGAACTGAACCTGGAAGATTTGCTTTTTAAATACGGAGCACGTATCAATTACGATCTCGTAATGGATTTGCAGGCAGCACCCATTCCGATTGTAACCGGGCAAGTTGGTAACCAACCCAAAACAGAATTATTCCCCTGGTATTTTTCTCCGTTGATTAATCCTTCATCTCCTAATCCGATTGTTCACAACCTGAATGCGATCAAGTTTGAGTTTGCCAGTACGGTGGATACAGTGGAAGCAGAAGGTGTGAAGAAAACAATCCTGCTTACCACGTCAACCTATTCAAAAGCATTGATGGCTCCGGCACGTGTAAGTCTGAACATTGTGAAGGAAGAACCCGATCCGAAACAGTACAACAAGCCAAACCTGCCGGTGGCTGTTTTGTTGGAAGGAAATTTTCAATCCGATTTCAAGAACAGGGTTCCGGAAGCAATTGCCACTGCTCCTGAAATCGGCTTCAAAGAAAAAAGTGATTCGACAAAAATGATTGTGGTAACTGACGGAGATGTGATTGCAAGTTATGTGAGCAAAAAGAATGGAACCATTCTTCCGCTCGGGTACGATCGCTTTACACAACAAACATATGGCAACCGAAACTTTATCCTCAACTGTGTGGATTACCTCTGTGATGATTCGGGTTTGATGACCTTGCGCGCAAAAGAATTAAAACTTCGGTTGCTTGATAAAGCGAAAACTGAAAACAGCAGCATCAGATGGATCAATACGGTTGCTCCGATTGTTTTGATCTTGCTGTATGGTTTAATTCACTCTACGATCAGAAGAAAAAAATATGAACGCTAGACTCCAACGAAATACGAATTGGTACGAAACTACGAATGAGTCCAACGAATTACGAATGAGTCCATCGAATTACGAATACATGTACGAAACTACGAATTTGGTGTCCCTCGTATATTCGTACAACTTCTTAATTCGTAATTCGTAGTTTCGTACTTATTCGTATTTCGTTGCCTCGTACTGATTCGTAATTCGTTGGAACCATAAAATATATTCATGAAAAAAAATAAAAACATCCTCACCATTGCGTTAGTTCTCGCCTTGATTACAGTTGTTCTTATCTATCGTACCCGGAATGGAACGATCAAAGCAGAACTCCAGGATTTTGCTGTGGCTGATACCGCTTCCATTACCAAAATATTTTTGGCTGACAGGAATGGCCATTCCGTAATTCTTGAACGTCAGAACCAAGCCGTCTGGACCGTAAATGGTAAATACAAAGTGAGGAGAGAAGGAATTAAAATACTGCTGTCTACCATAAAAAATGCGCGTGTAAAAACCCGTGTTGCAAAAGCGGCATACAATGGAGTGATCAAAGGTCTCGCTGCTGAAGGAATCAAATGCGAAATATACATGAACGGAGAAGACAAACCGATGAAAGTTTATTATGTCGGTGGTTCAACGGCTGATGTACTGGGCACTTTCATGATGATTGAAAATTCCAGTTTGCCTTTTGTGATGGAGATCCCCGGATTCCAGGGTTATCTCACACCACGCTATCAGCCGTACGAAAGAGACTGGCGCGAAACGATTGTGTTCGATTACAATTCCGAGGATATAAAAAGTATTTCAATTAAATATTTTCATGACCAGGCGCAGTCTTTTTTGATTGATCTTTCAAAAGGCCGGGTTAAGATATCTTCTCCTGAGAATAATAAAGTCATTCAACATGTTGATTCGGTCGGATTACTCAACTACCTTTCTTACTTCAAGTATCTCTGCTTCGAAGGATTTGATAAAGATTTTACGGATCAGCAACGTGATTCGTTAAAAGCAACAATACCGTTAAGCACGGTAACTCTTACCGACATGACAGGAAAAACCATTCGCATGACCACGTTTCCAAAACCTGTTACAAGAACTTCCCTGGCGCAATCTGATACGCTCGGAAATGCATTACAATACGATATGGACAGGCAATATGCTTTTATCAATAGCGGGAATGATTTGGTCACTATCCAGTATCATGTCTTTGGAAAAATATTCCGCCAGTTCGATGACTTTGACCTTGATAAACAGAAGACTATGAAGAAAACCGGAAGGAAATAAACACCTCGTTTTTCTTTATCAACATTGATTTTATCTCTCATCAAATCTTTTATATTTGCAAGGTTCTGAGGAGAATTAAGAATCAGGATTTAAGATAAAGTCTACTTCATCTGTTTGTTTCTATAAATCATCATCAACAAATAATACCATGAGTAAAAATAATAACGCGAACGATGTCGTAATGGACATGCCTTCTCACACCAATAAACATGCTTCATCTATGAAATTTATTGTTTCCAGTTCCAGTTTGTTGAGGCAGCTTCAGGCGATCAGCGGAGTTTTGAATACGAACAATCCGTTGCCGATTCTTGACAACTTCCTTTTTGTAATTGAGAAAGGATCGCTGACTATTTCTGCTTCAGATCTTGAAACGACCATGACGACTCATCTCCAGGTAGAAGCAAAATCAAGCGGCAAGATTGCTGTGCCTGCAAAAATTCTGTTAGAGACCTTGAAGACCTTTCCGGAACAGCCATTGACGTTCAGCATTGATGAAAAATCATTCAACATCGAGATCAGCTCTGATTACGGGAAATATAAACTCACCGGTTTTGACGGTGAAGAATTTCCAAAACTTCCTGTATTGGAAGGAACAAAATCCCTGGAGATACCATCCAACATGATGTTGCAGGCCATCAACAAAACCCTTTTCGCAACAGGTAATGATGAACTTCGTCCTGTGATGTCAGGAGTGTTTTGCCAGTTAAGCAAAGAGAACCTGACGTTTGTTGCAACGGATGCTCACAAGCTGGTTCGTTACCGTAGAAATGATGCAAAAGCAAAAAATGAAAGCGCATTTATCCTTCCGAAGAAACCTCTTACGCTTTTGAAGAATGTTCTTACAGGTACTGACCAAACGCTGACCATCAATTACAACGACAACAATGCATTTTTCGAATCCGGAAATATATCGCTGATCTGCCGACTTATTGACGGACGATATCCGAATTACGAAGCGGTGATTCCTGTTGAGAATCCAAACAAGCTTACTATTGACAGAGCTGCGTTGTTGAATTCTGTGAGACGTGTTTCCATCTTCTCAAATAAAACTACACACCAGGTTCGCTTGAAAATAAACGGCAGCGAATTGCACATCAGCGCTGAAGATTTGGATTTTGCAAACGAAGCAAACGAACGTCTCTCTTGTCAGTACACTGGCGAAGACATGGAGATTGGATTTAACGCTCGCTTCTTAGCTGAGATGTTGAGTAACTTAGACAGCGACCAGATTAACATTGAGATGTCGGCTCCTAACCGTGCAGGTATTTTGACTCCAGGAGAAGGCAGCAACAAAGAAGAAGATATTCTGATGCTGGTAATGCCGGTGATGTTGAATAATTAAAATCAAAATAATAGTTTATTAAAAAAACAGGTAGCTTGAAAAGTTGCTTGTTTTTTTTTATGAGATTCTCATAAGAGATTCCTTCACCTCTATAGTGTGAGGTCTTAATTCGCAAGTCGTATATTCGTACCGATTTGTATTTCGTAGATTACATCGATTCGCCTTCCCCACGCTTCAGTGATTTTTTTGAAATGATGTAATGAGCTATATTTCGATAAACAGGAACTGTTTCTAAAGAATATTCTGATTTAGTTGCCGGAGAATAATAATTTCATATTTTTGAGTGTCTGTTAGGAATTTGTAATATTAAATTCAACTCACACGAAAACATGACACCCTTTATGTTATTAAAAACAGGTTAGTTTATTGTATTGGTTGAGGGCCTCATGTGATCTTATCTTTCAAAGAGATAAAACACATGGAAGTTATTTTCTACATCCGCTTTTTTCCCGGGCATTTATGTCGGTATGATGTATTGCCTTCACAAAAATATTTTTTGAATACAGTATTTTCTGATGAGCATGGAATTTCCATTGCTCATTTTATTTTTCACACTACCTCCCGAAATAAAATCAACTATACTATTTCATCCTGATAAAAATGAAAATATCTCTACCCTGTTTTATTTTTCTGCTCGCCTGTATAACATCTCAACTTCACGGGCAAAATATCTCCAGTGAAAAAGGCCTCACTACTGCCGTTTATAATGCGCAAACCATCGCAAGTCAGAAAGCACTTAACACATACGGAAGCAATGCGCAAAATATCAACAGGCCGAATATTATTACCTCCGGTGGATTAGAGGTGAACAGTTATTCCGGCGGCTTATTTCATCAACGCACGGATCTTCGAATACCGGGACGCGGATTGTCTCTTGATCTGACTTTTTTTTACAACAGCTTTAACACAGAACTGGATTATGGTTTCGGAAGAGGTTGGAGCATGACCTATTCATTGCTCTGCATTCCTGACAGCAATAAAGTTATTGTGCGGCATGAAGATGGAAGAAAAGATATTTACATTCAAAACGGAGCCGCCTATACAGCACCAGCGGGAATATTTGATTCACTTGTAAAATATCAACCCGGAAAATTCTGGCTACGGGATAAATCAGGAACCAAATATTTTTTTAATGATTCAACACATCACCGGCTCACAAATATTGTTGACAGAAACGGTAATACCATCGTGATCTCTTATACAGGTGCATTGCCAACAACCATCAGTGACGCATCAGGAAGAATTGTACAGTTGCATTATACAAGCGGACACCTCACAGATATTACCGATCCGAATACAAGTCCTGCGCGACATACTACCTATACATATGACGGAGCCGGAAGCCCGCTTTCTGTTACGGATCAATTGGGTAATACCGTTTTATATGAATACGATTTTGTGCAGAACCTGACCAAACGCACCGACCAACTGTCTTTCCCTTTTACTGTTACTTATAATGATTGCATTCATGTAAGCTCTGTTACTTCACCATTAAACAATTTCAGTTTCAGTTATGACACGGCACAAAAGATTACGTCTTCCTCACTATTGGTCAGCAGCGTATTGCAGACAACCACTTATAAATTCGATTCCATCGGTAACCTCACGGAGAAAAATGGCACCTGCTGCGGCTATCATCAACTCTTCGAATACGATAGTCTCAGGAACCTCGTAAAAAAAACAGATGCAAACGGGAACATCTGGAATTATACATATGATTCAAAAGGAAATGTACTTCAGCAGAAGGACGCTTTGAATAGCATTACAACGTATACTTATGAACCAACTTTTAACCAAGTTGCAACCATCACGGATAAAAGGGGCTTCACAACAACATTTACGTATGATGCGAACGGCAACCTGTTGCTGGTTCAGAAACCGTTGGGTATTAGTTTGAGTTTTTCATACGCAGGTTCAGGCTTGATTCAATCTTCGACAGACGGTAGAGGTTTTACCACACAGTACACCTACAATTCGAACGGAGACAGAACTCAGACCATATTTCCAAACGCATCCACAAATTCATATACGTATGATAATGTAGGAAACCGGCTCAGCTTTATAGATGCCAACGGGAATACTACCTTGAACACATACGATTTGCTTGACAGAGTTACTCAAACTACCAATGCGCTTGGCCAGGTTGATCTTTTAGGATACGATGCCAGGGGATACCAGCTCTCATACACAGATGCTCTTGGACATGTAACATCCAATACGTATGATGCACTGCGCAGGAAAACGAGTGTTACAACTCCCCGCGGAACAACTTCAGAAACCTTCGATGAAGCAGGAAATATGATTACCGTGACCGATGGCGAAGGACATGTTACCCATTACTCGTACAACTCGCAAAATTTATTGCAAACCGAAACCAATGCACTCAGTCATTCACGAAACTTTACCTACGATGCGAACGGAAACCGATTGACAGAGACGGATTTCAATGGCAACCTGACGACCAACGTATACGATGCAATAAACCGTAAGACTCAGGTTACCGATGCGCTGTCTCACAATTCGTTGAGCGTTTATGATCCTAACAATAATCTTGTTTCTTATACCGATGCAAACGGCCATACAACCACGAGTACATACGATGCGCTGAACAGGAAAATAACCGTGCAACGTCCTATTGGTGTTACAACCTATACGTATGATGGAAACGGAAATAAAATTTCCACGCTCAATGCAAATGGAAATACCATTACGTATGCCTATGACAACGTAAACCGACTCACCGTAATCACGGATCCGTTAAGCCATACACTTAGTTATTCTTACGATGCACAGGGAAATCAACTGACATTCACGGATGGCAATGGTCTTGTCACCACAAAAACATACGATGCGTTAAACAGGGAGGTCACTGAAGCCAATGGAGCCGGTGAAACAAAAACATTTGGCTACGATGCTGTTGGAAATAAAACCTCTCTGACCTTGCCGAACGGAGATGTTGTTACGAATACATACGATGCAGGGAATCGTTTAATTTCCTTTTCGGATTTGGCCGGACAAGGAGGAAGTATTACATACAATGCCGTTGATAAAACGCTTACTGAAACGGATGGCAATGGTCATACAGTTACCTATACATATAATGTTGTAAACAAAAGAACCACAGCACAGGATGCCTCCGGCAATTCTTCAACGTTTGCTTACGATAACAACAATAACCTGGCAAGTCTGACTGATCGTAATGGAAATGTAACCACATTCACGTATGATGCCTTGAACAGAAAACTTACCACTGTTCAGCCAACAGGAAATATTATTTCTAACAGTTATGATAATGTCGGCAACATCATTTCATTGACCGATGATAATGGAAATACGACTTCATTTGTATTTGACGGCAACGACAGGGTGATTACTGAAACATATGCCAACGGAAGTTCCAAAACATTTACATACGATGGCTTAGGGAATAAAATTACGAGGACAGACAATAACGGTCAAACGACCAATTACAATTTTGATGCATCAAACCGTCTGACTTCAAGAGTATACCCGGGAAGCAGTGATACTTTTACCTATGATAACGGAGGCCGCATTATAACAGCGGTTAACAGCAATGCTTCGATTACTTTATCCCATGATAATGCAAACAGGTTACAGAGTGAAAATATGAATGGAAAAGTGACATCGTACAATTACAATGTCGCAGCAAGGAAAACATTCATTACGTATCCCGGCGGAAGAGTCATCGAGGAGAATTATGATTTCCGAAACCGGATGGCAGCAGTTAAGGAAGGCGCATTATCGCTTGCCACTTTTAATTTTGATCCCGCCAATCGTTTGCAATCGCGAATTTTTATCAATGGCGCAAATACCCAGTACGCTTATACTGTTAACGATTGGGGAACAAGTGTAGATCATAGCAAAAACGGAATTCCATTTGCTCATTTCAATTATACGTTCGACAATGAGGGGACCCGGCTGACTTCAGAAAAAACACACCGTCCGACCAATTCAGAAAAATATACCTATGATCAGGATTACAGGATCACTAATTATAAGGAAGGGACCTTGGTATCAGGTGCTATCCCGTCTCCGTTAACACAATCCACCATTAATTACGATGGCGTGGGAAACCGCACGAGTGTAATACACGATGCCGTCACCACAAATTACACGACCAATTCCGTGAATCAATATGTAAATATTGCCGACAGTTTATTTGTCAATCCAAACTATGACGGAAATGGCAACATGCTATTTGACGGAAGTCACAACTACCAGTATGACACCGAAAATCACCTGGTCGCTGTTGATGGTGGTTCAACTGCTCTTTACAAACACGATGCACTTGGAAGAAGGGTGCAAAAAGTAACCTCATCTGCTACCATTAATTATTATTATGACGGGCTGAGGATCATAGAAGAACGCAATGCTTCGAATGCTGTGATCGCAACCTATGTATACGGTTCGAAGCTGGATGAAATTCTCTCCATGCGCATATCGGGAGCCAATTTCTTTTATCATCAAAACTCATTGGGATCCATTGTAGCTGTTACGAATGCTTCAGGCCAGGTGGTTGAACGATACGAATACAATGCAGCCGGAGCAGTTACTTTTTATAGTCCCACCTATTCGCTTCTAACTTCCTCTGCTATCGGCAACAGGATTTTATTTACAAGCCGCGAGTACGATTCTGAAACCAAAACATATTATTACAGGGCAAGGAATTACAATCCAAAGTTCGGTAAATTCATGCAACGCGATCCGCTTGAATACCGCGACGGTGTAAATATTTATGAATACTGTTTAAGCAATGCCATCAATAAAATTGACCCCATTGGACTGTATTGCCTCCCTAAAGTATTTGGTTGTACAAAGAGTCATGATAAAGTTGATATTTCTACTCCTGCGATTCCAATCGGGACCATTGGCCCGTTTGTAATTAAAGGATGGCTGACTGTTACAGGAACCTGGGATAAACTGGAATGCTTTAAATGCTGTCCAGATTGTTCAATAAAACCATGGGGTGATGAATCACTGGAGATCGATGTTGAATTGGTTGCAACTGCAACTGCAGGGTGGGTATTTGCCGAACTCCAGTTTTACGGAAAGCTTAAAGCAAGTGGCAAAGGATCGCTAGAGTATGACTTATGTATTGCTCCAAAGAAAAAATTCTGTCTTGATTTAAGCGCGACACTCACCATTGGTGTGCGAGCCACTGCTTCCGTACTGATTGTATCTGTATATGTAGGCGGTGAGTTGACAGGATCATGCAGTATAAAAATATGCCTTGATGGTGATGGCGTTTCAGCCGGAACTCCTTCTTGTTCACTGGGCGGAAGAATTTATGCAGGAATTGACGGATTCCTGGGAAAAACAGAAATAGACATCTGGAAATGGTCGGCATCAACAGATGATAAATAGATTTTGTTAATTGAATAGTACTGATTGAATTAAAATGGAAAATAAAATAATAAAATCCGGAACCAGCGAAAGAAAAATTGTTTTTAACCGTTGGGCATTCATTCTTTTTTTCTTTACAATAAATATATCAGGAATCAATTCTGTACTCGCACAGGATGACTACCCATGTTACCCGTGTACCGGCAGCATCGGTTCGACGACAACCACAGCTTACATTACTCCTACACTGGATAAAAGATTTCCTTCTCCTGAAATTATTCCACCGTCTGACACGATGGTTGCACCCAATGGAAATCAATGCCACGCTACTGTTAACCTGGATACTCCCATGGTTGCTGCTCCTGCATTTTGTGCGATACCAATCAGAAGCATCACCAATGATGCTCCCTCCTATTTTCAACTCGGCACAACACAGGTACACTGGACGTTTACAAATATTTATAACCGTTCAACGGTCGTCAATCAGAATGTAATCGTTACAAACAACCTGCTGCTGAATATATTTTCCAACACCCCTTCATGTTTCGGATCGCAGAATGGAAGTATTCAAGCGATACCATCAGGAGGAACACCACAATATCAATTCCTGTGGAGTAACAATGCTAGCACACAGGCCATTTCCGGTCTGCCTAACGGAAATTATACAGTTACTTTAACGGACGCAAACGGATGTACCGCATCGGCTGTGGTGACTCTCTTTACTCCTCAATTATCGGTAACTGCCCAGGTACTTTCAAATGTAACCACCTGTGGTGGCTCGGATGGTTCTGCATCAGCGATTGCAACAGGCGGAACTCCACCTGTTCAATTAACATGGTCGGATAATTTAAGCCAGACAGGTTCGACTGCAACAAATCTTGTTGCTGGCTCCTATACAGTAACGGCTCTTGATGCCAGAGGATGCACAGCCACAAGCACGGTAACGATTGCAGACCTGAACTGCGCCGTAACCCTGAATCTTAAACTATATATTGAGGGTTATTATCTTGGCTTTGGACAGATGCGACCGTTACTTTATTCCCTTGAGCTGAACAATGATCCAACAGCATCTGATTCAATCACCGTTGAACTACATGATATAATTTCTCCTTACGGACTAGTCGAATCAAAGACCGCGTTGCTGCACACAGATGGGACTGTGTCATTTTCCTTCTCTCATTCCACCTTAAATCACTCCTACTACATTGCAATTCGTCATCGTAGCACAATAGAAACATGGAGTAAGACTCCGGTTCTTTTCGATTCATCAACAAAGAGTTTAGATTTTACTACACAGTAATGTAATGCCGGTGATGTTGAATAATTAATTCGCTAAAAAAAATTTGAAAAGAAACAGACAGTCGTGAGGCTGCCTGTTTTTTTTTTGTCCAAATAATAGGATTAGAAGTCAACTTTAAAATTATACGTTCGATTGAGTCATTAATTAAAAAGGTTATATACTTTTACACAATCGATTTCTTAAACATAAATACATCATGAAAAAATCACTGTTCACTCTATTGATGACAAGTGTCACCATTTTATCTTATGCGCAACTAAGCTGGCTACAATTGCCCGATGTACCCGGACCTGTGAAACGTGGTGTATCATCCTTCTCCATAAACGGAAAGGGTTATATGGGTCTGGGTCTATTAAGTTCGGGAGCGGGTACTTCCGATTGGTTTGAATACGATCCCGGATTAAATACATGGACACAAAAAGCGAGTTTACCTGCAGCGGGAAGATTCGGCTGCGCAAGTTTTGCAATCGGGAACAAAGGATATATCGTAACTGGATCAAACGGAACCTTTGACCTGAACGAAGTGTGGGAATACGATCCTGCGCTCGACACCTGGACTGCAAAAACAAATTATCCGGGTGGCGCGCGCGAAAGCGCTACAGGTTTCAGCATCGGCAACAAAGGATACGTTGGAACAGGATATACCGGTGGAAACAGTTTTACTGATTTTTATGAATTTGATCCCGTTGCAAATACATGGACTGCAAAAACTCCTTTCATCGGACCGGCCCGCAACGGTGCATGTTCTTTCTGTGTCGGCAGCAAAGGTTATTTAGGTCTTGGTAACAACACCAACTCAACAAGCAATTTCAAAGATTTTTATTTGTATGATCCCGCTACCGATTCATGGTCACAGAAAGCGGATTTCCCAATACCGTATGTAGTAGAACCTTGTTCTTATTCTTCGGTTAGTAACGGGTATGTGCTTTGCGGATATTATTATCAGTCGATAGGCATCACGCATAATCCGCTTAACATGTTTTATAAATATGATCCGACCGGTGATGCATGGACACTTGCAGGAACTTTCCCCGGTTTACCTCGCGGTTATGCAGGAGGATTTGGTATCAGTAACGATATTTATATTGGCTGTGGCGGACAAACAAACACACTTACAACATTACTCAGTGATTTCTGGAAACTGAGCAATGGTCTTACGTTAAGTGTCCCCGGCGAAACAGGCAGGAACAATGTTGATTTCATCATGTATCCTGATCCCGCTCATAATTTTATTTACGTCAGCACTAAACTTGCCGGACAAAAATTTGAACACATCAGGTTGTATGATGTCATGGGAAGACTAATCAGCAATAAAAGTATAAAAGACAACAGTGAAATGATTGATGTGTCATCCTTCAAACCCGGAATTTATTTTGTTGAACTGGTTACCAACAAAGGCGAAGTACTTGATAGCAAGTTTGTAAAGGAGTAGTTTGAAAAGGGCTTTTGCAAAGAAGAAATTATTTCCCCTCGTCTTCTCTACTTTTCAGAGTTCCATTCTTCGATTGCTTCTGTTCTTCCTCCAGGTTTTTCTTCATGTCATCGGTCACGTCCTTTTTTCCAATGGAATCCAAATCCGGACTTCCGGCATTTACCCACGCTGTGTACCAGAAAGAACCCACATTAAAAATGGCAGCACGAATTTTTCGCTCTACCATGTTGTCGAGCATGTCGCTGTATGCTTTCGTATATTCTTCCGAATAAACTTTCTGAGTTTTATTTCCGACTTGTTCGAACGAAGACATTTTATCCGAAGGAAAAGTTTTGCTCAGCTTCTTTTCAAAACCTAACACAGAATCGACTTCGGAAGCGCTTACTTCTATGATACTCCAGGCATGCATTTGAATGTTGGAAATAAATTCAGCTCGGCCAACAATAAAATCGTAATCGTCACCGAACAATTCAGGAATGCGGGATTCCCAGAAAGCATGAATGCCAACCTGGTTTGTTTTCTGCCCATTGTAGTTTTCCGTAGCGTGAAGTGGAACATGCGAATCAGCAATGTAATGCCCGATGTTGGCTGAGTAATAAAGGATCTTGTCAACATCCCTATTCTTGAACGCATCGGTGAGACTAAACATCATCTTCGCAATGTACCACGGTACAATACCATAAGCATTCAAGGTGTCTTCGGTATATTTAGCTACAGCATCCTTCCAGTATTTCGGAAGTGAATCAAACGGATGATCTCCGTAATGATCAGCATCGAGGTAATGTCGTGGTGGTTCCGCTTTATTGGAATACCTCCTGTTGTCAGGATCAACGGCATGCTCGGTAATAAAATCAATGTGACTTTTGTAAAATCCAATCATCTCCGGTGGCAAGGTGAATACTGCCATGTGATTGATTTTTTTATGTCCCCAAAATCCCCAACCGAAAGAAGTGGCAGAAGGCAGTAGAAGGAGGCAGAGCAGAATAAGTTTGCAGTTTTTAAAATTCATTTTTTTTGAATTAAGAAAAATAGAAAATCGGAAACTTCTCCTGATCATACGTTTTAATATCTCAATATTCCACAACTCCACTTTCTCACTTTCTCGCATTCTCACTCTCCGTTTATCCAATCACACCAACTTCTTCCAATCTCACCAACACCTCTCCCTGAAGAACAGGAATGACTCGTGTTTGATTGGGTGTTAAACAATATTCGATGTCATGCTCGATGTTTAACCGTTTTAATCTTCTCCGATGCGATGAGTTTTCGAGAAACTTAAACATATCATCTTTTGCTGCAAGGTAAAGATGTTCTGCTGCAATGGCCGAATCACAATTTGTATCTGACATGCCGGAATTTTTCAGCTGGTGAACAACAGCTCCGGCAAACAATGTATCTTCCAGGTTGAAACGGTTCTTCCAACCGGAACACAAACATAGAACATCTTTATCCTGTTTGATTAGCCATTCACAAAGTGCATCAAGATTGAGAAAAGAACCAATCACCACCTGGTGAGCGCGTTTTGCTACGTTGATTGCCTGCGTTCCATTGGTGGTAGAGAACGCAATTGATTTTCCTTTTACATTTTCTCCCATAAAGCTGAACGGCGAATTACCGAAATCAAATCCTTCAATCATTTCACCGTTACGTTCGGCTGCAATAACGAAACCTCTTTCCTTGTATCTTTTTGCTTCCTCAATACCTGCAACGGGAACGACGCACTCAGCACCATGTTCGAGCGCAACACAAATGGATGAAGTAGCACGAAGAATATCAATCACCACCACGATGTTGTCCGAGTGCTCATACAAATTAAAAAGCAGTGGTGAGCCACAGACCTCAATCATACGGGTTGGTGATTTCATCATGGTTTATAAAATGGGACTTTCACCACTTTTGCTTTCAGGTGTTTGTCACGGATGTGAATAAAAACTTCAGCGCCTTCTTTTGAATACGGAGTTTGTACGTAACCCATTCCGATTGCCTTTTGCAACGATGGAGATTGTGTTCCGGAAGTCACAAAACCGATCTTCTCCCCTTTCTCATTAAAGATTTCATAATGATGACGCGGTATACCGCGATCAATCATTTCAAAGCCGACCAGTTTTTTTACAATACCTTTTTCCTTTTGTTCGAGCAAGGCTCTGCTATTTGTAAACTCCTTGGTGAATTTTGTGATCCATCCCAAACCTGCTTCCAGCGGTGAAGTGGTATCATCAATGTCATTTCCATACAAACAAAAACCCATTTCCAAACGCAACGTATCACGTGCTCCTAAACCAATCGGTTTTATTCCTAGTGATTTTCCGGATTCGAAAATGGCATTCCATATTCTTACAGCATCTTTATTCTCAAAATAAATTTCAAAACCACCGGCACCGGTGTATCCTGTTGCTGAGATTAACACATTGTCTACTCCTGCGAATTTGCCTTTCTTAAAAGAATAATATTCCATCGACTTCAAATCCATTTCTGTGAGTGGCTGAAGTACATCAACAGCTTTCGGTCCCTGGACCGCAAGCAAGGAAGTTTTATCAGAGATGTTATGCATCTCCACATTCCCTGTGTTATACTTCATGATCCAGTTCCAATCCTTATCAATGTTGGAAGCGTTCACAACCAGCATGTATGTTTTTTTATCGATGCGATACACAAGCAAATCGTCAACGATTCCTCCGGTATCATTCGGTAAACAGGTGTATTGAACTTTTCCGTCAATGAGTTTTGAAGCATCGTTGGATGTAACACGCTGAATCAGATCCAGCGCACCTTCACCTTTTAAAATAAATTCTCCCATGTGTGATACATCGAAGACTCCTACTCCATTACGAACGGTTTCGTGTTCAACATTAATTCCTTCATACGAAACAGGCATGTTGTATCCTGCAAACGGAACCATCTTGGCTCCAAGTTTTGTATGCACATCATGGAGTGCGATGTTCTTTAATTCTGTAGCTACGTCTTCCATTTCTAAATTGAATTGAGATGATTTAATTTTTAAATCTACGCAGATTTTTTCTTTGCGACAACATATATCGAAGATGAAAAATAATTTAATGAAGGACTGATAAAATTTGCCACCTTAGCAATGATAAAACCTAACCTTCTGAATAATTTTCTTCGGGTATCGATCCACCATGGTGATGTGGTAACGAGATAATACCCGGTAAGTTTATGCCACGCCGGAGCGTCCGTTGGAAAAGAAGGTCCGCATTGCAATACTTCGAGCCCTGCCTTTTCAATGAGTAACTTCAACGATGCCTGGCTGTAATGCATCACACGCATAGACGGAGTAAATGCAGATTCACCGATGGATTTGATTCCGGTGAGTTTGGCTAATTTCCAGCGGAAGGAAAAAAAACTTCCGTTCGGAACCTTAATGAATAAAATAGCATCTTCAGAAAAATGTCCTTTTAATTTTTCAATCGCGCTGATCGGTTCCGGGAAATATTCCATGGAATCTGTAAACGTAACGATGTTCCACTTTTCATTGGCGAGATCGACATCTTCAAGCTTCCCTTTAAAAATTCTCAGCTTGAAAAAATCCTGCGCAAATTGCGCAAACGAGACAGAGGTCTCAACCCCGGCAACCACATATCCATTCTGCTGAGCCGTATATGGAAAAATTCCATGCGCACATCCGACATCGAGAAGGTTCTTTCCTTTTTGAAACTTCGAAAGAATTCTTAAGTAGCCTTTGAAATTATGAATTCGGTAATAATTTTTTCTTCCTTTTAACACGGGTTCAAATTCAATAACCAATCTTTGAATCTCATTGGTAGAAAACAATGAATCGGGAAAAGGGTGCCGCAACGGTGTATAAATCGTCCCACAAGAAGTACATTGGCCGACCGTAACTCCATCCGGAAATTCCCTGATAAAATCATATGCTGTTTGACTACACAAAGGGCATTTCTGGACAACACTGTTTTTGTTCATTTCTTTACAAGTCTATGAATGGATAAGTAAAAAAACACTGACGGAAAATGCAAAGAAAAAAAATCCAACGACAGCTTTTATTAAATGAGGATTTTCGAAAAGCAGAACCATAAAAAATGGTAATCTTATTTTACCGAAACTTTTCAAAAACGGAATTTTACTGAACAATTTTATTCTGTTGAAATCAATCCACGGATTCTCCTTATAATCATTCCTTAACATGGTAATTTGAGGAGATGGTAACTTGCAAATATCATCAACATTCATGGCCGTTTTAGGATCCATATGTCCATCGAAGAACCACCATTTTCCATCTACAAAACATTCGGTTAAAACGTGTCCCCACTTTTTTCCAGTCAGGTAAATCCTGGCTGATTGGATATCCATCATACTCATCAGGTTGATTGCAAGCCTGGCATTCTCTCCGCAAAAGCCTTCTTTGGATTCGGCGATCTGAATAGCAGTTGCTCTTAATAAATTGTACTTCCTGTTTTTACTCCTGTCAATTGTATGAAAGCTGATCGTTGCTTGCAAGTATTTCATCAAGCCAATCAATTTTTCTTTTTGATTTTTTGAATCGCTTTCATTTCCAATAACCATTGAAAATAATAGGTGACGCAATTTATTTCGCTCTTTCGCATACTGAAACACGTTTAACAAAAAATAAATAATTCCTGCTGACGCAAAAAAAAATAAAATAATAGAATCGAATTTCATGTGCGGACTCTTCTGTTATTTTTCAAAAAGTAACAGGTTGATTTAATTGTAAATGAGTTTACTAAAGTATTCTAAATACCTGTACTTCTGCGACTCCACAGAGTATTTTTCTACAACAGTTTTCCGTGCTTCATTTCCTGTTTTCTCTCTCAGGTTTTTATCAGCAATCAGTTGCGAGATAATTTCAAACCATTCCTTGTCTGACGATGCAAGAAAACCATTTACACCATGCTCAATGATTTCACTGTTAACACCGACAGGAGACATGATGGTTGGTATTTCGAGCGCCATGTATTGAAGCCCCTTCAATCCGCATTTTCCTTTCGACCATTCATCATTGGGAACAGGCATGATGCCGATGTCAATTTCATTAAGTTCTTTGAGTTCATCTTTCTTGTTCCAATCTATTCCCTGGATTCCAAGCGCATCATTCCGATAACCATTGTCACCGATGACTTTAATGCGAACTGCATCACCAAATTTTTGTTTAACGAGAGCAAGAAACGATTCAGCCATTTCAAAATGACGAATGGTTGTATGACTTCCGCTCCAACCAATGCAAATTACATTGTCAACAGCAGTTACTTTTTGTTTAACGTATTCATTCGTATCAATCGTAGTAGGAATAATTACGACATGATCATTGTGATGTTGTGCATACTCCAGGAGATACTGGTTTCCTGCAAAAACAAGATCAGCCAAACTAATGATTCGTGCTGTCTTCCCGGGATTTTTCAACCAGCCGAGATTTTTATTTCCTTCAGAAACATCGAAGTGCCAGATGGCATCATCAAAATCATAAATCACCTTCGCTTTCGAATGCTTAAACAGTTTTTCAAAAAAAGTAACCCCTGTCATGAATGCTTCACGCTGAATAAAAATCAGGTCATACTTATTTGCACGCAACACATCGTTGAGTCGCCTGAAAAAACTCTTGAAGAAAATATAACTTTTTGTAAAAAAATTTCCCGGCTGATAAAACACTTTATCATCGCTTTCAGAAATGAGAAAAGAAAAGTCGTAATCGAAACCCTTCTCTTTCAAAAAGGGAAGGTATTGCTCAAATCGAAAACGCTGTGCAGGAGAACGATCCGGACGATGCGCAGCGACAAAAAGGATTTTCGGCATATTAATCTTCCAACCAGAATGCAGGTAATTTTTCCGTGATCTCTATTCCTTCAAACTTTGAACTTTTTCGAACACCATTCTTCTTCACCCAGGCAGCCATTTTTTCTAATCCTGTCTTCAAGGACGTGGTGCTTTCCTGTTTGAAAATTTTCTTTGCTTTGCTGTGATCAGAATACGCATGAGCAACTTCGTTCCGCGCATCGAGGTAACGTACTTTTCCGCTGATGCCGATCACTTCCTGAACCG
The DNA here is from genome assembly GCA_043787975.1 of Bacteroidota bacterium. Taxonomy (GTDB): domain Bacteria; phylum Bacteroidota; class Bacteroidia; order AKYH767-A; family 2013-40CM-41-45; genus JAPLDA01. The sequence goes on from JAYVUK010000038.1 coordinate 119,311, forward strand.
TATTGGCTAGTTCGGTCACGGTGAAAGCCTGGTCTGCTCCAATGTTGAAAATTTCATTGTACGCAGCCGGAACATCCACCGAACGCGCAATGTAAGGCGCTACATCACCGATGTAACTGAATGCGCGTGTCTGAGTTCCATCGCCAAACACAGACAATGATTTTCCCTGCATCAACTGGTTCATAAAAATCCCAACTACATTTCTGTATTTATCACCTATATTCTGATACTCTCCATATACATTATGCGGTCTGAAAATGATGTAATTAAGACCAAACATTTCATGCGTACATTTTAGATCCATCTCAACAGCGAGTTTCGAAATACCGTACGAATCTTCCGGTGTCGGAATCATTTCTTCCGTCATCGGTAATTGTCCTTTGCCATACACAGCAATCGAAGAAGTGAAGACAAAGCACTTTACTTTATGACGGACAGATTCATTGATCAGGTTCACACTACCGATCAGGTTGTTCGTATAATTAAACCGCTTTATAAAATGACTGAGTCCTTCCGCAGCGTATGCTGCCAAATGATACACATAATCAAAGTGATGTTCTTCAAAAAGTTTACTAAGCAGCGAAACGTCTGTGATGGATCCATTCACAAAAACGGCTTCGGGATTTACATTCTCACTAAAACCACCGCTCAAATCATCCAGAACAACAACCTTGTGTCCCATTTTAATCAGTTCATCGGTGACATGAGCACCAATGAACCCGGCTCCGCCTGTTACAAGAGATTTGATCATATCTTTTTTTTAATGAAGGCAAATATAGAATTTGAGATATAATGATTTACTTTGTTCAGGTAATTTTATAAACTCCAATTGTGAATGATTCTCACCGAAAAAAATGCGCCTCGCTGGATCATCTTTCTCTTCGATGTGTTTGCCTGTGGCTGCTCGCTCTGGCTTGCGTATTTACTGAGGTTTAATTTCCATATTCCGCATGCAGAAATTGATCGCTTTGTGTATGCATTCTCTGCCTTGGTCGTTGTAAGGACATCCACTTTTCTGATTACAAAAATTTATGCAGGCATTATCCGCTACACGAGCACCAAAGATGCGCAGCGGATTTTTGTAGCTGTGACGTTAGGTTCTGTTACACTGGTTTTCCTCAACTTGATTTCCTACGTGTTTACCACCACTTTTCTCATTCCGTTTTCCATTGTTATCATTGATTACATAACCACGTGTTTCGCACTTATTGCTGCCAGAATTTTAGTGAAGACATTGTACATGGAAATTAAAAATCCTTCGCGCGACAAATCGGATGTGATTATTTACGGAGCCGGCGAATCAGGAGTCATTTCCAAGCGCGCGCTTGATCGTGATAAAGGAACAAAATACAAAGTGATTGCCTTTGTAGATGACGATGCCCGAAAGAGTGGTAAGACACTGGAAGGAATTGAAATTTTTGATTCTGAAAAAGACCTGGATGATTTGCTGAGAACACATCCTGAAGCAAACCTGATCATCAGCATTCAAAATATTTCTGCAAAAAGGAAACAGGAAATTATAGAGAAGTGCCTCACGTATGGAACGCGGGTATTAAATGTTCCTCCGGTGAACAGCTGGATCAACGGACAACTCAGTTTTAACCAGCTTCGGAAAATAAAAATTGAAGAGTTACTCGAACGTGAACCGATTAAGCTGAGTAAAGAAAAAATAAAAGCAGAACTGGCCGGAAAGACTGTCCTCATAACGGGCGGTGCCGGCTCTATCGGAAGTGAAATTGTAAGACAGATCATTCCATTCAATCCGAAGAAAATAATCATTGTTGACCAGGCGGAATCGCCGCTTTATGAATTGGAATTGGAAGTCAAGGAACGTTTTCACCTGGATAATTTTGAAGCAGTTATCGGAGACATCAGCAAACAGGAACGAATGCTCAGGGTGTTTGAAGCATTTCATCCGCAAATTGTTTTTCACGCTGCTGCCTACAAACATGTTCCGTTGATGGAAAACAATCCATCGGAAAGTATTCTCACCAATGTGTACGGAACCAAGGTTGTTGCTGACCTGGCTCATAAATTTAACGTAGAAAAATTTGTGATGGTCTCGACCGACAAAGCCGTGAATCCAACGAGCATCATGGGAGCAACAAAACGGATTGCGGAAATTTATTGCCAGTCGTTGAGCCGCGTTTCATCCACGAACTTTATCACCACGCGTTTTGGAAATGTGCTGGACTCAAACGGTTCGGTTATTCCAAGATTTAAAAAACAGATTGAAGAAGGCGGACCCGTTACTGTCACGCATCCAGAAATAACCCGTTTCTTCATGACCATTCCCGAAGCAAGCCAGCTTGTATTGGAAGCCGGCTCGATGGGACAAGGTGGCGAAGTATTTATTTTTGACATGGGTAAGAGCGTGAAAATTATTGACCTTGCCCATAAGATGATCAAACTTTCAGGGTTGACGTTGGGAAAAGATATCCAGATTGTTTTTTCAGGTCTGCGTCCCGGAGAAAAAATTTATGAAGAGCTTTTGAACGACAGCGAGAAGACAATTCCTACGCATCATCCGAAAATTATGATTGCAAAAGTGAGAGAGTACGATTACAAAACCATTGAAAAGGATATTTCGGAGCTGACTGATTTATTCGGAGCACAAAATAACGAAGCCATTGTGAGAAAGATGAAAGAGATAGTCCCTGAGTATGTTTCGAATAATTCGGTGTATGAGAAACTGGATGAAGTGAGAGGATAGAAATTAGAAGTTAGATGCTGGAAGTTGGAAGTGAATAGTTGAGAGTTAGTTTGGTAGAGTTACGTTATATCAGATTCATAATTTATAATTCATAATTTCATTTAAAGTGGGGCTGAATCTTTTCAAACATAAAACAGATATTGAAATCCGTTTTGTTGACATAGACGCTTTTGGTCATGTGAACAATGCGAATTATCTCACCTATTTTGAAAATGCGCGTGTAAAATACTTTGATGAAATTGTTGACTGGAAATACGATTGGGCGAAACAGGGAATCATTTTAGCCAAAGCTGAAATTGATTTCATTATTCCCATTCATTTTAAAGATGAGATTTCTGTTTATACACGTTGCTCTCGTTTGGGAAATAAAAGTTTTGATCTTGAATACAGAATTGTTCGCTTGTTCAAAAACCAGGAACAGTTAATGGCTGACGGTGTCACCGTAATGGTGGCTTTTGATTATGTCGCGAAAAAATCAATCGAGATCCCTGAGGAATGGAAAATCGCATTGAAAAAATATGAAGGTGAAAATGTGCTTTCCTGATTTACCCATGAATCGTTTCATCCTTCCCATACCTGGCAATTACTGAAGCTTCGTACTCAAGAAACTCTTTCCATCTTTTATCCACATCTTCTCCTCCGGCATACTTTCTTGCAAAGCTAATAAAGAGTGTATAGTGATTCGCTTCACTCATCATCAGGTCACGGTAAAAACTTTTCAAATCTTCGTCTTTGATATTTTCAGAAAGAACTTTGAATCGTTCGCAGCTTCTGGCTTCGATCATGGCTCCGAATAAAAGCTTGTCCACCAGGATAATATTTCGTTTGTATCCTCTGCGCATGAACGAAACCAATTCATTCACGTACTCATCCTTTCGTTCGCGTCCCAATACAAAACCACGCGCCTTAATTTTTGCATGCACTTGCTGAAAGTGCGTCAGTTCTTCTTTTGCAAGCTCCAGCATCGCATCAACCAAATCCGTGTATTCAGGATACTGAACAACAATCGTGATTGCATTCGTCGCAGCTTTCTGTTCACAAAAAGCGTGATCCGTTAAGATCTCTTCAATATTTTTTTCAACGATGTTTACCCAACGAGGATCGGTCGGTAATTTTAAGCCTAACATGTTTAAAGGATTTTCGAGGGGCGACGAAGATAAAAATAAATATGTAAGATGCATTCAATAATTTTTGCAAATATTTTCCATAAAGAGTAACCAATTCCGTTTTACATTTGTATCAGGAAATGAATATGACTGCATCAGTTTTATACGGAAATAAATTGTCATTGAATGTCACGAAGGAGTTCAAACAACTCGTGAACATTTCAATTGCTGCCGGAAAATTTATCCTGGTTCATCCGCAATACGAGCTCATCAAAGAAGCGATGCGTCTTGAATTGTTCGAGGATGAAATGCTGGATGATTTTGAAATTCACAACTCACAATATTCAATCGGTGAAGTCATCACGTTTGATTCAGAAGAAATACTTTTCTTTTATTCCCTGCTCGATTTGAGTTGTCGTATTTTCCTCTGCGATGTCGGAGATGACCTGAAAACCCAGGCCATTAAAAACGGGGAAACAACGGAAGAAGAATTCAATCGTGTACGTAGCTTTCACATGAGAAAGGCTGAACTTTTCCTTCATCACATTCGCTCGCAGTTTTCAAACTACATTCCATTTAATGACCTGCAGCAGAAAATGGAGCAGTTGAATTACATGACTGTTTAAATCCCTACTCTGTTTCAGGCTCATCCATTACCGGCAAGCTATCAGCAGGTGTAACAAAATTCTTAGCCGGACCTCTTAATTCTATTCTCGGTTGAAGATGATCATACTCCTCCTGTGTAATCAGGTTCTTCTTCAATAAAAAATTAGCAACCACGCGATAGTAATCTGCGAAGTACGGTTTGAGGTTTCCACTTTCATCAAAACTGTATTTAAACCATTTCGGACGCGGCAAAAGGCTGGCGAGAAAAACACTTTCGGCCAAATTCAGCTCAGCCGGTTTCTTGCTGAAATAAAAACGGGATGCTTCCCCGATTCCGTATATATTCGGTCCTAACTCAATGATGTTAAGATAGACTTCGAGCATCCGTTCCTTGCTGCACAAATGATTGTTTTCAATCAGCCATACAATCAATGCCTCTTCTGCCTTGCGCGAAACAGTTTTGTGCCGCGTCAGGAAAACATTTTTAACCAACTGCATCGTTATCGTGCTTCCGCCACGGACAAATTTTCCGGCTTTGTAATTGGCAGCAATTGACTTTCGAAACGCATCTTCATTAAATCCACTATGAAAGAAAAAACTTCCGTCTTCAGAAGTCATTACAGCATTCCTGAAGTAAGGAGAAATGTGATCGAGGGGAGTAAAATCAGGATTAGAAAAATCTACCATGAACGAGCGTACAAATTTTTCATGTTCATAGACGCTGTATAAAAAATTATCATTCAGCTTCAGTAAATCTTCCTTCCCAAACCTTTTTATCCTGAAGTTCTCTTTCACCAGGGAAGAATTAAAAATCACACTATCCGGTTGAGAAGAATCAAGGGATAGATCCAACGAGTATCGAAGAGAACCTTCTGCTTTTATTCCGGTCACTGCATCAAACATACCCACGGGAAGGGACGAAAAAAAGTCCGTCGCAGGTAACGCATTTGTTTGAATTTTCAGGATGTATTTTTTGCTGCTCGCATTCTTATAATTCAGATACGGATGAATAACCAGTTGATTTAACGTCAGCATGGATAAACTATCCAGTTCAAAATTCTCTTTCCCGACATTGACAGCGAAACTAAAATCCGCATGATGAATACCGATTAACTCGTCGGAAATCTTAGGATGCAGTATGTAAAAATTATCAGTACTCAGCGTTCCTGCCAGACTTACAAGATTGCTTGCATGCTCATACTTACTTAGCACACAATGCAACGTATCAAACCGGCAATCCGTATTAGCGAATAATTTTAGTATCGGAACACGAGTTCTTGAAAATTCCCACGGATAAATTTTAAAATCAAATGTCCGTTTGTTTTGCGAAAAGACTCCATCAAGGTAAAACCGCGAACCATCTGAAAGATTGAGGAGCGTTCCGTTTACAGTTCTATCCGAAGAAATAAAAATCGGAATATTGACTTGCTCCCTCCTATTATCTTTCGAGTACGAAATACTCAAATTTTGAAAACTCGCCTTCTGTGGTGTAAGATCGAACATCAGCCGGATCATTCTATTTAACGCTGAACTATAATTTTTTTCCGAAACGGTTTTCTGCTGCTCATTCTTTTGGCCTCGTAAAAATGAATCGTAGTTGCAGCCATTATTGCCACAAGTAAGGTTCAGTAAACCATTCCTTACATAAGCCTCTTTCAATTTTAACCGACCAATAAACAAAGGAAAAAAAGAAGGCTGGACATACATTGAGTCGATCTTCAACAATATATCTCCATCCTGTGGCATGAGAACAAGATGTTGAATCGAGACTCCTGTAAAACCTGAGAATTGAATTGCTGATAATGAAAGCTCTGCATGGTAATTGTCCCGAAGCCTGGCTGAAAAATGATCCACGACCATCTTCAGGAAAAAATTCCGGGTTGCAAAGAAAATAACCATCATCACCATGATGAAAGCTAAAAATAGTATCCCTGCTTTTCGAAACGTATTCATTTGGACCCCTGAAATAGAAAGCGAAAGTGGTGATTCCTGATGAATGTTTCAAGTCATGCACAATTCTTCGTTGAAAAGTTTTAATGAATCTAAATGATTAAATAAAACGTATCAGGTAACTTGCAGTTCCAGTTTAATTCATGTTTAGGATACGCCCGGATAAAACAACGCTTTCTCTCATCATCACAACTTTGTTGTGCCTGATCGTTTTCCTGTGCTTTTCACAGGAACCGGTTTCCCCGATTTCAACTCCCGAACATCAGAAAATTCTGAAGGAATATAAAAACAAGGCCGACGAATTTTGTGCTAAGAACCTCAACCGGTTCGGCTTATATGCACTTCAGAATTATGACAAGGCAATTGATTCACTGGTTGCAAAGGAAAAGGAAGACACCCTTGCAGCCATGCAAAAAAATTATGCTATCCAAAATATTCAGAGAAAAATATTAACGGATAGTTTAAAAATAAAGTCGACAGCATTTAGTCAAAGCAAAGAAACATATATAAAAAAATACCATGGGCTGCTTCGCAAAGCAGGCATTGCATTCGTTATCTGGCTCACAATTGTGTTGTTCATGCTCAAGTGGAGAAACCGTTTGGTAAAGAAAACGCAAACTGAACTGGACGCAAACATAGCTCAGCTGAAAAATTCTGAACAAGCATTCTCCGATGGCGAAGACCTTTTAAAATCTGTAGCTGATTGGGAACAAAAAAATGCTGCCATCTTTCCGTTGGTTTCTGAAATCCAAAAAACCACTTCTGCGTTGAAAGAAAAATTATCTTCAGAAATAACTCAAGGTGATTCTTATAAAAAACTTTTGAAAGACTCAGAAGCATTGTTGAGCAACTCCTCTCGCCTGAAAAATCTTTCAGCTGGTATTGTCGCTCAACACCGGGAGCCGAGCCAGGAAAAGCAAGTCATGAATATTAACACGCTGTGTGACCAGTATGCTGATCTTGCCCATACACAAATGCTGAATGAAGATGGCTCATATGCTTGCCAGTTCACAAAGGATTTTGAAAAAAATCTTCCAACCATCAACGTGATTCCTGATGCTGTGGGAAGCCTGGTATTATACGTCCTCAACAACGCTTTTAACAGTGTCATTGAAAAGCAGAAGAAGGAAATCAAAGGATACGTTCCAAAAGTTTCAATCAGCACACGCATTCTTCCGCGCTTTTTACAGATCAGGGTAAAAGACAACGGTGATGGTGTTTCCGATGAAGTATTGAATCAAATTTATCAGCCCTTCTATTCTGTTAAGCCGGCGGGAGAAGGAGCCGGATTGGGTTTATATTTTGGTGAGCAAATCATCAGGGAAAACAATGGTGAAATAAAAATCGAAAGTGAGCTTGGGAACGGTACGGATGTTTACCTCAAATTTTTCCTTAAATCATGACTGAAATAAAAAAATATACTATTTTATTTTTCATCCTTCTCCTTGTTCATTTTGCAAAGGCACAGGACACCACAGCTGTGGCCGATCTTCAGCAAATCAACACATCTGCAAAAAGTCAATATGTGACGGTTGAAATGCTCGATAAACTCCAACACAATTTAAACTATTTTGATACGCATCCTGTGAGCAAAGATCAGCAACAATTGTTACTTGATACCTACCGTTCCATTGCTGCGGGCTATTCTGCAAACAATCATTATAAACAAGGATATGGTGTGTATCAAAAATTGCTTTCACTAAAGGAGACTTTTTTATCGGCTGAAAAATCAGCATCGCTTGCGAAGGCAAATTCCAATATCGAAGAATTACAACGTAAAGATGAGGATGAACTATTAAGAGTTCAAAATGAACTCCAACAGCTTCAAATGGACACTGAAAATCTCCAGGCAAAAAGAGTATCCTTCAAGAAATATTTCTCCTTTATTATTGTAGCCCTGACTATTGTATTTGCATTCCTCCTTCTCCGGGCAGGCTTGCAACTGAATAAAATTAAACAAGAATTAAATACAGGAAGAGTCCGGTTAAAGAGCATTCATCGCATCGCAACATTGGGTCAGCTAAAAAAGGGAATTCTATTTTCAGTAAGCGCTGCATTGGCTTCGATTCGGAAATTATCTGACGAAAGCTCTGCTCAGTTGGATCAATTGAGTAATGGTGAAGGAAGCAGTGATCTTACTAATTTACGAAAGCATATGACTGAGCTCAAGAAAATTGTATAAAAATCAATCCCGGTCGAATTTACAGCCCTCGTTAAACCATTTCTTGCTCATGCCGTCTATGGATGAGATTAAATAAAAAATACAATGAAAAAGCTACTTACTTCCCTCCTGATTGTTCTGCTGAGTTTGCCTGTATTTTCACAGACCGGTTCTCCCCCGTCAAAAGTTTTTCAAATCCATTCTGAAAAGCGCCCGTTTGTTAAAAAAGATAGACGTGAAAGACGGAAAGGTCGCCATCACCACAGACAACGCAAGATGAATGACAGGGCTCATTTCCGGGAAAACCATAAAAGGTAATTTCCTCCCGCATTATTTATCCTAACAAAATGCATTTTATATGACACAAAAAAAAATAATTTTACTGATCCCATCTCTTTTCTTTAGCCTGCTTTCCTATTGCCAAAAGTCTGCGGATGATTTTATCAAAAGTGGTAATCAGAAAGAAAGTGTAAAGGATTATTCCGGAGCCGTAAAAGATTTCGAACAGGCTGTTACGCTCGACCCTCAAAATACCGAAGCTCTTTACAATTTAGGCTATGCTAAATTCGAGATGAAGGATTACGCTAGTGCTATCAAAAGCTATGACATGGCAGTTGCTTCCGACACCGAGAGTGTTGAATTGTTTTACAATCGCGGAAATGCAAAGTTTGAAATGAAAGATTACAAAGGTGCGATTGAAGATTACAACAAAGCAATCTTTCTCGATCCAAAAGATAAAGAATGCTATTTCAACCGCGCCATTGCAAAATACAATACAGGTGATCGCGAATCAGCTTGCAAGGATCTTGAGATGGCTCAAAAGCTTGGAGACAAATATGTTTCTGATGCCATCAAAGAATTGTGTCATTGATTTGATCGAACTTAAATTCAAATGAAGAGCTGGAAATATATCCGGCTTTTTTGTAATCATAGCGAATGAAATTTCTAACGTTTCCTTTAGCAATACTTGCTTTTATCAGCTTGGACGTTCACCCTGCTTTTGCTTTCTTCGCCAGCCAGGATAGTACTTCGGTCGATGACTCTTCCAACGTCCGAGAATATGATTTTACCATTGAATACGGGAGTACACGTTTGTATCGTGGAATAAAATCATCTTCCAATCCTTACATCAAGCCATCATTCACGTACGCTGCACCAAGTGGTTTTTTCACAGGCATCGGAAGCTATATTTCCCTGGATTCAGGAATGGTCGATGAAACTGATTTCAGCGCCGGATATGAATTTTCATTGTCAAAGAAAACAAAGTTATCTCTCGAGTATATTCATTATTTTTTCAGGAATAGCCAGTTAGCCAATTCACAAATTAAAAATGGAGTTGAACTTTATTTACGTCATAGTTTCGGAATTCTCAAAACTAAACTTTACATCGACGGTGATTTTGGTGATGGCACTTCTGACCGTTCAGTCACGATAGATAATTCGCTTGACCTCGTTGTGATAGATGCTGAAGATTCCAAGATGTCTATTAAGCCGGGATTCAGCTTTAGTATGGGAACATTAAACCTGGTGAGGAAAATTAAAAAAGATGTATTAAGTACAGGTTTCGGTTTGACAAATTATGATTTATCTCTTGCTGTTGAATACGAGATCGGTAGATTTATCTTCGAACCGGAAGCAACGTATGACTTTCCTGTAAATGGAAAACTGCCTCTTATCAAGAAAGCCCCGAAAGCTGATCCTGTTTTTTATTTTACAGCGTCGATTACCTACATACTCGATTAGAGCCTAAAACATCACTCTAAAATAAATTTTCCGGTTGCCATCAGTTCACCCTCTTTTTGAAGCCGGAAAAAATAGATTCCATCTGCAAGGTTTCTCCTCTCAATTTTTACATGATCGCTTTTGATATTTTCAATTGACAAAAGCAGTTGTCCGACAGGATTGTAAACCATTAAATCAAAGTCCTCATGTTGCGGGTTATCAAATTCCACCGTTGCGGATTGATCGAAAGGATTTGGAAAAATCTGAAACTTAAATCCTGTCTCCTTAAGTTCCTCCAATTGAAGTGCGGAACAACCCAACGCTATTAACTGTGTAGTTAAACTTGCTCTTCTGTTCGTAATGAAATCCTTTATGCCGGGGTAATTCATGAAATCATGGTCCACATTCAATTCAAAGTTTGCATTGGTGAATTGTTTATTCGGATCAGCGTACACATACGGACGGATGATGTTGACAAGACTGTCAATCTTGAGTCCGATCACAGCAAGAGAAAAATCATTTTGAATCCATTGACATAAATAACCCAAATAAAAATTCTGATACGTTGAATTCTGAATCATTCTGTTGAGCAACGGACGACTATCGGCAGGCGAAGGCAACCAGGTCACATTGAGATTTTCCAATTGTGAAATTCCCATTCCCATGTTAAAATTTCCAAACGCTTCATTTACGTCCCATGTTATCCATTCAAACTTCTGCGAGAGAAAATCATCATAGATGTAGTAATTGTGTCCGGAACCTAAATAAGAATCAAGGTTTACAAACAAATTACTTGATGCCCAGGATTTGATCGCAAAATCAGTACTCATAACACTTTCAAGAGAATCGTGAAACTGCGCTGAAGAAGTGTTGTTAAGCATATCAGCGAGGTGAACCAAATCGCTCCAGTCATTTATTGCTGTATTTGTTTTTAATTCATAGTTGGGATAATATGGAGTCGGTAATGCACCCAGCCATCTCAAATCACCATGTGGATCACCTTTATAAAGATTTCCATCGTTGTTCCCGAAACGATCGCTCAGAAAAGTTTTATTCACCTGCTCAACCAGTGTATAAAATCCCCAATGTGTTCCATTGATAAACACGTCAGCGTACGTGCAGCGTGGCGCCGGAATGTTGTGTTCATTCAAAAAATCATTCATTAATTTCTCTCTTAAGAATGAAGGATCTTTAAAACCATTGTTCAGGTTTACGGTTTTCAAACCGTAAAATTTCCGGTTCACATATTCATCGAAAGAAATTTTAATGGATTTTTTAACTCCGGGCATTGAGTTGTAGGATGAATTTCCTTTGAGTTGGATACCGACTGAATCCACCAGGATTCCATCGATGTTCACACTGCCAAGCATGGGCTGATCCAGCGAATAATAAGTCGTTAGCGAGTCCCAGAAAGAAGGTTGAGTAAAATAAATATTGATTGTATGAATGGCACTTACATTAAACAATGAATCTCCATCCGTGCTTTGTGCTTTGGAAAAAAAGGAGGAGAAAAAAAAGCAGCTAAAAAATAATTTCGAACGCATTTTGAATTTCAGTTTAAAATCAAATGCAAAATTGTTTTGTAAGATACTTTAGTTTACCTAAGGTTTAATGCAGAAAGGAAACCATTACAACTGATCACTTCCGCATTAACTATATCCTAAAAAGAGGCGATCGTTTTCTTAATTATTCCGATACACTCGTTCAATTGTTCTTCCGTAATAATAAGTGGCGGAGCAAAACGAATGCTGTCACTGTGTGTTGGTTTTGCGAGCAAACCGTTTTCTTTCAAGGCAAGGCAAACATCCCAGGCATTTCTTCCTTTTGAAGGTTTAATTACCATCGCACAAAACAGTCCTTTTCCCCTCACCAGTTGAATCATTTCGTGGTCGATACTTTTTAGTTCACTCAGTAAAATTTTTCCGAGCCGATCAGCATTTTCAACAAGCTTTTCGTCTTTCAACACTTTGAGTGCAGCAATGGCAACTTTCGCAGCCAACGGATTTCCTCCATACGTGCTGCCGTGTTCACCGGGCTTTATGCAAAGCATGATTTCATCGTTTGCAAGTATGGCGGCAACCGGCATGGTTCCTCCTGACAACGCTTTGCCTAAAATCAGGATATCAGCATGAACCTGTTCATGATCACAAGCGAGCATTTCTCCTGTGCGACCGAGACCTGTTTGAATTTCATCTGCAATAAATAAAACATTGTGCTGTTTACAGAGATCAAATGCGGCTTTGATATAACCTGGGTCGGGAATAACAACTCCGGCTTCACCCTGGATGGGTTCAACCAGAAATCCTGCAACCGTTGAGTCTTTCAAAGCGTTTCGCAATACATCGCTATCATTGTACGGAATTTTTATAAAGCCGGGAGTAAACGGACCGAAGCGACTATAGGAATCAGGATCGGATGAAGCAGAAACAACCGTGATGGTTCTTCCATGAAAATTTCCTTCGCATACGATAATCTTTGCTTCGTTTTCCTTCACACCTTTTTTATCGTACGCCCATCTGCGGCAAAGTTTCAGTGCAGTCTCCACACCTTCAGCACCAGTATTCATCGGCAACACTTTATCATAGCCGAAATAATCGGTGATGTATTCTTCGTATTCGCCTAAACAATCATTATAAAATGCCCGTGATGTAAGCGTAAGTTTTTTTGCCTGCTCAATCAAAGCAGCAATTATTTTCGGATGATTGTGTCCCTGGTTTAACGCCGAGTAAGCAGAAAGGAAATCGAAATATTTTTTTCCTTCAACGTCCCACACAAACACACCACTGCCCTTCTCAATGACAACGGGAACAGGATGGTAATTATGCGCTCCGTATTGGTCTTCCCTTTCAATCGCCTGTTCTGTCTTTGTTTTATCGATCACTGTTGTCTTCATAAAATAATCCTTGTTTTAATTCTTCGCAAAATACTGAAAGTCTCTGAATCATGCACTACTTAAGCAGTTGAACAAACCCTCTTTTTGTAAATGAACTTTGTTTAAAAGAAGCATCCAGTATATAATAATAGACTCCTTCCGAAAGCTTCGTCCCGCTTTTATTGGTTCCATCCCATTGAAAAAGGAAGTCATTCGTTTCATACATTAATATTCCCCATCGATTGTAAATTTTCAATTTAAACTTATCGAAGCAATAATTTGGTGTCGCTTTGATATGAAAAAAATCATTGCTTCCGTCGCTGTTTGGTGTAAACACATTAGGAACCAATGAATCAACAAAGCCATCTAAAAGTGATTTCACATAGATATCAATATTGAGAGTTGTCTTCAGTAAACCATAACATGTGTATTTGACACCATCAAATTTCAGATGATACGGCAAATCCCGAATCGCATCACAGGTTGTCTGAAGAAAAAAATTCTGTTGAACCGTTCCTGCTGCACTGTCGTTATGAAATGAATAATTCATTCCCGGCAAAGCAGATGAAAATAATTCCGACGACCCATACAGAAACACCGAGTCATTCAGGTTAGAGCTGGTAACAGTCAAATCAAACGAAAGTAAATCACCTGCAATAATAGTATATGATGTATCTCCTGAAGTTGAAGTAACAGTAGTGGTTATGGGAGATGTAAAAACAGGAGCAATAAAAGTAAGACATGGGATTACTTTGTACTGAATATCTCTTCTCACTTCACCAATCTTAATTCCATTCCTGTATTCTTCTACGCGAACTGCGAATACGAACACTCCCTGGTTAGGTGGTTGTGAGATGAGAATTCCTGAATGCGAATCAATACTCATTGGAGGGATTCCCGCCATGATATCTGTTCCACTGTAAGGAGATTGCCATACGATATCAGGATATGGTCCTTCGGTTAAAACAGTATCTATTGGATAAGTTCCTGTCTTGCTCTGCGATGCAAAACCATTCATCGGTGTTATTAAAGAGTACACCAACGAATCACCATCAGCATCATTGCATGCGAACGATTGGATGTTTACCTGGCCGACGCACATGTAAGCATTCGGATATGACCCAAAGACCGGGGAGTTATCATGCAGCGCAGGATCCGGAATTTCTGCATAGAAAACCATCGCTGCTGTCAACGGATTTTGAATATTAATAATTGAATTATTCCTGCAACAGCGTTGCCAAGCCATGTAATATCCGTTAGGATTGTCAGGTATTGTAACAACAGTTTTAAACACTCCCCTCTCAACACATAAACCCGGCGGAACAAAACAAGTGTCGCCTAATTGCAAGGTATCTCGTGACAAAAGCCGCATCGGAAATATCTGCTGTCTTGAATTATTAATCTTGTCATAAATCCCGCATTCAATGGTATCATCAAACGTGAATGATCCGGGACTGCAGTCCCGAAAAAAATTAAGCGTAATCTGGAAATCGTTTCCACTCACCCATTGAACAGCTATATCACCACCTACAATGTGTGTAGCGTCAGCCTGAAAGAAACTCAGCCACAAACAAAAGATACATAAAATTTTTTGGAGATTTTTCATATTGAATAAGCATCCTGAAATGCGAATCAAAATTAATAAATGAAACGAGACGTTCTATTAAATCTATGTTGACTATTTTCGCGCGATGGAAAAAATAAAACGAGGAGATACGCTTGAAGGCATCGAAATTACAGATGCAGCTTCTGAAGGGATGGGAATCGCAAAACTTGATGGGTTCGTCATCTTTGTAGAAAGAGGAATTCCCGGAGACGTTGTTGATCTGTTCGTTTATCACAGCAAGAAAAATTACGCTGAAGCACGAATTACAAACCTGGTAAAAGCTTCTGAACATCGCATCAGTCCTGTATGTGAACATTTTGGAATTTGTGGCGGTTGCAAATGGCAGCAGATGGATTATCCGCAGCAGTTATTCTACAAACAAAAGCAGGTGATTGATGCTATGACAAGAATTGGGAAACTAGAATTGCCGGAGATATCTCCTATATTGGGCTCAGCCAAGACAGAGTTTTATCGCAACCGTCTTGATTTTACATTCTCAAATAAACGCTGGCTTACGAAGGAAGAAAAATCACAGGAAGTTTCGGCAGAAGAAAGTGTATTGGGCTTTCACGTTCCGGGTCGGTTTGATAAAGTTCTTGATATTAAAAAATGTTACCTGCAAGATGATCTTACCAACCAAATACGAAATGAGATCAAACTTTTTTCAGTTGAAAATAATTTCACTTTTAATGACCTGAGAGAACAACACGGATTTTTAAGAAACCTGATTATCCGCTCCACTTCCACCGGTGAATGGATGGTAATTCTTGTTTTCAGAAACGATGAAAAAGAGTTGCGTGATAAACTGCTGAATCATGTGGCAACCAAATTTCCTGAAATCACTTCGCTTCTTTACATCATCAATCCCAAAAAAAACGATACCATTTTTGATTTGGATGTTCAGGTATTCAAAGGACAGGATCACATTACCGAAGTCATGGAGGGATTGAAATTCAAGATCAGCGCAAAATCATTTTATCAAACCAACTCTGAACAGGCTTATCAGCTTTATAAGGCTGCCCGTTCATTTGCATCGCTGACGGGGAATGAACTGGTGTATGATCTATACACCGGAACCGGAACCATCGCAAGTTTCGTATCCAAAAATGCAAAACACGTTGTTGGAATTGATTACATCGAAGACGCTATAAAAGATGCAGCCTGGAACGCACAAAACAATAACATCAGCAATGTTTCATTTTTTGCGGGAGATATTAAAGACACACTGAATGATCAATTTATCAACGAGCATGGGAAGCCTGATGTCATCATTACCGATCCTCCACGTTCAGGAATGCACGAAGATGTGGTAAAGAAAATCCTGGAGATCGCTCCCCAGCGAATTGTTTATGTGAGTTGCAATCCGGCAACACAGGCAAGAGATATCAATATTTTAAGTGAAAAATACAGCGTAGAGAAAATGCAACCGGTAGATATGTTTCCGCATACCACACATGTAGAGAATGTGGCGTTGCTGATGAGAAATAATTAGTGCGGAAAGCATGTACGTGCGCAAGGTCGCAAGAGCGCACGTAAGTAAGTACAGAAGCCCGAATGAATGTTCAATGTCTCACCATTCGAATCAACCTTGAGATGTTGACAACACAATTTAATTCCTGCTGCTCCCGTTCAGGATAGAATTATATTCGTAGTATGTTGAATAAGTTAGTCATACTTGTTTTATGCATGCTCTCTTTCAAGGCAGTTGCTCAACTTTCTGACACAACGGATTTAGAGCAGCACCAACTTGAACAGTGTTATACGTATTCAAACCTTTTTGGCTATACGATTGATACCATCAGCAATGAAAAGTTATTTGAAGCGATTAATGAATGGTTAGGTACCCGTTATTGTTATGCAGGAGATTCAAAGAACGGAATTGATTGTTCCGGTTTTGTCAATGAGCTGTATAAAAAAGCTTTCAACATTGCATTGACCGGAAGTTCAGGTGATCTTTTCAAACAGGTAATGCCTTTGAAAAAATCGGAGTTGCAGGAAGGTGATCTTGTTTTTTTCAAAATCAGAAAAAAAAGGATTTCACATGTCGGTATTTATCTTGGTCAGCGTAAATTCGCTCATGCAAGCCTGAAAGCCGGCGTCACCATTGACGACCTGGATGAACCGTACTACAAGAAATATTTTTACAAAGGAGGAAGAATTAAAAGCTAACCGGGAATTATTTCTTAATATCGCTTTCAAATGGAAACTATCAAAACGATTATTCTCAGCCGGTCTCAAATCGAGCAACGTATTAACCGTATTGCCTACCAGGTTTACGAAGACAATGTGGATGAACAGGAAATTATTATTGCAGGCATTGCAAAAAGCGGGTTCGTTTTTGCCAAAAAAATTGCTGATGCCTTAAAAAAAATTTCTCCTTTAAAGATTCAACTCCTTGAAGTAATCATTGATAAGCATAGCCAAGTTAGAAAAGAAATTGAACTTCCAATTAGCAAAGATCAACTGTTGGGAAAAGTAATTATTCTTGTTGATGATGTATTAAATTCCGGCAAGACATTGATTTACGCGTTACGTCCTTTCTTAAATGCCGACATCAAAAAAATAAGAACAGTGGTACTTGTAGACAGGAATCATAAACGCTATCCGATTGCAGCAGATTTTGTCGGAATGTCATTGGCAACTACGATGCAGGAACACGTTACTGTAGAATTTGAAAGCAAAGAAGAAAATGTCTATCTGAGTTAATCTTATTACATTCTTTTTACTAAAAAGCTTCTTTCAATATCACATACAAACCATTGGAACTTTTCCCGATGCCGTAATCAACTCGAAGGTTTAGTTTTTCAGATTTACTGACCATGATCCTCAAACCTGCTCCGTAAGCTGCATGCAAACCATCCAGGCGGAATGCTGAAACGTCACCTGCAACTTCTCCCACCCCAGCAAAGCCTGCAACACCAAGCCTCCAGAAAAGAAATTGTCTGAATTCTGCCTGGTACGCAATTAAATCTTTGTCTGTGTACCTGCCGTTATAGTAACCACGCATCATTTCAGAGCCTCCAAGCATGGCAAGATTTCTTATTGGGACGGTTCCTTTATTTTGCTTGAAGATCATTTGCATCGCAAGCACTCTATCCTTAGAAAGTGAAAAAAATTTCCTCACATCCACTGCGAGCGAAGTGAAATTAAAATTACTGCCGGCAATTTCATTGTGCGACATTAACGTGAGCTCGGCTAAAATTCCTTTTGAAGGACTGTATGCACTGTTACGCGTATCATAGGAAAGGATAAAACCCAAACCGGACATGTTTCCTCCATAGCGTCCCGCAATATTCTGCTGATCAAAAACTCCGTTCGCTTCATAAATAAAATCACCAATGTGCTGAAATTCAAAACTGCCTCCGGCATACCAACTCCGAAAAAATCTTCTAAGCAACTGCGGATTAAAATAAACCTGGTGAATGCTATAATCCTCCTTTGCTTCATCGGGAGTGTTGTTACCGATTCCCCAGGTTTTATCAGGATAATAACTGTACGAAGTCTGAAGGCGAAAAATCATTTTCTCCTCCGGAAAAAATATGGATGAACCCAATACAAATACAACCTGTTCCCTTAGGGTGTAGAGCGCAACCAGGTTCAGATCCGAGGTCCGGATCAGCGTATCGTTTTGTCTTGTCTTAAAGAAAAAAGCATTGGCAGCACCAAAGCCCCAATTGGTTTCGGGTGATTTCAGAAAGAAAGGAAAAAACAAAAACTTTCCTGAAGTTGTTTCTTTTGAAGCATCAACAGGAACTTCATCGGAAGAGAAAACTTTTCCTACCGACAAGACACATAAAAGTAAAACTAACAGGTTCTTTTTTTTCATTCAGGTCTGCGAAAGTAAAACTCTTTTGAGAATTTCTCTTTCAAAAAATAAACCCCTGAAGAATTCGTACATCATCAGGGGTTTCAATTCATTTGCTCAAAGCATTATTCCTTGAAGGAAGCTTTGGCATATTTTATTTCCTGTTCAAAGGAAGTTGAAGTCATGTTTCCCTGGTTTTTAAAATAAAACACTCCACCCCAATTATAAGATATCTTCTGGTAGTTGATGGTTGCTCCTGCTTTCTTTACAACCGTTCTGTAAATGGTTCTGTTCGTCTCTGTAATTGTTTCTTCGGTGACTCCTTCTTTATAATCAGAATCCACAATTTTAGGAACCGCTGTGGAAGGTGGTTTTGCAGGTTCCTTTGTTTTGTCATTTCCGTATGACTTTGCAGCGATCGCTTTCTTAGTATCCAGGTCAGCTTGAATTTTTGCTTTGCGTTCAGCTTCATCTTTTGCATTTTGTTCCTTAATAGCTAGCGCGATTGAATCTGCCTTGGCTTTGTCGTCTGCCAGTTTTTTCTGACGATCAGCTGCGGCTTTTGCCAGCGCTTCTTTTCTTTCTTTGTCAGCCTCAACCTTAGCCGTAGAATCCGCTACAAATTTCTCACGCGTTTTTGCGAGTGCATCGAGTCTTACTTTCTCCGCATCTGCTTTTGCAGTGGAGTCAGCAGCAAATTTTTGACGAGCATTTAATGCTGCTGCTTCTTTCGCAAGTGCATCTTTGCGCGCCTGTTCTTTCGCTGCTTCCTGTGCTTTTAAGAGAGCATCTTTTTTTGCCTGTTCTGCATCTGCTTTCGCGGTGGAGTCAGCA
This sequence comes from Bacteroidota bacterium, assembly GCA_043787975.1. Classification (GTDB taxonomy): domain Bacteria; phylum Bacteroidota; class Bacteroidia; order AKYH767-A; family 2013-40CM-41-45; genus JAPLDA01. Next base: position 138,686 of record JAYVUK010000038.1, read on the forward strand.
ACAAACTTTTGACGAGCATTCAATGCTGCTGCTTCTTTCGCAAGTGCATCTTTGCGCGCCTGTTCTTTCGCTTCTGCCTGTGCTTTTAAAAGAGCATCCTTTTTTGCCTGTTCAGCATCTGCCTTTGCTGTTGAGTCAGCAACAAACTTTTGACGAGCATTCAATGCTGCAGCTTCTTTCGCAAGTGCATCTTTCCTCGCTTGTTCTTTCGCTTCTGCCTGTGCTTTTATGAATGCATCTTGTTTTGCTTTCTCAGCGTCTGCTTTAGCAGTAGAGTCAGCAACAAATTTCTGACGGACTTTCAACGAAGCTTCTTCTTTCGCAAGTGCATCTTTCTTTGCCTGCTCTTTCGCTGCTTCCTGTACTTTTAAAAGAGCAGCCTGTTTTGTCTGTTCCGCTTCTGCTTTTGAGGTTGAGTCTGCAACAAATTTTTGCCTGGCTTTTAAGGCCATTTCTTCTTTCGCAAGTGCATCTTTCCGCGCCTGTTCTTTCGCTGCTTCCTGTGCTTTTAAAAGAGCATCTTGTTTTGATTTCTCCGCATCTGCGCGCGCAGTTGAATCAGCAACAAACTTCTCACGGGCTTTTGATGCAATCTCAGCTTTGGCTATTGAATCTTGTCTTTCCTTATCTTTTAACTTCGCAAGCGCTTCTGCATCTGCTTTTGCTTTCGCATTTGCAATCGAATCTTGTCTCGCTTTAGCAAGCTCCGCTCTGCTGATCGAATCCTGTCTCGCTTTTTCTTTTGCTTCAAATGCAGCTTTCATTGCTGCTGCAGCATCCGCCTTTGCTATCGAATCCTGCATTGCTTTTTCCTGCACTTTACGAATTCGATCCTGTTCTGCTTGTTGAGCCAGAAGGCCTGCATTACGCTCCTTCGCTTTTGCAAGTGAATCGCTCCATACTTTATTCAAGGAATCCAGTCGCGCCTTATCTTTTTGTCTTGCCAATGCTTCAGCTTCTCTCCGGGCCTGATCAAGTTCTGATTTTACTGACTTGGAATAATTCTCATCAAAAACAAAATCTTCATACGTGGTGTTGTAAACAAACCTGGCGACAGGTTTTGTCGTTGCATCCTTCTGCGATAAATCACCTTTGTCTTCAAACAAATCAATGGTAAATTTCTGGGCAGGAATGATCATATCGTTCGCATCCTTCGGAACAATGGTGTTGTATTCAACATACTTGGAAACAAATCCTGCCTTGATGAATTTGATCTGGCATTGCTTATTCAAATTTAACTTTACGGTGGCAGTACCATTCGGTTTTGTGTACAACGTTTGAATGAGGCTTCCATTCTCATATACTTCAACAGCAACATTTTCAGCTGCCCTATTCGAAGCATTTACGCTGACCGGTATTTCAACCCGTCCCTGCATCTGTGCAATGGCTTGCATCATCATCAGGCAACTAATCATAATTACTGATACACTAAATTTTATCTTTTTGTTTAACATTTTATTTCTCCAGGTAACAATAACGGGAATTTCAGATTTTTATTCCTGCAAATTTAATCATTCGTTCTTTTTTAGAGCATGAATGGTTCAGTAAAATGGATACTTAAATCCGCAAAAAAAGTTTCTGAATTGCTCAGTTAAAAGTCACATTTGCAGCCATCATGGCTTGTGAAAATAATGCTTTATCTAAATTCAACGAAACCAGTTCTTTCTGAAAATATCCAACGACATTTTCTGTTGCAATATTACCAACCAATTCATCTTTTGCCATCGGACAGCCACCGATTCCTTTCATGGCAGAATCGAAACGAAAGCAACCGCTTTTAAAGGCAGCATCTATCTTTTCTTCCCAACTGTTCGGATTGGAATGCAAGTGAGCGCCAAACTCCACGTCCTTACATTCAGGAATAAGGTGTGAAAAAAGATGCGTGATGTTTTCAGGATTGGAAACTCCGACTGTATCCGCCAATGCAATAATTTTGATTCCAAGTTCTGAAAGTCTCTTCACCCATTTCATAACGATGTCAGCACTCCAGGGTTCGTTGTATGGATTTCCGAAACCCATGGAAATGTAAATGACCAATTGTTTTTTCCTGCTCACACATATTTTTTGAATCTCTTCCACTCTTTCAAGTGATTCGCTTATGGTTGAATTCGTATTCCGTTTCTGAAACTCTTCGGAGACAGAAAAAGGAAAACCGAGGTATGTAATTTCATCAAACGAAACCGCTTCCTCTGCTCCTCTCACATTGGCAATGATGGCCAATAATTTTGATGTTGTATTGGTAAGATCGAGTTTCGACAAAACCTCTTTTGTATCTTTCAATTGAGGAATTGCTTTTGGAGAAACAAAACTTCCGAAATCAATGGTATCGAAACCCACTTTCAACAAGGAATTAACGTACTTGATTTTTTGTTCAGTTGGGATAAAATCGTGCAGTCCTTGCATGGCGTCGCGCGGACATTCGACCAGTTTTATTTTTTGCATAAGAGTGCAAAAGTAGAAACAAAAAACTGAACGCAGATTTTCAAGATAGTCATGATTCATTTAGATTTATTCTCAAAACATGATGATCTTTAAAACTTGTAATTTACTTCAAGAATAGATTCTCCATATCCAATTCACAATGGCTGTGAACTAAAAATCTTCGCCTATTGGCGAAATTTAAACATTTGTTACATTTGCCATCGATCAACGTTTACTAAAATTAATAGCGAGTGGATTTATTCGAAAAAATATTACAGGACAGAGGACCAATCGGTCAACATGCAAAAGACTCGCATGGCTATTTCACTTTTCCAAAATTAGAAGGTGATATCGGGACACGCATGATCTTTCGAGGAAAAGAACGCCTTGTCTGGAGTCTCAACAATTACCTTGGGCTGGCAAATTATCCTGAAGTGAGAAAAGCGGACGCAGACGCCACAGCACATTACGGATTTGCTTCACCGATGGGTGCTCGCATGATGTCGGGTAATTCCAATCTTCATGAGCAATTGGAATCGGAGTTGGCCGATTTTGAACAGAAAGAAGATGCGATACTTCTCAACTATGGTTACCAGGGAATGGTTTCAGCCATTGATTGTTTGGTCGACCGTCACGATGTGATCGTATATGATTCTGAAAGTCACGCGTGCATTATTGACGGAGTTCGTTTGCACATGGGAAAACGCTTTGTATTTCCACACAACGATATTGCGAACTGCGAAAAGCAACTGGAACGCGCTACAAAACTTGTAGAAGAATCAGGCGGATCGATTCTTCTCATCACTGAAGGAGTTTTTGGAATGAGTGGCGATATGGGAAAGCTAAAAGAGATTGTTGAGTTGAAAAAGAAATTTCAGTTTCGACTTTTTGTGGATGACGCTCATGGTTTCGGCACCATGGGAAAAACCGGTGCTGGAACCGGTGAAGAGCAAGGCGTACAGGAGGAGATTGATATTTACTTCGGCACGTTTGCAAAATCGATGGCGTTAATCGGTGGTTTTATTGCAAGCAAGGAACAGGTTGTTGAATACCTCCGTTACAATATGCGCTCACAGATTTTTGCCAAAAGCAATCCACATGCAATGGTTGCAGGCGCGTTAAAACGTCTTGAACTTTTAAGAACGCGACCTGAACTGAAAGACAATCTCTGGAAAATTGTTCACGCACTTCAGAAAGGATTAAAGGACGCAGGTTTCGAAATTGGTAAGACACAATCACCCGTTACACCGGTTTATCTGAATGGAACAGTTGGAGAAGCCACCAACCTGATTTATGACCTCCGTGAAAATTATGACATCTTCTGTTCAGGCGTTATTTACCCTGTAGTTCCGAAAGGAATTATTATTTTGCGGTTGATTCCGACAGCAGTTCATACGTTGGAAGATGTTAACTATACGATTGACGCATTCAAAAAAGCATATAAAAAGCTAAAAGCAGGTGAATACGCATCTGATAAAATTGCATCATTTTAATTGCAGATTTGTAAATTCATACTACATTCGTGATCAAAATCGAACTAACAGGACAAGAAACACTACTTTACACAATTCATAATTTCTAATTTCTAACAACAAATCAAAACCAGAACACAATGAAAGAATACGAAAAAGTAAAACAACTTGTGGCAGCAATTGAAGAAGACGTTCTTAAATTTGCTGAAAAAGGAAATGCAGCAGCGGGAACCCGCGTTCGCAAAGGCTGTCAGGACATTAAACGCGCCTGCCAGGAAATGCGTGATGCAGTTCAGGCAGCTAAAAAAGCTGAATAACTTGAGTTGATTCTCAGGAATCGATTTATAAAGAAATCCCTTCTGCAATTTGCAGAAGGGATTTTTTGTACTTGTTCAGTTTAAATTATTGAGATTCCTCGCTTCGCTTGGAACGACACCTCTGAGAGTGGCGATAAGCGGGCTTAAGCCCGCTTCACAGCTTTAATTTGCATTGTCATTCCTAGCGAAGCGAGGAATCTCTTTTAAAACTAACCTGCTATTGATTTTTTTTGTGTGCATTCGGGTTAAAAAGGTTTAGTAGATTTGCTCTTGAGTGGTAAAGCTTATTTCTTTTAAAAGTAAACACCATGAAACGATTACTTCTCACAGCAATTTTTGTTTTCGCAATGAACCATTCGAGAGGACAAATCATTTTTCCGGAAGGAAGCGGCGATCCGAATCCCGAAAAGCAAGACATCTCACCTACAAAAGAAATCGGTTACGGACTAACTGGAGTGGGTGCAGCTACGATTGCCAATACAGCATTAAAATTATTTCCCGTAAAAAGTCCTGCAGCCTGGTACATCGGCGGAGGAGTTGCCTTAGCAACCGGACTTTATCTTTTACTTTTTGCAGAGGACGATTACAAACCACATTATTGGAAAGGAATGCAGGGCTATAATTCCAGGAATTTCTATAAAAACGATTTCATATTTCTTGCTGGATCGGTTCACGAATCGCACCTATTGCTTCCAAACAAAAAACGCCCTGAAGTAAATCAGAGCGTTTCTTTATCAAGCGATAAAATTTTTATTTCTCGGCAGGGGTTGAAGTAGTATCTGTTGTGGTTGCACCGGAATCCATTGTATTGGTGTCTCCGGCTCCGCTATTCAAATCATCTTTACTCATGGCGACCTTCCAATTACCATCTACTTTTACAAGGTGTATGGTTTGTTCACCGCTATCTTTACCTACTTCTTTGTAAGTATACGTCGCTTTGTCGCCTTCAATTTTTTCAGACGTGATTTTTGTTTTTACATCTTTCTTGGCCGAGTCGGGCATCATCTTCGCAAATCCACCCAACATGTCAAGCATTTTGCCTGTATCTTCCGTTCCGTATTTTTTCGCTCCGTCAAAATCCATTTTATTCATTGCTTTCAGAAAATTTTCTGCAACTGATTTCGGAGAATTGCCTGAACAGGAAACAAGAAAGCAAATCAGCACGGTCGCGCTTGCTTTAAATAAACCATTTTTCATTGTGTGTTGAGATTTGTGGTTAGTAAGTAAAGGAATAAATAAAACGGCTATGCGAATTCAAATAGAGATCGTCACAGGAAACATAATTGACTCCCGAAACGGTTGATAAAGACAGATAGTTACGTTCGCTCGCAATTTTCATGATTGCTTTGTAAACGAATTCGGAGCAATACATTTTCTCATCTGTGCTCAAATCAAACTTGGTGTCAAACTCCAACCCTTGTGTATATTGTTCCTTCACAATCGAATCCAACTTCAGAAGTTGCTGCTGCTTAAGATCCAGCCGATAAATACCGAATGAATAAACTGTAGAAGGATTACAAAAAGTTTCGAGCGGATCTTTCCTTAATCTGTTCGAAGCGTTCTCCTCTCCTCCTATTGCATGATAGACAAATACCTTTTCATTCTCGATGCTGATGATTCCAACATGTGAATATTTTGTTTCATGTTGAGAAAACGACATGAGCATGTTACTGATGATACCTCGACCGTGACGAAAAATCAAATCGCCTGAATGAAGGGTTGAATAATTTGGCTTTGCAACATTCCATTTTTGTTGAATGACTTCTTTCGATAGTCGAAGATGTTCCTTCTCCTTGAAATGAAAAAAAGCAAACGAGGAAATACCTGCCAAGAAAATGAATAGTAATATCAATATTCTCCTGATCATAAAACTAACAATTGGTCATTCCGAAGGAATCTTATTATGAATAAACGGCAACGCTAACTTTGAAAAAGATTCTTCCAGAATGACGTTTGTACAAAGATGAGAGATTCTTTTACCACGGAGGCACAGAGATCACATAGAAACACGGAGAAAATCATTGTTCGAATCTACCGAGACAAACAAGAAATAGCGAATTCGTATTTCGTTTTAATTCGTATTTCGCAGATATTACATTCTCTCCGGCACATCTATACCAAGCAGTTTCATACTTTGCTTAATAACCGCAGAAGTAAGATCAGACAACTTTAAACGAAAAACCGAAACATCCTTTGCATTTTCATCCACGATCACATGATCATGATAAAAGTGATTGAATGCTTTTGCCAGCTCATAAACATAGTTCGCAATCACCGCCGGACTTAAATTCTTCGCAGCTTCACGCACAGTTACCGGATACTGATAAATTATTTTGATCAGCTGCTTCTCGCCTTTTGACATTTTGAGTGAAGCAGGTAAACCGGAAACTGAAAACTGTAAACTTTCTCCTTTTTTCATCACCGACCGAATCCTCGCATACGTATATTGAATGAACGGCCCCGTGTTTCCATTGAGATCAATACTTTCAGCAGGATTAAAAACCATTCTCTTTTTCGGATCTACTTTCAGGATAAAATATTTCAACGCTCCCATTCCAATGGTATGATATAATTTTTCCGCTTCTTCCGAATCGAAATCATCAATCTTTCCCAATGCCTTCGTTGCCATTTCCGCTTCTTCGTTAATTTCCTTGATGAGATCATCAGCATCCACTACCGTTCCTTCACGCGATTTCATTTTGCCTGAAGGAAGATCAACCATACCATAGGACAGATGAAACAATCCATCCGCCCATGAACGACCGAGCTTTTTGAAAATCTCCTTCAACACTTTGAAATGATATTCCTGTTCGTTACCGACTACATAAATCAATTGCTCCAAATCCTTATACTCACTGAAACGAAGATCGGCAGTTCCTAAATCCTGTGTCATGTAAACAGAAGTTCCATCCGCGCGCAACAACACTTTCTGATCGAGACCAACATCCGTCAGGTCAACCCAAATCGAACCATCTTCCTTTTTGAAAAATACTTTTTTCTCCAATCCTTCTTCAACAATTTTTTTTCCGAGCAAATAGGTTTTTGATTCGTAATAAAATTTGTCGAAGTCAACGCCAAGACTTTTATATGATTCATCAAACCCTTTGTAAACCCAGCCATTCATCATGCTCCAGATATCCAGCGTCTCTTTATCTCCGGCTTCCCATTTGCGAAGCATCTCCTGAATTTCCAATTGAATCGGTGCTTTCTTTTCAGCAACCTCCTTATCCATTCCTTTGCTGACAAGCTGTTCTATTTCTTCTTTGTATTTCCGGTCGAACTCTACATAATATTTTCCGACCAAATGGTCGCCTTTCATGTTAGCTGATTCAGGTGTTTCACCATGACCGAATTTTTTCCACGCAAGCATGCTCTTGCAAATATGGACTCCTCGATCGTTCACCAGGTTTACTTTCATCACGCGGTGTCCGGCTGCTTTCAGTAATTCAGCAACAGAATATCCCAATAAATTATTTCGGACGTGTCCGAGATGCAACGGCTTGTTTGTATTCGGTGAAGAATATTCCACCATCAGAAGTTTCGAAGTCGAGAGTTGGGAGTTCGGAGACACGAATGCTGAAACATTGCCGGAAGATTCGATGAAAAATTTCGTCCAAAAATCTTCAGCGATTGAAATGTTTAAAAAACCTTTTACAACATTATAGTCTGCAACAATGGCTGTGCTGTCTTTTAAATATTTTCCAATTTCTTCTGCTGTTTGCTCCGGAGATTTCTTTGACGCTTTTGTAAACGGAAATACAACCAGCGTGGTATCACCTTCAAACTCTTTCCGGGTTTCCTGCAATGAAATATCAGTCACAGGAACTTCCGATGAATACAACTCACGGATTGCCTTTGAAATATTTTCTATTAATTCCTTCTCGTAATTCATTTCAAAAAATTTATTCAATATGTCAATTGACTGACCACACGTTGCAAAATCTCAAACGTATTTTCCGCCATCAGGTTTTCTTTGTCGAGCGTTGGATTTACTTCCGCAATTTCAAAGCAGCATACTTTTTCATTTTGGATCAAACGCACCAATAAACTTCCGGCTTCTTTTTCAGTGATTCCATTACGAACGGGTGTTCCGGTTCCCTTGCTGATAGAAGAATCCATGGAGTCCACATCGAATGAAATATAAAGAAGCTGGCAACGGTTCAAGTGAGCCAGCGCATCACGTGCGATTTTCTCCACTCCGTTACGTTTCACCTCTGCTGTACTGAATATTTTTACTTTATGTTTCTTGAGAAGATACTGCTCTTCAGGTTCCACATCACGAAGCCCGATGTAAACAAGATCACTGTATTCAATCTTCGGAACAATGTTCCCAATCTTCTTCAGCTTGGTCCACCAATCCGACGTTTCTTTGTCCGGTTTGTTCATCCTGTTCGTCACATTGTCTTCGTTGAGCGAAGCAGCGAGTGGCATTCCGTGCATATTACCGGAAGGAGTTGTCCACGGTGAATGGAGATCAGCATGCGCATCTACCCAAATCACACCGAGCCGCTGACGCGGATATGCCATCTTGATTCCTGCAATGGTTCCACCGGATGTGCTGTGATCACCAGCAAGCAAAAGCGGAAATTCATTCCCCTTCAACGAATTTTTTACAGCATTGGCGACACGATCATACATCGTGTACATACCCTTAATACGCTTTGCATACGAACCCGCTGTTGATTCAAAAAGCAATTTGTTCTCATTTTGAATTTCCACCGAATCCATTTTGTTAAACAGGTTGCTTCCGTAATCGAGTGCTGCAATCTTAATTGCATCCACACCCATACTGGCACCACGTGTGCCGGCACCTATCTCAGACTTCACTTCTATGATCTTAACCTTCTTCATGATGACTAATTACGAATAAATGCGAATGTACGAATTACGAAAACTCTTCTCTGCTTCTGATCTCAATTTTCCGATTTCTGATTTAACCGAAAAATCCGACTCACCTACATGGTCAAAAAATATTCCATCCAACTCATTTACTTTTTTCTATTTTTGACAGCCCAATTAAATAACTAATAACTAATAACTAATAACTAATAACTAATAACTAATAACTAATAACTAATAACTAATAACTAATAACTAATAACTAATAACTAATTTTAATGAAGAACACCTACCGCGACCTGATCGAACAAACTTTTTACTTTCCGCAGGAAGGATTTGAAGTCACCGATAATCTTTTACAGTTTAACGGTATTGATTTGACGGAAATCATCAAGCAATACGGAACACCTTTAAAGATATCCTATCTTCCTAAAATAGGTTCGCAAATTAAGAAAGCTAAACGGATTTTCAACGTTGCTATCGCAAAGTCTGATTACAAAGGGACTTACACCTACTGCTATTGCACAAAAAGCTCACATTTTTCTTTTATACTGAATGAAGTGCTCAAACATGACGTTCATCTCGAAACATCATCCGCGTTCGATATTCCATTGATTCTTTCTCTTTACAAAGAGAAGAAAATCGATAAGAGCGTTTATATCATCTGCAATGGCTATAAACGTCCGCAATACATACAATACATTTCAGAGCTGATTAACAACGGTTTTGAAAATGTTGTTCCCATACTCGATAATATGAACGAGCTTCCTCTTTACGATAAAAAAATCAAAGGAAGGAAGAAAGTGAAAATAGGAATACGTGTTGCTGCGGAGGAAGAACCGAATTTTGAATTCTATACTTCTCGTCTTGGTATTCGCTACGATGAGATTAAGGATTATTACCTGAAGAACATAAAAAAGAATCCGAAGTTCCAGTTGAAGATGCTTCACTTTTTCATCAACACCGGAATTAAGGACACGGCTTATTACTGGAGTGAGTTGAACAAATGTGTGAATGTGTATTGCGATCTGAAAAAGATTTGTCCTGACCTGGATTCACTCGATATTGGTGGCGGCTGGCCGATCCGTAAAACGCTTGGCTTTGAATACGACTATGAATACATGGCGGAACAAATCATCAAACAGATTAAATCAACATGTAAATCAAAAGGAGTTGATGAACCGAATATTTTCACTGAGTTCGGAAGTTTTACTGTTGCCGAAAGCGGTGCAACCTTGTATTCTGTCATGGATAAGAAACAACAAAACGACAATGAGTTGTGGTATATGATCGACAGTTCATTCATCACTACGCTTCCTGATACCTGGGGAATCAAACAGAAATTTATCCTCCTTGCTATCAATCACTGGAACAAAGATTACAACCGAGTAAACATCGGAGGGTTGACCTGCGACAGCGATGATTATTACAATACTGAATCGCATGTGAACCAGGTTTACTTACCGAAAGAAGATGATCTTATAAAAGATCCGTTGTACATCGGATTCTTCCATACAGGTGCCTACCAGGAAAGTCTTGGAGGTTATGGAGGAATACAGCATTGCCTGATTCCATCACCGAAACATGTGATCATTGATCGCGATGAAGACGGAGAGATTACAACACGCCTGTTTGCAAAAGAACAAAGTGCGAAAAGCATGTTGAAGATTTTGGGTTATTGATTCAAGGTTTACAGTTTACGATTTACCGTTTACAGCCAGACGAATCATTCCATATAAATATTACTTTTGCTTAACTTATATAACCTTCCATGAAAAAAATAATTACTCTCTTTCTGATTATTCTCAGTTCTTCTTTTGTATTTGCTCAAAAGAAATTAACAGAAGGAAAATTGGTATTTGATATCACGTATCCTGATGCGGATCTCGATGCCAATACATTGGCGATGATGCCAACGGAATCGACCATTTATTTTAAAGGACAAATGAGTCGCGCCGAAATTAAAATGCAAATGGGAAATACGGTTGCAATCACTGATGGCAAAGAAGGTGTGACAACCACGTTAATGGATATGATGGGAAATAAAATGGCAATCAAGTTTACCAAGGAGGATATTGAAAAAGAAAAAAAGAAAAACGGGAACGAGAAACCGGACGTAAAAATAACGGATGAAACAAAAACCATTGCCGGTTATCTTTGCAAGAAGGCTGTCATAACAACCAAGAATTCGAATGACAAAACAACAACCATGAACATCTGGTTCACGAAAGATATTGCTGCGCCGAATTCGATGCGTTCAGGAGCCAGCAATTACGAAGGCCTTGACGGCTTTATGATGGAGTTCGAAACGAAAATGAATTCACTGACCATGAAAATGACCTGCCGTTCTGCCGAACAAACAACTGTTGAGAACAGTATGTTCGTAATTCCTGAGGGATACAAAACGATGACCATGGATGAGATGAAAAATTCCTTCGGCGGAGCACATTAACAACTAAGAACTAATAACTAATAACTAATAACCAATAACTAATAACTAATAACTATCCATTAACTCAACAACCATTGCGCTTGCACCGCCACCGCCATTACAAATTCCTGCGGCACCAATTTTCCCTTTTTTCTGTTTAAGAACATTTAAAAGAGTAACAATAATTCTTGCTCCGGAGGCGCCCAGTGGATGTCCTAGAGAAACGGCACCACCATTTACATTAACGGTTTTGGGATCCAATTTCATAAGTTGGTTGTTAGCGATTGAAACAACAGAAAAGGCTTCATTGATTTCAAAATATTCAATCTGATTCATTTTCAACCCTGCTTTTTCAACAGCGCGAGGAATTGCTTTGGCAGGAGTGGTAGTAAACCATTCAGGAGCTTGTTGAGCATCGGCAAAGCTTAATATTTTTGCTATCGGTTTTATGCCTAGTTCTTTTGCTTTTTCTTTACTCATCAAAATAACTACTGCTGCACCATCATTTAATTTTGAAGCATTGGCTGCGGTAACGGTTCCGTCTTTTAAAAAAGCAGGTTTTAATCCGGCAACTTTTTCTGCTTTCAGATTTTTATATTCTTCATCTTCATTTATAACAATAGGATCTTTCCCTTTAACAGGAACATGAATCGGAATTATTTCATCCTTGAATAATCCTTGAGCATACGCTTCTTTAGAACGACGATAGGATTCCAATGCATAAGCATCTTGATCTTCCCGACTTATTTTACATTCGGCGGCACAAAGTTCTGCAGCAGTTCCCATGTGGTAATCCTTATAAACATCCCATAGACCATCTTTTACTAATCCATCAGTAATAGAGCCATTGCCAAGTTTATAACCGTTCCTTGCTTTATCAAGATAGTAAGGAACATTGCTCATACTTTCCATTCCGCCTGCTACAACACAATCATTATCTCCAATCATAATGGATTCTGCGCCGATCATAATGGCTTTCATACCGGAAGCACAAACCTTATTTATTGTAGTTCCCGGTACGGTATCAGGTATGCCGGCAAATTTAGAAGCTTGTGTAACGGGAGCCTGTCCAACACCAGCTGAAAGCACATTTCCCATAAAAACTTCCTGAACTTCTTTAGGATCAAGATTTATTTTTTCCATGGCTGCTTTTATAGCCATTGCCCCAAGTTGTGTAGCAGTTAATGCTGATAAAACACCACCAAAACTACCAATCGGTGTACGTATGGCTGATACTATTACTACTTCTTTCATAAATTTATATTTGTGCCGCAAAGTTAGCAATATGTTTTGAGTTTTAAATTCTCAAAAAGATTAATAAAATTGGTGTTATAACGAATATGAAAATACCAATGACCAATCTCGTAAAACATAAGTAAATTATTTACGATTTATCATTAACAAGTCACCAATAACCAATCGATAATAAGCACAAACAACTCACAATTTTTACTAATTTCGTCGCACAATGAAAAGTTACTTTATTCGTCTTTCGAATCAACACGAAATCATTTCGAAATTTATATTAATTTTTATTACAATATTTCTTATTGTTCTTTCTTTACCAAAGGAAACACAATTTAATTATACGTTTAAAAAAGGTAAACCATGGGCTTTTGATAATCTTTTAGCACCGTTTGATTTTGCTATCAATAAAACAGAAAGCGAATTAAACGAAGAAAAGGCGAGTACAATGAAAAATGCTCACCCTTTTTATCGACATGATGAAAAAATCATAGCTCAGAAAACTATTTCTTTTCAAAATGAAATCAATGAGGTCTGGAAGAAAAAATATGAAAACCCATCGAATGGATCAAAGGAAAAAGAACAACTGACAAAGCTCAGACAAGCACAAACAGCCATAGGTTTGCAAATATTGAAAATGGTCTATGAGCGGGGAATAATTCTTATTGATGATCAATCAATCGGTATCAATCCGGATGGAATTATTACTGTCGTTCGCGATAATATTGCAGAAGAACACAACTTACAGGATTATTTTACTGTTCAGTCGGCTTTTACATTTATAACGGAACAGCTTTATAACATTTCTACTTCAGATAAAATATTATTGTCGCCTTTACTCGAAAATGCTCTCGAGCATAATGTACTTTATGATGATGTTGCTACACGACAATGGACAAAACAAATGTTGGATAAGATTTCACTTTCGTATGGACTGGTTCAAAAAGATGAGGTGGTAATATTGAAAGGAGAAGTAGTAGATGATCAGAAATTCCAAAAACTGGAGTCGCTTAAAAGTGAAATGAAACATCAGGAGTACAGCGGAAGTACTCGTTGGATGATGTATTTAGGTCACTTTATTCTTGTTTCCCTCGCCATAGGCATGCTGATTATTTTTCTTTACCTCTTCAGGAAAGATGTTTACGACGATAATTCCCGTATTCTACTTTTAATGCTTTTAATACTTCTTGTTATTTATCTTTTTCTATGGGCAAGAAAAATCAATGTCTTTGATATGTATCTGGTACCGGTTTGTATTCTTCCGATCATTGTAAGAGCATTTTATGATACACGTACCGCTTTATTCACACATATAGTTGCGCTCCTTATCATTGGTTTTGAGGCGCCAAGTGGTTTCGAATTTATGTTTATTCAGACAGTAGCCGGAATGGTGGCCATTTTTACGATTGTAAATATGAGCCGTAGAGTTCAATTCTTTATTTCTGTGCTTATGATTTTTATGTCCTATTCAATTTCATTTATCGGCGTAACAATCTTACATGAAGCAAATCTGAAAAGTATTGATTGGATGAATTTAAAATGGTTTTTAGGAAATTCTATTATAACATTATTTGCATTTCCTTTGATTTTTATTTTTGAAAAGGCATTCGGATTTCTTTCTGATGTCTCTTTAATGGAGTTGGCTGATTCCAATTCATCTTTACTCAGAGAACTTTCTATGAAAGCACCCGGCACTTTTCAGCATAGTTTACAAGTGGCAAACCTTGCAGAGGCTGCTATTTATCATATCGGCGGAAATCCATTGATGGTTCGTGCCGGTGCCATGTATCATGATATTGGAAAAATTGATATGCCAATTTATTTTATCGAAAACCAAAATACACTGAATAACCCGCATGACGATATTTCTTTCGAAGAAAGTGCACGAATTATAAAAAGTCACGTCATTCGAGGAATTGAAAAAGCAAAGAAGCACGGTTTACCCGAACAGATTATTGATTTTATCCGCACACATCACGGTACTGGAAGATTGCAATATTTTTATCAGTCATTCCTGAAAAATTTTCCTGAAAAAACTCCCGAAGAACAAATATTCCGTTATCCGGGACCTCTTCCTTTTTCCAGAGAAACGGCTGTACTCATGATGGCTGATTCCGTTGAAGCCGCTTCCCGAAGTTTAAAAAATGCCGACTCAAATCATATTAGCGAATTGGTTGACCAGATTATCGATAATCAGATTGAACAAAAACAATTTGATAATTCTCCAATTACTTTAAAGGATATTTCCGAACTCAGAAAACTTTTTAAGAAAATGTTGATAAGCATTTATCATGTTAGGGTGGAGTATCCGAAATGAGGAATTAGTATCAGGTATCAAGAATCATGTATTGAGATAGATCATTTAACTATTAACTAATAACTAATAACTAATAACTAATCATTAGTGTCCGGTTTAAATTAAATAATGTTCTTTGAAATCATTGATAGATAGGGGATTCAAGTTGTATTAACTCCGTGACGATTTGAAATTATT
>JAYVUK010000039.1:0-4356 GCA_043787975.1 Bacteroidota bacterium
GTGGTGAAGGAATAAACTAATTATTTTATAGTTCGCAGCTTAAGTTTTACCAATTGCAGAAAAGACAGACTCTACAGGATATTGATATGAGCGATGCAGTGCAGGGAATCTACTTTTATCGTTTCACTGTAAACGATAAGATTGTTTTAACCAATAAAATTCTTATTGAGCGATAGTCCGTTAATAAACTTTTAAAAAAGTCATTCTGTCGAAATATTGCTGGACAGAATGACTTTTTCTTATATTGCATGTATTCTATGAGAAATAAAATAATTGGCATTTTATTTTTTTTATCAGTCACATTACATTTTGCAGCCCATGCTCAAAAAGAAGGAAACATCTGGACATTTCCTGATCATTGCAGCATGAACTTTAATGATACCGTAAACATAATAGTAGATAGTTGTGCAGATGGTTATAGCAATGGCGCGTTCCCTTTCGAAAACAATTGCACAATTTCTGATATGCATGGCAGTTTATTTTGTTATACCTCCGGACTTGATGTTGGATATAAAGTTATGAATGTTTATGACCGAACTCATCATGTAATGCCCAATGGAAGCAACTTATACAGCAAGAGTATTTTTGTTTCGTTACTTGTACAGTATCCAGGTATTGACTCTTTAATTTATTTATTTTATTTAGGTAGAGATTCTGTGAATACGAACAATTGGAAATTGTTTTTTTTGGTAATAAATAAAAATCTAAATAATGGGTTGGGAGATCTTACAATAAGAGATAGCTTAATTTTTTACGATAGATTAAGTGGCGATAAGTTAGCTGCATGTAAACATGCTAATGGAAGGGATTGGTGGTTATGCGCTTTTGACAGAGATTTGGGTTATCTTATCTATCTAATTACTCCTTTCGGAATAACTCAACAAAATATTCAGGCAATCGGTTCAAATTCGGACTCTCTTTTTTTTGGAAAAATGGTTTTCTCAAATGATGGTTCAAAATTGATGTCGGTGACGCATTTTGGATTTATTGATGTTTTTGATTTCGATCGCTGCACAGGCACGTTATCCAATTATCGGGATATCGGCGAACATCTTTATACTGAACCTTATCAATATGCAAATGCTGCCTTTTCACCCAATGGAAATCTGATTTATGTATCAACTGAAAGTATTACAAAAGTTTTTTACCAATGGAATTTAAATGCAGGAGATATAAACGCCATACGTGCTTCAAAGACATTATTGAACCAATACCAGGACACGGGCAGTATTCAATGGACTCAATATTATTCTCATAACCTGGCACCGGATGGAAAAATTTATATTCCTCTTTCGAATAACTACGGTTTGAATTCACATACAACTTATACTTCACATCTCGATGTGATTGAATATCCCGATTCAGTTGGTTTAGCTTGTCATTATGTGCGACAAGGTTTTGACCTGGGAAATCATTATGTGCAAGGTTATTTACCGAACATGCCTTATTACGGATTGGGAGCAGACTCTGGAAGCATCTGTGATTCGCTTATAGCAGTTCAAAGTTTTGAAGTTCAAAGTTCAAAGATGGAAGTGTATCCGAATCCCTCTTCGGGAATTTTTTCATTGCGAATAAAAGATTTGAATGATAAAATTGTTTCTTTGAAAGTTGAAGACATTTTAGGCAAGGAAGTTTTTTCAAGTAAAAACTTTTCATCGGCGATTGATATCAATAGACAACCATCCGGAATTTATTTTGTCCATGCAACAACTCAGAAGAAAAAAATATTTGTTGCGAAAGTGGTGAAGGAATGATTCAAGTTTACTCGCTTCTTTCAGTCAGGTGAAACACCTGACAGCACCAAAACTTGTTTCAGCATCTCTTAATTATTTGGATGCTGAAACAAGTTCAGCATGACAATATTGTAGCGTAGTCTGCCGTCCTTCAATCGGCCTAAAGACTACACTGAACCGGAAAAAAGTTTGTTTTTCAGGAATGTAAATTGGCTGGTGTTCCGGGAAAAGGCATTAATCCGGCTGCATGCATGCAAAATCTTTCACGATAATATCCTGAATATAAACGGTGACCGGATGTACAAGTAACGACATTCTTATCCAGCCATACATGACTTGTCCGTTCTTTGTAATTTTTATTCCAAGGTATTTATCAGTTTTTGAAATCCATGGACCACTCACGGATGTATCACTGGTTGCGAAATCAATTTTTGTAAAACTCAAAAGCGAAGTGGATGACGACCACGACGAAGATGAATGAATGGTGTCATTCAAATTTTTCGGAGACAAAGAAAACAATGCACCGTTAAGTGCGCTTACTGTTGTTTGAGTGGTGTAACTATTTGCTGCTGAAATGGTGGCATATTTTATACTGACATCTGTTGTGTTATCGTTATTAATGTCAATGACGATGCTGTCGCCTGTTAATCCATAAGCATAACGTTCCCAATCAGGACTAATGTTGTCATAATAAATACTGTTTCCCATTTCACCGGCAAGAATAAAATCCTTTTTATCAGGCACAGAATTAAAAGGAGGAATGAGTGGCTCTTTATGGCAGGCAATCATTAAAATACTACCGAGAAGGATATAGTAAAGTCTCTTCATAAAATTGATAATTCAAGAGGCAAATTAAGGAAAATTATTGATGTTGAAAAGAAAAGGACACAGAATGATGTTGAATTCTTAATGATCCTATTTTTGTCTGACAATCGAATCACGAAACAGTTTTGAAGTATCATAGAATAAATAAAGGGATTCTTGATCAATTTCAGGAAATTGTCGGGGCTGATTATGTGCTGACGAATGCTGAGCATCTTCAGCATTATTCGCATGATTATACGGAAGATTTAAGTTTTCTTCCTGAAGTGGTGCTGAAACCGCTATCCACAGAGGAGGTTTCGGCGATCATGAAAATCTGTAACCGGGAAGTAATTCCTCTCACACCTCGTGGAGCCGGAACCGGATTGAGCGGTGGCGCGCTTCCCGTTTACGGTGGTGTGATTCTATCAATGGAACGGTTCAATAAAATCATTCGCATTGACGACCAAAATTTCCAGGCGATTGTTGAACCCGGAGTGATCAATCAAATTTTCCAGGAAGCAGTGATGGAAAAGGGTTTGTATTATCCACCTGATCCAGCAAGCAAAGGAAGTTGTTTTCTCGGAGGCAATCTTGCCGAATGTGCAGGCGGACCGAAAGCCGTGAAGTACGGCGTTACCAAAGATTATGTATTGAATACAGAAGTGGTGTTGCCTTCCGGAGAAATTATCTGGACAGGAGCCAACGTGTTAAAAAATTCAACCGGTTATAATCTTACTCAGCTTTTCATCGGAAGCGAAGGAACATTGGGAGTCATTACAAAAATTGTATTCCGTTTAATTCCGTTGCCGAAAGAAAATCTGTTGATGCTGGTTCCTTTTTTCAGCGCGGAGAAAGCGTGTGAAGCGGTGGCAGCTATTTTCAAATCCGGGATAACACCATCAGCACTTGAATTTATGGAACGTGATTGCATTGAGTATGTGATGCAGTTTGTGGATGTAAAAATTCCGTTGAAAGAAAATATTCAGGCGCATCTCATTGTGGAAGTGGATGGAAACGATAAAGAGATGTTGATGAAAGATTGCGAAATCATTTCTGAAATTCTGTATCGGTATGAATGTGATGAAATTCTTTTCGCGGAAACAGCACAGCAAAAGGCTGATCTGTGGCGGGCAAGAAGATCAGCCGGCGAAGCAGTGAAGTCGCATTCTGTTTACAAGGAAGAAGACACGGTAGTTCCGAGAGCCGAATTACCAACGCTTTTGAAAGGAGTAAAAGAAATAGGAGAGAAGTATGGTTTCAGAAGTGTTTGTTATGGTCATGCCGGTGATGGAAACCTGCATGTGAATATCATCAAGGAAAAAATGAGTGATGAAGACTGGAATAAAAAAGTTCCGCTTGGCATCCGCGAGATATTTGAATTGTGCGTTCGCTTGGGAGGAACCATTTCAGGTGAACACGGAATCGGTTATGTTCAGAAAAATTATCTCGACATTGCTTTCAATAAAACACAAATAGAGTTGATGAAAGGGATTAAAAAATTATTTGATCCGAAGGGGATTTTGAACCCGGGAAAGATTTTTCCGGATGAACCATAGTGTGCGTCGAATTACGAATTATATACGAAACTACGAATTGCGAATGTCTCTTTATTAATTACGAATCAGGTACGAAACTACGAATTGCGAATGCTTTTTATTGGAGTATGTTTATAACCCGTTTAAATTTTATTCCTGTCGGGGCGAAATTTATTAATAGTGCTAGCTGTGTTCAAGTGATAAGTGCAACCTAAAGATTAGATTTTTCCCAAGGGATTTTTTAAGGATCCCTTGAGAAAAATCCGCTGAGAAGCGTAATCTTT